>JBAYFO010000036.1:0-36428 GCA_041667115.1 Ignavibacteriaceae bacterium | reverse complement strand
TAAAAATATAGTATTAAATTTGCAATTCAAAATTATTTTGAACGGGCGCGTAGCTCAGTGGTAGAGCAACACCCTTTTAAGGTGAAGGTCGGTGGTTCGAGCCCACCCGCGCTCACAAAAAAGTCTCAACACGGTATGTGTTGGGACTTTTCCGTTTTAAAGAGAACATTTTATTTACAAAAAACCGGAACAATTAACCAACCAAAGATCAATAACAAGTTATAAACGTCATTTTGATGGTGAAGAACTTTCATTTGCCCAAAATTTAGTAGTTATTCTACTCCACGAATAAAACACATTCAAAACCCGTTAATAATTTCAGTCGAACTGAATAAATATTGTTTTAATAACTTGTCTTTACCATAGACGTCATCTCTAAAATTTACGATCCCATCCTCACTCACCCAAGCCGTATAATAATCGATAAAGAGAGGAATACTGTGTTCCAAATTTACTTGCGTAGTTTTTCCGAAGCTGAAATTTTTTCTAAGTTCCGTTCTTTTCGCCCGGAACTCCGAAATTTTTGTTTTATCAGTTGCAGGAGAACCAATCTCAAGCCTCACGTAATCGGGTTCCCACTTTGAGTTATTCTGTAAAATATAATCGGCGAGGAGCAACGGTTTTTCAACTCTTACACAACCATGACTAACTGCTCTGATAGCCGCAGAAAACGGCGCTCTTGTCGGTGTATCATGTAAATAAATATCAAATTTATTTGTGAACATAAATTTAATTCTTCCTAACGCGTTTCCGGCTCCAGGGTCTTGTATAAAAATATAGGGAACCTTATTAGGAGAAAAGTGCTTCAAGTTAACTTCATTTAAATTTATCTCTTTTCCTTTATAAATTACTTTGAAGTTTTCTTTCCGTAAATACGACGAATCATTTACAGATTTTCTATAGATCTCATCTCTGATAATGCTTGTCGGCACCGTCCATGTTGGATTAAGAATAAGGTGCGTTATCCTTCCATACAGTTCCGGTGTTTCCCAATCATTCGGTTTATTCCGCCAATTTTTAGTTTTCTCATAGACTTTCAGCCTTGCATCATAATTTGCCGGTCTTTTATTTCCCGTACAAACTCTGATCTTCAATTTTTCTTGTTTGTTTTCAATAATTCTGAGATAGAAATCGGGAATATTTACTAAAATGTAACGCGAACTATCGATATAATTTGTCCATCGGAATCTTTCCAAACTCAGTTTAATTTTTTCTACATATTCTTGTGGAGAAGTATTCAGTTTTTCTACGGTTGCCTTGCCAAGAACTCCATCATCGGTCAATCCATTTGCCTTTTGGAATTTAGCAACCGCTTTTAGAATTAACGAATCGTATGTATCAAAATTCTTTTGAACAATCTTGGAAGTATCAACAAATCCAAGCAGAGCCAATCTTTCAATGATCGGTTTCAGTTGAATACTTTGCTCGCCAACTTTTAACTTTTTATCAAGCGGAAGAATTTTTCTCCATTCAAGGTTTTCCATTTTGGTATAAAAAGGAAGTGCTGCCTGCAGTTTTTTATATCGCTCACTTTTAGGTTGAATATCATTTAGATATTGAAGAACATTTTCCACGAGAAGAGGTTTAAGCACCTCTCTTTTCGTTGAATCAACAGCCGGGAGAAAATAACTGTCGGGGAAAATTTTTAATGGATTAACAATACCATAACGCATATGATATGCATATCTCAAAACCGCATCTGAAAGAAGCAACTCAAGATTAGCTAAATGAAGATACCGGATCGAGTTCTCCTTTACTGTGCTATCAATGAGCTTTTCATATTCACTTTTAATTAAATCATACTTATACAGCCCCGGTTTTATGCCATGTTCGCCGGATTTGCCAAGTATCGTAAGCAACGAATCTATAAAGATTTTATCATCGAAACTTTTTATGAACTTCGGTTGAAAATTCCTTCCGGTGTAAAAATATTTTAATGTGTCAAAGTATTCAAAATTTGAAGAAGGAATGTTAAAAGAGGCGTCATACGGATTAAATCTATTTTGCAAAGCGCGCTGATATTCGGTATAAGCAAATTTGTATCGGGCATCAAGCCCATTCTCCTTTTTCGATTTACATCCACTACCAAAGAGAATTAATATAAGAAGAGATAAAAAGTAAAATTTACTACTTGTATTACTAAATAACTTTCCAGCAAAAAGTAAAATCCTGATATACTTGTTCATAACTCTCTTCGTAGTGTAAGAAAAAAAATCACCTTGAGTGAAAAGAAATTTAATTAACCGTTGAATAATTCCTTATAGGAAATCTCTTTCAAAATTAATAAAATATTATGAGATATATTTTATTAAAGGGAGGAGTTATAAATTGAGTCTTAACTTTATGAAAGTAATGATATTGACACCAAAAGAAGCGCTGCACAAATATTTTGATCATCCTGATTTCCGCGGCGAGCAGGAAAAGATCATTAACAGACTTATGAACGAGCACGGACATTGCCTTGTGTTAATGCCTACAGGGGGCGGTAAATCAATTTGCTATCAATTACCAGCTATGCTTTTTGATGGTGGAACAATCGTTATCAGTCCGCTTATCGCTCTAATGCAAGATCAGGTTGATGCGTTAAAGAAAAAAAATATTCCGGCGGAGTTCATCAACTCAACGGTTACCGCTGAACAGCGAAAAGAACGTTTAAAAAGATTTGTCGAAGGAAAAACAAAACTTCTCTATGTAACACCGGAAAGATTCCGTAAGCAAGAGTTCATTGATGCTGTAACAAAAGCAAAGGTATCGCTTCTTGCAGTGGATGAAGCGCACTGTATCTCGGAATGGGGACATGATTTCCGCCCCGATTATTCACGCATTGCAGAGTTTAGAGCGCTTCTTAAAAATCCTCTTACCATCGCTCTTACTGCAACAGCCACATCCGATGTGCAAAAAGATATCATCGCGAAACTGGGACTTTCAACAAATGAAATAAAAATTTTTCATGAAGGAATTGAACGCCCAAATCTGCGGCTTGAGACTACCGACGTTTTTGATGAAAAGGAAACATTGAACGCTATCTATAAAACGCTTGATACTTATAAAGGAGCCAGTATCATTTACTTTGCGTTAATAAAAAAACTTGAGTACTACTCTCAGATTCTACGCGATAAGGGTTATAAGCACGGAATCTATCATGGCAAACTGGAAGCGAATGAAAGGAAAAGAACTCAAAGGGATTTTCTTTCAGGTAAACAGAATTTAATTCTCGCTACTAACGCATTCGGAATGGGAATTGATAAACCCGATATCCGTTTCGTTATTCATGCCGAAGTTCCTTCTTCAATTGAATCGTATTACCAGGAGATTGGCAGAGCGGGACGGGATGGAAAAGATTCGCTGTGTATGCTTCTTTATAATCAGGAAGACCTTTACACACAAATGGAATTTATTAAGTGGGCTAATCCCGATGCGAATTATTATTCCCGGATGTACGATCTTTTAAGATCAAGTCTTGAAGCAGCAAACGCTATGGGAGTTGATTATCTCCGTGAACAAATGAGTTTCAAAAACAAAAGTGATTTCCGGGTAGAAACGGTGCTTGCCATGCTTGACCGTTACGGCGTTACCGAAGGAACGATAGAAAATAAAAACTTAACGCTTGTTGATGAACTGCCGCATGAGCTTTACGATGAAACTTATCTGAAAACAAAACTTTTGAACGATAATAAAAAACTCTTGTCAGTTGTAAATTATTTTAAATCCGAAACATGCAGAAGGGTTTACATCTCGGATTATTTCGGTTTTCCCGGTGAGCCGCCGTGCATGAATTGCGATGTTTGTAGTTAAGAATCTTCTTGCCAAATGAATAGATGGATGATAATTGATGGGCGGAAATAGAAAAAATAAAGTAGAAATTTTGCGAAGATGGTGAGAAAAAGAGGATGAAAATATGGATAATGGAAGGATTGGTAATACGAAATGAAATGTTCACGGAATTTGTATGCGGTTGGAATTCCGCGCCATATCTCTTTGTCCCCCAAATGAAATCTGGATTGATGGACAGATATCCTGCAAAGAAACGGAAACCTCAATCTTATCCGGACTTGACGAACGAGCTCAGATGAAAACCGGGTTATCGTAGGACAATGCATATAGCATCACGACAAAAAAAATAAAAGTAGACAGAACCAATCTGAATAAAACTGCTCTTCAGCATCCACCTGAAAAAATTCCATTAACAATTACAAGAGAGTGTGGTGTAAGAAAATAAATTCAAAAAGTTAAGTCGGGATATCTCCAAAATGGAACATTGGGAAACTTCTTAACAATTTAGTCCAATACTCCATAGTTCAATTTTAACTTTATGTGATGATCTTATAACTACTCTACTCATCATGATGAGGAAAGCATTGCAATACGAATTCACTCAAACAACACATCTCATTTACTCTTGCTTCCCCGGTCTAAAAGGATAGTATCGAGGTTCCCATTGTGCTTTTTTTATCAAATCGGATAATGCCTCATCGCTCAACATTCTGCCTAAACCGGAATCACGGGCTTCAATAGCTACTGCCAGTGCGATGTGGAACGATACATTCCTAATATCCTTTATATCAGGTAACAACATATTGCTGTTTAGTTGTTCTTCTGAAACAAGCTCGGACAAAGCCCTGCTCGCTTGTAAAAACATTTTTGTAGTGATTCGTGTAGCTTTGCTTACCAACGCGCCTAAACCCACACCCGGGAAAATAAACATGTTATTGCATTGTGATGAAAAAAGTTTTTTACCATTAAACTCTACCGGCGGGAAAGGACTGCCGGTTGCGGTTATTCCTCTTCCATTTGTTGCAATTGCTACTTCCTCAGGAGAACATTCCGATTTTGAAGTTGGATTTGATAGGGCGAAGATAACCGGTCGTTCATCATTGGCACCCATTTGAGAGAGTATCTCGTGATTGAACAAACCGTTTGTTGCCGTTACGCCTATCAATACAGTTGCTTTTGAATTCTTAACAATATCCTTTAACGTAACCGAACTTGGAGAGTCTAATTTCCAGTTGGCAATTGCATCATGTTTTTGCGCGAATGGTTTTTGATATTCGACAATACCCGGAGTGTCTTCCATCAGTAACCCTAAATAATCGTAAGCAAATATTTTACTTCTAGCTTCTTCAATGCTTGCGCCTTCTTCCATCAGCATATTTAGGATGTTGCGAGCGATACCGCTACCCGCTTGTCCGAGACCTGCAATGACAAAACGCTGGTCGTTGAAACGTTGTTTCTTAATTTTCATAGCGCTCAATAATGCGGCGAGGGCGCATGCACCGGTTCCTTGTATATCATCATTGAATGAAAGGATTCTTTCATGGTATCTTTCCAACAACTTGAAAGCTTTATGCTTGGCAAAATCTTCCCATTGCAAAAGAGCTTGCGGAAATACGCGTTTAATGCCCATCACAAATCTTTCGATGAATTCATCATACTCTTTACCTTCAAGACGCTTATGTCTATAACCAAGATAAAGCGGATCATCCAGCAAGCTTTGATTATTTGTTCCGACATCCAAGGAAATTGGCAAACAACAAGCAGGGTGAATTCCACCGGCAGCTACATAAAGATTTATTTTTCCTACGGGAATCCCCATCCCATCTGAACCCAAATCGCCCAAACCAAGAATTCGTTCACCATCGGTAACAACAATCAAATAAACTTCCGGCAGAGAGATTCCTTGAAATATTTTATCGATGCTGCCGATATTATCCGGGTTAATATAGACACCTCTGTACTCGCGTGTAATGTGACTTAACATCAAACATGCTTTACCAACGGTCGGCGTATAAACAATTGGAAGCATCTCAAAAAGATTATCGCAAAGAAGACTATAAAATAAAGTTTCATTACGGTTCTGAAGCCCTTGAAGAAAGATGTATTTCTCAAGATCATCTTGTTTACGATTGTACATTGCGTAACTTCTTTCACGCTGTGTCTCAAGATTTGAAACCTCTGTACGAAGGAGTCCATCCAATTCTAAACTTATTCTTTCTTCTTCGTTGAAGGCGGAGCCCTTGTTAAGGAAAGGATCAGTAAGTATCTGTTGACCGCGAAGATAAACTTCTAAATATTCTTCGCCGGTTAGTAAATCGGTTTTAACGAAAAAGGTTTTCATTTTTTTCTCTAAAAAATTTGTGTCGGGTTATTTTAATTATTTGAGTAAAATTGATTTGTTTTATTTGTTTGGGGAAAATTTGATGTGCGACTAATGAAATATCTTTGATTCATGGTAACAATTTAAGTTTTTGTGTAGTTAAGGTCAAGTATGGTTTTGTTGACAACTAGCATCAGTTATTTCTCGTTTGGTCTTAGCTATTTCAAAACGCAAAAATGATTTCATTATGGTTGTTTCCGGTAATTCCGATTTATCCCCGGCTAGTTTGTTATGTAATTCTTGCATATTTAGCCGCTTCAAAGGATATCCTTACTGTTTTTCTTTTGTCTTCGATTTTTTTATCGCATACAATTAAAAAATAATATTAAATTACGCCACGAAATTGATTGCATTTTATTCCCCTTCTTTCGATATTTTCCTTAAGCAATCATAAAGAACATAGAAATTCATTAGGAGATAAAAGTATGTGGATAACCATTGGCATTTTAGCAATAGTATTAGTTGTGCTATTCTTTTTTGAATACCGGCTGAGAAAACCCGACCAGTTGATTCTCTTTGAATCACACGGGAAAATTATTTTAAGAAAATCTCGCTTCTATCCGAGACACTTTAGTTTAACATTACAGAAGACGACCTATTCAACGCAAATGAATATTGAAGCCTCGGCAAAAGGAAATCTTGATATTAAGGTTAGACTTGCCGTTACTGTTGCTGCCGCCTTGAATCATATTCCCGAATTAATTAGGGTTGGCGGATGGAATAGTAATGCTGTTGCCAAAGCCGAGAAAGAGCTCGAAACAATAATTCACGGGATTGTAAAAGAGTATGCCGAGCGATATGAGATAGAAGAATTATCTTCGTCGAAGATTTATGATTATCTCCTGCAAAAAGTAAACGCCACTATTCAAAAGTTGGGTCTTGACTTAATTTCTTTAACGGTCCAATCGTTCGAAGCTCTCGATTCGAAAATAGCCGACGCGATGCGTCAGCAGGAATCTGCAAGAATTATGGAACAAACGGAAAAGCTAAATCAACAAGCAAGAATCCACGCTACCAAAGCTAAACTGAAAGCGGATGAAGAAATTGCGTTGCTGGAAAATAATCTTGAATTGAAAAAATATGATTTGAAGAGATCGGAGATGGAAAAGGAATCTTCTCTCGCTCAAAAAAGAATAGAAGATGAATTAAGCAGAAAAAGAATGCGGCTTGAACTGGACAAAGAAGAATTAAACATGCTAAAGAACAGTCCCGAACTCCTGATGCTTACTCCGCAAGCAGCGCGTCTGGCTGAAGCGAGTCAATCGTTAAAAAATGCAAAGACCATTGTAACGTTATCTCCTAACGATCTCTCGCGTGGTTCGGAGTTGATTGGCATGTTTCAACAATTCTTACAGGCAGCAGTCAATACGGCAAATCCAAAGATTGAAGAAAAGCAATAAAGAAATACTCATCATTTTATATGAAAAAATATATTGATCCATTGGAGTATTTTAAACTAAGACCGATAAAAGCGGCGAAGGTCTCGGAAGTAAGTGAAGCAACTGCCTCTTCCTCTGTTCCGGCAGAGGAAAAAGTTAACTTCCATATCGGAAATCCTGTGCAGGATAAAAGGCTGTCGTCCGCTTATCTTAGAATGATTCTCGGAATTGAATTTCAAAAAGATGAACTAAATGAAGATGATCTTGATGCGATTCTTGAACATCTTGAATGGGAAAAAGAGGAAAAAACAAAATTAGAATTCTTCATCGGCTTGATAAAAAAAAGCGCCCCGTACATGCCGCGCGGCGGTTTTAAAAAAGGGGAACCAAGTTATCTCGTAAAATATTTTAATGACTGGCTGATCAAAAATCAACAGGAGCCTTTATCATATCATCTTGGCGAGACATCCGGCAACCGGGAAATTATTTTAGCTTCCGGTGGTATTTACGAAGCGTTGAGAATTTTATTTCACGCATTATCGGAATATCTTGTTACTCTTCCGGCAAATGTTTTGTTGTTTGCGTTTGATTTGCCGTTACATTTAACACAATTCCCTTCTATTGAGTTTAAAGTCTTATCTGATGATGAAAAATTATTACTTGAACATCTGCATCAACATTTGGTAACCTCGCCGGGTGTTCCGACCTTTCTATTGTTGGGGAAGAATACAACTGAAGAAACAAGAAGAACGCTTCGCCAATTGAGTTTGGAGTTTCCTCTTTTCTTTGTTGAAGTAAATAATGCTCCGAACCATCTTTCTCTTGCAAGAGAAGCAAAGATGATGAACCGCGTCCTTCGATTAATGACCCCGGAAATATTTTCTTCCTCATTAAAAAATCTTTCCATCGTTTTTCTAGCCGGGAATTCAGATTTTATTAGAGTCATTGAGAATATCCATTTCCAATTAAAAGGAACTCCATCCGCCTCGGAAGTTGAATTGCTTTCGTTTATTCTAAAAGAAAAATTGAACGGCGCTAAAACCATTAGCAACAAAAGTAGTTTTGTAGTTGAACCGGCACATGAATCGTTTCCCGTCCCGGTTCTTGGAGGCAATATCGGCGGCGCTTCTTTTGAATATTTTGAAAAGAAATTAGATTCTGTAATTTCGCGAAGCGGGCATTTTGTTGATAACATCTCGGAAAGAGTTTCAAAGATTGAAATTGATCTTACTAAAAAATCAGAACTGGTTTCCTCAATTTTCTTATTTGATCATTTTTCAAATACTAAAGCAAACGATCTGCTCGATGAGTGTATTGAAAAAATAGATTCAGAAATCTGGACAGAAGAATTAAGCAACAGTTTTCTTTACGTCTTCTTAAAACATCATCCGGAATATAGAAGAAAAGATTGTTTGTTGGTCAGCGGGTCATCCCGTTCAGGCTTGGGGTTACTCGGATTTCACTGCGGTATAAAAGAGGTTGTCTTTCCCGATCTAAGTTGGACCTATGAACATTGCTTCCCATCGGTTTCGGTTGTGTCGTTAACCGACGACTTTGAACTTGATGTTGACGCAATCATTGCTTCCGTTGATGCAAAAATATCGATGGATCCAAACTGGAATAAATACGGTGCCGTAGCTCTCAATAATCCTCACAACGCTACCGGGCAGGAATTCAACAGCGACAGATTGAAGCTGTTGCTAAAGCTTTTGCTTGAAAGAAATATTTTTATCATCGACGACCTTTCGTATCAGAACGTTGCTCCGGTTAACATGCTTAAGCAGATAAAAACTATCCGGCAGTTAACCGATGAACTTCTTGAAACGGGTTATGTTACCGAAGAGCAATCGGATTACGTAATTACGATTCACTCTTTATCAAAAACAGATTCCTTTGCCGGCGCACGCCTTTCGGTTATTGAAATCCGCAACCGTTCGTTGTTTAAAAAGTTTAAAGAAGTTACTTCAACGATTAGACCCAATATCGGCGCCATATTTTTAGCATATCTTTTTTATCGAAATAAGCCGGAAACGGCTAACGCCTATTGGCGGTTGAGAAATTCAATTTTTGAAACGAGAATGCATTCACTGGCAGATGCGGTTAAAAATCTTCCTCCGGAGCGGAATAGATTTAACATTAAAATTAAAGCGCCGAAGGGCAGCATGTATCCGCAGATGATGGTTGATAAATTGCCATCCGGATTATCACTCGATTGGCTGGCTTCCGGATTGGCGAGACAGGGAATAGGACTTATTCCTCTTTCAACATTTGCGCGCACCGAAAAGGGATTTGAAACAGGCCGTAAAACATTCCGTTTAACGCTTGGCGGCACCGACGATGCAGAAATACTTCTTAAAAAAACAAGACGGGTGTTGATCGATCTTAATAGAATGATCGCTGAAGAAGCGGCAAATTATAATCTGAAACAATTTGCCGTAAAACCGCATGTTGGAAAAAATCTATCGGTAAAAAACAATTCATTGGAAATATGGAATTCAATTGAACGAAAAATAGTTGCAGAGAGTGTTTCCCGGCATAAAAAACAATTTCAGCGCCATGTTGATGCGTTAAGCGCCGAGCAGTATGAGAAAAATTTTATTGAAGAATTTCTGCCGGAACGATTAGCAATATTTAAACAGAGATTTAGTGACCGCCTTTCAATAACAAACGAAACAATTGATTTGGCGTTAGCCGATAAAGGGAAAAAGCTGATCGAGGTTCTTGAAAATGAGTTCTTCAAAGATAGCCTGGAAAGAAGAGAAAAAGCGTTTAAGCAGAGATTATATGATCGTACGGTTCATCCAACGCAAATGTATTCGCTAAAAGTTGATTTGCTGTTCGAGGAGTTGATCGGTCGTGTAATTAAAAATAATAATATTCTTCCTACACTGCTTCAACAAACCGCAGATGAATTAATAAAAGAATTTCTCGGACTGAATGTGGCAATTGTTTCAGGTCAGGAACCGCAGGAATTAGTTCTCGATTTAAATTCAATTATTGCAGCGGAAAACTATACCGGTTTGCACTCCGACAAACCGTTTCAAACGTTTCTCTCTTTTTGGGGAGATTGGGACGGAAGCAACAGACCGTCGGGACAAGGGCACAGTCTAGTTGCTGCGGTGCTTATTGAAAATGTTGCGCGGCAATGTAGATTGCTTCAAACTCTTTTAAAGAGTGATAAATCTGTTAAGATTGATTCTGCGCTTCTTCATGAAATTGAAAAACTACCCGAGACAAATAAACGATTCTCAAACTTGTTGAATGAAATCTCAAGTCTTACACATCAACTTGAAAAAAGATTCCGGGGAATTCTTCCGTTCAATTTAAAACCCGGGAAAATTAGACGGATGGGAATGCGGCTTCATGTTGCACAAGATCCGCTTACATCGTTGTGGCATCATAACGACCGCTTAGAACGGAAAATGCTGGAGCTTCGTAAACAACGGAAAGATACGCTTGAATATTATTTTTCGTTAAATAAAAAAATCAGGAAAGCGCTCTATGTATCGCTTCCGTCAATTCAGAAAAACCTTTCTAATCAAGAATTGGCTTTGGAAGTTTGTTTGTATAAAGACCTGTTAAAGCGATTTATAATAACGCCGCGCATTCATCAAAAACTGATTACGGCTCAGGATCAATTTGCCATAGATACCACAATTCACAATATGGTTGAGATTAACGAGATTGCCGGAAAATACGGCAACCCCGGAATGGTGATGGCATTACAGGTAAGTATGTCTACAAAACCTGAAGCATTGATATCACTTGATAGAAAAATGCGCGCGCATCGTGAGCAAATTTTACGCGATAATCATGACCTGGAAATTCCATCCATTTGGTTAGTTCCTTTGTTTGAGGATATTATTTCGGTAAAGAATCTTAAAAATTATCTGAATAAAATTTGGGAATACTCATTACAAAGCAGACGATTAAATCAAGAAACACGAGAACGGTTTGCGGAGATCATTACCGAAATTTTTGTTGCCGGATCTGATTTAAGTCAACAAGTTGGTCAAACTGCAGGAATGAATTTATACAAAGAAGCGAAACACGAATTAACAAGTTGGCTGGCGGAAAAAGGTCTGATCGGAATTGTAAGAATGAAAATGGGAAGTGGTGAACCGATGCAGCGGCAGGGAGGATATTACTCACCTGTTGTTGGCAAGCCTGCATTTATTAAATCGCCCGATTCGATGAAAAGATTTACCAAACATTTAAATGCATCAACAAAAAAGAGTACGGAATATGCGGCAACTCCATTGCTCGGCGTTTTTGCCGGCGGCGATCTGCGGACGTTTCAAAGCAACATTTCCGAAAAGCTGCGCCATATTTCGGTACATGAATTGGCACAGTTGCTTTATCACGTAAAAGAAGCGCAGAAGTTTTATGAAAATGAAATTATTCGCGCCGGTGAACCTCTTGTTGAAACACGGCTTCAATTTAAAACACGGGGTTTAAAAGAGTTGGAGCGTTTAACCGTGGGGCGAAAAGAATATCTGTTTGAAGAGTTTTTATCAATTGCGACCGAGAACTTTAGACAAATTCTTTACGGCAGGGAAGAGGATGTTGTCGGGATCCATGTTATTTCATATTTTATCTCGCGCACTACTCCGCCTTTAAGAGACCGACCGACCGTACGTCCCGGTCAAGGAACTTCCGGCGCTGCGGGACAAAAAATACTTGAAAGAATTGCAGAGACAATTCCGTTTTCCCGGTATGGAAGTCTGCTTCGCGCAATATCGCACAATCAATCGCAAACGGCGGTGCTGGGAATTAACCAGTTAACAACGGGGTTATTCCGTGCGCTGGATAGTTTTTCGCAAAAATATTTTGATATGGGCGAATCGGTAACCTTAATTGAAGATAGAATTTTGCCGAACCTCCCCGTTTATGAAATATTGCACACGTTACGAACTTATCATGATGTTGATTTAACGTATCTCAACAGGATGGAAAAAGCATTCCCGGCAGGCAATTCCGCTTTTCTTGCTTTAAGGGAAGATATTGATTCGTTGGGAAAATATTTGATTCTCTTCCAGAGAGAACTTTTAAGAAGACATGGATTAAACGTAACAGATTTTTTCGAAGGTGATAAATTTATTCCCGATCTATTACCAACGCTTCGCTCTGATTTGGCAATTGTTTTGCAACCTGATTTCTTCAACACAGATTCCGCAGCCTTTCTTTCCGCTATCAAAGGAACTGTTGATGCAAAATGGTTTAACGAGATAAAAAAACTTTTGCTTCTTCCCGAAGAAGTTAAATTCTGGCGTGCAAAAATGTGGAACTTACTGGAACAGCCGGTGACACAACGGGTAGCGAGTTTTGTTGAATTGGCGATTGCCTTGTACTCCTTGTCTTCTAATTCACAAACAAAAGAACTTTCGTTTGCGCCCAAGCGGTTAAAACTTCCAACCGATCTGTCGAACGTTTTAAGAATGTCGAGCGACGATAACATGCATCAATTTCTTGCAGCCGCTTTTGAATATCTCTCCGTGATATCCGAAGGGATGGTTGAGGTACCGATCAATATTATTCGCGCCATAAAAGAAGTTGAGCGAATTATAAAAATAGAAGAACAAGCATTATCACCGAAACAACAGGACTTATTGCGATTTTATCTTCTGCAAATTGCACGTCTGACAGGAGAGAATGGGTAGCTTCTTTTAGAAGTGATTGATCTACAAGCGATCAAAGGTATGAACTTGTAGATCGGAACTCCAATGAAATAATGAATAACGAACAAGGAATGCAGAATATAGAAGTGTAAAACTCAACTTTCGCTATTCCTTGCTCGTTATATGATATTCATTTTTTTTTGTTTTAAGATTTTACAATCTATTCAAAAGTTTTCTCTATACTGAATTCATTCACTACATCCTTTACGCCTAAAACATGTTGGATTTCTTGTTGAATGTGGATTTTTGCATAGAGACTTTTTACCGAACCGGAAAGGTCAACAATCCCGTTGCCTACATCAAATTTAACTCTCGTTTCCAGAGAAAAATGTTTCTTAAGAATGTCAGCGATTAAATCTTTCAAGTTGTTATCACTAACAGCAACAGTCGGAGGAAGAACAGTGATAGTACTCTTCATATCAAGGATGCCGACCTGCCAGGAAGCAATTGATTGAGCCATCAGTTTTTCGCGGAAATAACTTACCGTTCCTGATAAACTCACCACTCCATTTTTCACCTCGACTTTTATTTTCTGTGGTTCAAGAATAACATTATTTAATTGGAGTTCATTTTCAATATTTGCTTTTATTACAGCGTCGGCGGTTGCTACGGTTTTGACTTCAATATTATTATGCACTACCTGCACCCCCTCTACTTCAGATATTAGTTCTGAAATTTTCAGTTTGTCGAACAACGTGCCGGCTCCTCCTTCCACTGTGATTTCACCCTTTTTATTTGCCGAAACTTTAAAGTCCTCCGGGTAATAACTTGAAAGTTTTTTTTCAACTTCTCTTTTCAATTGTTTTATGCTAACATGGGCATAATTTATTTGGGTTGCTGCTAACAAAATAATTGAAAAAAGAAATATCCAGGTTTGGACGGTTTTGTTTTTTTTGATCGTTTTCATTTTTCTAGCTTTCTTTATTGGTTGAATATTGTTTTAAGGACATATAAAAACTAAACGGTTTAGATTAAGAACAGATTTATTTTTTCTTCTTTTCTTTGGTAATATTTTACAAGCATGTGGTTGTGCTTGTTTCAAAATGAAAGAGAACAACAGTACGGAAAGCGCTTTGCCGCTAGTTGGATAAAGGACACATCCTTGACAGCTCCGGTTCATAAATAACTTACCGGCAGAAAATTCTACGTGAATGTAGAAATATTTCATAACGCATAATTTAAATGGAATTACAGCTTAAATGTCTCGCGGTTAACCGATACAGTCTTTCCGTTTTTTTTCTCTGATAAATTTTGTGAGAGAACGATAAATGAAATCTTTTCATATCGTGTGTTACTCTCTCTTCTTCACCCCAATCGCTCCAGTAAACATTTGGAACTTCTAAAACCGCAAGGTGTTCGTTGATT
Organism: Ignavibacteriaceae bacterium; assembly: GCA_041667115.1. Classification (GTDB taxonomy): domain Bacteria; phylum Bacteroidota; class Ignavibacteria; order Ignavibacteriales; family Ignavibacteriaceae; genus UBA1563. Next base: position 21,852 of record JBAYFO010000036.1, on the reverse strand, counting down.
TTCTCCAAAAAATTTTTTGAAAAATTTACTTCAGGCATAAATTCAAAAAATTGTTCTATAAAAATTTTTTCGTACTTCGTGCCCAACGATTTCATGATTGGCGTGAATGCCTCATAGAGATCCGGCAAATGCTTTCTCATTTGATTAATTATAGTTTTGCTTTTACCGATAACGATGAATGTGTTTACTAAACATCCACTTGCATAAAGAGAAGCCGTACTTTTTAAGTCGGGTTTTTCCCAAAATTTTCGGACTTGATGAAAATTTAGATCATTAAACGAATGAATCTTTTCGCCCCGCTCCATCCACCCTAAGCCCGTTTCAATTTTTTCCGGGCGAACTCCAACCATAACTATCAAACCCGGATTTCTTTCTACAAAAGTACACGCCTCTTTTACATGGTTAATAAATTTGGTTTCTTCCTGAATAAAATGATCCGATGGGAAAATTATTACTGTTGACTCCGGATCCGACTGGTAAATTTTAGCTACCGGAAGCAGAACTCCGGCGCTTGTATCACGAGGACAGGGCTGAACAATAACGTTTCCTTCTTGTTGATCGCTTAACTCTTCTCTGAAATATTCCGAATGATGGCTGGTAACAACCGTTAGAATTTTATTGTCGGGGATGATTTTTGAAGCACGGCTAATCGTCTGTCTTATTAATGAATGTACTCCTGTTAGTGTACAGTATTGTTTAGGTCGATGATACCCGTACAAACGCTTGACTAAATTCTTTAGTCTGGTTCCTTCACCTCCTGCAAGCACTATGCCCCACAAATTACTTTTACCCGTCGTTGATGGTTCTTTTGGCTGCGAAATCATTTCTCTGAACATAATTGCACTATCCTTTCAGATTTAATATTCAGTAGAAAAATTCTTTAGATGCCTCTTTTCAATTTTGTTAAATGTTAATCTGTTAGTTGAATTTAAAAATATCTTTTTTCGATCAGATAGATATCAAAATTTGTTTCTACTAATTTGACAAATGAGAGTACTCAAAAGTTTCATGGAGATAAATTTATGCCCCTATCGGATAAACCGGAAACCACAAATAAATATTGCACGAACTTGAGTGTTGAAGCACTAAAAGGGAGTTTCTATCTATCTCTTCGATCTTCAAAAAAAGATTATTGCAGTATCCCGATTGCCTTTTGCAGTCGAACGTAAGAAACCTGGTAATCGTATAAAGCCTGGATATTCAGAATCTGTGCGTTGAGCAAGGTAACGCGAGCATCGGTTATTTCTATCGGGCTTCCGACTCCTTGTTTGTATCTTCCGTCGGCGATTTTAAGAGTTTCTTCTGCTTGGGTGAGAAATGACTTCGTTGCGTCAATTTTTGCAACGGCAAGTTTTACATTTGTGTATTGCTGTTGCACATCAAGATTAATATTTTGTTTAATAAAATCAAATGTTGCTTCCGCATTTTTTAAATTTGCCCTGGACTGGTCAATGCCTGCGTCTAAAGCAAAGCCCTGAAATATTGGTAATGATAAAGTTACGCCAAGATTCCATGAGTCTAAAAAGTTTTGCTGAAGAGAAAAGGTCTTCCAATTATATCCGCCGGTAAGGTTTATTGAGGGGAGATTCGCAGTCCATGCAGATGTTACAAAGGATTTGTTAGCGTCAACTCTCAACTTAGCGCCGATAAATTCGGGTCGGTTTTCCCATGCTGATTTAAGGGCATTCTGAATTTCAACAGTGTCTTTTGTTATTTCCAAATTATCTTTGAAAGGAACTTCGTTATCAATTTTTGTATTCATGATATTTTCTAATTGAAGTCTGCTAACGAGAATATTATTTTCCGAGTTGAGCAAGTTCACTTGTGCGTTGGCTTCATCAGTTTTTGCTTTAAGCACATCGAATTCGGGACTTTTCCCGACATCATAAAAACTTTTCGCCTGTCGTAAATGCTCTTGAGCTTGCTGCAACGATTCAGTACTTACATTTTTTATTCTGATGGCTTGCAGGTAACTGAAGTAAGCAATGTACGCATTTAGAATAAGATTTTGTTTGGCGGAAGCCAAATCTTCTTTGGAAGCGCTCTCCAAATCCGAAGTTCCTGAAACACGCGAAATTGATTTACCGAAATCAAAAACTTGTTGCTGCAATTGAAAACCGTAGGAGTAATTGCCGAAGGTAGCTTCTCTGGCAGATGGTCCTGTAAAAAAATACCCGCCGTTTCTATTCCATCCGGAATTAAAATATACCTGCGGTAACAAGACCGATCGAGCACTCTTCAAATTCGAAGAGGAAAGGTCATAGTTACTTTCCGCAATTTTAATTTGGGGATTATTTTTTAATGCCAGATCAATGCATTTCTCGATAGTTAAAGTATCTTTTTGTGCAAATGAGACCGCAGTAAAAAATAAAAAGATGACCGGTAATAAATAGTGTTTATTCAATTGAATATTCTTCATCTACATTTTTCTTTTTTTTGCTAAATTTTTCTTCAAAGACCGTATAAAGGACAGGAATAAATAGTAACGTTAAAAAGGTTGAAATTGTTAGTCCGCCGATAACCGCAATAGCAAGCGGAGATTGCGATTTTTCTCCCCCCATGCCTAATGCAAGAGGAATCAAACCTAAAACAGTTGCCAGGGTTGTCATCAATATCGGGCGAAGTCTTGTTCTGCCTCCTTTAATTACCGCTTCGTGCAAATCCATCCCGGTTTTACGCAGTTTGTTCGTGTAGTCGACCAACAGGATTCCATTGGAAACAACAATACCAATCATTACAATCACTCCTTCAAAAGAAGTAACGGAAAGAGTTGTATTTGTTAAAAACAACGCCCAGACAACTCCCACCATACCAAGAGGAACCGTAAACATAATAATGAAAGGATCGATCAACGATTGGAATTGAGAAGCCATTACCATATAAACAAGAACAATTGCAAGAATTAATGCCAGGCTAAGATCGCCAAATGTTTTATTTTGTTGTTCAACATTTCCGCTCGTAGTAACTGTAAAGCCGGTTGGAATTTGAATGTTGGCTAACTTCGCATTGATATCTTTTGAAACGCTTCCAAGATCACGTCCGGTTACATTGCCGGTAACTTCAACAATTCTTTCCTGATATTTTCGATCAATTTGAATAGGCGACTTTACTAAAGTAACCGTTACAAGGTTCGATAATTTTATCAGAACACCTTGTGTGTTTTGCACGCTTAAATTTTTTATATCATCAATTTTATTTCTGTAATCCTCAGATAACCTTACCAAAATATTATATTGGTTCCCGGTCGCCGGATCCGTGAACACCGAAGCAACAGAGCCGCTGATAGCAGTAGTAATGGTATTTGAGATTTGGCTTATACTCACTCCCAGAGCTCCCGCTTTCTCCCGATCAATCGAAACATTTAGTTCAGGTAAATTCAATTCACGGGAAATCTGAACATCACTGGCGCCGTTGGTAGATTTTACAATATCAAAAATTTGTTGGCTTAGTTTATTTGATTTTTCAAAATCCTGACCGCTGATAATAATATCAATTGGTGCAGACGAACCAAAGTTCAGAAGGAATTTCAAGAAGCCGCCGGAATTAATAAAAATTTGTGCGCCGGGAAGATTCATTATCTTCGGTCTCAAAATTTTTATAATATCAAACACAGTTCTATCTCTTTGATCGGGTGCAATTAACGAAACAGAAATACTTGCCGCATGGCTGCCGGAGTTACCGCCGAATGTGTTACCGCTTTTGGCAGAAGGAACTCCAATATCTGAAATTACTGTTTTGGCTTCCGGAACATTTTTGCGGACAATTTTTTCGATCCGTTCAACAAATTTTTCTGTCTCTTCTATTCTTGTCCCTACTGGGAGTTTAACAGAAATTGAAAATTGACTTTCATCGGTCTCTGGAAAAAACTCTGTTCCAACCAGTTTGAATAAAAGAAAAGAGAAAGCAGCAAATCCGATTACGCTAAAAATTACAAACCGTTTGTGCTTTAACGCTTTTGCTATCGTATTCTGATAAAAAACATCAATGCTGTCTAACAAATTCTTAAAATAATTCTGAATTCGCTGGGAAAGTTTTTTTGAATTTGGATCCACTTCACGTTCCGCATGAAGATAATTGTAGCACATCAACGGTGTAACGGTTCGCGAAACAAAGAATGAAGAAAACAGAGCAACGGTTATCGTTACTACCAACGGAAGAAAAAGTAGTTTGGCGATTCCGGTTAAAAAGATAACCGGAAGAAAAACAATAACAGTCGTAAGCGTAGAAATAAAAATTGGAGAAGCAACTTCTTGAGCCGCATCAAGCGTGGCTTGCATCTTCGCTTTGCCGTCGGTCTTCATTGTTTTGTAATGACGGGTTATAACTTCCAATTCAACGATAGAGTCATCCACCAATCTTCCAATTCCCAATGCCAATCCACCGAACGTCATGATGTTCAAAGTGGTTCCGCTGAATCTGAAAAAGATAAACGTAACAAAAATTGAAAGAGGAATAGCTAAAAAGATTATCAGAGCGCTTTTAGTATTTCTAAGAAAAATTAAAATTACAAGCGTCGCTAACAAGGCGCCTAGTATTGCTTCCTGAAATAGTCCGCTAATTGATTGCCGTATATAAAGACTTTGATCGGTAGCCAGTGATGTTCTAATGGAAGGAGGAACATCTCTTAATTGTGTAAGTGCTTTAACAATTGCGTTTACAACTTCAACGGTATTAGCCCCTGAGGTTTTTTGAATGCGAAGAACGACTCCCTCTTTTCCATTATTCCGAATGACTTCCGTCTGCTCCTGATATGAGTCTTCCACGTAGGCAACATCTCTTATCCTGATCGGAGTTCCATCTTGATTTTTAATAACAACATTTCCCATCGGTTCAACAACATTGAATTCACTCTCTGTTTTAAGAGAATAATCGAAAACTCCGGTTTTCAAATCCCCAGATGGTACAATAAGATTTGATGCGGACATTGCTTGTAAAACTTGTTGAAGCGAAAGGTTAAGCGCGTCAATTCTGTTTCTATCAACTTTTATATGTATCTCGCGGATTCTTCCGCCGGTTACCTGCGCAAATGCAACACCCGGAATATGTTCTAATTGCGGTTCAATTATATTGTAAGCTAGATCGTAAAGCGCTCTCTGATCTAAATCTCCGTTTAATGCAACTGTACAGACGGGAATGTTTGTAATATCAAATTTGAGCACCAGCGGTTGTGAGGCAGCTGCCGGAAGGAAGTTGAGAATTCTATTTACCTTCTGAATAACATCAATTAAACCAACATCGGTACTCGCATCCCAATTAAAATAAACCCGAAGACTCGAAACTCCTTCGCGTGTTGATGATTGTACATAGTTCACGTTATTCGTTGAGCTGACAACTCTTTCGATTGGAACCGTAACTGTCTGCTCCATATCGGTAGGACCGGCGCCGTTGTTGTACGTTATTACACTTACCACCGGAATCTGAATGTTCGGAAGCATGTCGATAGGGAGTTGATAGAGAGAAACAAATCCCAACACAAACACGGCAATAGCTACCATGAATGTTGTAATTGGATATTTAAGAGCGAGTCGGGTTAGCCACATATTTTTACTTTGCTAATTTAACTTTCATTTTATCTTTGATTAATGTTTGACCGACAAAAACGATTTTATCATTTTCGGTTAACCCGGAGAGGACTTCCAGTTTGTCATCCATCCTTATTCCAATTTTAATATATCTTTTAGATACAGTAGTATCGGGATTAACAACATAAACAAAGTCGCCGTTCTCGTCATTCAAAGCAATTTGGTTGGGGATAATATTTGAATTCGACTTCATGTCGGTAACAAATTGAATTGTTGCAAACATACCGGGTTTTAATATGGAGCCGGTATTATTAATTTCTATTTCTACCGCCATCGTACGGGTAGCAAGGTCGATTGACTGGCTAAGCTTACTAATTCTTCCGGAAAATTTTTTGTTTGGGATAGCGTCGGCGGTTACATTTACTTCCTTCACGCTTGATAGATAAGGGACACTTCTTTCAGGAACATTTACAATTGTTTTTAAACGACTTTCATTCATCAACATGAACAAAACCGATCCCTGAGCATTTGCAGTTGCTGTTATGTAAGAGCCGGGATCGAAATTTCTTTTGGTAATTGTTCCGGCAAACGGTGCGGTTATTTTGCAATAACTTAATTGAGTTATCGCATTGTTATAAACAGCTTCGGCGGCTTCTAACTGAGCCTTTGCAACGTCGGATGATGTTTTGGTGTTATCCAGATCCTGCTGTGCGATCAACTTTTGCTCAAGGAGTTTTTTATTCCTCTCATAATTGAGTTTTGAATTTTGGTAGTTTGCCCTGGCTTGCATGTAATTTGCTTTAGCTTGATTTGCATTCTGAGCATAAATAGTTGTATCAATTAAAGCAAGAAGTTGGTTGGTTGAAACCCGGGTTCCGATGTCGACATAATTTTTTTCGATAGTTCCGTTTACTCTTGAAAAAATATTCGCTTGCTGTATCGGAAGGATATCACCGGTTAGTGATTCGGAATGTTGAATTTCACCTTTGATTAGTTTGCCAATTACAACAACCGGTTTTGGAATTGGCCGTGTTGAGGCGCCATTACTTGCAAGTTTAATTATGATAATTAGAATAAGAATAATTGCACTGCCTGCAATTATGTACGATTTTTTTTTAAGATGCATCTTGGTTCCTGTTTTAACACTCTTTTATTAAACAAAGTTAGAGCTGGAATGATTTCACTGTTGGTAATAATTTTTGATAGAGCAAAAAAAATAATGGGGAGACTTCTTTCTTCATCCTTTCTCACCCAATCTTGAAATCAAAATTAATACCATTTATAGACATTTTTGATGCTTACAAGGTTTAACTATAAAGGAACTTTTTCTAGAAACTTCTAAAAAAACACAATTCCGTTCTCCGTGAGCAAAGCAAAGTAAGCTAAAGTGATTCGTTCAATCCGGAATCAAAATTCTTTTTTCTCAAAAAGGCAGAACAAGCTATTGTTCATTTCTCGCAATTATTAAACATGATCTCGCTGCTAGTTCTTATAATATCATTTTATTTTTTAGACCCGGTAGTTAATGTCAGTTCAACTGAATAATCAAGTGTTTCTGATTTGTTTATGCTACCGGCTCCCTCGGAGTGTCTCCGTCCGCCTCGTCCGCTTCTTTGCGACATACTACCTTCACGCTGTTCACCTGAAGATCTTCCACCGCCGCTTCCCTCATCTTCTCCGAAACCTTCTCCAGATGCTTTCTTCATATCACTGAAATCAGGCTGTAGCGTTTCGAATTTTACTTTTATTTTCTCTCCCGGTAAAGCCCCTACGGCAAATGAATAATCTGAACTCCTTTTTAATGGAATTTGTAACTCATACACTAACATTCCTTTTTCCATTCCTATTTTTATTTTGATTCCTTCTCTGTTAATCACCGGAATTGCGGTTATTGGTACATCGTCCTTATCAACAACTTGAAATTCAATTTGCTTCTGCAATTCTTCCAACATCCGATTATACATTTTTTCCTCCGTCGGTGCTGCTCTCAGGTTTTCTCCAAATAAGCCATCTGGATTATCTTTTGTCATCTCATGTTTGTCTAAAGGCATGGTTTGTATCGGATACTTTATACCGAATTGTTTTGTATCTCCATTTTCAGGTTCAAGCCAGACCACAAATCCAAATTTCATGATTTGCATTATTGTTGCGCGGTCTTCGGTAGAAATGCATAAGGAAAGAAACTCATCATCGTTCTTGAACCCGACATTGATCTTGCTATCTGAGGCTGGATGAAGGGTGGTTCCCCAATCAGACACCTTCCCGTTTAAAGTAAATTCTTGATCTTGCCAATCGCTTTGCATTTTAATTCCGGAACTGCATCCGTTGATGCTCAACATCGTTAAAAAGATCGTTAGCAATAGAAAGGCAATTTGATTTTCATTCTTTTTAGAGTTCAATATATCTCCGCTATTTTAGTTACTTCAAGAACATGAGATAGGATAGTCAATAAATCTCACAACTTCAACATTTATATATGTAGAACAAATATATTGATTATTCCCTTTCCTGTCTATTCAAAAAAAAACGCATCAATTACTTTGCTTTTATCTGTAGGAGAAATTCGAGGAGAATATTGCCGCCGGGAAGCAGAACTGTGTAAGCAATGTTGTGGCTTTCCATTCCATTGTTATCCGGCAGCAATTTCAAAGAGTAGGGTTTAACAAAATATTCAGCACAGCTAGCAGTTAATGCGCTTCTCTTCTATTATCAGCACCACGAAGCGAGATTTCCATCAAGGTCAAGTCAATCTTATTTTTCCGGAGTACTCCATCAACTTAATAGTGTTTTGCTCATAAATGGAAGTCTAATTATTTTTAAGTGCATTTGTTACTAAATCTATAATCTCTTGTTTTTGAAATGGTTTAGCAATGTAATGCGTGCATCCCTCTTTTAAGAATTGTGTTTTATCTTTTTCAAGTGCATAGGCAGTAACTGCTATAATCGGTGTTCCGGAATACATAGGCATTTTTAATATTTCTTTGACTACTTCAATTCCATTCCTCCCTCCTCCTAAATTAATATCCATTAAAATTAGATCATACTTTTTTTCGGCAGCCATTTGTAAAGCAGTCTCTCCGTCTACCGCTGTTTCAACTCTACACGTATATTTTAAGAAATATTTAATAATGTTTCTATTTGCAAAATCATCTTCAACACAGAGAACTAACGGCATAACTGCCGTTACAGTTGCTGCTTTTTCAGGCTGAAAAACCGTGCTCTGTTTTTCTTTTACCACTTCTTCTATTTGTGGAGTAACACTTACCGCAGGAAATTTAACCGTAAAAACCGAACCGACTCCTACTTCACTATCAACGGAGATTGTTCCATGCATAAATTCCACAGTTTTTTTTGATATTGTTAATCCAAGACCAGCTCCTTCATGGCTACGTGTTAATCCCTCGCTTACCTGCCGGAATTCATCCCAGATTAGCTCAATCTTGTCAGAAGGAATTCCAATCCCGGTATCTTTAACCTTCAGATAAATCCATTTCTTGTCTATGATAAATTCACTTCCAACCTCTACAGTAATTTTTCCTTTCCTTGTAAATTTTAGAGCATTATCAAGTAGATTGTAAAGTATCCGGGTAAAGAGATGTTCATCTAAATGAGCATAAATGTTTTCACTTTTTATAATTGTTTCCAATGTAAGATTTCTTTTTTCCGCTTCTTTGGAAAAAGAGTTAATACTATCTTTTACAAGTGGTACTACCTCAACATCTTTAGCTATCATTTCAATTTTATCGGTTTCCGCTTCTGATAAATCAAGAATAAATTTCAATGTTTCACTCAATCGCTTGCCGGAATCATAAATACCTTGCGTCATTTCAAGGAGATCGGGTTCTTTTAGGTTTGAAGAGAGAATATCTGCATAACCTAAGATCCCATTGAGAGGGGTTCTCAGTTCATGACTCATGTTAGCGAGGAAGTTTGATTTTAGGCGGTTCATTTCTTCCGCTTTTTCTTTTGCTTTAATTATTTCTGCTTCGGCATTTTTGCGCTCTGTGATATCCCTTAAAATGCCAATACTTCCTATCAACTTACCGGTTTCATCCTTCCACGGATGTGAATGATCCGACAACCAGATTAATCTTCCATCTTTTGTTTTTATTTGATAGTCGGCTTGCCATTCAAGGGTTTTCCCTTGTTCTCTGTCTGCTACCACTAAATCGATATCAACCTTTTCAACATGATATCTACTGATTTTAACTACTATATTTTTGAAACCGATTTCATTTATTTCTTCCGATGTATAACCTATTAGTTTTTCTATTGCAGGATTAATGTAATCGTATTTCATCGATGAATATTTAAGGTGATACAGAATAGCGTTTGTAGCTTCAACTATATACCGGTAGTATTCTTCGCTTTCTTTAAGAGTCTCTTCAACTTTTTTTCGTTCTGTAATATCACGCCCGATTCCAACCAGACCGATTATCCGGTTATCCTTATCCCGCAACGGTAGTTTTGATGAGAGCAGCCATCGTTTTTGTCCATTCTTATCAACTGTATATTCTTCTTTGTTAAGTACCGGTTTTCCTGTTTGCATCACGTATTGGTCATCCGAAACGAATGTTTTCGCAAGTTCTTTTGTGTAAAATTCAAAGTCATCCTTTCCTAAAACATCCGCCTCAGAGTTCATTCCCATATGGTGGATATCACTTAAATTGGCAAGAGTTTTACGGCTGGATAAATCCTTTGTATAAATAGAGTCAGGAATATTATCAATGACCGTACGGAGGAGTGATCTTTCATATTGGAGAATTTCTTCCGCCCGTTTGCGTTCGGTAATGTCCTGGTTTACACCATATGTTTTGACTGTTCTCCCATGCTGATCTTTCACAATTCGAATATGGACAGTAATGTGTCGTAACTCACCATCTGCGCAGATAACACGATGGTCAACATTGGAATAATATTCCGGTTCAGTCGTTTCCAACGCTTTTTGAGTTTCCACTCCAACCATTGCGCTATCCTCAGGATGAACAAACTTTTGAGCGTAGTGTGCGGAGGACATTTTGTAGCCCCCTTCTTGCTCTGCTGATGTGTTGAGAAGGTTGTAGAATTGATCATTGAACGTAAACTGATCCAGTGCAACATCGTATGCCCAGGTACTGAGTTTAGCAATTTTCAGAGCCTGGTTCAATATGGCTTCACTTTCTTTCAGCGTCTCTTCCGCTTTTCGTCTTTTTTCTTTTTCCTTAGCTTCTTCAAGCGCTCTTTTGATAGCATAGGGAAGTCTCTCCGGTCTATCTTTAAGAACATAATCATCTGCGCCTAATCGTAAAATTTCAATAGCTGTTTCTTCTCCTATTGATCCCGAGACACAAATAAAAGGGATCCCCGGACAAATCTCGTAGCGTAATTGTAACGCACCAAAGGCATCGAATCCCGGTAATTTGAAATCAGATAAAATGATATCGTACTTACCGGTGCGTAGAAGAGACTCAAACCCTTTTTCTGTCGCGGTAATATCCATTTCTAAATTGTAACCCGCTTCTCTAATCAACTCACTCATGAGTTCTGCATCCTGAGGTACATCTTCAAGACACAGAACTTTTAAAGCTATGGCGGTTTTATTTTTTAAGACCATTTTCATCAATCCCTTCAGGTGGTAATTCATTAAGGACTGCCCAGAAAACGCCAATTTGTTTCACTGCATCGATGAAATCTTTGAAGTTAACCGGCTTAACAACATAGGCATTTACCCCAAGATTATAACTTATCATCAAGTCCTGTTCTTCGCGGGAGGAAGTGAGTATGACAACGGGTAGAGTTTTAAGTTTCGGATCGCTGCGGATTATCCGCAGTACCTCAATTCCATCCAAGCGGGGCATTTTGATATCGAGGAGTATGACAGCAGGGTTTCCTCCTTTTCTCTCTTTATAATTCCCTTCACACCGTAAATATTCAATCGCCTCAACTCCGTCGTTAACAACGATAATTTGATTGGCAAGATTGTTCTCTTTCATTGCCTCGAGAGTTAGCTCAACATCATTAGGATTATCTTCTGCCAGTAAAATTGTTTTTAGATTGTTCATGCCATTTCCTCTTTCTCTTATTTTTACGGAACATTTTTTATCTTAAAATAACTAAATAACTTTGAGTAATCGGTTGCCAGGAATCATAGTCCTAATTCATAAACTGTCCCGATAGCTATCGGGACAGAACCAAAATTGATCTCAGAACAAGGATTAACGATTTTAGAAGTTCGAAGATTTTGTTACATCAAAAATCAAATATCGTTAATCGTTATTCTTAAATTTTTAATATTCTCGCCATTCTGCGCAGTCCGCCTCTGGCGGATTGCTAACTATCTAATTATTAATTCCTCTAGGTATTGGTAACGTAAAATAAAACGTAGCACCTTTGTCTATCTCGGCTTCTGCCCATGTGCGCCCTTGGTGCTTAAGAATAATCCGGCGTACATTAGCAAGCCCGATGCCGGTTCCCTCAAAATCTGCAACAGAATGCAGACGCTGAAAGACGCCAAACAATTTTTGAGAATATTTCATATCAAATCCGACACCATTGTCCTTCACCCGAAAAACGGTTTCTTCATTTTCCGTAAATGAATCTATTTCAATATGAGCTTTCTCCATTTTTCTAGTGAACTTGACCGCGTTGCTTAACAGATTTGTCCAAACAAGTCGAAGCATCGCATGGTCTCCAAATACGTGTGGTAAATTTGCAATCACCCAATCAATATCATCTTCAGGATGATCTTGTTTAAGTTGATCAAGCGCTTCTTGTAAAACCAGATTCATATCCAAATTGTCTTGCCGCATCTCCTGCCGCCCGGTTCTGGAGAACTGCAAAAGATCATCAATGAGTGTTCCCATTTGATTTGCAGAATTTGCAATGATTTCAAGATAATGTTTTTCTTTATCAGGAAGTGAATCTTTAAAGCTGTTAGTTAACAGTTCAACAAACCCGCTAATATGCCGCAGAGGTGCACGCAGATCGTGCGAAACGGAATAAGAAAATGATTCCAACTCTTTATTCGCATTTTCTAATTGAGCCGTCCGCTCAATAACGCGCTGCTCAAGTTCTTGATTAAGCTTGCGGATTTCCTCTTCCGCTTTTTTACGCTCGGTTATATCCTGGAAAGAGCCGCGAACATTTACAACCTTTCCATTTTCTATTATTGGACGCCCGATCGTTTGAACCCATTTATGATTCCCCTTTGCTGTTATTAGCTCAAGCTCAAGGTTGTATGGTTTACTAAATTCAATTGCTTCTTTAATTGCATGCTCAATCTTTGAACGGGATTCATCAAAATAAAAACTTAATCCCCGCTCAACATTTGTTTCCTCGTTCGGATCAAGATCGTGGATTTCTGCTACCACTTCTGTCCATGTTCCCTTACCGGTTAGCGGGTTAAATTCCCATCCGCCAATTTTTGCTACTCTGCCCATTTCCTTTAATAATTCTTGATGATAGCGTAAAGCTTCTTCCGCCTTTTTTCGCTCGGTAATATCTAAGGCAACAACAAGTACCGCATCGTGTCCTTCAAAATTTATTGCATGGGACGCAATTTCAACTATGATTATTCTTCCATCTTTCAGCTTATGCTGCCACCCCTCTGAATGCTGTAACGTCGTACGTTCTTTTACTACATCTTCCAACAATAAAGAGATATCCTCCGGTGGACGTATATCTTTCAGCGTCATGGATAAAAATTCTTCCCTCGTGTAACCGTAGTTATTTACTGCTGCATCGTTTACTGCAAGAAAGGAAAGGGTTTGTAAATCATATACCCACATACATAAGGGATTATTCTCGAATAAGAAGCGAAAGGTTTTTTCAGCCTTGCGTAGTACTTCTTCCGCACGCTTGCGTTCAGTGATATCGCGAATATTACACTGGATTACTTTTTTATTATTAACTACATAAACATTACTTACAAACTCCACATTAATGTATTGACCGTCAAATGTTTCAAGCGGTATATCTTCATAGCGGACAAATTCTTTCTGTTGTAGTTCTAAAAAATTATCTTGATTAGCAACTATATCTTTAAGGGATCCGATTTCCCAGATTGTTTTTTCTAGGAATTGCTCTTTTGAGAAGCCCAACAATTGTATTAAAAATGGATTCACATCTACAATCATTCCGGTTTCCGCATCAAGGATTAAAATGCCATCTCTTGCCGCTTCGAAAAGGCGGCGGTAACGTGTTTCGGAAGCAATTAACGCATCTTTCGTTTCAAATTTTTCTTTATAAAATTTAACACGCTGGTGATGCCATATTTGTCCAACACTCGCGCCGGAGCCAACCAAGAGACCAACGAGCAAAATAATCATGAACCACATTCGTTCTCGAAGAGGGGCATATACTTCCGATAAATCCATACGTGCAACGATGAACCAGGGGGAAGTTGGTATCGGACAGACGTAAGCTAGTACCGGCACACCGCGATAGTCTATCCCTTCCATAATTTCATTATTCCCCAAAGCCGCTCTTGCTCCCGGCAGCTTTAAATCCGTTAAAGGTCTTCTAAGTTTTAGCGCAGTATTTTTTTCAAACTTTAGTTCGTTTAGGAACACAACTTCATTCCCTTCGCGGCGAACAAGAAGTGTCTCTGCCGTTTTGCTTAATGAAGGCCATGCATTGATTAACGGATAAAGATATTGTTCCGGATCAATTCGTAATGCAAGTACTCCAATTACATTTTTTCCAGAAAGAATGGGGACAAAAATTGTTAGATAAATACGATTATCATTTTCATCACGGTAAAAATCTTCAAAAAATATCTTACCGGAATTCAATACCTCTGAAGAACGGGTGGTAAAAATATACGGCTTAAGAAATTCTTCACTAGATGTTGAGGTAACTTCATCACCATTCTTGTTATGTAGGCATATCCGGTTGTATTTATAAGCCGATTGCACCTCCCCAATCCATTTTAGTATTCTTTGTTTTGCATCGGTATCGTTTGGGTTCTTAATATAACGTTTTACCAATCCGGAGAATTCTGTATTCTTATAAAAAACTTCTGCATCACCCAAACGTTCCAGACGCCACTGTATAATTTGGTTTACCTTTAATAAGGCGATGGATGAAAGCTGATGCTCAATTTCCGTCCGGTAATTTTTTTCATAAACTCTATAATACAAGTACCCCGATGTAATTATTCCTACAATAAGAGTAATGAAAACCAGATAAAGTATATAGGTAGAACGGGTATTCATAGCATCCGTAATTTCTTCGAGAACCCAAATCTCCAGCCCTGAATTTAAAAGTAGTGCAATTCCCAGAAATAAAAAGGCAAGAGAAGTTGTCAACGCCGGTGGAATGAATCCTCCTTCATAAAGCAAGGGTGTACCAAAAAGATAAGATAAGAGAAGAATAATGGAGATAGCAATTACTAGAACCGCTGATAAAAAAGCCGCTTGCATTTGTATTTTCACTCTTGTTTTCATCAACCTTAATAAGGACGACAAACCAATAAACACAAAAACAATTGCGGTAATTGGAGACATATGCCCTACTATAAAAGTATTGATCCCGCTGCTCATTCTCATACCTAAATGTTCGGCATTCAAACGTATTCCGCTCAGTGATAGATAAAGGAGCAGTAACGAAACCAAGATTGCAACAGAACTGAAAGTAATTCCAACCCTTGATATTATTCGGCTTGAAGGGAACCTATTGTACAAGAAAATTATTACCCCGTACACGGTAAACAAAATGGCTGTGCTTAACGCCATTGGTATTTTAGTTGAATCGAAACTTGCTAGTTGTACGATATCGAAAAGCCATCCGAATATTGCAGATAACCCCAGGAAAACTGCTAGTAATCCGCAGCCTTTAATAAATATATTCACCTTTCGGTTTTCTTTATGTTCATTTATTTTCATAATATCAACTTAAACATAACCTGTCCCGATAGTTATCGGGATAGGTTATGAATTATCTCTTTTGCCGGAACCGTAAAGTAGAAGGTGCTTCCTTTTTCTTTTTCGCTTTCCGCCCATATCTTTCCCCCGTGCTTTTCAACAAACTCCTTACAGAGCAATAAGCCCAAGCCGGTGCTTGGTTCGCCATCCGTTCCTTTTCTTCCTACCTTCTCATCTATTTTGAAGAGTTTATTTAGAGTACTCTCAGATAGTCCAATTCCCGTATCGGCAACGGAAATTTCCACCAAATTATTAGGTACCGTTTTTGCTTTTAGAGTAACTTCTCCTCCTCTTCTTGTAAACTTAACTGCATTTGAAATAAGATTGCTTAGAATACTACGAAGCATTCTTTCATCTACAAAAACCATTAGTTCTTCAGTAACTTCATTGGTGATGGTGATTCCCTTTTGTTTAGCGCTTTGCTTTATGGCTTCAAGATTATCATCCACTATTTCTTTCAGAACGAAATCACCCGGTGTAAAATCCATCGTACCGTTTTGTATCCGCGCCCATTCCAACAAATTTTGCAGTAGTTTAAAAAGATTCTCTGCTGATTGGTTCATCTCCTTGGAAAGTTTTGATGATTCTTCGGTTGAAAATTCACCACTATTTTCAGCCATCATTTTCGTCATTCCCAGAAATCCCTGGAACGGACTTCTTAAATCGTGTGCGATAATGGAGAAGAATTTATCCTTTGTCGCGTTTACTTCATGGAGTTGTTTGTTCTGCTGACTAATAATTAATTCCGATTGCTTTCGCTCTGTTATATCTTCCACTATCGCAATGTGAAAATATGTTTCAGGTTTTTCACCTGATTTCCATAATGGAGAAATTGTAAGGCTGCCCCAAATTATCGTTCCGTCTTTATGTACATACCGTTTTTCCAAAGAATATTCCCGCTCATTTTTTTCTATCAACAGCCTGTTCTTCTCAAGATTCGTTTTGATGTCTTCATCATAGGTAATATCCATTAATGTTTTTTGCAACATTTCTTGCATAGTGTACCCTACAAAATCACAATATTTTTGATTGATACGGATAAATTGACCGGTTTCAGTATTTAACAGGGCGACTCCAACCGCAGCTTGTTCAAATATTGCACGAAAGTGTTCTTCGCTTTCTTGCAACTTAGCCGTTCTTTTCTTCACTTCAGAACGTAAAATAACTATCGAAACAAGAGAGAAGAGAATGATTAAAGGAATCAAAACATAGAGCGCAATTCTTACCGCGTCTTTCAAAGCTATTTGTCCTTGTAAATTTGGTCCAAACCATTTTACATGAAGCCTGTCATAGGTTTTATTCGCTATAACAATTGAGAGACCTTCGCTAAGCCGGGATAATAGTTCTTTATTCCCTTTCTTAACAGCAAAGCAGAAATCTTGTCTGAATTCATCAAGGTTTATATCCAGAGGGATAATGGTTTCTAGGTTCATCTCCTTTAGGAGCTGAAGTCCCAATACTCGTTGTGTGATTACTGCGTCATATTCTCCATTCGCCAGATCGCTAAAAGCTTCTCCGAAGGTATGAGTTGTATAAATATATTTTGATATATTCGCGCGGCGTACGTACTCCTCGGCATTGTCCCCTTTCATAACAACTATTTTTTTATCCTTTAAATCCGCCACAGTTTTAATGCCGGTGGTTCCCTCTCTAACAAAAATGGCTCCATGAAGCGTAAGGTACGGGAAAGTAAAATCATACAGAATTTCCCGCTCCGGGGTTCTTCCTACCAACGGAAGCGCATCTATTTTCCCTTCGGCTAAATCTTGTTTAATCTGATTCCAGATGCCAATTTTAATCTCAACTTCGATATTCACCGCTTTAGCAGCAGCCTTAAAGAGATCAACGGAAAATCCATCCGCATTGCCGTTTTTATCTACTATACAATAAGGGGGGTAGTCAGGCTCGGAAGCGATAACGATCTTTTTTATTTGGGCTTTACTAGTTGCTTCCGGATTACTCGCTTGTATATGGCTGTTAACTAGTATTCCTATAAGCAATATTGAAAAGATGTATTTTTTCTTAAAGGTAATCATTTCCTTTGTAGGTTTTACTTGCTAAACAATCAGTCTGCTCGTTTTTGATTTTGTAAGATTCGCTTTTTGTACAAGTCCTTATAAGTGCAGTATTGGAAAAATAAACCGAAGCATTAGCTGTTTATTTCTCATTGCGTTTCTCAGAAATTTATCTTTGATTAATTACT
The DNA here is from genome assembly GCA_041667115.1 of Ignavibacteriaceae bacterium. Lineage (GTDB taxonomy): Bacteria > Bacteroidota > Ignavibacteria > Ignavibacteriales > Ignavibacteriaceae > UBA1563. The sequence continues at coordinate 4,225 of JBAYFO010000036.1, read as the reverse complement.
GGATCTAAACTAAAAATATTTATGGTTATTCTCAATAACTATTTTTAGTTTTCTCTCCGGCAGTTTTCACCCGCCCACACCCATTTCCCATAATTAATACATTCCGGTTGAGAGGCAGAACAGAACCGCAAAATGACCGGATGGTTTTGCCTTTTCCGCCTTATTAAAAAGAATGCACAAAAAAATACCGACTTAGAAGATACATCTAAGGAGGTATAGATCTACTTATACAAAGAGCCGAATTGAACGGTAGAAAAGTAAAAGACTTAAAAGATCTTATCAGGGGGGAAGTGCTTCGAGTTAACAGAGATAAAATAAAAATGCCCGGTGGAGGGCTACCGGGCGTGGGAAGATTCACTATGGGGGGTAAGCATAATGAATCGTGGTGCAAATCTAAAACTGTTTTATTTAAATGTCAAGTTATTTTTTTAGAATCTTTAAAAATTATTTTAAAGGGAAGCTGAAATAAAAAACGCCTTAGAGGGGTAGGCTAAGGCGTTCTCAACAACAAATTTGCTTTTTCTGTAAAAGATACAGAATTGGCAAAAGAAAAATATGAAAATGGGAGGAGTTTAGAATAAAAGATTGACTAACGTCCCATGAAATTTTTTATTCTTTATAGAATAAACTTGCTTAATATTTTCATGAATCGAATCTGATGTAATCGTTAGAAGTTTCGGATTAGAAACATTTTGGGTATGAGAACCACCGAGGTAGAATCCATCCCCGATATTGCCCGATAGCGTATCCACTTCCAAAGCAGATGAAATAACCCCGGTATTAACTGAAGGATTGCGATATATCGATAGCGGCTGCTTTTCATCGTTAAAAATTTTCGCGAAATTATTTAGTTTTGAGGCAGGGGCACTTTTCTGAAGTCTTAATGAATTAGCAGACAAAGAGAGCGTGTCATCATAATGTTGTGTTACGATTGAACTCTTTGTTGAATCGGTAATTTTATCAGCACTCCTTTTATTATCCCATGCAAGAAAGTTCTCACTGCTTTTAGCTGTGTTATTCTCCCCCGAAACATATTTTATCTGTTCCAGTAAGATCGGATAATTATATATGGGATTAACCGGCATTGTTCTTTATCTACTTTTAAATAGCTGTTCCAAATATATTCATTAGCCGACGGATTTTCAATAAAATTATTTTTACTAAATCCGGGGATCACAAAAAGCAAAGTATGATTTAAAATAAAGACCGCCTTAGGGGGTTGCTAAGGCGGAATGTTTTAAAGTAATAATCTATTTCCGTATAGAGGTACAGAAACAGTGGGTGCAACATAATAGAATGAAGAAAAATTGTCAAGGGGAAAAATTCATGCCCTACAAAATCTTTTTAACTCTCCCTACTTCGCCGGTTTCAAGCCTAACTTTAATACCATGCGGATGCTTGGAGGAATTCGTTAAAATATTTTTCACAATCCCTTCGGTGAGTTCTCCCGTATGCTGATCTTCTTTAAGAACGATTGCAACATACATTCCCGGTTTTATATTTGCTCTAACTCTTCCCGCCATCACTTTTCTTTTTTTTACTAAAACCTAGCCGTTTATACCACGAAAGCTTTTCGGGTTTCGGAGTTCCAGTGGATGCTGTAGATTTATTATGATCCGGTTTATGCTCATTTGCATTGCCACGTTGATGAGTCGTGTTGTGCTTTTTCGTTTCATCGTGTTTGAAAGGTCTATCCTCTTTTTTCTTTTCGTAACGGTACGGGGCAGCGGCATCATTTCTCCAAACATCAGATTTGTGTTTGGTAGCGCTGGTTCCTGTAGAATGAATTTTACTCACGTGTTCGGCTTCTCTCTTTTGGGGATGAGATTGATGCTCGGTTTTGTTTTGGTTGTCGGGACTCTTTTTTACAAACGGCTTCTGGTTGTTTTCTGATCGAGGATACCCGTCACCACGTTTATTCTTTATAAAATTAGGAACGTCAGCACCGGTCTTTCCCGTATTTTTATTTTCAGATGTTCCTTTATGCTCGGTGAACCGGACATGCTTCTGTCCTTGTTCGTTTGGTTTTTTATGCTGAGGTTTATTCCCTGCCGCTTGATGATGCACAGGTTGATTTGGTCTATTCCCCTGTTGTCTTCTATGAACCGGAGGTTCAATTTTTTCGCCCGGTGTTGTAACTTGAGCAAAAGGATACCCGCTCATTTCGGGAATGGGTGTTTTAAGGAGTTTATTAATATCCTTCAAGTATGCGCGTTCTTCAACATCGCAGAAAGAAAGAGCAAGTCCGCTTAATCCGGCACGCCCGGTTCTGCCTATGCGATGAATGTATGAATCGGGAATATTCGGGATATCATAATTTACAACTAACGCAAGCTGCTCGATGTCTAATCCGCGAGCGGCAATATCGGTGGCAACTAAGACCCGTATTTCCTTATCCTTAAAATTTTTCAAAGCGCGTTGTCTTGAACTCTGCGCTTTGTCGCTATGAATAGCATTGGCAACTATACCGGAAGTTTTTAAAAACCTTACCAGATTATCCGCCCCATATTTTGTACGTGTAAATACAAGTACCGAATCAGCCTTATTCTCCCGAAGCAAGTGGATCAATAATCTCTTCTTATCCGGTTTAGCAACAAAATAAACACCTTGAGTAATTGCGTCTATCGTAGGAGATTCAGGTTCAATCTCGATAGTAACCGGTTCATGCAAAAAGTTTTCGGCGAGTTTGGCAATTTCAGGCGCAAGGGTTGCAGAGAACAGCAAGTTTTGTCTTTTTTCCGGCAACACTTTTATTACTTTTTTTATATCATGAATAAATCCCATATCCATCATCCGGTCGGCTTCATCCAAAACGAATATTTTTACTCTACTCAGATCAACAACTTTTTGTTCGAGTAGATCCAACAAACGTCCCGGAGTAGCAACAAGAATATCAACACCTTTTTTCAATTTATCTGTTTGAGGTTTTTGCGGCACTCCACCAAAAACAACGGCGCTTGTTAACCCGGTGAAGCGTCCGTAAGTAGAAAAACTTTCTTTAATCTGCAAAGCAAGTTCACGTGTTGGAGAGAGAATGAGCGCTTGAATAGGAAAGCTCAATTGAGTATGATCTTTTTCTGCATAAAGCATCTGGAGGATTGGAACAGCAAAGGCAGCGGTTTTGCCGGTACCCGTTTGCGCGGAACCAAGAATGTCGCGCCCTTCTAAAATTACCGGGATCGCTTGCTTTTGGATAGGCGTAGGAATTTCATACCCTTCGGCGGCTAACGCTTTTTTTATTGGATTTATAATTTCTAATTTTTCAAATGACATCGGATAATAATCCTATAATTAGGTCATTAATAGACGTTGTTGAACTGTTCGTATAGTGACCTGGTGAATAAATGAGCCGGGAAGAATAGCAATCAATGAAGACGTTGAAGACTCTTTCTGGTTTACAGATGCAATTTAGGCTAAAGGGATGAGACTACAAACTGGTAGATTTGCAAAATGTCCTTCAATAATCTTACAAGGTCTATCTCCCGCAAAACAAAAAGCCGAACTTTCATTCGGCTTTTTATTTATTCAGAAGTGACTTGAAATGATTCTACAACTTCCTATCAAAATATTAAGCAGACTCCAACTCTACCGGTTGTTCGGTTTCCATTTCAATCTCTTTTGAAATTGAGATGGCGGCAATTGTACCGTCGGAAGTCGCGGTAGTAATTTGTCTGAAAGCTTTACTTGCAACATCTCCAACCGCGTAAACATCTTTAATATTTGTTTTCATATTCGCGTCTGCTTTAAGATAGCCCCAGTTATCAAGTTCAAAATGCTGTTTTATTTCGCTGATATTCGGGATCATTCCGGCGAAAATAAAAACGCCGTCGCAGTGGATTGTGCTTAATTCGTGCGTATTAAGATTTTCAACCAGCACTTCGTTTACCGATGAACCATTCTTAATAAATTCACGCGGTTCGTATTCAAACATAAATTCTATCTTCGGATCCGCGAACGCTTTTTCCTGAGCTAGTTTATTTGCCTGAAGCTTATCAAACTGATGAACAATGGTTACTTTTGATGCGAACTTGGTTATGAAAAGAGATTCTTCAATCGCCGAATTTCCTCCACCAATTACTACAACGTGTTTGCCTTCATAAAATTTAGCATCGCAAGTAGCGCAGTAAGAAATTCCCTGTCCCTTATACTCCAATTCTCCTTTAACATTCAACGGACGCGGTGAAGAACCGGTAGCAATAACTATTTTCTTTGCGCTTATAGTTTC
>JBAYFO010000035.1:0-36531 GCA_041667115.1 Ignavibacteriaceae bacterium | reverse complement strand
CTTCGCCTAAATCTCTAAATGCCATAATATCGGGATGACGGAAGAGAGCATTATCATCGATATTCATTTTGGCATCGAGCGCAACAATTCTATTATCATTTGTAATCACTAAAGGATTAATTTCCAGAAGGGAAGCGTCGTTTGCTTCGTAAGCAGCATAAAGTTGCTTAATGAATTTCTGGAAAGCCTTAAAATTATCACCACTCAACCCCAGCGCAAAAGCAAGTTCACGCGCCTGGAAGGGTTGCAAACCAACTGAAGGATCAACCCAAACTTTAATAATTTTTTCGGGAGTTTCGGCGGCAACTTTCTCAATTTCAACTCCGCCTTCGGTCGAAGCCATAATAACATTTTGCGAAACCGTTCTATCGAGAAGGATTCCGAGATAAAGTTCTTTTTTGTAATCCAGTCCTTCTGCAATGAAAAGGGTTTTAACAATTTTCCCTTCGCTTCCGGTTTGATGAGTTACTAAAAGATTTCCAAGAATCTTTTCTGCATATTCGCGGGCTTTATCAACCGAGGTAGTGAACTTAACTCCACCTTCGAGGATAACTTCATTCCGGTTTTCGGGGTTATAGACAATTCCTTTTCCTCTGCCACCGGCATGAATTTGAGATTTAACAACATATTGATTTATCCCCAGGCTTTTCAACTGTTGGATAGCTTTCTCAAATTCGTCTAAATGTTTGATAGCAAACCCGTCTTGTACGGGAACTCCGAATTTTTTCAATAATTCTTTTGCTTGATACTCATGAATTTTCATAGATACGTAGATTCCTTTATTTAATAATTAAACTTGTTGGTAGAAAGAAGAAAGTGGAAAGCAGAAATGGAATAATCCACTTTCTATTCGTTCTGAATTCATTACTTTCAACTTTTCACTTGTTACTTTTTACTTTAGATTTTTTCACTCATCAATTTAGCTTGCATAAAGAGAAGGAGATAGTCTCTTCCGCCTGCTTTAGAATCAGTGCCGGACATATTAAAGCCACCGAACGGATGCCCGCCGACCAATGCGCCTGTACATTTTCTGTTGAAATATAAATTGCCGATGAGTAATTCCTTTTTAGCTTTTTCTAATTTCTTTCTATTATTAGTATAAACTGCACCGGTCAATCCATACCTGGTGTTATTTGCAATTTTTAGAGCATCGTCAAAGTTTTTGCTTTTTAAAACCGCAAGCACCGGACCAAAAATTTCTTCTTGAGAAATTACTGCCATTGGTTTTATATCGATAAAAACGGTTGGTTTAATATAATATCCGTTCCCTTCGGCTTTACTGCCGCCGCAAAGAAGTTTCCCTTCTTTTTTGCCGATTGCGATGTAACCAAGAATATTTTTTTCAGCCGCTGCGTTTGAAACCGGTCCCATTCTATAATTATCTTCTGCTACTCCCACTTCAATTTTATCAACTTCGGCTTTTAATTTTTCAACAAAAGTTTTATAAATTGATTGATCAACAACAGCCCGTGAACAAGCAGAACATTTTTGTCCTTGAAATCCAAAAGCGGAAGCGACCACGCCTTGAACGGCTGCATCAATATTGGTTTCGCTATCAACAATGATAGTATCCTTGCCGCCCATTTCAGCAACAACACGTTTCAACCAAATTTGTCCGGGTTGAACTTTTGCAGCTAATTCATTGATGTGAATACCAACTTCCATTGAACCGGTGAAGGAAATAAATCTTGTTTTCGGATGTCCGACTAATGTATCACCAACTTCGCCGCCGGAGCCGGGTAAAAAGTTAAGCACCCCTTTAGGCAAACCGGCTTCTTCCATAATATCATAAAAAACTTTTCCCATCATTGGTGTGTCGCTTGATGGTTTTAATACGACGGTATTCCCTGCAACTATTGCCGCAGAAGACATTCCGACTAAAATTGCAAAGGGAAAATTCCAGGGTGGAACTGCAACACCAACGCCGAGTGGAATATAAATTAGTTCATTTTTTTCGCCGGCAACGGGAGTGATCGGTTGCTTTTCTGCGTAGCGTAACATTTCGCGTCCGTAAAAGTCCAAGAAATCAATTGCTTCTGCCGTATCCGCATCAGCTTCAGCAAAGTTTTTCCCGATCTCTAAAACCATGTAGGCGTTAATTTCAAATCGTCTTTTGCGTGCGATAGCAGCGGCTTTAAAAAGATAAGTTGCTCTTTCTGCAGCGGAAGAATCTTTCCACGTTTGAAAAGTTTTGTTAGCGCTTTCAACAGCGAAATTGGCTAATTCTTTTGTCCCTTTATAAAAAGTTGCAATTACTTCATCTTTGTTAGAAGGATTATAAGAGTTAAACGTTTGGTTAGTTTTTATTTTTTTCCCGTTTATGATAAGTTCATAAGTTTTTCCTAATTTTTGCCGTACAATTTTTAAAGCTGCATTTTGTTTGGCTAAATTTTTAGGATTTGAAAAATCTATAAGTGGTTCATTTTGAAAAGGTTTTATTCGCATTAAAAAAACTCCTTAAAGTATAAAATTTTTAGTGATAAAAATTACGGCTTTTGTGGTTGAGAAACAATCTTCTCGATTTCTTAACGGGGTATTGAATTATTTTTCGTGCGGCGACCAACATCAGTAATAGTAAATTTGAATTAATAATAAATTTTGATAGATTTACTTTAGTATTCGAACTCACTCTAAACGAAGCAAATAGACATTTATGGACATTCTTGATCTGAAATACTTCATCCAGAAAATTGATGAATCATCAATTCAAAAGTTTTTTGAAACCGGCGTGCTTGATGACGAAGGGAAAAAAGCATTAACTTTTTTTCTTAGAATTTTAATGCGTCAGAAAAAGAATTTAGCTGCACTGGGGAAAGAGACTCTGGGAACCATCGAACATACTTATAAAGAAGTATGGGAAAAATCACCGGACGGTATGCGCATTATTAATGATGAGGGAAATGTCGTTCACTGTAATAGTGCCTATGCAAATTTTGTTGAACTCCCAAAATCTAAATTAGAAAATGAATCTTTTACTGTTGCCTACCGGGAGGACAAGAGAAGCAGGATGCTCTCAAGCCTAAAAGAAAGATTTTTAAAGAATTCGTTCAACGTGAAATATGAAGCTGAATTAGTGCTCTGGAATGGTAAAATAAAGTATTTCGAGGTTTCTAATTCTGTTCTGAAAACTTTAGATGAAAGAAGATGGCTCCTGAGTGTCTTCCGTGATATTTCAGAGAGAAAACGGCAAGAATTTCAATTGATGAAGAAAGAAATTCTTTTACAGAGTATTGCTAAAGCTACTGAAACCCTGCTTACCGGAAACGATTTTGAGAAAGCAGTTACCCAAGCATTGGCTGTGTTATGTAAAGGCGCCGAAGTTGATAGAGGATATATTTTTGAAAATCTTTTTGACGAAGCATCCCAAACATATCTGATGAAGGAAGTATATGAATGGGCTGATGAAGGAGTAACGCATCAATTAGATGATCTAAGAGTTAACTTTGTTCCCTACAGCCGGTTTTCATCATTAGATTTGTATGAACGGCTTTCGAGCGGCGAAATTATTTATCTTGATTTAGAAACAATTACAGACGAACAGAAAAAAGCTTTTGTCGATGAAACTATTCAATCAATATTTCTAGCACCTATTTTTGCAAAGGGGAGCTATTGGGGATTTATCGGATTTGATTCATGTAAGGTGAAAAGAATTTTGACAAAGGATGACCAGTCGCTGCTAAAAACAGTTGCGGCAAGTCTTTCAGGCGCTTTGCATCAAAAGATTGCTCAAGAGGAGCTAGTACATAAAAATATTGAATTGGATAATGCCTTAATTCAAGCAAATGCTGCGATGAAAGCAAAAAGCGAATTCCTTGCGCTTATGAGCCATGAAATTAGGACTCCACTCAATGCTATTATTGGAATGACCGGCTTACTCATGGATGCTAAACTTCCTAAAGAAGAGAGAGATTTTGCCGAAACTATCAGAATGAGTGGTGAGCAGTTACTCGTCGTCATTAACGATATCCTTGACTTCTCAAAAATTGAATCGGGGAAATTTGAACTGGAATACCAGCCTTTTGATATTGGCGATTGTATTGAAGATACTTTTGACTTATTTGCTGCAAAAGCTTCCGAAAAAAATATTGATTTAATTTATTTTCTTAATGATGAAGTTCCGCGTAGTATTTCAGGTGATATAACTAGAATAAGACAAATCTTAACGAATCTTATCGGGAATGCGATCAAATTTACTCCTAAGGGGGAGATCTTTGTTGAGGTTTCTTTAAAGAAGATGGAGGATGGGCTTTTTGAAATAGAATTTGCAGTAAAAGACACAGGGATTGGTATCGCGCAAGATAAAATCTCAAAACTCTTCCAGGCGTTCAGCCAGGTCGATTCATCAACCACCAGGTTATACGGTGGTACCGGTTTAGGCTTAGTCATCAGCAAGCGTATCGCTGAAATAATGGGCGGAACGATGCATGTTGAAAGTGTTGAAGGGAAAGGATCGAATTTTATCTTTTCAATTAAAGCAAATGCTGCAAAATCGCTTACCAAAGTTTACTCAAAGGATTTTGCCGGACATTTGAAAGGGAAGAAAGTTCTTGTTGTTGATGATAATTATAACAACAGAAGAATTTTGCAACTGCAATTGAAAAGCTGGGGAATGCTTGCTACTACAGTAGAACTTCCACTTGATGCTTTAAAATTATTAGAACAAAATGAACAGTTTGATCTTGCCATATTAGATTATCAAATGCCGCAAATGGATGGCATTACTTTAACACGTGCAATACGTGATATAGAAAAGAATAAAACCTTGCCAATCGTAATTCTTACTTCATTGGGAAGGAAGGAAGAAGAGAGCACCCTGAGAGAATTGAATATTGCTAAATTTTTATATAAACCAACGAAGCAAACAATTCTTTATGAAACAATACTCTCAGTTTTTGGACTGCTTCAATTCCTTGAAATCAAGAAAGAAAAGCACCAGCCATTAGATACAAAATTGGGAAGTAAATATGTACTAAAAATCTTATTGGCTGAAGATAATTTGGTTAATCAAAAAGTTGCAGCTAAAATATTTGAAAAACTCGGCTACCGCATCGATATCGTTGGAAATGGATTTGAGGTAATTGAATCTATTTCGAACATCAACTATGATATTGTTTTTATGGACGTGCATATGCCGGAGATGGATGGGCTTGAGGCTTCAAGAGAAATCAATAAATCGTATGGTGCCGAAATTCGTCCTAAAATTATTGCAATGACTGCAAACGCTATGCAAGGGGATCGCGAAGCGTGTTTCGCTGCCGGGATGGATGATTACATCAGCAAGCCGGTAAGAGTTGAAGCTCTTCAAGAAATTCTGGAACGCTGGGGAAATCTTTTAACTACTCGGAAAAATTCTTTACGTTATTTGCTTGAACATGATAAGATTGTTACTCAATACATCGACGAGAGTAAAATATCATTCTTAGACGATTTGCAATCGGAAGAAGATCTGATGTTTTTTATCGAAATCTTAGACATTTATTTGGAAGATACTCCTAAGTTGATTGAATTAGTTATTGAAGCAGCAAAAAATAACGAATCTCATGATCTTGTGTTCTCTGCCCACAAGTTGAAAGGGGGGAGTGCTACCTTAGGATTGGAGCGCATCTCCGAAATTGCAGCCGAACTTGAACAACTTGGCCGGCAAGCAATATTTGATGGAACAGAAAAACTAGCTGTAGATTTGGAAGAAGTATTTCTGTTAACTGTTCATGATTTAAAAATTCTAAAGCAGAAATACCAAAATATGTTTAAGATGGCGTAAGCAAAGAATGAGGTAGTCATTGATTGATCCGTTTTTTGCTTCATGTCTCAATTTCCGCATCAGAATAAAATAACTTGTTTTATAGGACTGAAATCGATTTCTCCTAACTGCAAATCTCAAAAATTTCCGTACCTTTACATTGAAAAAAATAGAAAAACGAACAAAAAATGAAAATACCTTTAGTTGTAATTGTAGGAAGACCGAATGTCGGTAAATCAACACTTTATAACCGTTTAACCGGTGTACGTGAAGCAATTGTAGATGATGCAAGCGGTGTAACACGCGACCGGAATTATGGCGAAGTTGAGTGGAATAATAAAAAATTTAATTTAATTGATACCGGCGGGTACGTCCCTAATTCTCCCGATCTTTTTGAAACTGCCATCCGGGAGCAAGTGGAAATTGCAATTGAAGAAGCGGATGTCATTCTTTTTATTACCAATTCCCGCGACGGTATTTTGCCTGTTGATACGTTAATTGGACAAATGCTGCGGCAGGCTCAAAAAAAATGCTTTCTGCTGGTCAATAAAGTTGATTCACATAATCAGGATCATTTATTACATGAATTTTATGCTCTTGGGCTCGGCGATCCTCTCCCAGTTTCTGCGCTTGTAGGCAGAGGCACCGGAGACTTTCTTGATCTGTTAACGAATGATTTTGTTGAACAGATAGAAGAAGAGGAAGATAAAAGATTAAAGATTGCTGTAGTTGGGAGACCGAACGTAGGGAAATCATCTTTAACCAACGCGCTTCTTGGATACAACAGAAGCATCGTAACTGATATTGCCGGTACAACGCGCGACAGCATCAATTCGGTTATTAAATATTACGGAGAAGATATTGTTTTAATTGATACAGCCGGCTTACGCAAGAAAAGTAAAATTCTGGAAAGTATAGAATATTTTTCTTCGATCAGAACTTTGAAAGCTATTGCCGAATCTGACGTTGCGGTAGTTTTAATTGATGCCACGATCGGATTGGAAAATCAAGATCAAAAAATATTAGATGAAGCTGTCCGCCGTCGAAAAGGAATTATCATTGCCTACAACAAATGGGATTTGGTTGAAAAGGAAACGAACACTGCGCGAAAAGTTGAATTAGAATTACGGGAGAAAATAGGGTCACTCGATTACGTCCCGATAGTTTTTGTTTCTGCTTTAACCAAACAACGCATCTTTAAACTTATTGATCTTGCAAAAGAAATTGAGGCGGAAAGAAAAAAGAGAATTCCGACGGATGAACTGAATGATACTTTACTCGAAGAAATAAAGCGGACTCCGCCGCCAACAACTTCGACAGGGAGAGAAGTAAAAATAAAATTTATTAACCAGGTGGGAACAAAGTATCCCGTCTTTCTTTTCTTTTCTAATTATCCAAAAAATGTTACTGAAGCGTACAAAAGATATCTTGAAAAATTAATCCGGAAACATTTTGGTTTTTACGGAGTCCCGTTCACCCTAAGTTTTAAAGAGAAATGATATCCGAACAGACCATTTTGGTTGTTGGCGGGAATGCCGCCGGTGCAGCAGCAGCTGCTAAAGCGAAGCGCGTCAATCCGAATGCAAAGGTTATTTTATTTGAACAAAGCAAATACATCTCAACCGGTACCTGCGAACTCCCCTACGTTCTCTCCGGTGAGATTGAGGATCTTCACAGCATAGTTTTTTTTGATGAACAAAAGTTTTATCAAGAAAAAAACGTAAAAGTTTATACTAAACATCAAGTGGAAGAAATTAATACGAAGACAAAAAGTATCTCCGTCCTTTCTCTAAATGAACAAAAGCGGTATGAATTCTCTTACGATAAACTGATTCTTGCAACCGGTGCAAAAGCGAAAAGAATTTCTAATCTTTCTCCCGAACTGACGAATGTCTCCTCTTTAAAATCAGTTGAAGATGTAATACAAATCAAAAACTTTATCAAAGAAGCAAAGCAGAAAAAAGCGTGTGTTATTGGTTCGGGATATATCGGTTTGGAGACATCTGAAGCGTTAAATAAACTTGGCTTTGAAGTATATTTAATAGAACAGGCGAACGAACCTTTTCCTTCTGCCGATAGGGAAATAAGACAACTTGTCAAAAAGATTCTAAATGAAAAAAAGATTAATTTCTTAGGCAACGCCGGAAATGTTAAGTATAGAATTGCTAATTCCAAAGTTGTTGAATTGTTGTACGATGGACGCTCGATTGAAATTGATTTTATAATAACCTGCAGTGGTTTTGCACCAAACAACTCGTTGGCATTTCAAACAAAACTTGAGACCGGAAAGTCCGGTGGTATAAAAGTGAACAATAAATTACAAACTTCACAGAAAGATATTTATGCATGTGGAGATTGTATTGAACTTAAAAATTTTATTACGCGAAGTGATGATTATATTCCTCTTGCAACTTTTGCTCAGCGGCAGGGACATATTGCAGGGGAGAATGCTGCGCTAGGAAACGCATTTTATCAACCGGTAATAAAAAATATTTCTGTGAAAATATTCGACAATTATTTTGCACAGGTTGGTCTCACAGAACAAGAATTGCAGAGCAAAAAAATTCCATTTGTCGCAGTTGCAGAAGCAGTTCCTAATTTAGTGAAGGTGATGAAAGAGAGCATCCCGGTTTTCGGGAAAATCCTCTTTGACCGGTCATCTAAAAAAATATTAGGCGCATCGTTTTTAGGCGGAAAAGAAGTTTCGGGGTATGCAGATATTATTTCAACCTATATTAAAAATAATATTCAGGCTCAACAACTAGCTAACACAGAATATAACTACACTCCTCCGTTATCGCCGTTTATTAACTTATTATCGGTGTTAGGGAGAAAAGCAGAATCCACAAGGTAACAGTGAAATGAAAATAACAAACAAAAAATTTTATCTCAACGATCATCCGTTGGTTAAAAAAGATATAACGATCCTCCGCGATAAGAAAACTAATCCGGAAATATTTCGTGCTGCGGTAAAAAGGATTTCACTTATTCTTGCAGTTGAGATCAGCAAAGAATATCACCTAACTAAAATTGATGTTGAAACTCCTCTCGAAATGACTAAGGGATATAAGCTAAAACAAGATGTTGTTTTAGTCCCGGTTTTACGTGCCGGATTAGGTATGGTGAGCGGATTTCTTGAAGTGATTCCCGATGCAAAAGTTGGACATATTGGTTTGCAAAGAAATGAAGAAACTCTTGAACCGGTAGAGTACTATTACAAAACTCCAAAGGACATTCATAACTCGAGTGTTATTTTACTTGACCCAATGCTGGCAACGGGCGGTTCTTCTTCGGAAGCGTTAAAGTATTTGAAGAAGCGGGGTGTGAAAAATTGTGTCTTCGCTTGTTTGGTTGCGGCACCCGAAGGATTAAAGAAGATTGCAAAGGAACATCCCGATGTTTCGATCTTTTGTGCAGCTTTAGATAAAAAACTGAATGAGCGCGGATATATTTTGCCGGGACTTGGTGATGCCGGGGACAGAACATTTGGCACGTTATAAACTTTTCTTTTTAATCTTTTTTCTTCTCCCGACAGCTTTTGCCCAAAGTTATCCGGATAAGCAAGTTGATTTCCTTTTAAAAAAAGGAATAGCAAATATCATGGAACAAAGCTATGACGAAGCTGAAAAAACATTTCTGACACTTGATGAATCTTTTCCGAATTTACCATTTGGCAAACTATATTTAGCGGCAGTGTTAATTACAAAGGCTAATGACCTTGCCATTCCTTTTGAAAACGAAAAAATTGAAAAATATTTAGATGAAGCGGAATCTATCGTTGATAAAAGCAACAATAAAAAATCACTCTGGACAAATTATTATTTGGGAATGATAAACGGGTACCGGGCTTATTTTGCTTCGGTTCAAGGGAAATGGTTTTCGACTTTCACGAATGGAATAAATGCTGTAAATTATTTTGAGAATTGCCTTAAAATTGATTCGTCGTTCAGTGAAGCCTTAATTGCTATTGGAACTTATAAATATTGGAAAAGTGTTAAAGCTGCATGGCTTCCTTTTTTTGCAGATGAAAAAATAGAAGGATTTAAATTACTTAGTAAAGGTATTGAAAAAGAAAATTATAGTTATGCTTCAGGGGTGGTTTCTCTTTTATGGATTTATATTAATCAGAAGAAATCACCTTCGGCAATTTCTTTAGCCGAAGAAGTGTTGAAAAAATATCCAAACAATAGGAATTTTAAGTGGGCGTTAGCCCGTGCTTACGAAGATGTAAATCTCTCGAAAGCGATTGAAATTCATTATGAATTATTAGCTTCATATGCATCAACCAAGCAGGCGAACAGAATTAATGAGGTTGTATTGAAACATAGAATCGCCCAGGATTATGAACGGCAGGGCGAGAATAAAAAAGCGTTACTTCTTTGTAACGAAATTCTTTCAATAAAACGGTTCACGAGCTATGAGCAACAACAATTAGAAGAACGATTAGATAAGGTACTTGCATTAAGAAATAAAGTTATGTCTTTAGAAAATGAAAAATAAATCATGAATATTTCTTCGGTAACAGCGGCTATAATGCTTGACGAATTGATAAAAAATTGTCAAAAGAGTTTGGCAAAAGTAGACGTCGAACTTATTAAGAAAGCATTTGAATTTGCAGCCATTGCGCATGAAAATGATACGCGTGCATCAAACGAACCTTATTTTACACATCCTTATGCCGTAGCTAATATTCTTGCTACTGAAATTCCTTTTGATGACATTTCCGTTGCATGTGCCTTACTTCATGATATCGTTGAAGATAATATGGAATATACTATCGACACGATTAAGAAAAATTTTGGTGATGATATTGCTCTGATCGTAGATGGACTTACAAAAATTCAACAGCTTTTTCAAGGAACGGATATCAACCAGGCGGAAAATTACCGGAAGCTTTTGATGTCGGTTTCAAAAGATATTCGAGTGATCGTGGTAAAATTTGCAGATCGTTTACACAATATGCGGACAATCGATTTTCTGAATCCTGAGAAAAGAAAAAGAATTGCAAAAGAAACACTCGAAATATATGCGCCGCTTGCTCATCGTTTTGGTTTAGGGAAATTAAAATGGGAGTTGGAAGACCTGGCTTTTAAGGAACTTAACAAACAAGCTTATGAGGATATTAAAAAGAAAATTAGCGCCAAACGTTTCGAGCGCGAAAAATATATAGATAAATTTTCGGAACCGATCGTTAAAAAACTTGAAGAATACGATATCAAGTTTGATATTAGTGGAAGACCAAAACATCTTTACAGCATTTACAGAAAAATGATCAAACGGAACAAACCGTTTGAAGAAATTTATGATCTTTTTGCCGTGAGAATTATTCTGGAAACCGAAGACATAAATCAATGTTACACGGCTTTTGGTATTATTAACCAAATATTTATTCCGGTGCCGGATAGATTCAAGGATTATATCGCAATTCCTAAAACAAATAATTATCAATCAATTCATACGACGGTAGTAGGTCCGGATGGCGAGTTGGTGGAAGTTCAAATCCGGACAAGAAAAATGCACGACATTGCCGAAAAGGGAGTTGCTGCGCATTGGCGATATAAAGAAGGCGATCCTTCTATCGATAAAACGATGAACAGTTATGTAACGTGGATTCGTGAAATGATCGAAGCCAGTGGAACGGAAGATGTCAAGAAAAATATTCTGGAAAATTTCAAACTTAATTTGTACTCGGATGAAATTTATGTTTTTACACCGAATGGTGATTTACGAAGACTTCCTTTGAAAAGTACACCCGTTGATTTTGCATTTGACATTCACACCAAAATAGGATTTCATTGTATCGGTGCGAAGGTAAATAAAAAAATTGTTCCATTGGATACGCAATTGCACAGCGGCGACCAGGTTGAAATTATCATTTCAAAAAATCAGCACCCGAATAGGAACTGGTTGAAGTTTGTTATTACACATAAGGCTAAAGTTGAAGTAAGAAAATGGCTAAACAAAGAGGATGAGGATTTAGCCAAAGCGGGAAAAGAACTGTGGGAAAAGAAGATTAAAAAATTAAAACTTTCTTTTACTCCACAAGATGTTGCAAAGTTGTATCTGAACTTAAAATATGATAACGCCAAGCAACTTTTTAAAGCGATAGCACAAGGGAAAATTAATCTTGATGAGATATTGAGTTCACCGCTACCGAACAAAGAAGAAGACAAAAAACCACTTCAAGCAAATACTGAATTTGAAAATTTTACACAATTTGCACGTTCCTCAGGTGGAACTTTGGTTGTGGACGGGCAGAGTTCAAACATGCTCTTTTCCTATTCGAAATGTTGCAATCCTATTCCCGGAGATCAAGTTGTAGGCTTTATTACCAAAGGTGAAGGAATAAAAATTCACCGTAAAAACTGTAAAAGCATGCTCCAACTTTCCGAAAAAGAGGCTGATAAGATTATTTCAGTTGAGTGGCCGGCTTTGGAAAATTCAAATTTTATCGTTGGACTATCACTTAAGGGAGAAGACACTCCCGGTTTATTAAGTGAAATTGCGCATCAAGTAGTAACCTTTCAAAACACAAACATTAAATCGATTAATATCGATACGAAGAATTCGAAATTTGAAGGAAATGTTACTTTATTTGTGCAAAATTTAGAACATCTATCGCGGGTTATTGATAGGCTTAAAAAGATAAAAGGTGTGTACACTGTTACTCGATTAGAAAATTATGTGCAATAAATCCGGAACAGAAAAACTTTCTAGAATTCTTGCAATCGACTACGGAGCAAAACGGATCGGATTAGCGTTATGCGATCCTTTAAAAACTTTTGCTTATCCTTATCTAACTCTTTCAAACGACCATACTTTTATTGAAGAGTTAAAAAAAATTATCCGGGAGCAAGAAGTGGAAAAAATCATTTTAGGAAATCCATTAAGGGAAGATGGGCAAGTATCAAGGATGCTTGAACCGATAATGAAATTCAAAACAAAACTCGAGCAACTTTTTTCACTGGAAGTCATTCTTGTTGATGAAAGTTATTCTTCTTCGCTCGCTCAGGAGAGAATTTTAGTTACCGTTCCGAAGAAATCAAAAAGAAGAGAAAAAGGATTAGTTGACCGAAACGCCGCTGCAATTATCCTTCAAGAATATCTCATGGAAACGGGGCATTAAAAATAATTATTTTTAATGATTGACATTAATGATATTAACGTTTATTTTTTGAACAACAAAAACATCAAATATGGAGCAAATCTATGTCACTTGACGCACTTGGAATGATCGAAACTAAAGGATTGATCGGAGCTGTTGAAGCCGCCGATGCAATGGTAAAAGCCGCAAAAGTTGAACTTCTCGGGAAAGAGACTATCGGAGGCGGTTATGTTACAGTTATGGTAAGAGGTGATGTAGGAGCAGTTAAAGCGGCTACAGACGCTGGAGCAGCAGCTGCACAACGAGTTGGTGAATTGGTTTCCGTACATGTAATCCCAAGACCTCATACAGAAGTCGAATCTATATTACCGAAACGCTCTACAAAATAAGTTAATATGCCTCAAGCTCTTGGTTTAGTTGAGACAAAGGGTTTGGTCGGAGCAATTGTGGCAGCTGATGCAATGCTAAAAGCTGCCAATGTTTCTTTAATCGGTAAAGAGAAAGTTACTCCTGCCTTAATCACGATCAAAATAATCGGCGAAACAGCCGCTGTAAAATCTGCTATTGAAGCAGGTGCTTCAGCAGCTCAGCGGGTTGGGCAATTAATATCTACTCATCTGATTCCTCATCCCGATTCGCAATTGGGAATTCTCTTCCCGGAAATTTTAGCAGAACCAAACGATATTGCCATGTCAACAGATATTTCAAATTTATCTGTAGAAAAAGAAATATCCCATAAGCCAATTAAGCCAAAGAAAGATCCTTCAACTAGAAAAGCAAAGGTTGAATCTCGACCAATTGAACCGGAAATCTCTTCTCATGAAGAAAAAGTGCAACCTCCTCTTAGGCATGCCTCGTTATTTGATGAGGTAATTGAGTCGCCTGCCGATCACACCGCCAGTACGTTAGAAAGATTAAAAGCTGAGGCTTTGCATGATTTGCAATCTGAAGAAACGAGGGTTACTGAAGTTAAGAAGGCTGACACACTTTCTGAAGTTGAAGAAAAATTTGAATATAACGATTCCTCAGCTTCACTTGTAGATTTGGAAAGTTTCAATGTTCATCAATTGAGAAAACTTGCACGTGGGGTTGAAATATTTCCTATTCACGGGCGGGAGATATCGCGCGCTAATAGAGATACATTATTAGCCTATTTTAAATCGTTAAAAAAATAATCTCTTACCAAGTTTAACCTGTTTTCATTTATATTTACAATATGAAGAAAAAACTTCCTATAATTATCGCGTCATTTTTATTTGCCGTTATTGTTTGGATTTCAGTAGTTCTCGGGAATTCTTTCATTTATAAAATTGAAGTCCCTTTGAGAATTTCAATTGGTGATAATGATGTTGCAGTTAAAAGCGAATTACCTTCGACTGTATTTCTCAATTTAAATACACAAGGGTGGAGACTTTTATCAATCGTACTATCAAAAGATCTGGCATTTCGCACGATTCTTCCAACCAAAGAAAATTCTTACAAGTATCAACTAGTAAGTAGTATTTCCGAAAATCAATGGCTTACTGCTGATACTAAAGTACTTGATATTTCGCCGGCATTTCTTCAAGTTGATCTGGATAAAAAGATTAGTAAACGAGTCAAAGTGAGTCCGATGGCTGACATTACTTTTCGAAATGGGTATGGGCTTGCTAGGCAACTTAATGTGTTTCCCGATTCGGTTACTTTAAATGGAGCAAGAACGTTACTTAGTCATATCTCTGAAGTAAGTACAAATGAACTTCACGTTGATAAATTGTCAAGTCAATTTATGGAACAGATTGGGATAAATCATTCTCCAATGATAGAAGTAGATCCCAATCAGGTGAAGATTTATGGTGATGTGCAAAAGATTGTAGATAGAGAGATGCATAATATTCCAATTCAAATAAAAAATGCTCCCAGGAATAAGACTATTTTACTTTTACCTGACAAAATATCATTGTCAGTTCGGGGCGGAATTAATTTCTTAGGGAAAATTACGGAGAACGATTTTCAAGTATTTATTGATTATGGCGATATTATTTCCGACACACTAGGCAGCGTATCACTCACAGTTATTCCACCACAATATGTCCGGCTTATTTATCTAGACCCTGAACGCATCAAATATATTATAAAGAAATACTAATATGTTCATTACTTTTGAAGGCATTGATTTTTGCGGGAAATCTACGCAGGTAAGACTGCTGAAAGAATTTTTAGAAAGAAAAGGAAAAACGGTTAAGATTATCAGAGAACCTGGAGGTACTGAAATATCTGAAAAAATTCGCAAAATACTCCTTGATAAAAAACATCTTAATTTAACGATCGAGACTGAAATATTTCTCTTCTCGGCTTCGCGCGCACAACTTGTTCGCGAGGTCATTCAGCCCTATTTAGAAAAAAAGTATTTTGTTTTGTCGGATAGATTTCATGATTCAACAACCGCATACCAGGGATTTGGAAGAGAAATTCCCCTTGCTATCGTTGAACAAATTAATAACTTGGTTATTGGAAATACGATTCCCGATTTAACTTTTTTTATTGATATTCCGACTGAAGAAGCTGAAAAGAGAAAACACTTAAATTCTTTGATCGAACTCGATCGAATTGAAATATCAAAAAAAGATTTTTATGAACGGGTAAGAAATGGTTATTTTTATTTGGCAGAAAAAGAAAAAAGAATAAAAGTGCTCGACGGATTGCAAGAGATAAGTACTATTCATAATGACATTATTGCAGAGGTAGAAAAATTTGAAAAGCTCTAACAGAAAATCAATTAAAAAGAAAATTGTGTGGGGACTAACCGGATTACTATTTTTTAGTTTTTTCGGTTTCGTGTACGTTACCAAGGACGTTTATTTCGAGATATCAAAGAACATCGACATCTTTACCCGGGTTTATAAAGAAATCACGTTCAATTATGTTGATGAAATTAATCCGGAAAAGTTTCTTCGTGCCGGAATTAAAGGAATGCTCTCTACTCTTGATCCATATACAAATTTTATTGATGAAAAAAGGCAAGACGATCTTGAAATTCTTACTAACGGAAAGTATGGCGGGATCGGCGTGTCAATCGGAGTAAAAGATAATCAGATCACCATTTTTGAATTGATGGAAGGTTACGCTGCTCAACGGCAAGGGCTGCGTGTTGGTGATATCATTTTAGAAGTAAACGACAAGAAAGTTTCTCCCGAAAAGTTTGATGAAATATCTTCACTGGTAAAAGGCGAACCCGGGACATTTTTAGGGATAAAAGTATTCCGCGAGACTGAAAAAGATACTTTGAAATTTAATCTGATTCGGGAAGAAATTGTTGTAAAAAATTTAGTGTATTATGGATTTTATCCAGAGGACAGCAATACGGCTTATTTCAAACTAAATACTTTCGGACGTTCATTGGGAGATGAGGTAAAAAAAGCCATTCTTGAATTATCGAAACAAAAAGAAATTAAATCTGTTGTTCTGGATCTACGCGGCAATCCGGGAGGATTGCTGGATGTCGCGGTAGATGTAGTCAGTAAGTTCATCTCTAAAGGAGAATTGGTAGTTACAACAAAAGGAAGAGATACTTCTTCGTTACGAAGTTATTACTCTCAACAGGAACCTCTTTTGCCGAATGCAGATTTACTTCTTCTTATTAACAATGGAAGTGCCTCCGCTTCTGAAATTGTTGCTGGAGCGATTCAGGATCATGATAGAGGAATTATAGTTGGTACTAAATCTTTTGGTAAAGGACTAGTCCAGACAGTCACTCCACTGTCTTATAATACTTCTCTCAAGATTACGTCAGCGAAATATTTTACTCCAAGCGGCAGATGCATTCAGAAAATTGATTACGGAAAAAAGAATGATGTTGTTGCTTCATATGATACATTGATTGAATCAACTTTTACAACGGACCATAAAAGGCGGGTATTTAGTTCCGGCGGAATTACTCCAGACAGTATTGTGCAAGATGATAAAATAAGTAGCTTTGTTCAGGATATACTGGCAAAAGGGTTACTCTTTAAGTTTGCTAATATTTTTTATGATGCAAATCAAAAAGAGGACTTTGGTAATTTGAAAGAAGAGAAAATTCTGTCTGAATTTAAAACATTTTTACAAAAAGAAAATTACAAGTATCAATCCGAAATCGAGAAAAAGGTTAATGAATTAGTCTCTCTATCTGAAAGTGATAAATCTTCCTCTATCATACAAAGTAAATTGGTTGAATTGCAGAAAGAGTTTAAAGATAACTTAGCTCAATTAGTAGAGAAAGATAAACGCGATATTGGTGACTTTCTAAAAGAGGAATTGGCTTCAAGATATCTTGGAATGAACGGAAGAGTGAAAGCAAGTTTACAAACAGATAAGCAATTTCAGGCTGGTCTTAAGTTATTAAACGATAAAAAATATTATGACAAAGTCTTACGAAAGGGAAACTAATCGATGAGTAAAATTCTTTTTTTTCGAGACGTCTGTTCTGAAAATAGTTCAAACTGCAACAAGATCAATATGTTTTATAAGTCTCGGGAAAGAAATATTAAAGAAAAGTTTTTGGTTAGAGATATTTTTATTAAACATTTCTCAGATTAAATATCATGCAACCGTTTATTTTAGAAAAAGTAAAAAAAATTGTTGGAGTTGAGAAATTTCACAATTCTCCGGAAGATAGAGTCAGCTATTCATATGACGGTACGCCTATGTTACAGCAGCTTCCGGAAGCTGTCGTTTTCCCACAAAACAATGAACAAATATCCGAGTTACTTCTTCTTGCAAACAAGGAAAAATTTTCGATCATTCCGCGCGGTGCAGGAACCGGATTAAGCGGTGGTTCTATTCCCGTTGAAAATTCCGTTGTTGTGGTGATGACCAAATGGAATAAAATTTTAGAAATTGATACTGCAAATTTAACCGCTCTCGTAGAACCTGGTATTGTGACGGGTACTCTTCAAAAAGAAGTTGAAAAACTTGGATTGTTTTATCCGCCTGATCCTGGAAGCTTGAATGTTTGCACTATAGGTGGAAATGTTGCTGAAAACGCAGGAGGTTTACGCGGTTTAAAATACGGGGTTACAAAAAATTATGTCCTCGGTGTAGAAATGATTCTTCCGACCGGTGAATTTCTAAAAATCGGCGGGAAAAGTGTCAAAGATGTTGCCGGGTATAATTTAAAAGACATTGTTGTCGGGAGTGAAGGAACGTTAGGAATATTTACAAAAATTCTCCTCAAACTTATTCCGTTTCCAACAAGATCAAAGACTATTACCGTCAACTTCAAAAAAATATTAGATAGCGGAAAGGCAGTGGCAGATATAATTTCTTCTCATATTACTCCGAGCATGATAGAATTTCTTGATAACACAACAATGAATTGCGTTGAAGATTATACTAAAATCGGATTAGATAGAAATGCTGAAGCAATGCTGCTTATTGAAGTTGATGGACGAGGGAGTAGTGTTGACGAAGATGCGGAGATGATAGTTTCAATTCTAAAAAAAAATAATGCTACACAGATTCGGATAGCGAATAGTCCTTCCGAAGCATTACTTTTGAAAACCGCAAGAAGATCGGCGTTCAGTGCTCTTGCAAGAAGAAGACCGACAACAATTTTGGAAGATGCAACTGTTCCAAGAAGTGAAGTACCTGTGATGATCGAAAAAATAAGAACCGCTTCTTCAAATTTTAGTGTTGCAATCGGAAATTTCGGACATGCAGGTGATGGGAATTTACATCCTACCTGTCTTACTGATGAAAGGGATTCAGCTGAAATTATTCGCGCTCATAAAGCTTTCGAGTTCATTTTTAACGAAGCGATAAAATTGGGTGGTACCATTACAGGTGAGCATGGAACCGGTTTAGCAAAAAAAGATTTTCTCGAAAGTGCGGTTGGGAAAGAGGGAATTGATTTTATGAAGAAAATTAAAATGGTTGTCGATCCAAACAATGTTTTAAATCCAGGGAAAATTCTTACACTTACGCCAAGATGCGAGGGATCACTACCGTCGACAAGAGAACAAATTCCGGAATTTCATTCCCATCTATAAAAATATCCAAATGATTTCACCAAAAGATAAAGCAGTTCTCATAAAATATTTGCCTAACGATGATATCCTTACGCAATGTATGCATTGCGGGATGTGTCTTGCTACTTGTCCGACTTATGAACTTACAAAAATGGAGCGCTCTTCACCACGTGGAAGAATAAAATTAATAAAATCAATTGCGGAAGGAAAGTTGGAGTTATCAAATCTTTTTGCAGAGGAAATGAATTTTTGTTTAGATTGTCAGGCTTGCGAAACTGCCTGCCCGGCAGGAGTGCAATATGGCAAAATGGTTGAGAGCGCAAGAGTGGTAATCGAACATAGTAATGTTGGCTCTTCAAAATTAAATAAAACAATAAAACGGTTTTTACTTAATTCCGTAGTTGCAAACCATTCAAGACTAAAACTTCTAGCAAGATTTCTTTATTTCTACCAAAATTCCGGGATGCGGAAAGTTGTGTTAAAAGTTTTATCGCTCTTTCCATCTGCAAAAAAATTAATAGAAATAGAAAGTCTTTCTCCTACAATTTCTAAAATCTTTTCAAGTGATGGATTAAAAGAGAAAATATCTCCCGAAACTACAGCAAAATATATAATCGCTTTTTCGACCGGTTGTATTATGGATGTTGCTTTCGCAGAAATTAATTTTGATACAATTGAAGTGTTGAAGAAAAATCAGTGTGAAATAATCACTCCGAAAAAGCAAGTTTGTTGCGGTTCTCTCCATGCCCATAATGGAGAAATAGAGAAGGCAAAAGAGTTAGCAAAGAAAAATTTAGATGTCTTTTCAACCTTTGATTATGATTTTCTTATTTCAAATTCTGCGGGATGCGGAGCTTTTATGAAAGAATACATTCATCTCTTCGCAGATGATCCTCAGTATTCGCAAAAAGCAAAACTCTTCTCCGGACGGGTAAAAGATATTTCAGAGTTTCTCGCTAACGTTGAACCGACTGCTGCTATGCATTCCTTAAAAGAAAAAGTAACTTATCACGATGCTTGTCATTTATGCCATTCGCAAAAAATTGTGGACGAACCAAGAAAAGTTTTAAAACAAATTCCAGGATTGGATTTTGTTCCTCTGGAAGAATCGACTTGGTGTTGTGGAAGTGCTGGAATTTATAACGTAACCCGTCATGAAGATGCCGACAAAATCCTTGAACGCAAAATGAAAAACCTGAAAGAAACAGGGGCGGATGTTGTGGTTGCCGGAAATCCCGGGTGTATCGGGCAATTACAGTACGGAATAAAAAAATATGGATTAACTATGGAAGTAATGCATACGGTATCACTTGTTAAAAAATCGATGGATCAACCTCCTCAGAAAAAAAATCCTTAAAATTTTGTTTTAAGGTTCAATTATTTAACTTTGCCCCATCGATTTAGTTTTTTTACCTACTCTTCAAAAAAAAATGAATATTGTGTTTCCAATATTGAACTAAAAATTAATCAAGTTTGTTAGAATTTTAACTATCATAAAAAAGGAATCAGATGTCTAAGCAATTTTTAGATTATCTACTGAGAGTCAGATTACCTTTGGTTTTATTTGTCGTGGTGGCAGCATTTAGTATCACCTATTTTGTATCTCGCTCGGAAAGAGACGGGGTTGGATATTCTCCTGTACAACCGATAAAATTTTCTCACCTGCTTCATGCGGGAACAATGAAAATTGATTGTCAATATTGTCATACTTCAGTTGAAAGTTCGCGGCATGCAAGTATTCCCGCCGCTTCAATATGTATGAATTGCCATGCGGTAGCCAGAAAAGATCGGCCGGAGATAATCAAATTGACAAAATATTATAAAGAAGGAATCCCGATTCCGTGGAAAAGGATCCACAAGGTTCCTGATTATGCATATTTCAACCATAGTGTGCACGTAAATAAAGGAATTCAATGTGTGTCCTGCCATGGAAATATTTCTCAGATGGAAGTTGTCGGGCAGATGAATTCATTCGTGATGAGCGCTTGCCTTGATTGTCATCGTAATGCTCAAGCAAAATTACCATATTTGAAACAAGTGAAAAACGGTCCGGATAACTGCTGGGCTTGTCATAGATAACTTAAGAATGGAAAATCAGATGAAAGTTTCAAGAAAAAAATTTTTTATATCAATGACTGCGGTTATAGTAACCGGCGCAGCAATTCTTTCCAATCCAATAAAATATTTTATTAAGCAGAACAACGGTGCTGCAAAAATAAAAATTAAAGAAAACCCTAACGCAGTAAAGAGAAATTCAACCGGGGCTCTCCATGGTTGATAAAAATATTTCGGAAAACGGTAAACCGGAAGTTAATTATTGGCGCAGTTTTGAAGAGTTATATGCTGATCAAAAAACTCTCGAAGCAAAAAAACATGAATTCTCGGAAGGCGTAACGGATGACTTCAGTGTTGATAAAAATTTGTCCGGTCTTTCTAGAAGAAAATTTATTGCTTTATTAAGCGCTTCTGCGGCGTTAGCCGGAGCCGGTTGCTCGGACTACCGGGACAAAGGGGAAGTGATTCCTTACAACGTAAAGCCTGAGGAGGTAACCCTTGGGAAACCAAATTACTACGCCTCAACGTGCAGTAATTGCGTTCAAAATTGCGGAATTCTTATAAAAACCAGAGAAGGAAGGCCAATAAAAATTGATGGGAATCCCGATCATCCCGTTAATCAAGGAAAGATTTGCGCTAAAGGTGAAGCCTCTGTACTTAATCTATACGACCCATCGCGTTTGCAATTTCCTTTGGTTAAACAAGGAGGCATTGTTGATAAAGCCAGTTGGGAAAATGTCGACTTGCAAATTAAGAAGATTCTTGATTCAACTTCCGCTTCTGAAATTGCTATTGTAACTCACCGGTTCAATTCACCGACTACTAAAAGATTGTTTGACGAATTTCGAAGTAAATATCCTTCAACTAAAATTTATTCCTATGATGTTTTTCATAACGAAATTAAAAACTCAGCCTGGAAGAAATGTTATGGTGGAGATGTCTTCCCGATAATTAAATGGAATGAAGCAAACATTATCCTCTCACTCGAAGGTGACTTTTTAGGTGTTGAAGGAAATGTAATTGAGCAAATGAGATTGTATTCCGATAGAAAAAATATCAATGACGTGAAATCCTTCAACCGCTTATATGTGGCGGAAGGGAATATGTCGTTAACCGGAATGAATGCCGATTACCGCTTCAGGCTTCGCCCGGATAATCAATTAACGTTTGTCCTTTCTCTTTTAAACGAATTAATCTACAAGAAAAATATTTCCTCGAATGCTCTTGACGCGGCGATCAGAAATCTTATCACCTCTTTTTCACTAAAAGATTTCGCCTCACAAAACGGACTTGAGTATAAAAATTTATCACTTCTGGTAAATGATCTTGCTGCAAACCGCGGTTCAGCCATTGTTTACGCCGGCAGAGCGCTTGATGAGCAAACTCAGATTGCTGTTAATTTATTGAATGAGATTTTAGACAATACAAAATTATATAAAACTGACAGCGTAGCTATTGCGCAATCGGTTTATAGTTCAAGTGAAGAACTTAAAAATTTAATCTCATCAATGATGAGCGGTAAAATCAAAACTGTTATCCACTTCGATACAAATCCGGTTTATCATCTGCCGCAAGACTTGCAATATGAAAAAGCGTTGAGTAAAATAGCTACGGTAATCACTCTTTCAGAATTTGAGAATGAAACTACATATGCGAGTAATTTCGTTTTACCGGTAAATCATATGTTGGAATCATGGGGCGATTATAACGTTCGCACCGGTGTTTATAGTTTGCAACAACCGGTTATTTCTCCAATTTATAATACGAGACAAAAAGAAGCAGTACTTCTAAATTGGATCTCAGGCAACCCGAAAAATTATTCTGAAAAACTATACCTCGATTATTTGAAGAAAAATTGGCAGGAAAACATTTATCCGAAAATTACTTCTCCTTTTTCCTTTGAAAAATTTTGGGTCGGAGCTCTGCACGATGGAGTTATTACCTCCAAAGAAAAAACTCAACTGAGTTTTTCATTTTCTTCATCTTCGTTTAATGGAATTCATCCGGTTAAAAACTCCGCTAAATCTTTTACAATTTTGCTTACCGAGAGTTTTCATTTAGGTGATGGTCGTTTCGCTAATAATGGTTGGCTACAAGAATTACCACATCCGGTTTCTAAAGTTACGTGGGATAATTACGCAGCCATTTCTGAGAAATCAGCTAAAACACTTGGCATCAAAAACTATGATTTGGTGGAGATTAAGTTCGGTAATAAACAAATTACACTTCCTGTTATTCTTCAACCGGGTGTCGCGGATAATTTTATTGCCGTTGAAGCCGGTTATGGAAGGAAAAATTCCGGAGTCGTTGCAGAAGACGCCGGTGTTAATGTTCAACCACTTTTTGCTGCCGCGATTGAATATACTTCTCCCTGGCTTGTGACAAATGCTTCAGTTTCAAAAGTTAGCGGAACATACAAAGTCGTTTCCACTCAAGAGCATCAAAATTTTGATGATACACTTACAAAAGATGCTTATCTCAAAAGGGATATCGTTCAAGAAGGAACGGTTCTGCAATATTTAAAAAATCCTGATTTTCTTCAAGAAGGAAAAGAGCATCATCTCCCGAATATGTATGATGATTTTGCGTACAACGATGTTAAGTGGGGGATGTCTATTGATCTTAACAGATGCATCGGTTGTGGAAATTGTATCGCTGCATGCAACGTTGAAAACAATATTCCGGTCGTCGGTAAGGAGCAAGTCGGTATTGGAAGGGAAATGATGTGGCTGCGAATTGACCGCTATTATTCCGGTACACCCGAAGCGCCAAAAGTTGTGGTTCAGCCGATGCTTTGCCAGCATTGCGACCAGGCACCATGTGAAAACGTATGTCCGGTTGCAGCTACGCAACACAGTCCTGACGGGCTTAATCAGATGGTATACAATCGCTGCGTTGGAACAAGATATTGTTCCAACAACTGTCCTTACAAAGTAAGAAGGTTCAATTTTTATAATTTTAGAGATCATTATGCAAACGGGTATTATTTACAAGATTCTGTTTCACTAATGCACAATCCGGAAGTAACCGTTAGATCCCGCGGAGTAATGGAAAAATGTTCCTTCTGCATACAAAGAATTATGGATGCGCGGGAAGAAGCAATTCGTAAAGATCTACCACTCAAAGGAAGTGATGTTAGAACTGCGTGCCAGACTTCATGCGGCACCGAAGCGATCAAATTTGGAAATATTAAAGATCCGAATGAAGAATTTTATAAATATAGAAATCATAAACTTGGCTATTATGTTCTTGAAGAGTTGAATGTAAAACCCAACGTAACATATCTGGCAAAACTTAGAAATACCAAATCGGAGGAAGTATAGTGAATATTGATTACTCCCAGGAATTGCCAGTAATTGAAAGAAGAATCACGTTAGCTGAAATTGATCAACTTATTGCAAAACCTCTGGATGAAAAACCGGACAGGAAATTTTTTATCGCGTTATCAATTACACTAAGCTTGCTTCTCATTGGAGTAATAAGCGTTTCCTTTTTACTCTTTTTTGGTGTTGGTGTCTGGGGACTGAATCAACCGGTTGGTTGGGCTTTTGACATTACAAATTTTGTCTTTTGGGTTGGAATTGGTCATGCAGGAACATTAATTTCTGCCGTACTTTATTTGTTGCGGCAAAAATGGAGAACCGGTATAGCTCGCTTCGCGGAAGCAATGACGATCTTTGCGGTAATGTGCGCGGGAATATTCCCAATCTTTCATACCGGAAGACCCTGGCTGGCAGGTTATTTAACACCTTATCCAAATCAGCATGGATTATGGGTGAACTTCACCTCTCCTTTAGTCTGGGATGTTTTTGCAGTTTCCACTTACTTTACTGTTTCACTGGTCTTTTGGTATGTTGGATTGATCCCGGATTTTGGACTGCTTCGTGATAGAACAACATCAAAATTGAAGAAGAGTATCTATTCAATATTTAGTTTGGGATGGAGAAATTCCCACAGGAATTGGATGCATTACGAAAAAGCATATATGCTGCTAGCTGGCTTTGCCACACCGTTGGTTTTATCGGTTCATACTATAGTTAGTTTTGATTTTGCCGTTTCAATTATACCCGGATGGCACACAACAATTTTTCCTCCGTACTTTGTAGCCGGTGCTATTTTTAGCGGATTTGCAATGGTGGTAACAGTGTTGATATTCGTTCGTAAAGTTTTTGATTTACAACATATTATTACGTTGAACCATCTTGAAAAAATGAATAAAATTATTCTCCTTACCGGCTCGATGGTTGGATATGCTTACGCGATGGAATTTTTTATTGCATGGTACAGCGGTAACCCGTTTGAACAATTTGTTTTCATCAACAGAGCCTTTGGTCCTTACGCCTGGGCGTATTGGATAATGGTTAGCTGTAATGTATTTATCCCTCAATTATTTTGGTTTAAAAAAATTAGAAGAACTATTCCCGCCATGCTTGTTATTGTAATTTTTGTTAACGTAGGGATGTGGTTTGAACGTTTTGTAATTACCGTTACAAGCCTTCACCGCGATTTTCTTCCTTCAAGCTGGGGTTATTTTGTTCCATCTGTTTTTGATCTTGGCACATTGGTCGGTAGTTTTGGTTTATTTTTTACGCTGGTATTATTATTTACAAAAACACTTCCGGTAGTTGCTATCTCTGAGATCAAAGCAGTTGCCGAAGGAGCTCAACCTTCACATAACGGAGGAAATCATTGATGAGCGAAAGAAAATTATTTGGACTAACTGCCCTTTTCCAAACTCCGGATGAAATTATTCACGCCGCTGCAAAAGTTCATGAAGCCGGATATAAAAAATATGATGTTCATACACCGTATCCGGTACATGGTATGGACGCAGCAATGAAATTGAAGCCTTCAAATTTAGGCTTTGTTACACTGATCTTTGGACTTTTCGGCGCTGCCTTTGCGTTATTGTTTATGTATTGGGCGATGTCAAAAGACTACCCGATGATTATTGGCGGCAAACCATTTTTTGCACTACCTGCATTCATCCCAATTACGTTTGAAGTTACCGTTTTACTTGCAACACTTGCCACTGTTATCGGGATGCTGACGTTCTATTTCAAATTTCCTAATAACAGTCAACCGCTACATGATACTCCTTATATGAAAGCGGTTTCTTCCGATAAGTATGGAGTTTGTATTGAAGCAAACGATGAATTATTTGATCCTGAAAAAGTTAGGAATTTGTTTAAAGAACTAAATGGACAAAATATTTCGGAAGTTTATTTTCCTATTGTAGAAACATTTAAAATATTTGAACCAAAATATTTAACATTGCTTGTAGTTGTTGCGCTCCTTACTTCCGCGACAACCTATCTTACATTAAATAAGTTACTTTATATTACGCCTTTCACATGGTTGATGCAGCAGGATAGAGTAAATGTCCAGTCAAGAAGCACATTTTATGCTGATGGATTTGGAATGAGAAATCCGGTTGAAGGAACAGTTGCGAGAGGCTTTATCCCTTATGAATATAAAGGACTTGCGGCACCGGTAGTTCCACTTTCTAATCCGTTAATGCCTTCAAGTGAAGTGTTAAAACTCGGAAAGAAAAGATTTTTAACTTTTTGTTCTCCTTGTCACGGAAATTATGGAGATGGTGATAGCCGGTTACGGGGACAATTTCCCAACCCGCCAAGTTTACATTCTGAAAAAGTCCGCGGCTGGCAAGATGGAAATATTTATCATGTAATAACGAACGGGCAAAATATTATGCCGTCTTACGCATCTCAACTTTCACGGGACGAGAGATGGGCGATTATCCATTATATTAGAGCGTTGCAAAAAGCGAAAAATGCTTCTCCGTCAGAGATCATAGAAGCGAAAAAGGAGACTTCGTCAAATGTCGCACAATGATTTAGTTTATCAAAAGAAAAATCTTCCGGAGAGCCTAAAGCGATTGGGTTTTCTCCTTGTTGGTATCGGTTTAGCGCTTGGTTTAACCGGATTCTTATTTGATGCTCAAAGAGCTCTTTTTAATTATCTCCTCTCCTTCGTTTTTATAATGAGCATTGGAGTCGGCTCTCTCTTTTTAATCACTCTTGAATATATCGCCGGAGCTGATTGGAGTACACCGTTAAGAAGAATTCCCGAATTTTTTGCTTCATCAATTCCGCTTCTGTTCCTTTTAGTAATTCCTCTGTTGCTAAATATTCACTCCATTTTTGAATGGTCTCATAAAGATGTTGTGGCGGGAGACAAAATTTTAACGGGTAAATCACCTTTCTTGAATGTTCCGTTTTTTGTTATTAGAACAATTGTAATTATCGGGATCTGGTCACTCTTTTATTATTTATTCGTAAGAAATTCGCGAAAACAAGACATCACTAAAGATCAACTTCTTACAAAAAAGAATATCAAACTATCGGCGATATTTATTCCGGTCTTTGCAATTACCGTTACGCTTTCTGCAATAGATTGGATGATGAGTTTGGCACCGCATTGGTTTTCAACAATCTTTGGTATTTACTTTTTTGCCGGTTCATTCGTTGCTGCTTTGGCTGCAATTACGTTGGCTGTTATTTATTTAAAAGAAAATGGATATCTCCATCCTAAAATGAATAATGAACATCTCTTTAGTTTAGGTGCTTTGCAATTTACCTTTATCAATTTCTGGGCGTATATCGCTTTCTCACAGTTTATGTTGATCTGGTATGCAAATCTACCGGAAGAAACCGTTTGGTTTCTCGCTCGATGGGGTGGAATGTGGACTTACATTTCTTTGGGACTGATCTTCGTTCATTTCCTCGTTCCTTATGTGGTTCTGCTTTCACAGCCGGCTAAAATGGATCCTAAACGATTGAAGTTTATTTCTATCTGGATTTTAGCTGCTCATGTGCTTGACTTATACTGGATTATCATGCCCCAAGTTCAATCTGCAAAAGCTGGAATATTTACACTGGTTTTTGAATTTGGTTTTCTTATTGCGTCAGTTGGATTATTTTTATTGGTCTTCTATTTCAATGCAAAAAAACAGAATCTTGTTCCGGTAGGCGATCCGAAACTTGAAAAAGGTCTAAACTTTAGATTATAATTGTAAATACCTATGGCAAAAAATAAATTTTCATTTTCCGATTTACTGAACGATCCGATTAAAATAATGGCGGCGGTGTATCCTTATTTTCTTGTCGTGATAATAGGGATTGGTTTTTTCTACATCCGAAATTCCGGTGTGCTTGCTCAAAATAAAATAGCACCTCAACTTGATGATTCAACAAAAGTAGTAACTGATTTGCCTATCGAAGATGCAAAAGTTGCAGCGGCAGTTGATCTAAAAAGTTTTACCGAAGTTGATCCTGCATTAATTGAAAAAGGGAAAAAGCTTTTCGAAACAACTTGTTCATCTTGCCACGGTATTGAAGGAAAAGGGGATGGTCCTGCCGGAGCTGCACTTAACCCTAAACCAAGAAATTTTCATCTAGTTGAAGGTTGGAAAAACGGAAGAAAAGCTACCGAAATTTATAATACCGTACAAAAGGGAATTTTAACTTCGGGTATGCCGGGCTTTGATTATTTAGCTCCTTCAGACAGAATTGCTATTATTCAATTAATTCGTTCATGGATGCCTGAACCGCCAAAAGATACACCCGAAGAGGTTGCTGATCTTGATAAAATGTATGGACTTTCTGCCGGAACAAAAGTGCCCGGAACAATTCCGGTAGCTACTGCCGAGAAATTATATCAGTCAGACTATTCAGCTAGAATTGGGAAAATTAATTTCGCGCTGGCAAAACTTTCAAGTGAAAAATTAACAAATGAATCTGCTAAAATCTTTTTCGATATTACAAATAACCAGGAAAAAGCTTTGGTTACTTTATTTAACTCTCCTTCGTGGAAAAGTGGCGAAAGAGAATTCCTTGAAGTGATCACAAATAATCTTAAAGAAAACGGCTTCTCGGGAAAAGTCTTTTCACTTAGCAGTACAGAACTTTCAAATTTATTTACATTATTAAAAAGTGTAGCCGTATAAAATGAAAAAGCAAACACGAAATATCTTTTCTCTCCGGTCAAGACTGGAATGGTTATTTCTTTTTGGAATCCTTTTCTCCTTTCAACAAAATTTTGCAAGTGACGGAGAGAAGAGTAATTCCACAGCGGGAATTAACGAAAAACTTGGGCAGCAAATCGCTCTGCAATCTGTTTTTCACGATGAGAATGGGAAGCAAGTATCGATGGAACAGATTATCAATAAACCAACGGTATTGATGTTTGTCTATTATGATTGTCCGAGTTTGTGTAATCCTTTGATGGCTGAAGTCGCATCGCTTGTAGATCGCATTGATTTAGTCCCGGCAAAGGATTATCAACTAGTTTGTGTCTCGATAGACGATTCTGAAACCATAGCGATTGCAGCAAAGAAAAAACAAAATATTCTGGCTTCAATACAGACACAATTTCCTCCGGATGGTTGGAGATTTTTAACAGGCAACCGAGAGAATATTTTAAAGCTTACAAATTCCGCCGGATTTTCATTTAGAAAAGTAGAAGGTCAGATAGTTCACGCGCCCACGCTCATTCTGGTTTCTCCAAAAGGTGTCATCACCCGGTATCTACTGGGCACAACTTTTCTTCCGTTTGATTTGAAAATGGCGATCATCGAAGCATCCGAAGGAAAGACTTCTCCGACGATCGCAAAAGTTTTAAAATTCTGTTTCAATTACGATCCAGCCGGAAGAAAATATGTTTTGAATATTACGAGGATCGCCGGTGCTTCAATATTGCTTTTCGCGATTATTATAGTTGTTGTGTTGTCAGTTAAACCACGCCGTGTAAATCGGGCGAAAAAGAGTTAAGAGGTTAAGATTTCATGCAAAGTGATGTAAATTCTGTTGGATATTTAGACTACAAAGGAAAACATTCAGGTATATTAGCATGGATTTTGTCGACCGATCACAAACGTATCGGCCTACTCTATCTCATGTCAACGCTTTCGTTTTTCGCTGTTGGTGTTACGTTTGGCTTTTTAATGAGGCTTGAATTGATCGCTCCGGGAAGAACGATTATGGATGCGCAGACCTACAATTCTATATTTACACTGCACGGAATAATAATGATCTTCCTTTTTATTATTCCCGGGTTGCCTGCGGTTTTTGGAAATTTTTTTCTTCCTATTTTGATTGGGGCAAAGGATGTTGCTTTCCCAAGATTAAATCTTTTATCCTGGTGGCTCTATATCGGGGGAGGATTGCTCGCAATCATTTCAGTATTTCTTCCCGGTGGACCTGTTGATACGGGCTGGACTTTCTACATTCCTTACAGTATTAGAACAGGAACGAATGTTCTGCCGGCTTTAATGGCTGCATTCATCTTAGGGTTTTCTTCAATCTTAACCGGGCTGAATTTTATTGTTACCATCCATCGTTTAAGAGCACCGGGAATGAGTTTTTTTAAAATGCCCTTATTTGTCTGGTCTCTATACGCTACTGCATGGGTACAAATATTAGCTACTCCGATAATTGGGATAACTCTTCTGTTGGTTGTAATCGAAAGAATTTTTGGTGTCGGATTATTTGATCCTGCGTTGGGTGGTGACCCTGTTTTGTATCAACATTTATTTTGGATTTATTCTCATCCGGCGGTGTATATCATGATTTTGCCCGCGATGGGAGTAATATCGGAAATCATCCCGGTCTTTGCTCATCGAACAATTTTTGGTTATAAGTTTATAGCTTTTTCGAGTTTGGCAATCGCTCTATTTGGCTCAATGGTTTGGGCGCACCATATGTTCACTGTTGGAATGAGTGATACCGCGCAGATTATTTTCTCTTTACTTACCTTCCTTGTAGCTATACCAAGCGCTATTAAAGTTTTCAACTGGGTCGCAACCTTATACAAAGGATCAATCTCCACCGATCCTCCTTTATTATATGCATTGGCATTTATCTTTTTATTTTCAATCGGCGGGTTTACCGGATTAATTCAAGGTGCTTTATCGGTTAATATGCACATTCACGACACTTCATTTATCGTCGCCCATTTTCATTATGTTATGTTCGGTGGAACAGGATTTGGAATCTTTGCGGCTATGCATTACTGGTTTCCGAAAATGTTTGGCAAAATGTACAATATGAAAACTGCTAAAGTTGGTTTCTGGACTTTGTTTGTTGGATTTAACGTTCTCTATTTTCCAATGTTCGTGATGGGCTGGTTGGGAATGCCAAGAAGATATTATGATTACTTACCTGAATTTCATATTTATCATTTCATTTCGACCATCGGTTCGTGGATTTTGATAACCGGATTAATTATCATGTTCACAAATTTTATTAAAGCTTTGCGCAGTAAAACAAAGTTTACGGAAATTAATCCTTGGGGAGGAGAAACGCTTGAATGGTCAATTCCAAACGTTCCTCCATTAGAAAATTTTGAAGTGATCCCTACAATTACAGCAGCACCTTATGAATACAAAGACAATGAAGAACTCTTAACCAAGGAGGAGAATTGAGCTCAGTTGCAGAACATACTACTGAACATGTCCATCGCGACGATCTTGGTTCCCGTATGGGAATATGGCTTTTCCTTTTTACAGAATTGGTTTTATTTGGCGGGATGTTTCTTGTTTACGCTGTGTACAGATTTATGTATCAGCACGAGTTCCATATTGCAGCAAAAGAATTGAATACATTGATCGGTACGCTGAATACCCTTATTCTTTTAACAAGCAGTTTAACGATGGTACTTGCTATTGTTGCAATTCGAAAAGACAATAAATATTTGTCGATATTTTTCCAAATGGTCACCATCCTTTTAGCTTTTGGTTTTATGGTGAATAAATATTTTGAATGGACTACTAAGATTCATCATGGGATTTATCCCGGTTCCGAAACACTGCTTGCAAAAGGGAACGGGGAAGTATTGTTTTTTGGATTATACTACGTGATGACCGGATTACACGGTTTGCATGTGTTGATCGGTATGGTTCTGATCGGTGTTATGACAAGATTTACTATGACGGGAACAGTTAATTCAGATAAATATATTCATCTTGAAGCAGCCGGACTCTATTGGCATCTGGTTGATATCATCTGGATTTTCTTATTCCCACTTTTCTATTTAATTACTTAAGGAATTTATTTTCATGAGTGGAGAACAATCTACTTCTACCGAACAACATACGATAGAGCACAAACCAACATACGGAATTTACATTCTCGTATGGCTTGTGCTGGTAATGCTTACCGGTGTTACGGTTGCGGTCGCCGGAATCAATTTCGGGAATATTACGGTTGCTACCGCATTAACCATTGCCGTTATTAAGTCGTATTTGGTGCTTACATTTTTTATGCATCTCAAAGCCGAAAGTGCAATGTTTAAAATATTTGTAAGCGTCGCCCTGTTGTTCCTTCTGATCTCGATAGCTCTTTTATTTTCAGATTATAGTTTTTTATAAGGTGACGCATGATTTTTGGTTCTAATCATATTGATTTAGTGAATGGAGCTTTCTGGTTCATTACCGGAATTTCCGTCGTACTTTTAGCGATGATTACTTTTTTGATGATCTACTTTGTCTTTAAGTATAACAGAAAAAAAGGGAAGAAAGCGGTTAACATTCATGGTAACACAACATTGGAAATTGTCTGGACGGTCATCCCGGTTATTTTAGTTATGGCAATGTTTTGGTATGGCTGGATCGGCTACCGGGATTTGCAAAATCCTCCAAAGGATTCGATGATAATCAAAGTAACTGCGCAAATGTGGAAATGGACTTTTGAGTATGACAATGGTGTAAAAACTGATTCGCTTTATGTTCCTGTTAATAAACCGATCGAAGTTAATCTTCATTCGCTGGATGTAAATCATAGTTTTTTTATTCCGGCTTTTCGTTTTAAACGTGATGTTATGCCGAATAAAAATAATTCCATTTGGTTTCTCCCCGCTAAAGTAGGGAAGTACGATATTGCTTGCGCCGAATATTGCGGACTGAATCATTCCGCTATGTATTCAAAAGTAATTGTTATGCCTCAACAGGAATTTGATGAGTGGATGAAGATGGAATTAGCAAAGAAGAATGCATCTGTTACTCAACCTTTAAAGACAATTGATTCAACATCAACTAAGCAGAAGTGAGTGTGAAACAAAAACTTAACATATTTCTTGAATTGATAAAGTTCCGCATTACCGTGTTTGTGATGATCACAACGGTGTTTGGATATCTTTGCGCAACAAAAATCTTTGGCATCGAATTGCTTGGTGCAGCGCTTGGAATATTTCTCCTTGCATCGGGCTCCGCTGCTTTAAATCATTTGCAAGAGTCGGTATTTGATGCGCAAATGGAACGGACAAAGAATCGTCCAATTCCTTCCGGAAAAATCTCTGAGAAAGATGTTTTTGCTATCGTCCTCATTTTGTCAATCGTAGGTTCAGTGCTTTTATTTATTTCATCAGGTTATACCGGTGTTCTGCTTGGACTATTAGCCCTGCTTTGGTACAATGGAATTTACACTCCGCTCAAACGGAAAACATCATTTGCCATTATTCCCGGTTCGGTGATTGGTGCTATTCCTCCCGTTGTTGGTTGGGTTACGGGTGGCGGCAGTGTTTTTGATCCGCAAGCATTGTTAATTGCTTTTTTCTTTTTCATCTGGCAAATACCTCATTTTTGGTTATTGCTTTTAGCATTCGGAAAAGATTATGAAGATGCCGGATATCCAACGCTGAAAAAATATTTCACAGAAAATCAACTTGCGAGAATTACATACGTTTGGATTTGCGTAACCGGAGTAACCGGTCTACTCATGCCGTTATTTAGTATTGTAGATATTTCATTTGCAAGCGTTGGAATTTTAGTTTTAGTTATCGCTTTAATTATCCGTTCGGCAAAATTATTAAAAGAAAATATTGACAGACTTTCGCTTCGGAAAGTCTTTATAGAAATTAACTTGTTTGTTATGGTGTTAATTCTTTTTATTTCAATTGAAAAAATTATCCTCTTATAAAGGTAGAGTAAATGGATTTTTTAGATAAATTAGTTCTTCCTCAATCGCTTGAACACATGGCGTTGCTTCACTATATGGCAATCGTAGTATTGTTTTTATTTGTACCGTTTTTCAGTATCGTTTTAGGCGGCTCAATACTCTCCTTGTATTTTAAGAGAAAAGGGAAGAAGGACGAGAACGGATTTTATGCCAGATTTTCAAAAGAAGTAATTGAATTAACAACCTTTACTAAAGGTGCCGGTGTTGCGCTCGGAATAGTTCCTTTGTTTGCGTTAATATTAATTTATTCCCAGTTGCTCCATAACCTCAAACTTGTTACCATTTCCTTTTTTGTCGTTGCCCTCATATTAATACCTATCGGATTGGTTTTTATTTATACCTACCGTTATTCCTGGATATTTAAATCATTATTCTCTTCGGTAAAACTTGAAGAGAGAGAAAATGAATATTCCGATTTTGCGAACAATATCGCGCGAGTGAATCGTAAATCAAGTTATTGGGGATTGATCTTTCTCTTAGTTGGTTCTTACTTTTTTATTGGCGGATTAAATCTTGCTATGAATCCATCCGACTGGGATGCAACTGGAATTTTATATCTTTTCACTTCCTTTTCTGTTTTTATAAAATGGATTCACTTTTTAACTGCGGCGCTGTCATTAACCGGTTCATTCCTTCTCTTCATTTATTTCTTTTGGGAAGGCGGAAAAGAGATTGATGATACCGGCTATAAAGAATTCATCAAGAAAACGGGACTCTCCGTTACTCTGATTTTTGCACTATTCCAGCCGTTGTTTTTATTGATAAATTTAGTAGCGCTTCCAAGTCTTGCCCTCTCTTCATCTGTATTTGGATTTGCCGTGATCTCATTGTTTGCGGTTTTCTGGGTTTTTCATCTCTTATATGCGATGTTGAAAAACTCAGAACTGCGTTATTCGGGATTTGTCTTTTTACTTCTCGTTGTCTCTTCTTTGGCGCTCATCATTTCAGAACAAGCTTCGTTCCGTAATGTAACAAAGAAGCAGGCGCTTGTTCTTGCCGTAGATTATGATGTTGCATTAAAAGAATTGAAAGGGGAGCAAAAGGGAATTGAAGCGATCAGCGGCGCTGATATTTTTAACGGAAGATGTTCCGCCTGCCATAGATTTGATAAGAAATTAGTAGGTCCACCGTACAAAGAAACATTGCCAAAATACAAAGGGGATGTTGAAAAGGTAGCGGCGTTTGTGCTTAATCCAACAAAGATAAATCCAGCTTACCCACCAATGCCTAACCAGGGTTTAAAACCTGCAGAAGCAAGGGCGATCGCCAAATACATTTTGGAAGAAGTAAAAAAGTACTAATAGAATTTATATCAACATTTTAGGTTGCTATAAAATTATTTCATCAATATCATTTTAATATTCTTTGAAAATGAACTGGACTTTAAACTTGAGATATATACTCCGCTGGAAAGTTCACTGCCGTCAAATTTTACTTCATAACTACCCGCTTCTTTTATACCATCTAGCAAAGTTGCAACCTCTTGACCGACCATATTATATATTTTTATAGTCACTTTTTCAGTAGTAGGAACTTCAAATTTAATTGTAGTAGTCGGGTTGAATGGATTTGGATAATTTTGATAAAGAACAAACGCATTGGGAGCTGCAAGAGTTACCTCAATAGATCCATAAAGTTTATGTTGCCCATCGGAATCAATTTGTTTAAGTTGATACGTAAAGGTTTTGGCTCCGTCAGGTTTATCCGTAAAGGAATAATCTTTAGTAGAATAGCTGTTGCCATTACCTTGTACAAAACCAATTTTTGCACCATCCCTAAAAATCTCGAAACCATAGTTTTTAACTTCCGAAGCGGTTCTCCAGGTTAATAAAACATTTTTTCCTTCAACGGCGGCAGAAAATGAGGTTAATTCAACCGGTAATACACCGGCATTAACCGCTTTTGCTTCATCGATTTTACCATATACCACTACGCTGGATGGTTGACTATTGATAAAAGTATTGTTTCTTGCCAGTGTCCTTGCCTGAGATACCGAAACATTAAAATGATTCGCCATGAACGCTATCTGCCCGGCTATATATCCGTTTGAAAAACTTGAAAGATTAGAATTTGTGATTGGATCAACTGAAAAAAACTCTACTTCATATCCGGTCACTAAAGAATCCACACCCGCACCGGTTGATACAACTGCGCTGTTGGGTACATCAATATTACACGTATAGATATAACTATTGGAACCGGCAGGCATAAAAAGAAGCACGTCACTATAATTTTTAGCAGAATCATCAACGGTTGTATTTAAACCGGAATATGATCTTACAGCTATCTGATAACCATTCTCATGGGCATATCTTAAGGCGTTATAAGGTGTGTAATCTGAATGCAGATCAATTTGTCCATTATATTGTGTTGCGTCATAACTAGCGTATCCCAAAAGGAAGGCATTCTTCACATCAGTATCGTGGGCGGTGTATTCTCCCGATATTAATACTTTTGTAACCGGTTGTGAGTAAGTAACTGCTGTGAATAGGAAAATGCCTAAAAACAACAAGGTTTTTGGTACCAAGATTTTGAAAAATAACTTGTTTTCTCCAGGATGAATCCGCTCTTCTTTTAAGTCAACGGGTAAATTTATTTGATTATTATCTCTTTTCATTTCACTATTTCATTACTATCATATCGTAAATTCATAAAGGTTTTCTAAATCTG
>JBAYFO010000034.1:0-38198 GCA_041667115.1 Ignavibacteriaceae bacterium | reverse complement strand
TTAGCTCCATCGGCAAGGATTGGAAATTCGAAAGTTTGGGAAGGAGTATTTTTAATTTCTTCTATACCAAATTTTCGTTCGGCTGCCGTTAACGAATCCTTTTGCTTTTCTGAATTAACTCTTGTTCCGGCTTGGTTATTAAAAATAACATCAACAACATCTATATCCTTTCGAATTTCTTTTGCAAATTCGTCAATTGCGGTAAAATCATAGCTTAGTAATGGATTACTGCTTGCGGAAGAAATTAATTTACCTAATCTTTCAATTTTTTTCTTTTGAATTTCCGCCAAGTTATTCTTCAATATAAACGCTTGAAAAACTAATACAATACTCATTATAACTATCATTCCAAAAGTTGAAAAGAATATTAGTTTTATGCCTAAGGACTTGTTTAATTTTTCTTTCAAAAAAAACATTTTGTGCTCCGTACTAAAAATTATTTGTCTTGAGGAAGGGGAAAGATTTTTTCAAAACCTTTCCCTTTCCCTTATTGCTTAAAATGAATTTGCCGATTGAGAGATTTTTCTCATTATGTTAAAATCGGCATCAGAAGCCGGTAAAAAACCGCTCAATTTTGCTTCATTTAAAATTGACTTTGCTTCAGGAGAGTTTGGTTTTATACTAAGAATTGCTTTCTTGATTTTTTCTGTTATATCTTTTTTCGAATTCGGTAAACTAAAAAATGGCCAATTAGGCATTCCCGCACTTTCACTTAATATTTGAACATCCGGAATATTCACTTGTGATTTGATTTTTTCAAAATCAGCTGTTCTAATGCCGCCAATATCTGCCGATCCGTTCTGAACTGCGAGAGCAACATTAGTATGTTTCTTGGCAAACGGAAGAATTGTAACATCTTTTTTTGATAATCCTGTTTGCATCATTGTATAAATCTGAGAGAGATAGCCACCGGCTGAGTTTTCATCTACGAAGATTAATTTTTTGTTCTTAAAATCCGCAATTTTTTTTATTGGACTTCCTTTTTTCACTAAAAAGCAGCCTGTAAATGTTTTACCACCAGCGCCTTCAACGGCTATTGCTAGAGGTTCTACGGAAGCACCCAATGCAGCTCTGGCGTCTGAATAGATATTCGGGTTTGCATAAGCATAATCGAACTTTCCGTCTTTCATCATCTGATTGAAGGTGTCAAAGTCCTTGGGTATTACTAATTCGATTGGCTGTCCGATCATCTTGCCAAGGTGTTCAGCAAGCGGTGTAAACATTTTGGTGAGTTCTGTTGGAGCCAACCGTGGGAGGATACCAACTTTAACCTGAGCTTGCAGAGGGAGTGCAATTACTAAGAATACGAAACTGACAAAAAGTGTTTTTTTTATGAGGTTATACATTTTTTCTCCATTATTTTATTAATTGTGGTTTTTATTTATTAAAATTTCGTTTGTAATTCGAAGATTAATTTATTGGGATTCGTTCGCCCATCTTTATAGTCAAATAATTCATAGTTAATCCTAAACTGAGCGGATTTGATTTTGGCGAATTGAAATCCAAGACCGGCTGTAACTCTCCCAATCTCATCATTAGCATGATCACCATTGGGGTCATAGTTTTCATATCGAACCGCTGGAATGACAGCCGTTACGAGACTTTCAGAAAAACTGAATTCATACAAAGCGTAGACAAAATAGGAAGTGGAATTAAATTCTAATACGGAGGTTTTTGTCTTTCGTTGTCCAAATTCTCCGGAGACAAAAGCTTTCCCTAATTTGTAATCGAATCCTAAATCATAAATGCCGAGATCTGCTCCTGATGCTTTGCCACCATAGTAGTTTGCAGCAAGCGTTACACCTGAGACTGGGGCAACAGTAGCGCGAAATGAATAGTTTACTGATTTATCATTCTCAGTTTTGTTTTGTCCCGCACCGTTAAATACTCCTGCTTTGAATTCTACCGGAACCCCATCCTTAATTGTATAGGTTCCCATGAAACCAACATCTCTCATCCCGGGGGCAACGTTTGTAAGTAAAGGGCGATTAACGAAATCAATATCGGCTCCGCCTCTTAGGTTGTCGGTACTAAAAGGAACTTTGAATTGACCCAAAGAGAGAGAAAGATTTTTAACCGGCGCTATAAAAGCTTCGGCATCTAAAAGTACATCCGAAAATGAGGCTGAAGCGCCGGTTAGCACTTTTGTTCCGTTAACCGTAGCAGAAGTTGTAGTAAGTTTACCAAGACGCGTTACATCTACCTGGAATCTATAGCCTGCATATTCATTAACATTCCCCTTTATTGAAATACGGGCCATCTTTACGAGAAATTCCCCTTGATTTGTTGAAAAATCTGTTTGCTGCAACGCCCGAATATATCCAGATAATTTGGGTGAGTAATCTGGTTTATCTTGTGCCGATACCAAGGTTATCATAATAAGAATGAAAAACAGTACAGTTTTCATAGAGCCTCTTTTTGATTTGTTATTGAGATTAATTAGCGATAAAAAAATTATCTCCATTTGATAATTCTTTCTTGATATTTCTTATTATTACTATCGCTTTTAAAAGTTAACTGTTTAACTATTTTGTATTGAACGGGCATTTTTTGAAGTTAAGCGGGAAGAGCTGTGTTTATTTAATTAAACTTTACTCTTTTCTAAAAAAAGGAGAGACACCTTTGTGTCTCTCCGAATAGCAATTAATGATGGGCTAAAACTCCATTTGAGCGAACTGCCAAATGGCTTTTTTCTGTATGAGATTTTCCGTTTCCGTTCGATCTATCGGAAGATGATGCATCAATTTTAAACCGTGAGGTTAATTCCTGTAGATTTACGGTTAATCTGTTCAAGTCTTCCGCTGCTCGGGCTATTTGCTGTACACCTGCCGCGCTTTCATGCGTTACACTGCTGATGGCTTCTATGTTCTTGCTTATCTGTTCCGCTGCACTTGATTGTTCTTCACTAGCTGCAGCTACTTGTGTAGACATATCTAACACCTGTTCTACACCCACTATTATTTCTTTTAACGATTGGCCTGCTTTATCTGCTAACGCTTTTCCTTTTTCTACTTCTTCCGTGCCTTTGTTCATCGACTCTACCGCACCGCCGGTATCTTTCTGTATTTGTTTGATCATCACGGCGATTTCTTTAGTGGCTTTGGTAGTTCTTTCAGCTAACTTTCTTACTTCATCTGCTACTACAGCAAAACCTCTGCCCTGTTCACCGGCTCTAGCGGCTTCTATTGCTGCGTTTAATGCCAGCAGGTTGGTTTGGTCAGCTATATCGTTTATCACCTGAACTATCTCTCCGATCTGATCACTTCCTTTACCTAATTCATTTACTGTTTCGGCTGATCTCTTAACTACTTCGGCTATCCGATTCATCCCTTCTATGGTTTGATTTACTACCTTGCCTCCTTCTTTTGCTATGGCACCTGCGTTTTTGGCTGCTTCGGCTGATTTTGAGGAATTTTGTGATGTCTCTAGAATTGTTCTTGTCATCTCTTCAACAGCACTGGCTACTTCGGTTGTCTGCGCTGATTGTTCTTGCGCACCGGCAGCCATCTCTTCACTACTTGATGAAATTTCTGTACTTGCACTGGCCGTTGCTTCTACTGCATCCTTTACGCTCTCCACAATCTCCCTAATATTTTGGACTGATTTGTTAAATCCATGAAAGAGTTTACCGAT
The DNA here is from genome assembly GCA_041667115.1 of Ignavibacteriaceae bacterium. Lineage (GTDB taxonomy): Bacteria > Bacteroidota > Ignavibacteria > Ignavibacteriales > Ignavibacteriaceae > UBA1563. Next base: position 34,565 of record JBAYFO010000034.1, on the reverse strand, counting down.
ATCATCATTCTCTTTTTCAGGAATTACTTCAACAGTTAAATCACCTTCAGCAAATTTGTTCATCTCTTCCAAGAGTGTGTTTGTACATCTTGCCAGATAATTTTGTGCTTCTTTATTTTCAGAGATATCGGCAACATATTCTAAAGCGCCAACAAGATTCCCAGCACGATCCATTACAGGAGCGCCTGTGTACATAATTTGAATATCTTTTCCTTGTGGTCTTGCAACAGTTTCTCCGTTTCGAATCGATTTTTGTTCCATTGCCTGCCGAACGCGGCATTCCGGTGTGTTGCAATGCTCTGTCTTAAATAAATTGTAACATTTCTGGCTTGCACATCCCTCTTGTGTTTTTCCTACTACCTGGGCTCCCATTTTATTCATATATGTAACATTATATTCTTTATCTATGATCATAACAGGAGTGGGCAGATTGTCGAGATACTTAATCTGTACTTCTATCTTTTCGACCATGATATTAAAGGTTTTTGCAAGAGTCCCGAATTCATCTTTTGAATTAATCTCTACTTGAACCGAATAATCTCCTGCCGCAATTTTATTTGCTGCTCCGATAAGTTGATTCATTGATCTAGTGATTATTTTGGCAATGTAATACGCTATAAAAATACTTGCGGCTAAGGAGATAAACATCATTAGCATTTTTAGTTTTGAAGCTGTAGAAGCAGTTGCCTTTATCTCCACAATCATTGTTTCTATCAGGGGCTCAATTTTGTGAACTTCTCCACGCATATATTCAGCTTCTTTATTTACATCAAGAATGGCTTTTGATGCTGTAGCAAAATTCTCCTGGTAACTATCTATTAATGAATTTGCCTCTCCTTTGGTAGCAACCGGGAGCGAAGAATTTTCGGTATGAGCGCGTAATGCAGCAACCGCTTCTCTATTTTGATTGATATATTTTTCATCTTCGCGTAAGAAGAAATCTTTTTCGTGTCTGCGGCACATTAGCATGTCTGCCATCAATGTTTTATCGTTACCACTATTGATAAGAGCTTCGAGAGCATGAACACTTTCCCGGAGTTTTCCTTCAGCGCCTGATTTTTCATCCAGCCCTCTAACCTTAACCAATTCTACAATATTATTAAAGGTTTTCTCGTAGCCAATTGTTAAATCATATATTGCTTTGCCATTCTCTTCATTCTTATAGAGCGTTGCAATAGAATCTAATTTCGCGATAGCTGAATTGACTTTAACAGCATAAGAAAGGTCTCTTCTAGCAAGAAAGTCTTTTTCACTTCGCCGTGCTTCGAGCATTGCTATATTAATGTTGCTAACATCATCCTTCTCCTTCAATGCGGACAGTTCATTTAACTGGAATATCAAAAAAATTCCAAGTAGGACAAATACTGAACCTACAAGTGTGAATATTTTCCCCTTTACGGACAGATTTTCCAAGAATGTTAACTTCATTTTAATTTCCCTTGTTTTATATTGTTATTATCGAAGTCAGGTAGTGTGTTTTAATATACTTTGTATTGAACGGGCGTTTTTTGTTGTTAAGCGGAAAGTCGAACCTTTATAAACAATAGTGACTCCTTCCATTAGAAGTAAGTACGCTATCCTCATACTTATTTAGAACGTGGTGAAAGCTTATAATGATAATTTCTTAATTGTACAAATAAACACTGTTATATTATCGAAACAATGGTCATTTTGTTTAATCATCACTGCACATAATTGTTTAGTCAACTTTTAATTTAAGCTAACTATTGGACCGCACCATTTTTTTTTGAACGACCGCTAAACCAAATTTCTCTCCAGGCTCAATCAAAAGATTTTCACTAAACTTATTAAACGCTGAAACAGATTGCATTACTTCACTTGGTTTTTCATTCGTCTCTTTTTTTCAAACTTGTTTGTACTGCATATAAAAGATCACACACATCAAACGGTTTAAATAAATAATAATCGGCGCCTAAGTTCATCCCCCTTTTAAAGTTTTCCATCTCTATTCTTGCGGTTATGAAAATGAAAGGGATTGCCGCTGTGTTTAAGTTTCTCCTCAATTCCTCCAGCACTTTAAACCCATCCATATCCGGCATCATGATATCAGAGATTATCAGATCCGGTAAAATTTTTTTTGCTTTTTCAAGTCCTATTTTTCCATTCCCCGCGGAATCTATTTCATATCCTTCATTCGCCAACAATTCACAGATATTGTTTCTTAAAAAAGGATCATCTTCAATTGCTAATATTTTGTTCACTTGTTTTTCTTTTTTATTTCTTCTACTACAATTATCGGTAGGGTTCATTTTCTTTTTACTGGTGTTGTACTGAACGGGCTTTTTTTGTTGTTGAACGGAATTACAATCGAAGTAAACTGATTGACTTTAACATCTGTGCTGTTTTGTCATCTCCGATTTTATTTTTCTATGAAAACCGGTTTTTTACTTTGGAACCATATCTTTTACTTATTATAAAAGGTTCAATCTCATCTTTTAACCGGATTATGTAAGATGCGTTTGAGAGTTTTTCAATTTTAATTATAAAATCGGTATTTATGATCGTGGCTCTATGAATTCTTATAAAACTTTTTTCCGGAAGTTTAGCTTCCCAAGCATCGATTGATTCTCGCTTTAATGAATATTTCCCGTTAGCAAACTTTAAACAGATATAAGGATTTTTTGCTTTAATGTATTTAAGATCCTTAATTAGTTCAAACTGCTTGTTCTTTCCCACAGTAATAAGAATCTTATCTGTTAACTCAAATACCTTACTAGTCAGAGGACTTTCATTTTGCTTGACTTCACTCCTCAACGTCGATTTTTCCAATCTAAGTTTTATTGAATTGAGGAGATCATCAAGATCGAACGGTTTAAAGATATAATCGTCAGCTCCAAGTTGCATTCCTTTTCTAAAGTCTTCCCTTTCAACTTTTGCTGTAAGAAAAATAAATGGAATTGACTTTGTCATCTTTCCCTTGGATAATTCGATTAACACTTCATACCCATCTTTCAGAGGAATATTAATATCGCAGATTATTAAATCGGGTCTCCCTTCTTTGGCTTTATCAATCCCGGTTTCTCCATCGGTTGTAGTTTCTATTATAAATCCTTCTTCCTGAAGAAACGCTCTCATGTTTTCTAAAAGGTTTAGATCGTCTTCAATTAATAGAATTTTCTTGCTCATGGTTCATCTCTTGAATTGGTATTTTTATTTTAACTACGGTTCCCTCATCAATTTTACTCTTTGTTTCTATTGTTCCGCCACACTGTGCTATTGATTGCTTCACTATTGAAAGACCTAACCCGCTTCCCTTAATATGTTCTGATTTTTTCGAGCGGTAAAACGGATCATAAATATTAGGTAATTCCTTTTGATCTATTCCTATGCCCTGGTCGCTTAATTCAAAAATTATCTCCTTGCCTGCTTCATTAACAAGCAATTTTATTTGTCCCCCTTGTGGACTAAATTTAATAGCATTAGACAGAAGATTGGAGAAGATCAACTTAATTAATGTTTTGTCAATAGTAACGTAGTGATTTTTGATCCCATAATTGAATTCAATCGTATGCTCCGGCGTCAACAATGGATTCACTTCTTGTATAATAGCCGTTAATTCTTCTTTAAGATTTATCGTTTCATTCGTCTTTCTTTGGCTTTCACTTTTGCTTAGCGCTAAGACGTCATCCAACAACTCTGTTAACTTGGTGATTGAGTATTTAATTCTTTCGTGATGCTCATTTAGTTTTATTTCATCCCACTTTTTTGAGTAGCGCTGTATTAACTGTGTCGATGACAATATTGATGCAAGTGGGGTTCTAAACTCGTGAGAAACCGTAGAAATAAACCTGCTTTTCATTTCACTTAATTCTTTTTCTTTCTGCAGAGCTTTGTTGATCTCATGTTCAAATTCTTTTAATTTGGTGATATCGCGTCCGGAGGTAATAACTGTTTGTACTTCTCCGTTCTCTTCAATTTCAGGAACCAAAATCCAATCCACCCAAATTCCGTTAGGGAGTTGAAATTCTATTCTGTTTTTTTCTTTACTTTTGAAAACATCCTCAAGTGTAGTTTCCCACAACGATACGAGATGTTCAGGGAAGCCCAACTCTGAATGTTTCTTCCCCAAAAATGCTTCCGCTTTAATTCCTGTTTGTTTATTTACCTGCGGATTAACATATAAATGCTGATATTGCCTATTGAAACGCATGATCGTATCCTCAGAACTTTCGGCCAACACTCTAAATTTTTCTTCACTCTGTTGTAACTCATGGGTTCGTTCTTCTACGATATCTTCAAGCCGTTCTCTGTAATCTTGCAGCTCTTTTTCAATTTTTTTACGCTCGGTTATGTCTTGAATAACTCCAATTAAACCAATAGGAATTCCTTCTCTATTCCTTACTACTGAAGTAGAAAGATAAATTGGAAATTCATTTCCATTCTTTCTCCTATTTAACAATTCCCCTTTCCATCCTCCATATAATGTGGCAGGCAATATTTCCTTAATTAATTCCGGTGGATTTTTCAGTGGGTGTACAATACTGATATGTTTTCCTATCAACTCATCTTCACTGTAACTGTACGTTTCTAAAAATGATTCATTGATAAAAATAATATTATCTTCCATATCGGTAATCACAACACTCTCATTTATACTTCTTAAAGAGTGAGCAAGCATACGTATTTCTTCTTCAGCACGTTTGCGCTCGGTGATATCGACATCTACACCGCGATACCCAATTAAATTACCATTGCTATCAAGCATTGGAACACCGGAGGTAGAAAGGATAATTTCTCTGCCATCTTTATGGCTGTTAATATTCACAAAATCTTTAAAGTTCTCTTTCCTGGCAAATACTTCAAAGGCTAATTGCTTAATTTTTTCTTTTTCAACCTCATCAAAAAAGTCATAAAAATATTTTTTGCCAACAATTTCTTCAGGCTCATACCCCAGGATGTCTTTACTAACCGAACTTGCATAGGTATATAATCCGTCTTTGTTAACTTCCCAAATCCATTCGCGAGCATTTTCTGCTACTTGTTTAAATCGCAATTCACTTTCTTGCAATGATTCTTGCGCTTTCTTTTGCTCGGTGATATCCCTTACCATGCCCCTCACGATTGGCTTAATAATACCTTGCGTACGAAGCGTATTGTTATATTCCCAAATTCGTCTTTCACCGGTTTTAGTTTGAATAGTAAGAAGCCCTTTAGCTTTGCCGATAGCTTTTATTTTTGCTAGGTACGCCTTAAATAATCTTTGATATTCCGGCACGATAATATCTTGCATCGTCATTTTTTGTAATTCTTTTTCAGAATAACCGGTAATTGCTGCAGCAACTTTATTTACAGATAACAGGTTTCCATCCAAATCATGAGTACAAATAAGATCGCTGCTGTTTTCAATCAGATCACGATACCGATCTTCGCTTTCTCTTAAAGCTTCTTCCACTTGCTTGCGTTCTGTAATATCTTTGATAAGAACATGCCTTGCCGGACGACCATTAAACGTGATAAAATGAGAGGTTATTTCAACAATAACAAGTTCCCCGTTTTTTTTGACATGCCTCCAAACCCCGGCGGAATTATAATCGTTTTTGGTTATTTCAATGTCCTTCATCAAATCGGGGACGTCTTCAGGCGGTCTTATATCTTTTAAAGTCTTGGAAAGAAATTCTTCTCTTGTATAGCCGTAGTGATTGATAGCGGCATTATTAATTTCTAGAAATTTCAAGGTTTCAAGATCATAAATCCACATCGGTTGAGGATTTTTTGCAAACATAAAACGATATTTTTCTTCACTTTCGAGCAGCGCCTTTTCAGCAAGTTTACGTTCTGTTATATCCTGAACCATCCCCATTACTACCTTTTGCCCACTGAAAGTAATGACCTGTGTTTTTATCTCGGTTTGTACCCGCATGCCATCTTTTCTGTGCAATTCGAACTGATCGGGTCCGGTTGATTTTCCCAAAAGATTTAGTGCAAATAACTTTGTAGCTAAGAGAACATCTTTAAAAGACAATAACCCTATTGTTAAAAAATTCTTCCCGATCATCTCTTCTTTACTAAAGCCGATGATTTCTTCAGCGACTTTATTTCCGTAGAGAAAATCACCCTTAAGGCTAACGTAATAAATACCTATAGGAGAATTTTCCACTAATATCCTGAACTTTTCTTCCGATGTAATTAACGCTTCTTCCGACAGCTTCTGCTTGGTTATGTCTAGGATAATACCGTTGAAAACAATCACCGGGTCATGTTTAACTGGAGTGGAAAGCCCTCTCAACCAGATTGTTTCTCCCGATGATTTGTTGAATTTCCCCTCGAAATACCATGGCACAAAATTTTTCACAGAATATTCCACCGATTGCAAAAACGGTTTAAGAGAATCGGGATGAATTCTTTCAACAAATCGATGGTAAAGCGATTCCTTCTCACTCAGCAATCCCAACATCTCCTCGAGCTTTCCATCGGCGTATGAGATGCACTTATTGCCGTATGGGTCTACGGTGAATTGGAATACGATACCAGGTAAATTCGCAGTAATTCCTGTTAGTTGTTCCTGGCTTTTTCTTAAACGGTCTTCCGCTTGCTTCTGCTCGGTCACATCCCTAGTTATAACCAATGCCTCATCATCGTTTAATTTAGTTGATCTTACTTCATATTTTTTTAATTGAAGTTCTACCGGCATTTCATATTCAAAAATCTCTGTACTCTTGTTCTCAATACTTTTTTCAATAGCCTGCATAGCCACGACTCTGATAGCTTGAGGTAAGGTTTCTGAGATTTTTGTATTTAGAGGCAACTCCCGCGGAAGAGGCGTTAACCCCGAAGCTGGGGTACGATAATCTAGAATTGTCCCGTCTTTGCTAACCCGGAATATCAAATCGGGGAGAGCCTCCACCAAGATTTTATTCCTATGTTCACTCCACTCCAATTCTTCTTTTGTTCTTCTTAACTCTTTTTCAATTTTACTTTTATGAAGCGCCATTTGTATAGTAATACGAAGATCTCTTTCTTGAACCGGTTTATTTAAATAACCATAGGGCATCGTTTCTTTAGCTCTATCTAAGGTATTTTCATCTAAGTAAGCAGTAATGAAGATAATGGGGCAGAATGTAATAGCCTGTATTTGTTTTGCGGTTTCAATTCCGTCGACAGTTCCTTTTATTCTGATGTCCATTAGTACGAGATCAGGATAGAATTTTTTTACCGCCTCTATTGCGCTTTCAGAATCTAAAACTTTGGCACATACTGAATATCCAAAACTCTCTAATCTAGTCTCGAGCCCCAAAGCTATTAGCATTTCGTCTTCAACTATCAGTATTTTTTCTTGTGCCATGTTTTTATTTCGTTAAAAATTATCATTATAAAAAGAGTTCGATGTTATTGTTGTCTGTCCGGTAGTCAGAATTTTATACAGGCTTTTTATGGGATTCTATCCCTTTTGTTTCATTTGAACTATCTCTACTCTTCTCAAGTACGTCAGTCAATAGAAAGACAAAAGGAGCTAGACATGGTATATTTTTTTCATCCAATCATAAGCAGCATTAAGTTGTTTTGTTTTAGTCTCGGCAAGAATTTTCAAATCCTCACCAAGCTCAAAAACTTTGTCGGGATGATACTGAGCTACTAATTCTAAATATTTTTTGCGAATCAAGGTCTTTGTGATATTGCCAGACAACCCTAAGATTTGCGCATAATATTTTGTTTTCTCAAAATCTGTTGCGCGTGTTGTGTCGAAATTATCATGTCTGTAAAACGTGGTTCTTTCATACTTCTCGTACCGCTCGTATTTTTCATACGAATGGAAATTCTGACCTCTAAAACTTTCTTGTTGATTCGTCTCTTCTTTTTTCTCCGTCTTTTTCTTACGATAGTTTTTTTGCCGGAAATAAGTCCCGACTATTTTTTTAATAGCGAGATAGAGATCGGAAAAATTATCTCCCATATTAAAAAGATAATCCATCATAAAAATGGTGACTTCTTTCCAATCTGTTTCCTTCAGTTTTTCTGCATTTTCAACCAGCATTTTCTTAAGAGTAGCATCAGTTAAATTCTGGCGGATTTTTTTCAACCTCTGGTCTTCTATTACCGGGGTGGCAATTTTTAACAGCTTATTAATCCAATCATCTTGATCCCCTTCATTTATAAGGGTTTGCAAGATCAAGAATTCAAGATAGACCATATCAGCCGAAATGGTTTTATTCAAGAAGGGGGAATAACAAATGCACTGAATATGACCGTAAGTAGCAAAGGTAAGTTCGTTCAAGGTTTGATCGACATCCAGATCGAACCATTTTTTAAAAATTGTCTCGCCGGCTTTTGAGGAAAAAGTGTTTTTTAATTTATACTGTGATTGAAAACTATTCCCAAGAAAATCGTGAGAAAAGTCATTTAATCCTTTTTGAATAGTCCCGATTGCATTCCATATGCGGGCATAAATTTCATCATATAAATAGAAGGCTTCTTCGTACTTATTCCGTTCAAGGAGATCATCTGCAATCGCTCTGATTTTTCTTATTTTCATCTACTCGTGAATTTAAATAGTTACAGCATTTTAATTTTTCTTGATACTTTCTTTTAAACTAGCAGTAAGAAAGCGAAAAACCAAATCTCTAATTTCAACTTTGAAATTAAGGAGAGACAAACAAGTGGCTCTCCCTATTCCTTCTTATGAATTATTACACCGTTTGCACGAACTGCCGAATTGCTTTTGATAACACGAGCTTTTCCATTTCCGTTGGATGACGTTCCGTCTATCTTAAACCGTGAAGTAAGTTCTTGAAGATTTACGGTAAGTCGATTTAAGTCTTCTGCTGCGCGGGCTATTTGCTGTATGCCTGTCGCACTTTCTTGCGTTACATTGCTTATGGCTTCAATATTCTTGCTTATCTGTTCTGAAGTAGCGCTTTGTTCTTCGCTGGCAGCAGCAACTTGAGTTGCCATATCAACAACTTCTTCAGAACCATGAATGATCTCCTTGAGCGAGTATCCCGCTTTATCTGCCAATTGTTTTCCTTTTTCAACTTCTATAGTTCCTTGATTCATAGAAACAACGGCGCCTTCGGTATCTTTTTGAATTTGTTTAATCATTGTCGCGATTTCTTTAGTGGCTTTAGTTGTTTTCTCAGCTAACTTTCTTACTTCATCTGCAACAACAGCAAAACCTCTTCCTTGTTCACCGGCTCGCGCTGCTTCTATAGCCGCATTCAATGCAAGTAAGTTTGTTTGATCGGCTATATCATCAATTACTTGAACAATCTCGCCAATCTGATCGCTGTTCTTTCCCAACGCTTGAACTGTTTCTGCTGCTTTTCTTACTACATCGGCGATACGGTTCATTCCGCCGATGGTATCGTTAATTACTTTACCGCCATCTTTAGCGATAGTTCCGGCATGTTTAGCCGCTTCTGCGGCGGAAGAAGAATTTTTAGTTGTTTCCATTATCGTTTTAGTCATCTGTTCCACTGCACCGGCTACTTCTGTTGCCTGCATACTTTGTTCTTGTGCACCGGCTGCCATCTCTTCTGTACTGGATGAAATTTGATTACTTGCACTTGCCGTTTCATTAATTAAGGTAATTAGCGAACTCAACAAATGTCTCATGTTTTGGAGTGCTTGATTAAAACCTTCATAGAATTTTGCCACTTCATCATTTTTATCTGAGTGCAATTCAACAGTTAAATCACCGGCGGCAAATTTATCCATCTGATTCAACATTTCATGAACACTTTCGGTAAAATATTTCTTTTCGTAATGATGACAGTTCTCTTTTTTATTTAATCCGTTATGAATTGCAGTTGCCATCTCTTCGCAGCCATTGTAGCCACAACTGCCGCAATTCAAAATATCAGCTTCGCTCTCTTTTAACAAATCTTTATAGATTGAGTCAAGTTCATGTTTGCCGGGTGTTTTAACTACATTTTTGAAGTTGGAAATAGATAAATCTTTGTAGCTTCTGGCATATTCATTTTTCTTCCAGAATTTATTTACTGTCTTTTGGAGTTTTCTTTTGGATATCGTTTCACTCTTAAAAACATTTTTGGATTTATGCAGTTTCTGCATTTCTAAATTTCTTTTCTCGATCAAATCTTCAAGTTCATCCTGGGATTTGTCCCTGCTGGTTCCGGTACCACCATTACATCCATGCTCGCAATTCAAGCAATCTATCAGAAGCGGGGCAATTCCTTTGTCGATATCCTTTTCAAGATGAGAAAGATAATGGTAAATGGTTGTTGGTCCTTCAATTTTTCTTGCCAACTTTGTTATTGCCGGAAATTCTCTTTGAGCTGTTCTTAATAATCCACCGGGTGTAGAAAAGAGAACCGCTCTCTCTGCAGGATCATTATCAAATTCGGTTATAGGAAATCTGGTTAAATCAATATTTTCTTTTTTAATATACTCACTGAATTTTTTCATCGTTACATTGAAATTTCCAAGTCCCACTTCATCAAATTCTCTCTTCTTGGCAATGCATGGAGAAACAATGAGCACTTTATGATTAGCATATTGCGGGTAATAATTTTTGATGAGCCTGATTGTGTGCATCATTGGACTATCTGCAGGAGCCAAATACTTTAAAAGTCCCGGCTGAAAAATTTCTATATAACTTACTATTGCCGGACAGGGTTGAGCAATAACTGCTTTTGGTTTGTTCTCCTTAACATGTTCCAAATAACTTTTTACCGTTAATTCTGCACCAAAGCTAACATCAAAAGAGGCGCTTACACCTAGTGATTTTAACCAACCGTTAAAGTGTAAATATTTGTTGGGGAATTCAGCGGCTATTGCCGGGGCAACAACGGCAACTATTTTTTCTCCATTTTTCAAGGCTTTAAAAAAGTAATCGAAGTCGTCGAGGATAATCCGGGCATCGTGAGGGCAAGCCCTTAAGCACTCTCCGCAACCGATGCAAAGATCTTCTCTAATAGCAACATGATCACCGCTTGCATCGTTGCAAAATTTTACCGGACAAACAGCAACGCATCGATAACAATTAACGCATTTCTCTTTGTCTACTTCAATTACTTTTGCTAGCTTCATTTTTCTCTCCAGTGTGTATTTAAAAGTTTAGATCCCTAGTTCTGTCTTATACAAATAAAAAATCGGAGAGACACCATACTGTGTCTCTCCGAACAGCAATTAATTGTGAACTATTACACCATTTGAGCGAACCGCCGAGTTACTTTTGGCAACACGAGTTCTGCCACCTCCGTTAGATGATGTTCCCTCAATCTTAAACCGTGAAGTTAGTTCTTGAAGATTTACAGTAAGTCGATTTAAGTCTTCCGCCGCGCGGGCTATTTGCTGTATGCCGGCCGCACTTTCATGCGTTACACTGCTGATGGCTTCAATGTTTTTACTGATCTGTTCCGCCGCACTTGATTGTTCTTCGCTGGCTGCTGCTACCTGGGTTGACATATCTACTACTTGTTCAACGCCAAGAATTATTTCTTTTAACGATTGCCCTGCTTTATCCGCAAGAGCCTTCCCTTTTTCTACTTCTTCTGTTCCTTTGTTCATTGATTCTACGGCGCCACCGGTATCTTTCTGAATTTGTTTGATCATCACCGCGATTTCTTTGGTAGCTTTAGTAGTTCTTTCCGCTAACTTTCTTACTTCATCTGCAACAACCGCAAAGCCTCTGCCCTGTTCCCCAGCACGCGCCGCTTCTATCGCTGCGTTTAATGCAAGAAGATTGGTTTGATCCGCTATATCATTTATCACCTGCACTATTTCACCGATTTGATCACTTCCTTTGCCTAATTCATTTACCGTTTCCGCTGATCTTTTTACTACTTCTGCAATCCGGTTCATTCCTTCTATGGTTTGATTTACTACTTTGCCCCCTTCTTTGGCAGTTGCACCTGCGCTTTTGGCTGCTTCGGCAGACTTGGAAGAATTCTGCGATGTCTCGAGAATGGTTTTGGTCATCTCTTCAACCGCGCTTGCAATCTCCGTGGTTTGGCTGCTTTGTTCTTGCGCACCGGCTGCCATTTCCTCACTGCTTGATGAAATCTCCGTACTTGCACTTGCTGTTGCTTCTACAGCTGCCGTTACCTGTAATATCAAGTTTTTAATATTGCTTACTGATTGATTGAATCCATCAAATAATCTACCTATTTCATCATCTTTCTCTTTTTCTACAGATACCGACAAGTCTCCCCCAGCAAATTTATCCATCTCTGTTAACAACAATTTTGTGTTTTTTTCTAAATAAATTTGGTTCCCCTTTATTTCGGTAATATCCTGAACCACTTCGATATGACCAATTCTTTCTCCTTTTCTATCCTTTATGTACGAAGCCTGCAACGATAACCATCTATCATTCATTAAAAATGGAGGAGTCACTATTCCTTTCTTTAAATCATCTATTCCTTTGTCTGCACCATATTTCGCAGCATTTTCTCCAATTGCTTTAGCTCTGTCCAAATTAAGAAACTTGGAACACGGATCATTTATAAATTGCCAATTCAGATCCATATCCGTGGCAGATATAATAACCGGAACAGAGTCCAACATTGATTCATACCAAAAAACTTTGTCGACCACTTTGTTTGTCATCTCTTTAATAGCGCGGGAAAGACTCCCAATTTCATCTTTAGCCTTGTTCTCTTCAAACTGCAAATTAAAATTGCCAGCTGCAATTAAATTGGCATCCGCAGCAAGTTTTTTTACCGGGTTACCAATGATCTTAGTAATAAATAACCCTAGTCCAAGTGCTGATAAGACTCCTATCACTAAAAAAATCAACATATTTGTTGATGCAGTTTCAGCATCAGCAGTATTATTTTCGGATCTCGTTTTTGCTCTTGAGGTTAGAAGATTGTCCATTGCCACAATTGCATTTTGTTCTGCAACTCTGGTAGTTTGAAGATCGGTTCGCCACAAAATTTCAGCTTCACTATCTTTTTCCGATAAACAGAGTTCAATATATTTTGTGAAGAATTTATCAAAGTCATTATCTGCCTTAATAACCTCGTTCATTTTCTGCTGTACTTCATCAACAACGATGGTTCTTTTAATAGCTGCGATGTTTGAGTCGATATCTGCTCTTCTCTGATTAATCGAGTTGACTGCATTATTATGATCTTCTGGTGTTCTTGCAATTAATAACTCCAATCCATTAGCGCGCATTCTTTGAAAAGCGGTCGTGAGATCAACCATTGCGGATAAAGGAATGGTATTGTTTTCATATAGAGTGGTATCGCTTGAGGCTATGGTCTTTATGCTTGATATTCCAACATAACCGATACCACTAGCAATTATTCCCACGATGGAAAAACTCAATAATAGTTTATTTGCAATTTTAAGATTTTTGAACCAGTTCATTTTTTTCTCCGAAATAATTAGTCGAGCACATTAATAATGATATTTTGAACGCTGCGAAGTACCCCGAACATGTAACTTCATTTTTGTATGCCAGGTCCGTCTGGGCTAGCAACACAAAAAGAAGTTGATTTGAAGCCGTGTAACTAAGTTTCCCGCTTGATATCCCGGCAACCTTTGCATTTGCCTTTAGTAAAGGATTTATGAAAAATATTACTACGAATACAATCACAAATCGCTATAAAAACATTCGATTTGTACTTTTAGATATGCTCTGTTTCCACTACTCTTTTTAATTGAACACTTTCTTCGGTGGATAAGATTTTCTCAAGGTCGATGAGAATTAACAATCTGTCTTCCAGTTTGCCTACTGATTTTATATACTCCGAGTTTACTCCCATTGCCAATTCCGGTGGCGCTTCCGTTACATTTTTAGGAATCCGCAACACTTCATTTACAGAGTCTACTATAAATCCCACCGTTTTACCGCTCACTTCCATCACGATAATCCGGGTGTTTTTGTCAGGCTCTTTAGGGGACATCCCAAACTTCATCCGTAAATCGATAACAGGGATTACTCTTCCTCTTAGATTAATCACTCCGTTTACAAAATCCAGTGCGTTTGGTACCTTGGTAACCTGAGACATCCTATTTATTTCTTGTACATATAAGATGTCCACTCCAAATTCTTCATTCCCGATAAAAAAACTTACAAGTTGAAGCAACTCCGTGCTTTCCTTTTTTTGCTCATCGAAGCTTGTCATTTTTAATCTCCTAGACATTACTACAATTAAAATTACTAAAATGCATTGTTGGACGTAATCATTATCGTGCCAATTAGTATTTACTTTAGTTTTTACAATTTGGGCAATATTTATCCACGTTGGATTGAACAAGAATTGACGAACAGAGACACATCGGCTGATATTAGCCATTATTACCATTTTGCTACCTTAGCGGTTCGTAGTATCCTATGCGAGAAGAAAAAATTTTTCGCAATCACACCAAAGCGTGACAAAGAAAACGCATCGTAGGTGCGAAGTTGCACCAAGAAAAAAGTATCCCTAATTTGTGAAAGATATTGTTTCAATTAATGTAACGAATTCAAAGTAAACTGTTTTTAAAGCCTTCTATGAGAATGAACTCGAGACCTACAGAAATAAAAAAATGGCACATTCTTGCCTTAACAATAGTAATAAGCATCATAATTATATTAGGTGCATATACTTACTTTTCTTATGAAAAACAGGCAATCCTCACAGAGAGGCATAATGAGCTAAAAGCAATTGTAGAACTTAAAATTTCTCAAATTGTCGAATGGAATAAGGAAAGATTAACCGCCATAAGAATTTTTTCGCAAAGTCCTTTCTTTGTTGATGGTTTGAAAAACTGGCTCGATCCTAAATCAAACCTTTCTGCGAGATCGGAAATGTTGAAAAGATTAGCCTTGATTAATGCCGATTCTCTTTACAGCGATGTTATGGTTGCAGATACCAAAGGTGAATTACTCCTCTCTTTGGATCCTAAACTTCTGCAAATAGATTCCACAATAAAAGAATTTGTTAAAAAGACAGTTGCTGAAAAAAAAATAACCAGTACAGACTTATACAGATGTCAACCACACAATACAATTCATCTCGATTATGTTGCGCCGGTTATCGACAAGAACAATGTTGTAATTGCCGCTTTAATCCTACGAGTTAATCCTGATAATTATTTGTACCCGTTAATTGATAAATGGCCTACGACAAGCAAAACTTTCGAAACTTTAATTATAAGAAAAGACGGCGACAACGTTCTTTATTTGAATGAGCTAAGCCAGCGTAAAAATGCCGCGCTGAAATTTCGCACATCTTTAGCACAAAAAGAGGTTCCGGCAGTTCAAGCAGCGCTTGGTTACAAAGGAATTTTCGAGGGTATTAATTATCATGGCGTTAAAGTGTTGGCATACATAAGCCCGGTACACGGGACACCCTGGATCATAATAGCTCAAGAAGATGTAAGTGAAATTTACTCCGCTCTCTATCTTAGGGAAAAGGTGATTATCTCATTTACTATTCTTTTAATCTCAGTTTTAAGTGTAGGGCTTATCTGGTATTACCATTACCGTCAAAGGAATATTTACAGAGAACTTTTGAGTAAAGAAAAGGAATTACGTGAAGCACATGGAGAATTTGATATCATCCTTTACAGCATTGGCGACGGTGTCATCACTACAGATAACGCTGGTTTTGTTAAACAGCTGAATTCCGTAGCCGAGCAATTAACCGGATGGAGTGAAGCAGAGGCAAAAGGCAAACTGCTTGAAGATGTTTTTCATATTGTAAATGAAGAGACGCGGAATAAAGTTGAAAATCCGGTAAAAAGAGTTTTAAGCGACGGCATGATTGTAGGACTTGCAAATCATACAATCCTAATTTCCAAAGATGGAAGAGAAATACCCATTGCCGATAGCGGCGCACCGATACGCAATCCACAAGATGAAATTGAAGGAGTTGTATTAGTCTTTCGCGATAAAACCGAAGAACATAGAGCAGAAAAACTTATCCGCCAGAGTGAAGCACGTTTAAGACGAGCCGAACTTGCCTCCAAAGATGGCAATTGGGAACTGCATCTTGATTCCAAAACTATGATCGCTTCAGAAGGCGCAGCAAAAATTTACGGTGTTGCTTGGAAGGAAATGACCTTTGAGGATGTTAAAAAAATGCCTTTACCGGAATATCGCCCGGTGATGGATGACGCACTAAAAAATTTAATAGAAAACAATCAACCATATAATATTGAATTCAAAATTAGAGCTGCCGATACCGGTGAAATAAAAGACATCCATTCAATTGCTGAGTATGACAGTGAACACAAAATTCTCTTTGGTGTCATTCAAGATATTACCGAGTACAAAAAATTAGAGCAATCCCGTTTTCAGCTTCTTAATATTATAGAAAAGAGTTTAAATGAAATTTATGTTTTTGATGCCGCAACTCTAAAATTTGAATATGTGAACAATAGCGCTCTGGAAAATTTAGGGTATTCATTTCAAGAAATATGCGGCTTAACACCGGTAGATATTAAACCGGAATTTACGGAAGAAACTTTCCGGCATGCAGTTGAGCCTTTAATTACCGGCACTGATGAATTATTTGTTTTTGAGACAATTCACAGAAGAAAAGACGGAAGCGATTATCCCGTTGAAGTTCACTTACAGCTTCATAGACTAGAAGATAAAAACGTTTTCTTTGCAATAATAAATGATATAACCGAACATAAACGAACCGAAGCAGCTCTGCGCGATAATGAAGCGTTCTTAAATAATTTACTTGCAACAATGCCCATACCGGTTTTTTATAAAGATAAAGAGGGAAAATACACTGACGCAAATAACTCTTTTATTTCTCTCTTCGGTTATTCAAGAGAACAGCTAATCGGCAAAACCGTTTTCGATCTTTACCCCCCGGAACTCGCTGAAATTTATTTTGCAAAAGATAAAGAACTTTTTGATTCGGGTGGAACACAAACATATGAATCCAAATTTGTCGATACCAAAGGTTCCGAGCATGATGTGCTCTTCTACAAATCAGCGTATAGAAACACTCAAAACGAAATTGCCGGATTAATTGTAGCTATCTTAGACATCACGGAACGTAAGAAAGCAGAGGATGCAATACAAGAAAGCGAAGAACGGTATAGAAAATTCTTCGAAAACAATGACGCTATTATTCTTTTCGTAGACCCCAACACCGGCAGAATAATTTTTGCTAATAATTCCGCAGAAAAATTTTATGGCTGGAGCAAAGAAGAATTGTTGCAAATGAATGTCAATCAAATCAATACCAAACCGCCTGAAGAGATAAAAATTCAAATGGCTGAAGCAAGAAAAAGAGGACAGAATTACTTCGTTTTTAAGCATCGCATTGCAAACGGCGGTATTCGTGATGTTGAGGTTTACCAAAGCAAATTGAAAGTAAAAAATGATGATTTTTTTTCATTGATAGTTCACGACATTACCGAACGCGAACAGGCAAGAAATGCCCTGAAGGAAAGTGAAGAACGATTCCGCACTGTAACACAATCGGCTAATGATGCTATTATTACCGCCGATAGCCAAGGAATAATAATTGATTGGAACAAGGGGGCCGAAAAAATATTTGGCTATTCGGAGGCGGAGATAAAAGGTGAAAATTTGACCACCGTTATTCCTGAACACTATGTCAAAGATCATCTTGGCGGGATCAAACGGGTTGAGCAAGGAGGCGAACATCATGTTATCGGTAAAACAGTTGAAGTCCATGGTTTGCATAAAAACGAAAATGAATTTCCACTGGAATTATCATTAGCACAATGGGAAACATCACAAGGAAAATATTTTACCGCAATTATCCGCGATATCACGGAACGCAGGCAAGGGGAAGAAGAACTCCGCAAACTATCCCGTGCGGTTGAGCAAAGTCCCGCTATTGTTGTAATAACCGATCCGGACGGTACTATAGAATATGTGAATACAAAATTCTGCGACATTACCGGATTTTCACAAGAAGCAGCAATCGGTAAAACCCCGCGTATCCTAAAATCCGGGCATCAAGATGAAAAATTTTATAAAGAACTTTGGGATACTATACTTAGCGGGAAAGAATGGAAGGGAGAATTTCTTGACAAAAAGAAAAACGGAGAATTGTATTGGGAATCTGCATTGATTTCTCCTTTAGTAAATAATGAAGGAATTATAACAAATTTTGTTGCCGTAAATGAAGACATTACCGAAAAGAAAAAGATGTTTGAGGAACTTGTAATCGCTAAAGATAAAGCGGAAGAGATGAACCGGCTGAAATCAAACTTCCTGGCAAATATGAGCCATGAATTACGGACACCGTTGAATGGAATCCTGGGATATGCCGAGATGCTTTCTACATTTCTTGATAACCCTGAATATGCAGAAATGTGCCGGGTTATTTATTCTTCCGGGAAAAGGTTGAGTGACACGCTAAACTTGATCCTCGATTTAACAAAAGCTTCTAGCGATAAAATTGAAGTCATTAGTAAAAACACTTCACTTGTTCCTGCAGTAGAAAATGTAATAAACTTATATACCGATATTGCCGCAGGTAAAAATCTCCTTATAGAAAAAGTTTTTTCCGAAGAAAATGTTTATGCCAAATTAGACAGCAATCTCTTTGAACGGACCATAAATAATATTATGAATAACGCGGTGAAATTTACATGCACCGGAAAGATAACTATTGAAATAGGCAAAGAAACCGCCGATGAAAAAGACTGGGCTTATGTAAAAGTAAAAGATACCGGTATCGGAATCGCTGAAGACCAAATTGAACTTATTTGGGATGAATTCCGCCAGGTGAGCGAGGGAATGAGCCGCAGTTATGAGGGAGCCGGTTTGGGTTTAACAATTTCAAAAAGAATTATCGAACTAATGAATGGTGTCATTACCGTGGAAAGTAATTTCGGTGTTGGTTCAACTTTTACTGTAAAATTCCCTGCTGTAGAACCTACCTCTGTGTCCCAAGAGACTAACCAGGTAGAAGAAATTGAACCGAAAAAACTCGAAGCAATAAAGATTCATAACACAGATTTGCCTCTGGTTTTATACGTTGAGGATGACTTTATTAATCAAAATGTAGTAAAATTATATTTAAATAAACTATACCGGGTAGAAACCGCAAAAGACGGGCAATCGGCATTACAATTAGTGTCTGTTAAGCAATATGACCTTATTCTGATGGATATGAATCTAGGCTCGGGAATGGATGGAGTGGCAATTACAAAAGAAATAAGAAAGATGCCTCAGTATGCGGAAACTCCAATAGTAGCAGTAACGGCTTATGCAATGGAAAGTGACAAAAAAGAGTTTCTCTCAGGTGGATGTTCACATTATCTTGCTAAACCTTTCGATAAACATGACCTCCTTGAGTTGCTAACGAGTCTGTTCGTTGGCCGTTAATTCGCCTGGATGACTTCTAAAAAAATGATACTCAAGGAATTTGTTGTTGCTTCCCAAGATTTCGTCACCGGGATAAGATTCTATTTCTTAAATAAGATGACCACCGGCTTGACCGGGGGAAATTTTTCTGGCAACGCATGCAAAGAAGATGCAGGGTTCGCAAAGAAAAAATCTCTAGAATAAACAAAATGCCCGTATATTTGTATTCTAGAAAATGTTTTTCCTTTACAACACCATTAACTATACCCAATTCATTTTCGATAATGAACTTACCTTTGGATTGTAATTTTGATTTTATAATGCAGCAAGTTTTTTATGTTTACAATTAAAAACAAGATCCCGGTTCATTACTACGCTCCGATACTTATTGTGGGATCTGCATTTCTATATCTGTTCGTGTATGAACTATTCTTTACGTTTTTCAAAGAATCCATTTTCATGTTTAGTTTTATTCCTATTGCATTCACCGCTTGGATTTTGGGTAAGCGTACAGGAATTTTTACAGCTTGCTTTATTATCATAGTAAACTATTTTTTGTCCCCAGATATAAACGTTAATCATCTCGGTACTGCAATTCACTTGTTGCCAGGGGCGCTTACCGCTGTTGGAATAGGAGGAATGACCGGCTGGATAAGACAACGGATGATAAAAAACGAGAATTACGTAAAAGATTTGGAAAAAGAACAAATTTCCTTAGACAACCGGGTGCACGAACAAACTTTGCTTGGTGCAAAATTAAGAAAAAGCCATGACCGATATCGCTCGATAGTTAATAATGTTAATGAAATTATTTTTCGCATTGATACCAACAATAATTGGACTTTCTTAAATCCTGCGTGGAGTAGATTGACAGGATTTTCCGTTAAGGATTGTTTAGGAACTCCATTTCTTAACTATATCCATAAAGAGGAGAGAGAGAGAAGTAATCTTTTTTTTCAAACCCTTGGAAAAGAATCAACCGGTTCCAAACTAATAACCAGAGTTTTAACTACTCAAGAAAACTTCAAATGGGTTGAGATACACTGGAGGCATATTGTAGAGCAAGACAATAGCATTGCAGGAGTTTTCGGAACCATGAGAGATATTACCGAAATAAGGCAAACCGAAGATAACCTGAGAGCACAAGCAAAATTCGAAAAGTTGATAGCAACTATATCAACCGCATTTATTAATATCCCACTTTCAAAAATAGATCAAGCAATTTCAGCAGCCTTAAAAGTAATTGGAACGTTCTTCAACCTTGATAGAGGCTACCTTTTTTTATATTCAGAAGACCTGAAAACCTACGTCAAAACCCACGAATGGATTTCTGATGGAAATAATTCACGCATAATCAAACATCAACGAAGAGACTCAAAGTCACTTCGCTATATCGAAAACAAATTATCCACATTTGAAACGGTCTATATTCATGATGTCTCCCAACTACCCGAAGAAGCGTTAGTGGTAAAACAGATTTTCGAAAGAAGCAACGTTAAATCAATAGTTTTTCTGCCTTTAGTTTACTCAAATGAACTTAAAGGTTTTTTGGGCTTCGATGCCCTTACAAAAAAGAAAGAATTTAGCCCGGAAAGTTTACAGCTACTAAAAGTAATTGCGGACATTTTTGCAAACGCGTATCAGAGTACAAAAAGAGAAGAAAAAATTATTAGCCTTAACCAGACGCTCGAAAGTAGAGTGACTGAGCGAACCAAACAATTTGAAGAAGCAAATGAGGAATTGAAAAATGAAATTATTGAACGCACAAAGGTTCAAGATGCATTAATTGAAAGTGAGACCCGTTATAGAACCCTGTTTGAAAGTAATCCTTTCCCGATGTGGGTTTATGATCAAGAGAGTTTACAATTTTTAACCACAAATGATATGGCGATCCGCCATTACGGCTACTCACGGGAAGAATTTCTTTCCATGACGCTGAAGGATATCCGCCCCACATCAGAAATTCCCCATGCATTGGAATTTTTAGCTCAGCCACAACCTCAAATAAACTATTCAGGAACCTGGAAACATTTAAAAAAAGACGGGACTTTAATTGACGCAGAAATTATTTCCCACTCAATCAAGTTTGGTGATTATGATGCGCGACTCGCACTTGCGCTGGATGTTACGGAAAGAATCAAAGCCGAGCAACAGCTCCAAGCTTCACTTACCGAAAAAGAAATAATGATTAAAGAAATCCATCACCGGGTAAAAAACAATCTGCAGATTATTTCAAGTCTGCTTACCTTGCAAGCCGATTTTATTACCGACGAATCTGCGCTTGGATATTTTAGGGACAGCCAGAACCGCGTAAAATCTATGGCGCTTATTCATGAAAAGCTTTACCAAACAGACGACTTTGCCAATATAGATATTAAGGATTATGTAGAGAATCTCACCCTATCTCTTCTTCGAGCATATAATATCGGCTCAAGTTTAATTGATATTACTGTTGATATCAACGATATTTCTCTTGATGTCGAAACCGCTCTTCCCTGCGGACTGATCATTAACGAACTGGTTTCAAACTCGTTAAAATATGCTTTTACTAATGAACAAAAAGGTAAAATAATTATTAAACTTATTACGGTTGGAGAAAACCGACTACAACTTACTGTAAGTGATAACGGCGTTGGGCTTCCTAAAAATTTGGATTTCACGCAAACTAAATCTCTCGGGTTGAAACTTGTAAATATCCTTGCCAAACAATTAGGAGGTTCCGTTGAAATGATTCACGATAATGGAGCTAATTTTATAATTAATTTCCGAAAACCAGACAATGGCGGAGACTAAATCATGAGAATGAAAAACTACGTATCCCGGATTTATGCTCATACTGTTATAGGTGCCCGTATGGCCCTTCAACATAAAAAAGTGAAAATAAAAAATCAGATTTTTCTCCTCTCCTTTCTTCCCCTTTTATTCTCTTCACAATTAATTTCTCAAGCTAAGCAACCGGTTGAACAAACGAACGGATTATCAAAATCAACCTCACAGTTTGATTCTTCTGAATCTCCGGAAAAATCTCCGGAAAGAGAAATAACTGTTGGGCTTAATTACGATTTCCCTCCGTATGAATTTATTAATGCAAGTGGAAAACCCGACGGTTATGATATTGATTTTGTCAACGCAGTTGCCGAAGTGATGAATCTTAAAATTACTTACATTGCAAAACCGTTTCATGATCTGCGGCGAATGCTGGCAAGCGGAAAAATAGATGCTCTGGCGGGTATGCTCTATTCAAAAGAAAGAGAAGAACAACATAGCTTTTCAAGTTCATTTTTAACCGTTCACTACTCAATCTTCACAAGAAATGATTCTGCCAATATCAAATCATTTGATGATCTAAGAGACAAACAAGTAATTGTTGAACAGGGTAGCCTGATGCATGATTTTATGAAGACGGGGAAGTACCGGGTAAATCTTATCCTCGTTAATACAGAACCCGATGCGTTACGTTTACTCGCGTCCGGTTCCGGTAATGCCGCGCTTGTCTCGCATCTTCAGGGATTAATGATCGCGAATGAATTTAAATTGAAAAATGTCAGTCCGGCTGTAAATTCTATTTTCTCGACGAAACTTTGTTTTGCCGTCAATAAAAAAGAGACAGACCTTGCAAACGTTTTGAACGAAGGTTTAGCTATCGTTGAAAAAACCGGAAAAGCGAAAGAAATTTATAAAAAATGGTTTGGTGAAATTGCGCCGAGTGATTTTTCAAAAAAAGAAGTTCTAAAATATGCCTTTTTTGCAGCACTCTTTTTTTTGGTCATCATCGGAATTTTTGGATTTTGGAATTTTTCATTGAAACGAAAAGTAGCAGAAAAGACTTTTGAATTGACGAAAAGTGAAGAAAATTTTCGTATGCTCGTCGAACAAGCCTCAGATGCTATCTTGGTTTTTGATGCAAAAGGAAATTTTGTCGACCTAAATTCCAGCGCGGTTGAGATGTTCGGGTACTCGCGAAAAGAATTGTTAAAATTGAACATCAGCAATTTATTTTCCGAAACAGAATTTTTAGAAAATCCTCTTAAGCTTGACCTTATCAACGAGACAGGTTCGTTTTTATCGGAACACCGTCTAAAACCAAAATACACTAGCGAATTTATTGCAGAAATAAATTCTAAAAAATTGAACGACGGAAGATATCAATCAATTGTAAGAGACAGTACCGACAGAAAATTAGCGGAAATGGAAATACAAAAATCACTTACCGAAAAGGAAGTGCTTTTGAAAGAAATTCATCACCGGGTAAAAAATAATTTACAGATTGTTTCAAGCCTTTTAAGCCTGCAGGCGATGAAAGTAACCGCAAAAGAATCCGTTGATGCGTTGGTCGAAAGTCAAAACAGAATAAAAGCGATGACCATGATTCATGAAAAACTTTATCAATCAAAATCACTTTCCCATATAGATATGAGTTCATATATTATTAATTTGACTCAACAGATTTCAAATTCTTATAAAATTGATAAACAGATTGAACTAAAATATGATCTGCAGAAAATTAATTTAAGTGTTGATTTGGCAATTCCGGTTGGATTAATAATCAATGAACTTATCTCTAATTCTTTGAAATATGCATACACCAATAGAAATGCCGGCGAACTGATGATTTCATTTGCTTCACCGGGATTGCATGAGTATGTCCTAATTGTTCAAGATGATGGAGACGGACTGCCTGAAAACCTTGATCTTGAAAACTCTAAAACTTTGGGCCTTAACTTGGTTACTATCTTAACAAAACAACTCAATGGGACAATTGAAAGAACAAATGCCCCCGGTGCAAAATTTGTAATAAAATTTGACGAGAGGGAGAGGAGTTAATTCTTGGATAAAAAAAATATTCTAATCGTGGAAGATGAAGGCATTATTGCTCTGGACCTGCATGCCCGTCTTTTAACTCTTGGTTATAACGTCACAGACATGGTTTCAACCGGAAAAGAAGTTCTCGCCGTTTTAAAAACTAAAACTCCTGATCTTATTTTGCAAGATATTATGCTTAAAGGGAATCTTGACGGAATTGAGATTGCATCAAAAATTAAACTTGAATATGATATCCCTGTAATTTTCCTAACCGCTTATGCCGACGAAAAGACGTTGGAGAGGGCGAAACTCGCCGAACCTTACGGCTATATCTTAAAACCTTTTGAGGAACGGGAACTTCGTTCTGCTATTGAAGTTGCTTTATACAAACACTCAATCGAAAAAAAATTAAAAGAAAATGAACGCTGGCTGTTTACAACGCTCCAGAGCATTGGCGATGCCGTTATTACAACCGATGTAAAGAGAAACATTACTTTCGTTAACCGTATAACCGAAGAATTAACCGGCTGGGGAGCGAACGAACTTGTCGGAAAAGATATTTGCTCGGTTATTAAATTTATTGATGAAGAAACCGGAAAAGAGATCGAGAACCCCATAGTAAAGGTTCTTGAAACCAATTGCAAT
Source organism: Ignavibacteriaceae bacterium (assembly GCA_041667115.1). GTDB lineage: Bacteria > Bacteroidota > Ignavibacteria > Ignavibacteriales > Ignavibacteriaceae > UBA1563. Next base: position 9,895 of record JBAYFO010000034.1, on the reverse strand, counting down.
TGTGCCCTCGAAGCTAAAACTGCTCTTCTAACAAGATCCGGAAATACAATCCCAATTGATGATAGCACTGCCCCGATAATTGATGGCAAAGGGAAAACTACAGGTGTTGTTCTTGTTTTCCGTGATGTTATCGAGCGGAGAAAAGCCGATTTCGAGATCAGCCAATTCCAAAATCAACTTGAAGAGTTAGTTGAAAAACGAACAAAAGAATTAACTGAAGTAAACATGCAACTTGAAAATGAAATAGCGGAACATTTTCAAACTGAAGACGCTCTTAAAATAAGCGCAGAACGCTTCCGCAGTATCTTCGAAGAGTCTCCTATCGGGATAATCTTTTTTGCTCCCAATGGTTCTTTTGTGCATATGAATAAAGCGTCTTATAAGATTTTCGGGCTTTCAAGCACTCTGGATCTTGATGGTTATAATCTTCTCTTCAACTCTTTTTTGTCGGAAGAACAGAGAGATCTGCTTCTAAGAAAAGAATCGATCAGAATTGAACAGCTTTTTGATTTTGATTTTTTTAAAAGAGAAAATCTCTATCGAGTTAGAAAAACCGGTGAAGTTTATGTCGACCTGTTAATTTCTCCTTTAATTGACGAGGGAAACACAACAGTTATCGGGTACTTGGTGCATATTCAGGATATCAGCGAAAGAAAAAATTACGAACTTGCTTTAAATCTTCATCAAGAAAAACTTGAGGAATTGATTTCTGAAAGAACTCATGAACTTGCTGAGGCAAACAAGTATCTTGAACTGGAAATAACTGAAAGAAAAAGAAGTGAAAACTCTTTAAGAGAAAGTGAAAGAAAACTTTCTACACTCATCAACAATCTTTCGGGAATTGCCTATCGATGTAGTAATGATGAAGAAAGAAAGATGAGTTATCTGAGTGATGGCTGTTTGGAACTTACAGGATATCAAATTGAAAATTTTATATACGACAACCGGGTTACCTTTAATTCTTTAATTCATCCGGGCGACCTCTCTAAAGTAATTACCCGCATTAAGAATTGTACTGATAAAAACGAACCTTACCAAAACGAATACAGATTAATTACAAAGAGCGGTGAAGAAAAATGGGTTCTTGATAAAGGACTGAGCGTCAGCGCAAGTGATTCCGGTGAAACTTATCTCGAGGGCTTTATTATAGATATTACACAACGAATTTGGGCGGAAGAGGCTATCAAAAAATATTCGGAGGAATTGCGCGAACTGAACAACAGCAAAGATAAATTCTTCTCAATTATTGCGCACGATCTGAAAAGTCCCTTCCAAGGGTTACTCGGCTGTTCCAATTTTTTAATGAATGAGTTTGATACACTTGAAACGGAAGACAAATGGAAACTAACACAGGATATTAATGGAGCTTCAAAAAATCTTTATAAGTTGATTGAAAACTTGCTCCACTGGTCGCGGATGCAATTAAGTAACATAGAATTTCAAGCTGAACGAATTAACCTTTTTGACGAAGTTAATTATGTTTTCAAAATTCTGGAAAGCTCAGCCAAGAACAAAAACATTACTTTAGTTAACCAGATCGCGCGAACTATTCATATCAATGCTGATTTGAACATGTTAAATTCCGTCTTCCAAAATCTTATTTCTAACGCCATTAAGTTCACTCCGGAAGGGGGCGACATAACTGTTTCTGCTATCCGTAAGGAAGTGTTTGCTGAGCTAACTATTTCAGATTCCGGAATTGGAATTAGACCGGAAGACCTCGATAAACTATTTCGTATAGATTCGCATTTTTCCACCAAGGGAACGAATAACGAAGAAGGGACAGGGCTCGGGTTAATTCTTTGTAAAGAAATGATTGAAAAACACAATTGCTCTATTTGGGTTGAAAGTGAATACGGAAAAGGCACAAGTTTTAAATTTACGATCCCTTTGTTTCCGGATCCAAATTAATTGTACGGTTAACCCATAATTTTCAAGAGAGAAATTTTACTAAAAAATGATACCCATAATTTCAGAACGGCCGAAAATTCTTATTGTTGAAGATGAAAGCATTGTCGCTTTACATATTAAAAACAGTTTAAAACGCCTGGGATATGACGTCTTCGATGTAGTCTCGAGCGGAGAAGAAGCGCTTAAAGTTATCGATAATGCAAAACCCGATTTGACCTTAATGGATATTCAACTCGGTGGAAGGATGGACGGAATTGAAACTGCCGAAATTCTTTTTAAACAACACCAAATCCCAATTATTTACTTAACTGCGTTTGCGGATGGTCCTACAATCGAACGCGCTAAAAACACCGAACCTTATGGATACCTTATCAAACCGTTTGAAGAAAAAGATTTACGCGGCGCTCTTGAAATGGCGCTCTATAAAAACAAAATAGAAAATAAATTACGTGAGAGTGAGGAGCGTTATAATTCGCTTTTTTACCATTCTCTTTCGCTTGTCTTTATTCACGATCTTGAAGGCAATTTTATAGATATCAATCAGGCATTCGTTGATTTATTGGGCTATAGTAAAACTGAAATTTTAAACATGCATTTTTCAGATCTCTTTTCTAAAGAGCAATTTGAGGATACGCTAAAAATAATTGAGTCGTTGCGGTTTGGTGAACAACCTAATAAAATTCATCAGTTCAAAATAAAGAAAAAAAATGGAGAGCTCGCCTATCTTGAATTAGCCTCATCCTTAATAAATAGAAACGGAGTGGTGGTAGCGATTCAAGGAGTTGCCAGAGATGTTACCGACAGAAAAGCTTATGAAGAGAGACTGATCAAATCAAAAGAAGAAGCTGAAAAATCGGACAAATTAAAAACTGAATTCCTCGCACAAATATCGCATGAAATAAGGACTCCTGTTAATAACATTGTTACGTTTACTTCTTTGTTAAAAGATGAAATGGAAGACAAACTCCCCACGGGACTTGAATCTGCTTTCAAGATTATAGATTCAAGCGCAAAACGATTGATCCGCACGATAGATTTGATCCTGAATATTTCTCAATTGCAATCGGGAAATTTTGAAACAAATTTTGAAGTGTTGGACTTGAACAAAAATCTGCTGGATGATTTGCTTCTTGAATTTTACTCAAAAGCCAAAGCAAAAAATCTCGAACTTACTTTAGAGAACTCTTCCAATGAGACAATTGTTCTGGGAGACAATTACACAATAAAACAAATTTTTGCTAATCTTATTGATAATGCAATTAAATATACCTCCGCCGGTGAAGTGAAGATACACTTATATAAAAATAAAATTGATAAAATGTGTGTTGATATTATTGATTCAGGAATCGGGATTTCGGAGGAATATATTCCTTTTGTCTTCGAGCCGTTTACTCAAGAAGATACCGGTTACTCAAGAAGATTTGAAGGAAACGGATTAGGTTTAGCACTTGTAAAAAAATATGTAGAATTAAATAAAGCTTCTATCTCGGTCAGCAGCGAAAAAGGAAAAGGAAGTACTTTTACAGTTGCTTTCGACCAGATAAACATCTAGCCATGTTTCGGACATAGATTTTAATTCCTAGTCCATTTAACACCAATTCATTTTCTTTATCTTATCAAAACCATTTTTTTGGTTTCAACAAAATTTCCCGCTCGCAATTGATAAAAATAAATTCCGCTTGAAAGTGCGTTCGTGGTTAGTTGATGGTTGATAGTCGCATCAAATTTGATTGAATGATTCCCCGCTGGTTGTTCTTCATTTAGTAATGTTTCTACTTCATTCCCGAGAATATCATATATTTTTAAAGTGACTTTGCTGCTTACCAATAACTGATAACTGATAACTGTTTCTGGATTAAACGGATTAGGGTAATTCTGCAATAAATGAAAATCGAGCGGAGTCGAGATTTCGTTTCTGCTTGATGACGTAATATCATCAAAGGTAATGATGCTAATGTCATCTAAATACCAGCCGTCTTTTGGGATAGATCCGTCGGAAAGCAGCTTGAAACGAATCTTAATTTGTTTCCCGCTAAATTTTTTAAGATCAATTTTTTCTTTTACCCAATTTTGTTGTCTTCCATCATAAACGGGAGAATTATAAGCTAACTGCCTCCCTTGCCCGGATCCTCCATTAGCGTATGTTCCACCAACTGCACCCCATGTTTTTCCATCATCGGAAGAAATTTCAACAACTCCGCAATCATAATCATTCTCAATATCATACTTTGTCCAAAAAGATAATTTAGGATTAGAAATAGTTGAAAGATTTATCGAATCCTTTAACGTCATTACAACGGTTGCGTTGTTTGCATAAACTCCATCAGGGCTATCGGTAAAAGAATTTGGCGCTGATACATATGCGGAAGTTGTCGCTCCCCATTTCGGTGTACCATTTGAAGTTACATCCCATTTTGTCAAGGGTGTTAATGAAGTATCGTTAAATACAATATTGGTTTTACCTATCGTGATAGGTATTGTGTCGCTTGCCATTGGAACCCCACCAAGAGCCGTAGCTAAAACAAGTTGGACCACTTCTCCGTTTTTTAATGTTGGATTAAGAACAAATACAAATCCAGAATCGTTTAAATAGCTTTCTCTCGATTTCAGATTACTGATTGTAGGTGGAGCCGAGACAATAGAGGCTTTAGAGGGATCGGGAAGAAATGAAATTGAAACATTTGCCGCATCGCTTAATCCCTTATTTTTTACCGACGCCGTTAAATGCACGGTATCCCCCGGCATAAAATTTTCTCTATCAAACGCATAATTTGAAAGTGAAACATAAGCGCCGGCAACCCACGCGTAATATAAATTCGGAAAAAGATTTTCTTCAGCTATTGGCAATATCCTTTGTTGAATAGGCCAAAAGTAATCAGTTGCATTTCCAACCTCAGGGGTCATAGCAAATATTTTTCCTATTGCCATGCTATCGCCATCATACATATAATCATCACTGTTGCCACGTGTAGAATAACCAATAGTGCTTTGGTCTGTTCCCGATGTATAGTGGTTATATTTTGTCATATCGGTTGCAAACTCACGGAAGATAAGGGAATCGGGAGTCTCTTTTTCCAAAGCGCCGTATGGATAAATTAATTCATTAGCGAAGGAATGATAATTAAGTGCATTTTTAATTTTATGCGAAAGAAGAAAATTTCTTACGTTCTGTGTCTCCGGTTCTGAAAAAGGGGCAGCTCCTCTGTAAGTATCATCAGCCGGGTTTGTTGCTGAGCCTCCATTAGAGGCATTCCAATACGCGTAAGGTCCAAAATTTCTATTCAGATCAACTCCGGATGAATCACTAGCGCCTCTGTTCTTTCTCCACATTCCTCCACCTTTTGGGTCTGTACTTTGATTATAAACATAACCATCGGGATTAATAACCGGAATAAAATAAAGCTCGCGATTATTCACAAGATAAGTTACCTCTGCATCTGTTCCATAATTTTCTAAAAGATCGTACATAAAGTAAAGTAACTGCATCATGCTTTCAGGTTCCCGCGCGTGGATCAATGCCGTGTAAAGCACTTCTGGTTCATCTTCGTCAACATCCGGATTCTTGGAAATTTTTACTGCGTAAACAGAACGCCCTTCGACAGATTTTCCTATTTCCTCCTTCGCGGTAATTAAATTTGGATAAAGAGATTTCATTTCGTCTAGTTTTTGTACTACTTCATCGTAGGTATAATACCCCCCCATCGAACCGTAACCAAAATTTTTAACGCCATATTTATTTTGACTTTTTTTCAGTTCACTCTGTTTTTCAAGAGCATTCATTTTAGGAAGCTTGTTGTAATGTGCACGCCAATCATCTATCAAAACTTCGTACCGGTAATTAAGCAGCGTAAGCCGGTTGAATTCAGCATCAATTAGAAATGTTACAATAGCATTATCTTTTGTACGGTGAAAATGATCGAGATCGAGGTTGAATGAAGCAAGCGTGCGAATATCATCATTATTGTTCAAATAGATTTTGACTTGTCTGTAAGTTTGTCCAAACAGTGTAAATGAAATGACGAAAAAAAACACTAAAACTTTATTCATTAATTTTGTTTTCCAAAATAATTAAGAACCAAGACAAAGTTACAGCTTGATTTAATAAAACGAAACTTCATGCTCCACAAGCTTCTTTTTCTCATAAAAAAATTTTGCACTGAAAAATTTATCCTGATCGAGCCACTCAAGAAAGATTTGATCTCCATCCCATAAATTTAGTTGTGTAACTTTTTCATCAGGAATCCATTCCAGCTTCCCTTCGTTTGAATCGATCAAGTCTCCAGAATATTTTTCAGCAACAAAGACGAAGACGTACCAATCATGCACTCCGTCAAACAGAGGAAAGGTAATAAATCCTTTTAGTTGTGGGTTCGTAATGGTTAATCCTGATTCTTCTTTTATTTCGCGGATAACACACTCTTCCGGTGTTTCGCCTTGTTCAAATTTTCCTCCAAGACCATTCCATTTCCCTTCGTGCACATCATTTTCTTTTTTTATCCGGTGAAGCATTAATGTTTTTTTTTCTTCCCGGTTTTTCACATAACATAAGGTGGCCAATTTCATTTGCAATTTCTCGTTTTTAACGTGTAAAATATATTGCTCTTCCTAAAGTAACAAAAAATATTTTTTTGTAAGTTTCAGTACGTAAATATATTCATCCAGAATTTGAGGAACGAATGGAAAAGATAACTTTTCATTTAAGTAAAGAAATAACGCACAATGTAGAAAACCGGCTTTCGCTATGGCAAGAACAAAATATTGCATCACGGCTATGGAATTTTGACCCATCTATTTGGAAAGAAAATCCGGCAGAACAAAAAGAATTAGCAGACAGGCTGGGCTGGTTAAACAAGCCTTACAAAATGCTCGATAAAATATATGAGCTTCAACAATTTGCCGAAGAAATTAAAAATGATTTCACAAATATTTTACTCCTCGGTATGGGCGGAAGCAGTTTGGCTCCCGAAGTGTTTGCAAAAACTTTCGGTTCAAAAGAAGGATATCCCGAACTTGAGATTCTTGACAGCACCCATCCTGATAACATCAAACGCATAACCGACACCTATGATTTATCAAAGACACTTTTTATCGTAGCAAGTAAATCGGGGGGCACTATCGAAACTATGTCCTTCTTCTATTATTTTTATAATGAAGTAAGCAAGTTCAATAAAAATCCGGGGAATCAGTTTGTTGCATTAACCGATCCGAATACGTGGCTTGAAAATTTCGCCGCGGAAAAAAAGTTTAGAAAAATTTTTTCTACTCCAGGTGATGTCGGAGGAAGATATTCGGCATTAACCTACTTCGGTATGCTTCCCGCTGCATTGATGGGTATTGATGTTGAAAGGTTTTTACTAAACGCGAAAGAAATAGCAGATGAGTGCCAATTTTATGTTGAAGCTTCAAAGAATCCCGGATTTTATCTCGGTGCAACCCTGGGTGAATTATACGAAGATGGAAAAGACAAAGTGACCTTTTTTGTATCCCCGAAGTTTTCTTCTTTTCCTCAATGGATAGAACAATTAGTGGCAGAAAGCACAGGCAAGGATGGGAAAGGAATTCTGCCGATTTGCGATGAAGAAATGTTACCGATCAATAATTATAAAAATGATCGGGTGTTTACTTTTATCAAGCTAGCTAATGACAATAACGACAGACTTGATAAATTTGCAGCAGACTTAATCGCCGCACAAAAACCGGTTCTCGTTTTTGTACTTGATGAGCCGTATCAATTGGCAAAAGAATTTTACCGCTGGGAAATTGCCACAGCGCTTTCAAGCGTTGTGTTAAAGATTCATCCTTTTGACCAACCTGATGTTCAATTTGCAAAAACATTAGCCGGTGAAAGTTTGAAAGCATTTAAAGTCAGTGGAAAACTTCCTGAAGTAAAAACTGTTTTCACCGATGGAGCTATTTCTTTAATGGGAGAATCAAATAAATTCGACGCAGATAAATCAATTTCTTCTGTATTAAATAAATTTCTTTCTCAAGCAGATGAGCATGATTATGTCGCGATAATGTCGTTCACGGAATATGGCAACGAAGTTACAACATCACTCCAAACGTTGCGTAATAAAATTACAGCGAAATTTCCTCTAGCCATTACCATTGGTTTTGGACCACGCTTTCTCCATTCAACCGGACAACTGCACAAAGGAGGAAAGAACAACGGATTGTTCATTCAAATTACAAATGAAATAAAAAATGACCTTGATGTTCCCGAACAAGGATATTCATTTGGAGTATTAATTACAGCCCAGGCGCAAGGCGACCTGAATGCTTTGAAGAACAAAAACCGAAAAGTACTTTCTCTTCATGTTGCCGGAAATCTTGTAGAAGCGATTAATTCATTTTCAATATAAATAGCTTTAATATGAAAAATCCAAGACTTCTTGAAATAAATATAAGGCTTTTGGTAAGGAGATTTGACACTGAACAAAAAAGGGCGAAGCTAGCGGATATTCCTTTCTCTTATTGGAAAAATCTTGCCGCCCAGGGATTTGAAATTATCTGGTTGATGGGCATTTGGGAGACCACAAGTATTCTTATCGACCGTTGCTGCTTTGAGGAAAATCTGATTCATTCCTATGATAGATCTTTAAAAGATTGGCAAAGAAAAGACGTTATTGGCTCACCGTACGCTATTAATCAATATAACATCAATCCTGAATTGGGAACAAAAGACGATTTGCTTCAGCTTAAGAAAACGCTGAACGAATTAGGAATGCTTTTAATGCTGGATTTTATTCCAAATCATTTCAGCGCTGAGACTGAATTACTGGAAACTCATCCCGATATTTTTTTGGAGACCACCGAAGAAGTACTTGCTTCCGATCGACATACTTTCTATAGACCCATTAAACAACTTCACCGGATATTTGCGCATGGCAGAGATCCTTTTTTCCCGGCGTGGACAGACACTGTTCAATTAAATTACTATAACCTGGACACCAGAAAGTTTATGACCGGGATACTCCTAAACATTGCGGAATTGTGCGATGGTGTTCGCTGCGATATGGCAATGTTAACTTTAAATAATGTTTTTGGAAACACCTGGTGCGGAGTCATCAACGAATATCTTCACCCAAAACCACACGATGAATTTTGGCAATCGGCAATTACCACCGTAAAAAAAACGCATCCGGATTTCATTTTTCTCGCAGAAGCTTACTGGAATTTAGAATGGGATTTGCAACAACTCGGGTTTGATTTTACCTATGACAAAAAACTATTGGACAGATTAAAAGACGGAACTCCTAAAAATATTTACGATCATTTGAGGGCAGATCTACTTTTTCAACAAAAATCTTCCCGCTTCCTGGAAAACCATGATGAAGAAAGGGCTAAACATCTCTTGGGGATGGAAAAATCGTTGGCTGCAGCGGTTATCATTTCCACAATTCCGGGGATGCGTTTATTTTTTGATGGACAATTTGAAGGGAAGAAAATAAAATTACCGATTCAGCTTGGCCGAGAACCAAAAGAAAGCAAGAACAAAACTGTCTCTACTTTTTATGAGAAATTATTTCATGTTACAAAAAACGAAATCTTTTCTTTGGGGAACTGGAAGTTGTTAGAAGCTTTGCCGGTATGGGAAAAAGAGCATACTCACGAAAATTTGTTAACATGGTTGTGGATGTATAACTCACAGCATTGTCTTGTAGTTGTAAATTATTCGAATGTTACCTCACAAGGAAGAATAAAACTCCAAATAGACGGTACTCAAGATCTGGTTCTTTTAACTGATCTCTTAAGTGATATAGAATACTTAAGATCAGCTAATGAAGTTTTTTATTCCGGATTATTTGTGGAACTCGGTGCTTATCAATTTCATCTTTTTCAATATTGATAAACTTTTCTTAAATGCAAATGCTAATGAAAGATGAAGATGCGAGATTTTTCAAGAGCGTTCCCTTTTAAGAAGAACTCCTTAAGAATATTTTCTTGGTTCTTCCGGTTTTATATTCTCTAATATTTTAATTAA
>JBAYFO010000033.1:0-38955 GCA_041667115.1 Ignavibacteriaceae bacterium | reverse complement strand
GAAATGATAGTAATGCCGCCGAATATTCCTCACGGATTAAAAGCGACGGTAAAATCCAAAATGCTTTTAACTATGATTAAATAAAATTACGTTCTATGCCGAGTTGTTTAGTCACTGAGCAAAGAAATAAGTTGCAAACAATACCAACTAACAAATCCGAATCAGTATTGGGCTGTGATTGTTGTACTCTGCCATCGAGGATGCCCTCGTGGCAAGATATTGCTTGTGATGGAATCAATGAAAGATTCTACGGTATCGATGCAATTACTATCTATAATCTGCGTTGAATAATTTCCTCACCCAAAAGATGTAGTTCCTTTTTCATCCCTTTGTACGATTGAATTAAGACAGCCTCCTGCATAGTTTTATAAAGCACAAGATTGCTTTTCCATTTATCATAAGGTCATCGGGCGCAAGCATAAAAAAATCGAGCGTTATGTTCACATAGTAAAATCAAAAATAAAATACAATTAAAATTTCAGTCCTAAAATAAAATTTAACTTACACTACTTAAGGAGATTAATTAAATGGATAAAACAAACAATAGATATTTAGTCATTGCGCTACTAGTTATAGTAGTGCTTTTTTTGTATTTCGGCAGCGGAACAATGATGGACAGCGGAATAATTGGAAGGATGAATGAAAACCATTCGATGGGCGGAAATAATTGGAGGCTGTATCCTACCATTGTTACTCTTCTTCTTGGTGTCTTAATCGGGTGGTTGCTCTTTAAAAAGAAAAATTAATTAAGTCATGATTTATTATAAATAACAAAACAGAGAATAGAAAATAATTAGTTAACAAGGAGTAAATATGAAACGAAGTGTAAATAGTCTAGTTGGTTACACCATTAAGGCAAAAGATGGTGAGCTGGGAAAAGTAAGCGAGTTCTACTTTGATGATATCACATGGTCAATTCGTTACCTGGTTGTGGAAACAGGTAATTGGTTGAATGAGAAAAAAATAATTATTCCGCATGCAGCACTGGGCTTAACTGATTGGAAGTCACAAACATTCCAGGTAAATCTAACCATGGACCAGGTTCGCAATAGTCCCGATTTTGAAACTCAAAAAACCGTATCCCGCCAACACGAAATTAAATTGTTTACCCATTACGGGTTTCCGCTTTATTGGGATAATGTGTTTTACGATGGAGCGGTTGGAATGAGCCCGTATATCCCCATCTACGATATTAACCCGGTGAAGAAAGAAAAAAATTCTGAGAAACAACATCCCGATGATCTTCACTTACGCAGCACAGAGAAAGTGGAGGGGTATTATATTCAAGCTAAAGATGGAGAAATCGGACATGTGGAAGATTATATAATTGATGATGAAAAATGGAATATTCGCTTCATGGTTGTGGACACAACCAACTGGCTGCCGGGAAGAAAAGTTCTTATTTTACCTCGTTGGATTAACCGTATCGATTGGGGAGAATCAAAAGTTTATGTTAATCTTACGTTGGAATCAATAAAGAATAGCCCTGAGTTTGATCCTTCTCAACCGGTAGATATGATTGCTGAAAGAGAACTCTTTGACCATTACGGAGAAAATTTAAAACCATGGTAGTCTTGAACATCAAAATGGAGAATGATTAGATGGTAAATTCACAAAGTACGGTTGCCGAATACCTGCTAATCAGGTTGAAGGAGATTGGAGTGGATCATCTCTTTGGTGTCCCGGGAGATTTTGTTCTCGGATTTTTCAACGAAGTTCTGAAGAGTGATATGAAATATATCGGTACGTGCAACGAACTCAACGCGGCTTATGCAGCCGACGGCTACGCTCGCATCCGGGGTATTGGTGCATTCTCTTCTACTTATGGTGTTGGAGAACTAAGCGCCATTAACGGTGTTGCAGGCGCATTTGCCGAAAGAGTTCCGGTAGTTGTTATTACCGGTTCTCCCGCTACAATTAATTTCCGCACACGACCGCTGTTGCATCACACTTTAGGGGATTATCAAATCCCCATGAAGATGTATGAGAAAATTACTGTCGCATCAACCCAGCTTGTTTCCGCGGAAACTGCCCCGGCTGAAATTGACCGTGTGTTGTCGGAATGCATTTTACACCAGCAACCGGTTTACATTAGTCTTCCTGCAGATGTGGTGATGATGAAATGTAACAGACCGGCTCCTTTTAATTTTCCAACTCGTCCCCAAAGCAATAAGGATGCACTTGCTGAGGCGATAAAGGAAGCGGTTAAAATGCTGGATAAGGCGCAGAAACCTATTGTCATTGGCGATGTTGAGTTGTTACGCTTCAAACTACAAAAAGAATTTGCCGGGTTTCTCGACAAAACTGGTTTTCCATATGTAACTATGATGCTGGGTAAAACGCTCCTATCTGAACATCATCCGCAATTCATTGGACTCTTTGAAGGAGACCGGAGCCGTGACTATGTAAAAAATCGCGTTGAGTCCGCAGACTGCATTTTAAAACTTGGGACACTAATGACCGATTTTAATACTGGCGGTTTTACAACAAACATGGACGATTCAAAGATGATTAGCGGCAATATCGGTTACGTTAAGATCAAACACCATTACTATGAGCATGTGCATCTCCATGATTTTATTCTTGGGCTAACGGAAAAACTTTCACGACGGGATACCACAACTTTGGATATCCAGTGTGCATCTAATAGTTGTGTACACAGACATACGGAAACTTACATGCCTGATGTAGCGAAACCAATTACTGTCAAACGTTTCTTCGACCGCATGAGTCATTTTATTGAAAATAATTCTATGGTTATTGCGGAAACAGGTGTCTCTCTTTTCAGTGCTGCGGAAACGCTCATGCCTGAAGGAGTGACGTTCATAGGCCAGACTTTTTATGGATCGATCGGCTATACGGTCGGTGCCACTTTGGGTGCTTGTATGGCGGCGCAGGATCGCAAAGCTATATTATTTATTGGCGATGGTTCTTTTCAAGTTACTTGTCAGGATTTGTCTACGATGATTCGGAATAATCTGAAGCCAATTATTTTCCTTATCAATAATGATGGATACACGATAGAACGTGTAATCGTTGACCATCCATACAACGATATTCAACCCTGGCACTATCATAAACTGGTGGAAATATTTGGAGGAGGAACTGGACTTGATGTCCGCACAGAAGGTGAACTTGAAGAAGCGCTCGATAAAGCAGCTAAAGCGGACGGACTTGTATTTATTGAAATTCATACCGGTCGGCTGGACTGTCCCGAATCACTTCGCAGTGCCGGACGATCGATGGCAAAGACAAATCAACTTGATTAATAAGTAAAATACTAAAATTAAAGAAGGAGATATGAAATGAAAAAAGTTAAACTGATGAGCCCATATAAACTAGGTCGCATCAACCTTAAAAATAGAATCGTTATGGCTCCTATGACCCGCTCACGTGCAATTGGCAATGTACCGAACGATTTGATGACAGAATATTATGGACAACGTGCCGCTGCAGGGCTTATCATTACTGAAGGAACTTCTCCTTCTCCGAATGGTCTTGGGTATAGCCGCATTCCTGGAATTTACAGCGATGAACAAGTGGAAGGTTGGAGAAAAATAACAGACACCGTGCATGCAAAAGGCGGGAAGATCTTTGTGCAACTTATGCACACCGGGCGTATTAGTCATCAGGCGAATATGCCTGAGGATGCTGTAATTCTTGCTCCTTCAGCTGTTAAACCGGCTGGACAAATGTGGACGGATGCTCATGGGCTGCAGGATTTTCCAGTTCCAAAAAAAATGACTTTGAAAGAAATCAATCGTACTAAACAAGAATACATTGCCGCAGCTGCTAATGCAGTAAAAGCAGGATTTGATGGTATCGAACTTCATGGAGCTAACGGATATCTCGTAGAACAATTTTTATCTCCGGTGAGTAATGTTAGGAAAGATAAGTACGGCGGCAGTATTAAAAACCGATGCCGTTTTCTTTTGGAAATAATCGAAGGGACCATTGAAGAGATCGGGAAAAATAAAGTTGGGTTACGATTATCTCCTTATGGTGTTGCAAGCGATATGCCACACTATTCTGAAATTGATAAGACTTACAAATATCTTGCTAAAAAACTGAATAGTCTAAAAATACTTTATATCCATTTGGTAGATCACAGCGCAATGGGTGCGCCGGAAGTGCCCATCAAAATTAAAAAGAGTATTCGTAAAAAATTTGAGAACACGATTATGTTGAGCGGCGGATATACGATGGAACGGGCTGAAACTGAAATAAAAAACGGGCTTGCTGATCTTATTGCATTCGGCAAACCCTTTATTAATAACCCCGATCTTGTTGAACGGTTTGCTAACGGCTGGCCGGTATCAAATGAACTTGATATGAATACATTTTATTCTCCGGGTGAAAAAGGATATACAGATTATCCTATGCAGACTAAAGGACGAGAACCAATAAATTAATGAAAAACATTAGAGGTGTACAATGAAAGTAGAAATACACGAAGATGAACAAAGCTTACTGCCACGGGCTGATCTTGCGACAGAGATAGAGAGATTGCAGGAAGAACTAATAAACGAGCGTGACCGGACTCTGCGCTCACTTGCTGATTTCAAAAACTATCGCCGCCGCATTGAACATGATATTAATAAACTTGCCGAGGAAGGAAAACGGGGAGTGATACTTGGTCTATTAGGAATTCTCGACGATATGGAAAAAGCGTTTGAGTATGTGGATGATGCGGATCAACCCTTTGTGAATGGAGTGCGAATCATCCACAAAAAATTCCTTGCATTATTGGAAGCGCAGGGAGTCATCCCTTTCGAAAGTGTCGGAACTCTATTTGACCATAATTTGCATGAGGCAGTTGCGATGGCGAAAAATGAAAGTAGTGAACAGGGAATGGTGGTTGATGAATTGCGCCGGGGTTATCTCTGGAATAATGAATTACTGCGCCCTGCACAAGTGCGAGTTGCCGAATGATAAATGTTATGTGCAATAGCGTTAGGGAGATGAATAAAAAATAGCAAGACTATGATTTACAAAGATTACTACAAGGATTTAGGTGTTGCCAAATCAGCAACGCAGGCAGAGATCAAAAAAGCGTATCGAACGCTTGCCAACAAATATCATCCGGACAAGAATAACGGTGATAAATCTGCTGAAGAACGATTCAAGGTTATCAGCGAGGCAAATCAAGTTCTGAGTGATCCGGTAAAACGAAAAAAGTATGATCAGTTTGGTGCGGATTGGAAACACTATGAAGAAGCCGGAGCAAAACCGGGAGGATTTGATTGGTCGAAGTATGCAAACAGCGGCGGCGGACAATCACACCGGTCGAGTATGCATGAATCCGATGGAATGTTTACCGATCAAGGCGTCAATGATTTTTTTGAAACGCTGTTTGGACAACGTAGCAGCCAACGGCGGGGAAGACGTAATGTTGTTACCAAAGGGGAGGATCTTTTAACCGAGACAACTCTCTCGCTTGAAGAAGCATATCACGGTGCAGCCCGGCTTATCAAACTCAATGGTCAAACGATTAAGGTAACGCTCAAGCCAGGTATCGCGGACAAGCAAAAGTTGAGAATTGCAGGCAAAGGGGAACGTGGAATTGGTGGTGGTCCAAACGGAGACCTTTATCTCATAGTTAAGATTGCACCGCATTCTGAATTTCATAGGAATGGAAACGATCTCTATCGTAACCTCCCCGTTGAATTGTACACCGCTATCCTTGGTGGAAAGACTGAAATCAAAACACTGAAAGGCAAAGTGACCGTCAATATTCCTAAGGGAACGCCAAACGGCAAAGAACTTAGACTTAGAGGACTTGGAATGCCAATTTATGAGAAGAAGAATGAGTTTGGAAATCTGTTGGTAAAAATAAACATCTTTCTGCCGGAAAATTTAAGCGAAGAAGAAATAGACTTGTTCAAAAAATTGGTAGTGTTGAGAAAATAACTAAACGAACTTACACACATGTAAACAGCATTACACAAGATTATGAAAGAACGTTTTTATGGAATCAAAGATCAAGAACACATCTGAATATAAAACGATCACCTTAGAAGAGACGTACAAATTACTAGAGACAACAGCAGACGGGCTTACCGATTCTGAAGTGAAGAATCGTTTTGAGAAATTTGGCAGTAACGAAATAGTAAGTAAGAAACAAAATGCTCTTCTTGAATTTATTCTACGTTATTGGGGTCCAATGCCGTGGCTGCTGGAACTTGCAATGGGGCTTTCCTTCGCTTTAAATCATTCTCTTGAAGGAATAATAATTTTTTCATTATTAACGGCAAACGCCGTCATTGGGCAGATACACTCAAGCAGTTCACAAAAAATAATGGAACTGTTAAAGAAAAAACTTGCTGTTAAATCAAAAGTTTTACGGGATAAAAAGTGGACAGAGGAAGATGCAAAAGGAATTGTGGTTGGAGATATTGTCTCTGTAAAACTTGGAGACATTGTACCTGCAGATGCAAAAATTGTATCGGGCGAACTTTCGGTTGATCAATCAGCCCTGACGGGAGAATCTCTTCCAATCGAAATACACCCATCGGATATTATCTATTCCGGCTCTGTGGTAAAGCGTGGTGAGGCTACGAGTATAGTAGTTAACACCGGGGCAAACACTTTTTTTGGTAAAACTGCTGAGTTGATAAAAGTCGCGAAGCCGAAGTCGCATCAAGAAGCAATGATGATGTCTGTAGTAAAATATATGATTTATCTCGGTATCGCCGCATCCATTGTCGTTTCAGTCTCTGCTTTACTGA
Source organism: Ignavibacteriaceae bacterium (assembly GCA_041667115.1). Classification (GTDB taxonomy): domain Bacteria; phylum Bacteroidota; class Ignavibacteria; order Ignavibacteriales; family Ignavibacteriaceae; genus UBA1563. The sequence goes on along the minus strand of JBAYFO010000033.1, from coordinate 32,227 downwards.
TGCATTTAAGTATTCTAATAATGTTGACCTTCGTTATTGTTGTTTTACTGGGAGCTATTCCTGCAGCTCTTCCTGCTGTTCTAACTATTGTACAATCTGTGGGCGCAACAGAACTTGCAAAAAAAGGGGCGCTGGTAACTAAGCTTGACTCAGTAGAAGACGCCGCTTCAATAGATATTATTTGCTTTGACAAGACCGGTACCATCACACAAAACAAATTATCGGTTGTTGATAGCATTCCCTTTTCCGGAAACAAGAAAGAAGATGTTCTAAGAATAGCTTCACTAACATCACAATCGGAAGGGATGGACTTAATTGATCTTGCCGTTTTGGAATTTGCTAAAAAATCCGAAGTAAATTTTAATGAATATAAACAGGTTTCCTATACTCCATTTGATCCGTCTACAAAAAGAACAGAGGCAATGATTGAAACCGGCGGCAAGCAATTCAAGGCTGTAAAAGGAGCTGCGCAAGTGATCATCTCTTTGTGCCATAGTACGGATAAAGGAACTTTAGATGAAGTAAATAAGACTATTGATGGTTTTTCTAAAAAAGGGTATAGAACGATAGCGGTTGCCAGATCGGATGGAGAGGATTTAAATAATCTAAAACTTATTGGATTGCTGCCGCTGGCTGATCCGCCAAGACCGGATTCAAAAACTATGATAGATCAGGCAAGAAAGCTTGGTATAAAGCCATTGATGCTTACCGGAGATAGTATTGATATAGCAAAAGAAATTTCCACACAAGTTGGTATTGGTAATAATATTATCCGAATGGCGGATATAAAAGATTTAAGCGCGGATAAACAATTAGAGATCGTTAGTAAATGCGATGGGTTTGCGGAAATATATCCTGAAGACAAATATAAGATTGTGAATCTCTTGCAATCCGGTGGACATATTGTAGGAATGACCGGAGACGGAGTGAACGATGCGCCCGCTCTGAAACAAGCTGAGATGGGCATAGCTGTAAGCAATTCAACAGATGTAGCAAAAGCAGCGGCAAGTGTAGTCTTAACGGAATCCGGTGTAGGTGTAATCATCGATGCGGTAACAATAAGCAGACAGACATACCAGCGAATGCTGACATGGGTTCTCAATAAAGTTATTAAGGTTATAGAATTTGTCGTTTTTCTCTCTATAGGATTTTTCTGGCTGCATAATATTTTACTTTCTCTTATTGGAATGACTTTACTCGTTCTAGCAAATGATTTTGTCGTTATGACAATAGCAACCGACAATGTTAAGAGTACAAGCAACCCGAATAAATGGAACGTGAAGAATATTATTTTTGCAGCTCTTATTCCGGCGCTTTTCTATGTTTTGGGTGACCTCATTATAGTCCTCATCGGTATCCATTTTTTCCATCTACAATGGAACGAACTTACTTCTCTCGTGATGCTAAGCTTTATAATCAACAGTCAATTTAGGGTATTGATAGTGAGGGAGAGAAGACATTTCTGGTCATCGCTGCCGGGTAAAGGGTTGCTCATATCAACCACGTCGGCAATAATCGGGATTGCACTTATCGCTTTATTCGGAATTTTTGTTCCTTCTTTAAATCTTTTTATAGTTCTTACTGTTTTGGTATTATCGGCGCTCTTTACACTCGCCATTGATTTCCCGAAATATTATTTGTTCAAAAAATTCGGACTGTAAGAGATGAATTATAAAACCACTTACAATGTTAGTGACCTTCCAAGTTTTAAAAACTTGGAAGGGATCCATATTCATTAATCCAGGGATATAGCCTTGCCCTCTTCTCTTTAACGCTAACCTACTTCTCAATAACCGCAGCAAGAATAAGCGATGTTCCCGTTGCCATCACTAAAAGAATCGTATTCATTCCAATATAAATTTCTTTGGTATTGTGGCTGCATGTCTACACTGAATTGAGTACCCACCCAAAAGATGTAGTTCCTTTTTCATCCTTTTGTCCGATTGAATTTAGAGGGGAGTAGCAATAACTTATTTCAAATTAAAAAAGAGTTTTTCAATTCTTAAATAAGATGAATTGAAATAAAACGTTACATAACAACTTAAAAGGAGTACTTAATGAAACATATGAACATGACCATTTTAGCGGGATGTGTTCTCTTCGCAGTCGTGATTGCAGGTTGCGGAAGTAGTGCAGTGGTGCTTAATAAAGAAGCGTCCACGTCAGCGATTCGTGCTGCTGAAGAAGTCGGAGCTTCCGACATTTCCACAGCATCTCTTTATTTGCAACTCGCAAAAGAAGAGTTGGTTAATGCCCAGAGTCTTGCTGAAAAAGGTGAGAAGGAACAAGCTGAGTCAATGCTGAAGCGTGCCCAAGCCGATGGCGAATTGGCAGTAGCGCTCTCTCGAAGTGATACCGACAAGAAAGAAGCTGCAGATGCAATTGATAGGGTACAACAACTCAGAAAAGATAACCAATTACCTAAAGAAAGGAAGTAACCATGAAATCCATAATATATCTTATTGCAATGGTATTTGCTGGATTGCTCGTTGGGTGTGGTGCAAGTATCCCCCCGACCGAGCTTGTTAACGCACGTCAAGCTTATCAACACGCAAGTATAAGCCAAGCGGCACAATTAGTACCGGCGGAGTTGCACAAGGCACAAGCCGCACTTGCCATCGCCGAGAAATCTTTCCAGGACGATCCTAAATCATTCAAGACCCGTGATCTCGCCTACATTGCGGATCGCAAAGCCAAAATGGCTGAAGCTTTAGCTATTACAGCTGCTGAAAATGCAACCGCTGCAAAAGCGAACAAAGATTATCAGTCAACACAAACAGAGATTGTGAAGAGTGCAAAAGAAGACCTTGCTGCTTCGGAACGTAATGCTGCGCTTAAAACAGAACAGCTTGCCGCAGAACAAAAGGCACGTGCAGATGCTGATAAGAGAACCGCGGATGCACAAGCAGCTCTTGCAAAACTCGCTGCAGTTAAGGAAGAAGCTCGCGGACTTGTAATTACACTTTCGGGCAGTGTTCTCTTTGCTTCAGGTAAATCGGCACTCTTGCCGGCGGCGCAAGATCGGCTAAACCAGGTTGCCGCTGCACTGTTAGAGACAAAAGAGAGAAAATTGGTCGTTGAAGGTCACACTGACTCGCAGGGTTCTAACAGTTCCAACCAGGTGCTGTCGCAGAAACGTGCAGACGCAGTGCGGTCATATCTAATTTCGCGCGGTTATCCGGGCGATCTTATTCAAGCGCAGGGAATTGGTGAAGATAGACCAATTGCAGACAATGCCAATGCCGAAGGTAGAGCCAACAATCGAAGAGTAGAGATTGTGGTTGATCGTTCAGCAAAATAGTGAAGAAGTAATTGCAAATAATTTTAGAAAAGAGACCCGGGAATTAGCCGGGTCTTTTGAACCTTTTTGTTTGCTGAATAGTTTTTTTCATGAATCACTATTTCAGACGTTCTTCTAATCAAGGAAGATTGTTTAAAAACAATCATGGTTATTAAATGATCAAATAATTTCTTATCAACTTCAAAAAAAGGAATAACAATGAAAGCACAAATAACTCTTCTTGGAATTATCGTTATGATGTTTGTTCTTGCAATCCCTGCTAATGCCGGTGGAAAAGGCGAGATTCAAAAATACTTTAACGATGCCGCGAACAAAGTGAAAGCTACAGAGAACGTAACAGAGAAGCGCACAATTCTCGATGAATCATTGAAAGGTATGACAAAAGTCTTAAACATGGTTCAAAGTTCGCCATTAATTTCTAATGAGGATGGCACTGCCATAGGTCATATTAAAGCATCACTTCAAGAAAAGCAGGATGAACTTACCGGCAATAATGGCTATCAACGTGTACCGGATACACAGCTCAATAATTTCTCTAATTACGTCGTGCAGAGTATGGAGCAAGCAGAGACAATAACTATCAGTCTTGTCGCGTTGCTTCTGATTATCATACTGGTTGTACTTTTGGTATAAATAGTTTCTCTCCGGGCGAATATTTATATATGCGGAATCTACACAGCTTTTTGTTCAAGGGTGCCACATACCCGACGCTTTTTATAAGTGTTTGTTATGCGGTACTCTTTATGTTGTCGTCTTCGTGCAGCGCTAACCTTCCTGTTCAGCGTGAAGCACAACAGATGGAAAAGAGTGTACTCGAAGTGAAGTACTCGATTGTGTGTATCATTCACGGCGATGGTGACTATCTCTATCACGATACCAAAGGGAATGAATTCAAAGCGGATGTGGAAGCCCTTGCAGGAGCAAAAAGAGTTGCGCAACAAAATCCCAACGCCGAAGTGTTTATCTTTCACCAAAAACCCAAGAGACACTTTCTCTTCTTTTTCCCGCTCCGTGATGGAGAGTTTTTTTATTACCGGAACGGTCGGCTCATAGCAAATGAATTGTATTGGCGCGATAACGAACAAGCACGGTTTGAACATGAAGTAGAATTATATCGCCGCTTCCATGTGGAGAATCAGCGAGAGATGGTGAGCATGTTCCTTTATTATGGACACGAAATTCCTGAGTTCGATGGCGCAGGTTATGATGCATCTTATCCGGATCGGATGTTCACTGTTACTGACCTTGTGAGCGGGTTGAAAGATTTTACACGTGATTCAACAAGGTTCGACCTCATGATACTTTCCACTTGTTTTGGCGGAACACCTTACACTATCGGTGCGCTTGGATCGTTTGCAAAAACAATTATCGCTTCGCCTGAGAATCTTCATTTATCCTACTTTGATCTCAAATCCCTGGAGCGATTGGATTTGAGGATGCGGGATGGAGATGTGTCCACGTTTGCGAAAAGGTTTGCTCACCAAACATTTGATCGATTGACGAAGGATGTGCAGACAGAAGTCAGCGTTGCGGTGTATGATATAGATAGTACGCATGAATTTTTAAACTCAGTTCAAAAGGTTTATAATAAGACGTTGACCACTCTGGATGGAAAGACACAACCTGCTAAGACAATGATCGAACACTGCGATTGCGGAGACCTGCCCAGTTATGTATTGCCTACGATTAACGCGGGAGTTAATATATTTTACAGACCGGCGCTTTTTGGAAGATCAAAATACAAACAGAATCATTCAGGATGGGAATGTTGGAGGAATATTATTCCATAGTGCGGCAAGCCGCAAGTATAATGTTGAAAGCTAAAAACATAAACTTAACTTAAGACTTTTCAAATGTTGATGAGACATATATGACAATTTCATAGAGTCTTAAGAAATTGAAAAAGCTGTCCCTTCAACCAAATATATTGTGTGGCGGATTATTCACTCACCGAAAAGATGTAGTTCCTTTTTCATCCTTTTGATGGATTGACTTAAGTAATGGGTAGTTCTATCTTTTCTTAAACATAAGGTGGTATTATGACGAAGATCGATAAAAGAGGAAAAAATAAATTAGTTAATAATCCGACCCTAACGAAAACCAAATTTAAATCCGCAGATAAAGTAAGTGAATTCGCCGAGAACATCATAAACACAGTTCGGGAGCCTTTAATTGTTTTGGATCAAGATTTAAGAGTTATAAAAGCAAGTCATTCGTTCTACGACTTCTTTAAAGTAACCTCAAAAGAAACAATTGGAACGCTTATTTATGATCTTGGGAATCAACAGTGGAATATTCCTAAACTGAGAGAGCTGTTAGAGACGATCCTGCCTGAAGAGACAACCTTCAACGACTATGAAGTTGAACACAACTTTACTACAATCGGTAAACGCGTGATGCTCTTGAATGCCCGGCAAATTAAAAGAGCTTTTGGGAAAGAAAAAATAATTCTTCTTGCTATTGAGAACATCACCGAACGGAAACATGCAGAAGAATCTATTAGTGAAAATAATCGCGTAACTAGCGAATATTTAGACATTCTTTTAAATCATGCATTTGCACCAATTATTATTTGGGATCCCTCATTGGTGATTACACATATCAATAATGCTTTCGAAAAACTGAGTGGTTATAGTTTGAGAGATTTAATAAATAAAAAGATTGCTATTCTTTTTCCCCAAAATCAAATCGCTTCAACACTGGAGCTAATAAAAAACACTCTACTAAGCGATGAAAGACCGGAACTTATTGAAATAGATATTTTAACAAAAGATAAGGGTCTTAAAACAGTCCTTTGGAATCCGGCAAACATTTATGATAAGGAGGGGAAATATATTGTCGCAACAATTGCACAAGATATTACCGATCGTAAACATTCGGATGAATCGTTACGGATGAGTGAAGAAAAATACCGGAATCTGATAGACAACATGACAGAAGGAATATTCATTTCAGATGAAAAAGGGACCATACTCTTTGCCAACAATGCCTTGGCGCGTATTCATGGTTTTGAGAGCCATGATCAATTATTAAATAAAAATTTTATGGAATTCGTTGAGCCGTCGGCAAGAAAAGAAGTGTTAAAGAATTTTAAAAACGAAATACAATTAGGAAAGAGTGGTCATGAAGTAGAAATACCTATTGTAACTGCGGATGGTTCAATAGCGTATATTCTGATCAAACCGGCGGTTATTCGCGATGAACAGCAAATTACCAGCATAAGTGGAATTGTTCGGAATATTACCGAGCGAAAGAAAGCCGAACAGAAAGTACGAGAAAGTGAAAAGCGTTTTAGAACTATTTTTGATCAAGCCCCTATTGCCATAGCTTTACTTGATAAGCAAGGTCATCCTGTTATTTCAAATCTACCTTTGTCCAAAATGACTGGTTACAGCAGTGCGGAACTGTCGAAAATGAAGTTTACTGATTTTACGTTTCCGGAAGATATTGATAAAGACATGAACCAATTTTCCGATTTGATCGATGGGAAAATATCCATGTATAGCATGGAAAAAAGATATATTCATAAAAACGGAAACATTGTCTGGGCTAATCTTTTTGTTACCATGTTACGTGATGAGAACGGGATGCCCGGGGAAATTATTGGGATGGTAGAAGATATCACCGAGCGCAAGCGGACGGAAGAAAAATTACGAGGAAGCGAAGAGCGGTTCCGGCATTCATTTGATTATGCAGCTGCAGGTATTTGCATTGTTGGTACTAATGGGAAATTCCAAAGAGTTAATAAAGCTTTTAGAGAAATGATAGGTTATAGTGAAGATGAATTAAAGAATTTAACTTTTACTGATATCACTTTCCCCGATGATTTATCTATTGGTTTATCTCAATTTGGGAGAATGTTAGATGGTGAAATTGATAGTATTTCATTTGAAAAACGTTACATCAGAAAAGACAAACGAATAATATGGACTTATGTCTCTACATCATTAGTTCGAGATGTCAATCAGAAGTCTCAATTCTTTATTACTCAAATAATTGACATTACCGATCGCAAACTTGCAGAAGAAAAATTACAGGAAAGCGAAGGGAAATACCGTTCGTTTTTTGAAAACAGTATGGACTCAATACTTTTAACAAGTCCCGATGGGAGGATATTTTCAGCAAATCCTGCAGCGTGCAAGACGTTTGGATATTCGGAAGAAGAACTTATTAAATTGGGTAAATCCGGTATAGTAAATATGAATGATCCCCAATTATCCCTTCTGCTTGCGGAGCGGGCATTGAAAGGAAAAGCTCGGGGTGAACTAACATTTATTCGGAAAGACGGGACACACTTTCCATCAGATATTTCTTCAGCTATTTTTAAAGATCAAGAAGGTCTTGCACGCGCGAGTATGATTATCCGTGACATTACCGAACGTAAACGAGTGGAGAAAGAATTAATTGAAGCAAAAGAAAAAGCGGAACAATCCGATAAACTAAAAACAGAATTCCTCGCGCAAATGTCGCACGAGATTAGAACTCCCTTAAATGCAATAGTTGGAAATACTGATTATCTAAATGATGTGTTTAGAGAAAAACTGGATACCGATACCCGTGACTGCTTTGCCAGTATTAATCTTGCCTCGGAAAGAATGATACGGACTGTAGATTTGATATTAAATGCGGCGGAATTACAAACGAGCGGATATAAACCGCATAATGTAAAAGTCGACCTCAATTCTGACATACTTTATAAATTGTATCTCGAGTATCAACTTTCAGCCAAACAAAAAGGATTAAAGTTTAGCTATACGTGTAAAGAAAAAGAGACGAAGCTAATACTAGATGAATACAGCGTTACTCAAATCTTTGCCAACTTGATAGATAATGCCGTTAAGTATACAAAAAATGGAAAAATAGAAATGCTCTTAGAAAAAAATAATACGGGGAATCTAATAGTTGAAGTAAAAGATACTGGAATTGGAATAAGTAAAGAATTTTTGCCAAAAATGTTCGATCCGTTTGTTCAAGAAGAGCAAGGGTACACGAGAAGTTATGAAGGGAACGGACTTGGATTAACCCTTGTTAAAAAATATTGTGAATTAAACAATGCAACCATCGAAGTTGAAAGTGAAAAAAATGCGGGGTCGACATTTAGAATAATTTTTAACAAAAAAATTACAGAGGCATGAAAGTGAAAAAAATGCTTATCGTAGAAGATGATGATATCTCCCGGAATTTACTTAAAAGGATTTTTAAGAATGATTTTGAAATTGATGTCTGCGAATCTGCAGATACCTATTACGAAAAACACAGCGGTACAAATTTCGATATAATAATAATGGATATTTCGTTGAAAGGATCGAGGAATGGTCTTGAGTTAATTAAGGAGATTAAAGGAGCCAAGTCCTATACTGGCACTCCGATCCTTTGCCTAACAGCGCATGCGCAAACTAAAACTCGACAGACAGCAATCGAATCCGGTACGGATCTTTTTATTACAAAACCAGTTCAGAATAGCATACTTAAAGAAGCAGTCGAATCCCTCTTAAATTCAAAACGGGAAAGAGATCAATTAAAAATTTTATAGATGTTCGAACTCTGGATTGAGGTAGTTGAAAAATATTAAGTTATTTATGTTTTCTAATCAAACCCATTTTGCTTTCTTTTGGAAATAGTCTTAAAAAATCAGACGAAAGAGTTAATCCATTTTTCATCCCTTTGTCCGATTGATTCCTTCTTCATAATTGGAGATAATGAAAACAGAATAAAACCAAATAAGCTTTTTTGAACTGAAAAACAAATTTAGGTAATGTTATAACCGAAGGAGATTTAAAATGACAAATGAAGAAAAGGGAATGGGAAAAGGGTTACTGATTGGAATTTTTACCGGTGTTGCTGTTGGGACAGTCATTGGGCTTCTGTACGCTCCGAAATCCGGGAAGAAGTTACGCCGGGATATAAAAACCAAATCACAGGATTTGGTTGACGATGCTGACGAATATATTTCGAATGCTAAAAAGAAAGCTTCGCAGTTAATCAACGACGTAAAAAAAAAATCCGAAGTATTGGTTAGCGATGCTAAAGAAATGATAGACGCTCTTTTGGACGAATCTGAGAAAATTCTGAACGATGCAAAAAGCAGAGTTGAAAATTACATCGAGACAGGCAAAGGTAATCTTGAGAACGAGAGCAATCCTTTCAAAAATCATAAATAAATTCGAGAATTGAAAACCGAAGAACCCAGCTTATGTTTTCAATTCCATGAATATTCTTCTTTTTCTACTACTCGAATTACCGGGTGGAGATGGGGATTATTCCCTTTCCACCTTCTTTTGAACTTTCCAGGGGTATCTTCCTACCGGTTAAACTCTTCCGATGAAAGCACGATGTAAAAAAGCTCCGCCAAAGGATGTAGTTCCTTTTTCATCCTTTTGACCGATTGAATACTTCCCCTTAACTAGTGATAATGGAACCGGAATTAAAATCTTATAATCTTTTGAGATAGAAAAATGATACTTGTCAGCATTTCTTCCACGGAAGAAAAATTTGTAATCCGGTTAAAACACAAAATTGATTACGTAGTCGAGAAAAAATTTGGGAAAATAATATTCGGAAACACGAGAACATTTTCCGTGTTTGTGCAATTATTCCTCTCCAGTATTAAACTGATTATTAAAGAGGCATTCGTGAGGTCCCGCAGATGAATATCTTAATGGTCTACCCGCTGTATCCAGATACCTTTTGGAGTTTTAAACATGCTCTGAAATTTGTATCAAAGAAAGCAAGTTTTCCACCATTGGGACTTTTAACCGTTGCCGCTATGCTGCCCGAAGATTGGTGTAAAAAGCTAATTGACATGAATGCAAAGAAGTTGACAGACGATGATATTCTTTGGGCAGATTTTGTTTTTATCAGTGCGATGTCTATACAAAGTGAGTCTACCGGCGAAGTGATACGAAGATGTAAAAAGTTAAATGCAAAGATAGTTGCCGGGGGACCTTTATTTACGAGCCATCCGGATCAGTATAAGGACATCGATCATCTTATTCTTAATGAAGCCGAAATTACACTTCCACAATTTTTAAGCGATCTGCACGAAGGAAGACCGAAGAAAAAATATACTTCGGAAGAATGGGCGGAAATTACTACTACCCCCTTACCGCTCTGGGATCTTGTATCAATGAACAATTATACATCTATGAATGTCCAATATTCACGCGGCTGCCCCTTTGATTGCGATTTCTGCAATATCACGGTTCTGTATGGAAGGAAACCTCGCACAAAAGCGAAGGAACAGATGATAGCCGAATTAGATGCAATCTATGTTACCGGATGGCGGGGAGCCGTCTTTTTTGTTGATGATAATTTTATTGGCAATAAAGCAAAATTAAAAAAAGAAATTCTCCCGGCAATTATTGAGTGGAATGAAAAAAGAAAAAACCCCTTTAGCTTTAGTACGGAAGCATCCATCAATCTCGCAGATGACGCTGAACTAATGCGGCTTATGGTTAAAGCAGGGTTTGACGCCGTATTCATTGGTATTGAATCTCCGAACGAAGAAAGTCTCATAGAGTGTAATAAAATTCAGAATAGAAATCGTGATATGATCTCTAGTGTAAAAATAATTCAAGATGCAGGGATGGAAGTGCAGGGGGGATTTATTGTAGGCTTCGATAACGATCCACCGTCAATCTTTGATAAACTTACAAACTTTATCCAGGAAAGCGGAATAGTTACTGCAATGGTAGGGCTGCTAAACGCGCCACAAGGAACAAAGCTTCAAAAAAGACTTCTTAACGAAGGAAGAATGTTAAACAATTTTACCGGAAACAATACAGATTTTTCAATCAATTTTATTCCGCACATGGATACGGGGGAACTCCTCGACGGATACAAAAAAATAGTGAACACTATCTATTCACCTAAATATTTTTATGAACGCGTAATGCTCTTCTTGAAAGATTTTGAGCCGAAGGGCCAAAAAGTTTTTCATCTGGATCCGAATTATATCGTAGCGCTTTTTAAATCCATGTTCAAACTGGGATTGATTGGTGAGGAAAGACTCTATTACTGGAAACTATTCTTCTGGTCGTTATTCCGTAAACCGCAGTTATTTTCTTTAGCTATACAGTTTACTATTTACGGATTCCATTTCAGAAAAGTATCAAATACTTTTTATTAGGATTATTTGCAGCGCATCAATCGTTCTGAGAGCGACTGATTAAACGGGAACATTATTAAATATAGTGAACAATAAATAAATGAAAGGGAGCAATGGAACTATCAACGTTTATCTTAATTATTTTCGGGATGCTGACGCTAGTTAATGTCATTTACAAAAAAGTATTTTACCCGGAATTGAAAGAGATGGACAAAGAACCCGATGAAAATTCTTAAAAAAATTGCAGCATAATTACTTTTACTTTACAACAACTAACTAAATATCGAGGATAAAATGAAACCAAGTATTGAAATCTCAACTGAAAATTTAAAAGGAGTTGCGACACTTCTTAACACATTATTAGCAGATGAATATCTGCTCTACACAAAAACACGTAACGCGCACTGGAATATTCAAGGGAAAAGTTTCATCGAGTTGCATAAGTTTTTCGAAAGTCAGTACGACTCGCTGAATATTATTATTGATGATACCGCTGAAAGAGTCCGTGCACTTGGACACTTCGCTCTGGGTTCGCTAAAAAACTTTTTAGCCATGGCGCGACTGGTTGAGCAAAATGATGATTTCGGCGATCAAGATCACGTCTTACAAACACTGCTCCAGGATCACGAATCTATTATCCGTTCCTTGCGGAAAGACATCACGATTATTAGCGATGACTTTAAGGATCTGGGCACTGCTGATTTTATGACGGGACTCATGGAGCAACACGAAAAAATGGCGTGGATGCTCAGAAGTTATTTTCAATAATAAAATAATCACTTGCAAGGAGAATAAAATAAAATCCAGTTATAACCTTTTTGAGGTTACGAAAAATTAAGAAAGAGATATTCATTTTGAAACAATTAGAAACAAGTGCAAGTATCAACCGTATCGCTTTTATCGGAAATTATTCACCACGCCAATGCGGCATCGCAACGTTTACTACCGATTTGTGTGAAGCACTCGCTGCCCACTATGTTGGAACAACATGTATTGCATTACCGGTTAATGATACTGAGGAGGGGTATGCCTATCCATCGCGCGTTCGATTTGAAATTATAGAAAAGGACATTACTTCTTACCGGCGTGCCGCAGACTTTCTAAATATCAACAACGTTGATATGGTCTGCCTGCAATTCGAGTATGGAATCTTTGGCGGAAGAACGGGCAGTCACATTCTTTCACTTTTGCGTGAACTAAGAATGCCCATAGTTACAACTTTGCACACAATTTTAAAAGATCCTGATCCCGACCAGAGACGGGTATTGGAAGAAGTTGCAGCATTATCAGATCGGTTGATCGTTATGAGCGAACGCGGTTCTGAATTTTTACAAAAAATCTATAATGTATCGCCTAAAAAGATTGATCTTATCCCGCACGGTATTCCTGATGTTCCCTTCGTTGATCCAAGTTTCAACAAAGACTTATTTGGAGTTGAAGGAAAAACAGTGTTACTCAGTTTTGGGTTACTCTCCGCTAACAAAGGGATTGAAACGGTTATTTCAGCTATACCTAAAATAGTCGCACGTTATCCCGACTGTGTTTATATGGTAGTAGGAGCCACACATCCCCATGTTATTAAAAACGAAGGTGAAACATACCGGCTTTCTCTTCAATTGTTAGCCCATCAAAAGGGTGTAGAAAGTAATGTTATCTTCTACAACCGTTTTGTTACTCTCGAAGAACTCGTTGAGTTCATCGGAGCCGCCGATATCTATATCACCCCTTATCTCAACGAAGCTCAGATAGTATCCGGGACTCTGGCTTACACAGTTGGCGCCGGTAAAGCCATTATTTCTACACCATATTGGTATGCGCAGGAAATTCTTTCTGATGGTCGGGGTGTGTTGGTTCCGTTTCATGATCCGGAAGCTTTGGCTGATGAAGTGATCAATTTGTTAGATAACGAAGCCGAACGTCATGCAATGCGCAAGCGTGCTTATATGCTTGGACGTACAATGATTTGGTCCGAAGTTGCTCAACGGTATATGGAAAGTTTTAAACGTGCAAGAGCGGAGCGCCGTCATTATATTCCACCTGGATTTACCGCAAAAGCGCTGGATAAACATCCGGGCGAACTGCCTCCTTTAAAACTCGATCATTTAGATCATCTAACAGACTATACCGGCATTTTGCAACACGCCCTTTTTACGGTGCCAAATTATTCTCATGGTTATACAACCGACGACAATGCACGGGCTCTTTTAGTCAGCATTCTTTTGGATAAATTAGGGAATCAGAAAAGTTTAGGATTGGCTTCCCGCTATCTTGCATTCCTCGGATTTGCATTCAACAACAAAACAAAACGTTTCCGGAATTTTATGGACTATCAACGAAATTGGTTAGAAGAGAATGGTTCGGACGATAGTCAGGGGCGTTCTCTTTGGGCGTTAGGAACTGTATTGAATCACTCGAATGCACTGGCTCTGAAAGGTTTGGCGGGTTGGTTGTTCGAACAAACGCTCCCTATCATTCTCTTAACTACCAGTCCACGTGCCTGGGCATTTGCACTTATAGGTATTTATGAATACTTACAAAAATTTGGTGGTGACCGCAGAGTAAGTCAGGTGCGGGATGAATTAGCAAACCGTCTCCTTGCATTATATAACAGCAACCGCACTGAAGCATGGCACTGGTACGAAAAGTCGCTTGCCTATTGTAATGCAGCACTTCCACATGCCCTCCTCATATGCGGAAAATCAATTTCAAACAAAGCAATGACGAACGCCGGGATAGAGTCGCTGAGTTGGCTTGCCGATTTGCAGCGCTCCAAGGCAGACCATTTTGTTCCGATTGGATCTAATGGATTTTATCAGGAAGGAGGGGAGAGAGCTCGTTTTGATCAACAGCCTGTTGAAGCACAAGCGATGGTATCTGCTTGTCTCGAAGCATTCAGAATTACCGGAGACAAATTATGGAACAAAGAAGCCCGCCAGGCATTTGAATGGTTCCTCGGACGTAATGATCTAAATCTTTCTGTTTACGACCCGACGACGGGTGGTTGCCGTGACGGATTGCATTCGGACCGTCTTAACGAGAATCAAGGCTCAGAATCAACGTTAGCATTTCTCCAATCATTACTTGAGTTACGACTAGCCGAACAAACACACTTATCAGTGGAAGTATTAAAATGAACAATCAACATGAAGAACTTTTCCACCGTAATAAATTAAATCCGATTCTTACAGCGAATAATTGGCCATATCCTATAAACAGTGTATTCAATGCAGGCGCAACATTACTGCCTGATGGAACCACATTGCTTCTGTGTCGTGTGGAAAACCGGAGTGGACTTTCTCACTTTTGTGTTGCCCGTTCTGCAAATGGAATAGATGGCTGGCAGATTGATCTTCAGCCAACGCTCTTACCTGATCCTGAAAACTATCCGGAAGAAAAATGGGGCATTGAAGACCCGCGCATTACTTTCGTTGAAGAATTAAAAAAGTATGCAGTCGTCTATACCGCTTTCACGCGTGACGGTCCCGGAGTTGCCTTAGCGCTCACAGAAGATTTCCACACTTTTGAACGCCATGGTATTATAATGTCACCGGAAGATAAAGATGCTGCATTACTTCCTCATAGAATTGGAGGTCATTGGGCTTTGATTCATCGGCCTGTAAGTGCACCGAGAGCGCACATGTGGATTTCCTATTCACCGGACTTGATCCATTGGGGGAGTCACAAGTTAATGATGGATGCAAGAAAAGGGGCGTGGTGGGATGCAAATAAAATTGGTCTCTCAGCTCCGCCTATCGAAACACCGGAAGGGTGGCTGGTGATTTATCATGGAGTAAAGCAATCGTGCGGAGGATGCATTTATCGATTGGGACTCGCTCTGTTTGATCTGAACAAACCTGAAATATGCCTTAAGCGAGGGAACGAATGGATTTTCTCTCCGGAAGAACCTTACGAACAACGCGGTGATGTCGGGAATGTAGTATTCCCATGCGGATACACTATCGGCCCGGATGGTGATGCTATCAACATATATTATGGCGCAGCCGATACATGTATTTCATTAGCTGCCGGAAGTATTAAAGAAATGCTTAGTTGGCTTGAACAACATAGCAAATAAAAGAAAGGATTATCATGAATACCAAAACCAATACGCCCCTTGTTCTTTCGTTTATTATTGTGGTAATAGTTTTCCTCCTCTCTTGCGGTGGAGCTATTACAATGACAATGATGAGCAGCAATCTGAACAAAAACGGAATGATGAACAACATCAGTTGGATGTGGATGCCAACCTTAGTTGCTTTACTTCTTAGTGTTTTACTGGGTTGGGTGATATTTTCAAAAAAAGAATAATTAAGTAAATAGAGTTCATTTTCATCAAAAAAAGGAAAGTAATGAAAGCATTAGTATATCATGGACCAAATAAACGAGGATGGGAAGAAAAACCTAAACCCACAATTAAGAATTCTTCCGATGCAATTATCAGAATAACAAAAACAACTATATGCGGAACCGATCTTCACATTATGAAAGGAGATGTTCCCGAAGTGATTGATGGACTTATACTTGGACATGAAGGAGTAGGAGTTGTTGAGGAGGTTGGATCGGCTGTTCTAAATTTTAAAGCAGCTGATAAGGTTCTAATCTCATGTATCTCATCCTGCGGAATTTGTGATGCGTGCAAAAAGGGAATGTATGCTCATTGCGAAACCGGCGGTTGGATTCTCGGTCATTTGATTGATGGAACTCAAGCTGAATTTGTGAGAATCCCTCACGCGGATACAAGCCTTTATCATATTCCGGATGGTGTTGATGAAGAAGCGATTGTAATGTTGAGTGATATTTTACCGACAGGTTTTGAGTGTGGAGTTCTTAAAGGCGAAGTTAAACCGGGAGATACGGTCGCAATTGTTGGAGCCGGACCAATTGGTCTTGCAGCGCTCCTAACAGCACAATTCTATTCACCCGCTGAGATCATTATGGTCGACTTAGATGAAAATCGGTTAAGTGTGGCGAAAACGTTTGGAGCAACAAAGCTTGTTTCTAAAAATGCTGTTGATGAAATAATGAAATTGACAAACGGTAAAGGGGTTGATGTTGCTATCGAAGCTGTTGGGATATCGGCTACGTTTGATATCTGCCAAGCTATTGTTGCGGCGGGTGGACATATAGCCAACATTGGTGTACACGGCAAAAGTGTCGAGTTACATCTTGAAAAGTTATGGTCGAAAACTATCACGATTACAACACGTCTCGTTGATACGGTAACAATTCCAATGTTGTTAAAGACAGTACTTTCGGGGAAGGTACAACCTGAAAAACTGATCACCCATCGGTTTGCGTTGAATGAGATAATGAAAGCGTACGACACCTTTGGGAATGCGGCAAAAGAAAATGCGCTTAAGGTAATACTTACAAATTGATTGAGTTAGATAAAAAGCGGAACAAATCGGAAAAAGAATTGAAAGATTGGAAAAATCCACTAACTGTTTTAATAGAAAATAATGATCTAATGACAAGAGTACAATGAAACTGCGTAAAAAATATATCGTGTCGTCGGTGTTGTGTTCCTTAATGATCTTGATGGAAGGCTGTTCTTCTTTCGCACTTGTAGATGTGTGGAATGATCCTTCATATCATAAATCTCCTTTGCAGAAAATTATGGTTATTGCAATAATCAAAGATTCCATTCAAAGGCGAATTTGGGAAGATGCTTTTGTTAGTGAGCTTTCAAAGCATGGTGTTAACGCCACATCATCTTACCCTTTATTCCCGGATGCATTTTTGGATGCAAATCAAGTTGTTGAGACCGTTAGAAAAGAAGGTTTCGATGGAATCTTAGTGACTCATCTTCTTCACGAAAAAACGGAAACACACTTTGAGGAGAGTATTATTAAAACGGAACAAGTATTACGATATAATATTTATCAAAAAAAATATGACGTCTATTACCATAACCTTCAACATCCGGGATATGTTGAATCTCAAAGCATCGACCACCGTGCAATAGATGTTTGGGTGATAGGTAACGAAGAACGAATGATCTGGAGCGGTACGAGTAACTTTCCCGAACGAAATTCATTGGAAGCCGTTCAAAATGATATCGCAAATCTTGTAACACCGGAATTAACACGGAATGCTATAATTAAACGTGAAAGGTAAAATGATGGTACAAAATACAATTGAAAAAATTGAAGAGAAGATTCGAGCAAACCCTTCTCTCACTGACAAAAACAAAACTGAGTTGCTGAATTTGTTGGCAACATTAAAACCGGAAATGACAAAGTTTTCGGAAACGCAAACCGAACACGCTGAAAGTATTGCCGGTTTCATGGAGCGCTCAACACATGAAGCAATGCGGCAAGAGAAAAATCCGGCGCTTCTAAAACTTGCTGTTGATGGTTTGGCGGCTTCGGTGAAAGGTTTTGAAGTATCCCACCCGCAGTTAGTAGAAAATGTGAATTACATTGCAAATACATTAGCGAACATGGGAATTTAATTATCATGAATGACAATAGAATAGTGATTGGAATTTTTGAAAATGAGTTATATGCCATCATTGCCCAAAGCGATCTCCGCGAAGCAGGCATAAACGCTACCATACTTAAACAAGTCGGCGGAATATTTTTACCATTCCTAACGCAGGATGATGGAGTTCTGCTGATGGTTTCAAGCACTCAAGTAGAAGAAGCCCAAAAAGTACTAAAGACAAAATTTAATTGATGAAGTATGTGTTGATTCTGCTCTTACAGGACTAAGATTGATCCGACAAACTCAACGCAATGATAGAAACTCAATACTGTTAGTGAATGAATTAACGGGAACATTCAGGAGAAGATCGGCTTTATAAATTTTAAAGAGAAAATGGAAACGGAATTATTTATTAAACTAATCAAGAAAAGATCGCAAACATGAACGTAAAAACAATAGGTCTAGTTATAACCGTAATAGGTTTGGTGATGACACTCTATACCGGATTTAATTATGTAACAAAAGAAAAAATAGCGGACATTGGCAGTGTCCAAATAACAAGGGACAAAGAACATTCGGCAAGTTGGTCACCCTTTATCGGGATAGGTATTATGGTAATCGGCGGGGTTGTTTTTTTATCCGGGAAAAAGAAATAGTCCGGACTTAATAAAAACTGAATTGATAAACATGGAAAAAACATTCAATAACTTTAAAATTGAAGGAGCTAAAATGAAACGAAAAATAGGTTTGTGGATAGATCATACTAAAGCAGTTATCGTAAGTATCACAGGGGATCTGGAAGAAATTAAATCAATCCCATCAGACATGGAGGAACATGTTCGGTTTTCAGGTGGGGCTCAAAAAACCACTGAAGAAGACATTCGCGATAGACGATTTACTAATCACCTCAACAAATACTACGATGAGGTGATTACGATGATTAGAGATGCAGAATCTATTCTAATCATTGGTCCCGGGGAGGCGAAAATTGAATTCAAAAAACGCCTTGAAGCTGGAAAGCAAAATGGACATGTGGTAAATATCGAAACAGCCGACAAGATGACCGATCCGCAGATTGCGGCAAAAGTAAGAGGATATTATTCGAATTAGATTTCACTGGATTTTATCGCAAACATACAATGGGCAATAGTTGAATACATCAGAAAAATATTTAGACATCTCTTCTGAGAGAGTTTCACGTTTAAATCTAAAAAAGAGAGATGGTTTGGAACTGATCCATTTTGGAATACAAGTAAAATACAGAACTCTCTTTAAGCTACTAGTTATTGGATTCTTAGGATTCACCGGGGCAGGTATTATCTTATTCCTTACAAGCCGGTACGGCGCCGGGCTAACACCCGATTCGGCAGCTTATATTTCGGCGGCAAGAAATTTAGCTGAGGGCAACGGTTTTCTTACCTATAACGGCTTGCATTTAGTTGTTCAACCTCCTCTCTATTCTATTATTTTGGCTGTGATAAAAAATATAACTTCAGTAGACCCACAAATGGCGGCGGGTTATTTAAATGCTTTTCTTTTTGGGCTCATCATTAATTTGTCCGGATTGTTATTGCTTAGATATTTGAAGTCATTTGTGCTAATACTTCTGGGGACAGTATCGGTTCTGATTTCCTATGCACTTGTTCAAGCATCATTGATGGCGCTGTCTGAACTCCTTTTTATTTTTCTCCTCCTTTTATTCCTTTATAGTTTTGGAACATATCAGGCTAAGCGGGATTTTATTTCCTTTTTTGTTTTCTCCATCTCGGCGGCTTTAGCTTGTTTAACCCGTTACACCGGAATTGTTATGATTTTACTAGGGGTACTGAGCATCTTTTTTTTAACAAGAAATACGAAGAAAGAAATATTTTGGCATGCAGTTATCTTCTTACTTATTTCTGTTTTACCAATCTCTGTTTGGGTAATTAGGAATTATTTTATTTCGGGAACCCTTGTTGGGCTGAGAGCCGCCTCATCCTATACTCTCCTGGAGAATTTTACATTTTTCTACAACACTGTTTCCCCCTGGTATTTGCCGTTTAATTCGATTGTGATCTCTTTCATTTTAATTTTTCTGGTTTTTGCAATCTGGATTTTATTCAAATCATCGAAACAAAAATCTTGGAACAGAGATGTTATAAATCTCATTGGTCCAAGTCTCATGTTTGTGGTATTGTATTCAGCAGTCATTCTTGTTTCATCTACCACCACGGCGTATGACAAAATTTCCGATAGATTACTTTCTCCAATCTATATCCCGGTAATTTTCACTTTGTTTTTTATCACTGATAAAATTCTCAGAAGGTTAGTAGAGATCACTCGTTTGAAGTCAATAACTTTATTCTTTGTTATTGGCATTACTCTTTTGATGAGCTATCCGGCTACGAACACAATGCAAATTGCGGAACAGTACATCGATCAAGCCGGATGGGGATTCAACTCCGATTTGTGGAGGAAGAGCGAAACTCTTGAATATCTTAACCGGCAAAAGCAACTGGGAAAAAGTTTTACATTTTATAGCAATGAACCTGAAGCCGTCTATCTTCAAACAAATTTAACGACCAAGTGTAGTCCCGCCAAAACATTTTATAACTCTCCTCAACTTTTTAGCATTAAGGAAAACCTTAAACAGGGGTGGCTGAATGGGGAAAACGTCTGTCTCGTTTGGTTTAATAATTCTAATCGCAATTATCTTTTTACAATTGATGAGTTGCAAAAAAATATCAAGATGAATGAAATCGCATCTCTGAAAGACGGTAAAATTTATACTTTTTCAATTAGATGAAGGAGTGCATTGAAATTTAGCATCAAAAAAAACTAATCCCTTTTTCATCCCTTTGGACTATTTTTTTGTGTCAGGTATTTATCTATAATTAATTGAGATTTTGAAAAAAAAACAAAGCTCTTTTCTAATAAGTTACATTGCCGGGTGAGAGATGAACATTTGGTGTGAAGCGAAATTATTTATAACAGACTCTATTCCCCGGAAGAGGAATAGACATATTCGGAGATAAAATAGTATGAAAAAAAATGATGTTCAAGCACAACGGAAAGTTCTTCCAAAAGCCCCAACGAGTATTCAAGGATTTGACGAGATCACCGGTGGTGGATTACCGAAGGGAAGACCCACGCTTGTATGCGGAGGCGCGGGTTGCGGAAAGACTCTCTTTGCAATGGAGTTTCTTGTACGCGGCGCTACAGTTTATAAGGAACCGGGTGTATTTATTTCATTCGAGGAAACTGCGAAAGAACTAACGGCAAATGTTGCCTCATTAGGTTTCGACTTGGATAATCTGGTTGAGCAAAAAAAGATTTGGCTTGAGCACATTGACGTTGAGCGTGGTGAAATCGAGCAAACCGGTGAATATGATTTGAAAGGTTTGTTTGTCCGCATCCATCACGCAATTGAAAGCATCGGAGCTAAACGTGTTGTGCTGGATACTATTGAATCACTCTTTACCGTTCTGCCAAACGCAACTATTGTGCGCACAGAGTTGCGCCGGTTATTCGGCTGGTTGAAAAAGAAAGGCGTTACTGCAATAATCACGGGAGAACGAGGTGATAATACATTAACACGCCAGGGGCTTGAAGAGTACGTTTCCGATTGCGTCATCCTTCTCGATCATCGTGTAACAGAACAATCATCTATTCGAAGACTCCGCATTGTAAAATATCGCGGTTCAACTCACGGGACGAACGAGTATCCTTTCCTTATTGATGAAGATGGTTTTTCTGTTCTTCCGGTCACTTCTTTAGGATTAGATTACTACTCATCCTATGAGAGAATTTCTACGGGTGTTCCGCGTCTTGATACAATGCTTTCCGGGAAAGGTTATTATCGCGGTAGTACGGTTCTTGTATCCGGCACAGCCGGTACAGGCAAAACAAGTCTTGCCGCGCAATTTGTTGAAGCGGCGTGTAAAAGAGGGGAACGGGTTCTCTTTTTTACTTTCGAAGAATCCCCTAATCAGATTGAACGGAATATGAATTCAATAGGAATAAAATTAGAACCCTGGATGAAAAAAGGATTACTGAAGTTTCATGCTACACGTCCAACTCTCTATGGGTTAGAAAATCATCTAACCACGAGTATCAAATTGATCAATAAATTTGATCCCTCCATCGTTATCCTCGATCCTATCAATGCATTTGTAATGGGAAAAAATCAAACTGAAGTAAATACCATGTTGGTGCGCCTGGTAGATTTTTTAAAGATGAAGAGGATCACCGCCTTTTTTACTAGTCTTGCCTCTGCTGAAACTAATATGGAAAGTACCGATGTTTACATTTCATCATTGATAGATACCTGGCTGCTTCTGCGCGACATTGAAATTGGCGGCGAACGGAACAGAGGTTTGTATGTACTTAAATCTCGCGGAATGGCGCACTCTAATCAAATCCGGGAGTTCAAACTGACCGACAACGGAATTGAATTGCTTGACGTTTACGTTGGTCCGGAAGGTGTACTGACCGGTTCGGCGCGCTTATCTCAAGAAACAAAAGATGAAGCTGTACAATTATTACGTCTTCAAGAAATTGCGCGCAAACAATTTGGCATAGAGCGTAAGCGTGAAGCAATGGAAGCTCAGATCGTGGTACTCCAATCTGAATTTGAAGCAGAAAAATCAGAAGCGCTTAAAATTATCGGAATTGAAACAGCACTTAATGAACGCTTCTCTCAAGACCAGGCAAAAATGTCTAAGAGCAGGGCAGGGGATGTTGAACCGAAGCTTATAAAAGAAAAGAATCAAAAGTAAAGGTCAAATAAGTTAAGTAGGGAAAAGAAAAACATAAAAGTTTTAAATGATCTCAGTTTTTACCCGATTGTTTTTAGAAGATTAAATGGTTAGTTTTAAATAAGATGAATTTACTTTGAAACGGTTACGTTTCAATTTAGCAAATCACCTTACGCAAGATTATGAAAATCGTAGGGCGATTCTCTGAATCGCCCATCTCTTTTCCTCCTGTTCGCCCTTTTATTGGTCGATCCCGAAAGCTTTCAGGATCGACTTACAAACATGCGTAACGTGACTGAGTAAAATATTCCGGCTTCTTCTAATTTATTTTTAATAAATTGATTTTCTAAGGTACTATGATAACTATATGAGTTTAGCAATGAAGAAGACAATTCCCAAGCGATCACCGGTCGAAAAAAAGAAAGATAACCCCGCAATCCCTTCTTCAAATAATCCGTTTTATGTAGTCGGTATTGGTGCCTCTGCCGGAGGTTTAGACGCTCTCGAAAGATTTTTTGAACATATGCCCGAAAATGCCGGTATGGCTTTTATTGTAGTAACGCATTTAGATCCGGATCACGTAAGTATTATGCCGGAGCTCATTCAAAAATCTACGAAGATGAAATTGTTTCAAGCTGAAGACGGGATGGTCATTCAGCCAAACCATGTTTATGTCGCACCGGCTAATCGTGATTTAGGGATACTTCACGGAACAATCCAACTTATAGAACCTCTTGAGGCGCATGGTTTCAGGCTTCCAATCGATTTCTTCTTCAAATCTCTTTCTGCCGATATGGGAGAGAAAGCAATTTGTATTATCCTTTCCGGTATGGCTTCCGATGGTACTGCAGGTTTAAAAGTAGTGAAGAGTGAATTAGGAATGGTCATGGTTCAGGATCCAAAATCGGCAAAGTTCGATGGCATGCCAACAAGCGCCATTAAAACCGGGTTAGCCGATTACATCCTTCCCCCTGAAGAAATGCCTGAACAGTTAATTAGATATGCGTCTCAAAAAGTTAAGGGAGTTTTATTAGAGAAAGCATTTACCGAAGGAAAAATTCCCGATACCCTTCAAAAAATTTTCATTCTGCTAAGAACCCGCACCGGTCACGACTTTTCTCTTTATAAACAAAATACGATCTACAGGCGTGTTGAGAGAAGGATGAACGTTTCCCAGTTGGATAATCTATCTGATTATATCCGGCTGCTTCAGGAAAATCCCGCAGAAATTGAAAACTTGTTTAAAGAACTTTTAATCGGGGTAACAAATTTTTTCAGAGATCCCGAATCATTCGAAATCTTGAAGAAGATATTATCGGAATTAGTAAAGAGTAAACCGGATAACGGTCAGATAAGAATTTGGGTTCCGGGTTGTTCTACGGGTGAAGAAGCCTATTCCATTGCAATTACTTTACGGGAATGCATGGACGAAGCGAAGAAATATTTCAACGTCCAAATTTTTGCCACAGATATTGATGGCACTGCAATTGAAAAAGCCCGCCTTGGTTCATTCTCAGGAATTGAACCTGATGTTAGCAAGGAACGCTTGAACCGTTTCTTTACTTCCGATGGAATTATTTTTCATATTCGAAAAGAAATTAGAGAGATGCTGATCTTTGCTCCGCAAAATATTATTAAAGATCCCCCATTTACAAAACTCGATCTTCTCTCATGCCGCAATCTCCTGATCTATTTTAATACCGAATTACAGAAAAAAATAATTCCCCTTTTTCATTATAGCCTTTTACCTAACGCGTTACTTTTTCTGGGTTCATCGGAAACGATCAGCGGATTTGTTGATCTCTTTTCGATGGTAGATAAAAAATGGAAAATTTACAAAAGAAGAGATGCTATCTATTCGGCACAACCGTATATAGAATTCCCCGTAGCACGGGCAATAGGGAAAACCGATGAAACAATTGTGAAAAAAATAGAAGTTAAGAACATTACTCAATTAGCTGAAAAAATAATTCTGCAAAGTTACTCACCGGATTGCGTGCTCATAAGTGAAAACGGTGATATCGTTTATATTCATGGGAGAACCGGCAAATACCTTGAGCTTACTCACGGCGTAGCAAAGATGAATATTTTTGAAATGGCGCGTGAAGGATTACAGCAAGTCCTTCCGGTGTTAATTAGAAAAGTTTTATTAACTAAAAGAACTCTGACGTTTGAAGGAATAAAAGTAAAATCTAACGGCAGCGTCCAACTTTTAAATCTCACGGTCAAACCGGTAAAAGAACCCGCTGAAATGCTTGGATCTTTACTGATAATTTTTGAGGAAGTCCCGTCCGAGAAAAAAATGCCGGCTTCAAAAAAAATCCATTATGAAAAGAAGTCGGAAATAATCATCAAAGAACTTGAGCATGAATTAAAAACCACGAAAGAGAATTTACGGTCAACCGTGGAGGAATTGGAAACTTCAAATGAAGAACTTAAATCGACGAACGAGGAGATGCAGTCTACCAACGAAGAAATGCAAAGCTCAAATGAAGAATTGGAAACTTCCAAAGAAGAATTACAATCGCTGAACGAAGAATTAGTTACGGTAAATACCGAACTGCAAAATAAGAATGATGAGCTATCGGTTATTAATAACGATATGAAAAACCTGCTGGACGGTATTAATATCCCGACAATCTTTCTGGATAATAATTTATTGATTAAACGATTTACATATCACGCAACAAAAATTATCAATCTGATCCCGTCAGATATTGGAAGACCGATAAATCATATAGCAACGAATCTTAAATTTGAAAAGTTTTTTGAAGCTGCGAAGGAAGTTTTAAGAACTCTGGTTTATAAAGAGATTGAGCTGCAAACCAATGACGGTATCTGGTACCAAATGCGCATCTTACCTTACCGGACAACAAGTAATATTATTGATGGTCTTGTAGTAACGTTTACCCATATTCACAAATTGAAAACTGCTTACCAGGAGATACATAAGTTGAATCAAGAGGTTCAACTTGCGCGTGAATATTCAGATAATATTGTCAATACGGTAAGAGATTCGCTTCTGATTCTTGATAAAAACTTGAAAGTTCTTTCTGCTAACCGGTCTTTTTATAAAATGTTTAACACTACTAGCGAAAAAACTGTAGGTAAATTTGTATACGAACTTCAAGATAATAATTGGGATATCCCTGAGCTACGGAAACTGCTTGAGGAAATACTTCCCCAAAATAGTTTTTTTGAGGACTATGAAGTCAAATACAATTTTGTAAAAGGGGGCAGCAAGAAATTGCTCCTAAATGCACGTGAGATATTCCAGGGAGATAAAGAATCACAACTTATTCTTCTTGCCATCCATAACCCAAATTTAAAATAATAAGGTACTCTAAAATGAAAAACATGGAAAAGAAACCTGTCAAAACTAGCAAGCCCCGGGTGAAGAAAACAAGCAACCCAAAACAGGAAAAACCGGTTATTGAAAAAGTGGAAGATGTTCAAAGATTGGTACATTTGCTCCAGGTGCATCAAATTGAGTTAGAACATCAAAACCAGGAACTGAGAATAGCGCAAGAAGAATTGGAAGTTTCAAGGAATAAATATGTCAACCTCTTTGATTTTTCACCGATTCCATACTTTACCCTTGACCTTAACGGTGCAATAAAAGAAGTAAATTTAAGCGCCAGTAAAATGTTTGGAATAGACCGGAACAAATTAATCGGGAAGCGTTTTGCTTCTTACATCTCGCTGGAAGAAAAAGAAGTTTTTAATTCGTTTCTTAAAACTGTTTTTAGCTCTCCCGTAAAGCACACTTGTGAAGTAAAAGTGATGAGCAAAGATAAATCACTCTTCAATGTACTCCTTGAAGGGTTAGAAATAGAGGATGCACTTGAACCGGATCGAAGATGTCAGGTCGCGTTAATTGATTTGACGGAATTCAAGCATGTGGAAAATTCTTTAAAAAAATCTACCGAAGAACTTATTATTCTCAACAATACTAAAGATTAATTCTTTTCAATCATTGCTCATGATTTAAGAAGCCCGTTCCAATCATTGCTCGGTTCATCAGAAATCCTTGCCTCAGAGATTGAAAATTTATCGGGTGAAGAGATAAAATCATTAAGCAAAGCGTTATATGATAATTTGAAAAATCTTTATATCCTTCTGGAAAATTTGCTCAATTGGTCAATGATGCAAAGAGACATGATTCAGTATGACCCGGTAAATCTTAACCTCTTTGATGTAGTAAATAAAATAGTTGGAGTATCAACCCAGAGTGCCAAGAAAAAAAATATTTCCATATCCAACAATGTTGATGCAGGGATCATAGTTTACGCAGATGTTGATATGCTTCGCTCGGTTATTCATAACCTTCTCGTTAATGCTATCAAATTCACCCGGGCAGAAGGGCGCATAACTATTTCATCTAGCGAGAAAGCCGGTTTTGTTGAAGTGTCCGTGCAAGATACCGGCATAGGAATGGAACCTGGAAAATTTTCTAGTATTTTCGATTTCGGCAAGCTTAATTCCACATCCGGAACTGATGGAGAGAACGGAACCGGACTTGGATTACCTCTCTGTAAAGAATTTGTAGAAAAGCATGGCGGTAAAATTTGGGTAGAAAGTGAATTAAGAAAAGGATCGATGTTTATCTTCACGTTACGCAAAAAAAAATCATAGCTATTTCACGAGTTGATTTTTGTAGGAATTGTTTTTAATTTTGTCCGGCATACATAACAGGTGTAAAATAATTTCAAGTAAATTTAATGCTATCCCAAATGAAGATTTTCTTTTTTAACAATTGGAGAGGTAATGAAAAAAATACGAATACTACTTATTGAGGATAATCGACTTCTGCGGAACGGCATTGTCTCAATGCTCAAAACACAGGTTGATATGCAGGTTGTTGCCGCTGATGATGGCGAAAACATTCCGGCAGCAATGGAGAAGCACCATCCAGCCGTTGTGCTTCTCGATCTCGGGTTGCAAAGTAAAAACAGTTTGCAAATTGTAAAATTACTGAAGAAGGAATTTCCGGAAACAAAAATAATTGTGATGGATCTTATTCCGCTTCAGACAGATGTTCTTGAATTTGTGCAGGCGGGGGTTGCAGGATTTATTCTTAAAGATGCAGGCATAACCGAGTTTTATAAAACGATTCGATCAGTTTCTGAGGGAGGTAAAGTTCTCCCGTCGAATTTAACCGGTTCGCTTTTTTCTCAAATCGTTAAACACGCGGTTACCGAATTCAAACCTTCCCTCATCGCTAAATCGGTTAGCATGACAAAACGCGAGCTGCAAGTGGTGGAACTGGTTGCAGAAGGAGCGACTAATAAAGAGATTGCGCAAAAACTTCATCTTTCCGCGTACACGGTAAAAAGTCACGTTCATAATATCCTCGAAAAACTTGCGCTTCATACGCGCGTACAGATTGCTAAACACGCCTATAGTTCTGAATCTTACAAATCTACATCAGATACGGCTTCATTGATCACCGATTAATTACCTTCGAGTATCCTGCCCCAAATAGAGGTAGTTCCTTTTTCATCCCTTTGCTTTATTGTTTACTATGCCGTTTCTCCTTATTATAATTCCATATAATTTTGTCATCCACAATCGGACAAATAAAATTATTTTATAAAAACAAGAGATCATAACTTAAACAAAGAGGAAGCTATCATGAGCAAAGGTCAAGACGCTAAAAAGGGTTCAAAGAAAGAACCGGCAAAAACAATGCAAGAAAAAAAGAATGCTAAACGTGATAAAAAAAATGGAATAACGAACCAGGGTCTCCTCACTACAGAGAAGAAGAAATAGGCTGAACCAAAGCGGTTCATTTGAAAAGAGTGAACCGCCGGATAGATGAGTTTAAAATGCTGAAGGTAGTATAAAAAAGAGAGGAAATTATTTTTCTTTCTTTTAGAAATTTCTTGTTCTGTCAAATCATAAAGTTGACGAACGCTTGCGCTTCTTTTTCACTCGCAAAGAATCATCTTTCGCCATAAGTGCCGTAAAGGCTTGTTTTTCGTATTCATAAAGAAGTTCGTAAGCAGTTCCGTTTTTATGTTTATATGCCGATGCCATTTGTAGTTGATAGAGATCTATCCGTTTACGCAATTCTTTTTCATCATACTTCATGAATTGCTTAATATTTTTTATTGCATTTTTTTGAGCCTCAATAACTCTTGGGTCGGCTGGTTCCCACTCCCTCCTTGGTCTTAATCCTTCTTCCGGTTCTTCTTCTAAATATTTTGTTTTTGCTTCATTACTTTCTTTTTGCTCATCATTCCATTGTTTAATATTAATAGCCTCTTCTATCAAATGGTAATGTATTTGTTTGATTATTGCGCTCTCGTTGTCTCTAATTTCTTCCGCGTACTTATACCATTTATAATAATATTCTTTAAGAGCATTCAACCTGTCTTCAGAAAATGCTAAGAGCTTTTTTAAGTTATCAATTCTTTGGCTTGCAATCTGGTCAAGTAATTGTTGAAATGATTTTATCTTCATTTCCGCCCCACAATTTTTATCTCTTTTGGTAAGAAACATTTCAAATCTTCCAATGATTTCACTCTGATCCAGAGCATAACCATAAAAACTATCAACCAATTTGTTTTTTACGTGTTTCTTATATTTTATGTCAAAAGTTCTTACAAAAAGATTTTCAGCAATACCATTGGGATTAATTCCTGTTACGAGCCAAATCATTTCGCTCATTTCATTAGAATCCATCGCATAAACAGTTCTTGCTTCGTGTGAACCAGCATCGGGAACGCAGTAAATAAAATCTTCGATGCCGTCTAATTCACCGAAATTAAAAATTGATAAATGAAGTGCATCTTTATATTTATCTTCAAATGCTTTGGTAAATTCTTTTATATAAAAAATGTCATCTTCTTTATCTTGTTCCGTATGTAAATATTTATTTTTTTGCATTCGTTTCTGCACTATCTATTTTGGGTTTTCTAAACCGTAAAGTTCATAAACTTTAATATTTATTTGGTCTTCACAAGATTCGATATGCCTTTCTATCCGTTTTATCTCGCTTTGCAGTTTAGTATTTGCTTTTTCTTCATTCAGTTGTAAAAGTTGGTCAACGAGTTTGTTCAGTTTAGTGTCGCTTTCTTTATCAATACTTGGTAACGGGAATTGAAGAATATCGCGAATCATTATTTGAGGAAATGTATCATCCTCACTAATTTGAAATTTCTTTTTATAATACCAGCCGATTAAATTGGAGTTTAATATCGCTAATAAACTTTTATAACTATAAGTTTTATCTTTTAACTTAAGAACGAATAAAAGTGTATTGCAGTATGAGGTTTCAGAAATGTAGGTAGCAATTAAAGTTTTACCGACTATTTTCCGAATGAGAATTTTTTCTCCTTCAAAGTTTTCATGATTTCGTGGGGCAGCCAACCATTTACCATACTTTAACCAATTATTTCTATTCCAGAGTAATTTATATCTGTCAATATGTTTGCCATCATAAAATGGAAACCAATCCAAATTATTTTTAATTTCAGAAGTAAAGGGTTTCTCGTCTCGTATTTTTTTTGTTTGAGCCGGTTCTCCTTTTCCAACTTCATAAACTTTTATTCCCGAAAATATTTCTGCAAACTCAGAAATCGTTTTCTTCCCGGATTCAATTTTATCCAAAATGTTCTTTTCAATATTATCGATTTGAAGATTGAAAGCGTTTTGATTGAACCAATCTTCCGCCTTCACATAAAATTCTTTTTGTGGATTCGTAATTGAATTGATGGGTTGTTTCTTCCCAAATGTTTTTACCATGATATTTGAAGCATTGAACTGATTCACTAATTCAGCTTTTTCTGTAAGAAGAATAATTGTATCAACGGTTGCACCAGGAAATACATTGGATGGCAATCCCACAATTTCTTGTAATCTTGTGTTACGCAATAAGAACTCGCGGGATGGTTGTGTAAATCCTAAATTCAATAGTGTATCCGGAATAATTAATCCCAAGGAGCCGTCCTTTTTCAACAACTTTGATGCTCGTTCGATGAAAAGCAGATAACTTTCAACCCGCCAAACAGCAGTACTGTACTTGCTTTTAATATACTTAATCTCATCATCTGTAAAGAGAGCCCCATACGGCGGATTCCCTATTACCACATCAAAGCCACCTTTGTTACTTGCTGCGTAATTAACTTGTGGTTCAAAAACCGTTTCTAATTTTTCTGATAACACAGTAGAATACTCTAATGCTTTTTCTGCATGCGCCTTTGCTTGTCTTGCTATTCTTTTCAATTCCTCTTTTTGATTGGGCTCCTCTATGCGTTCTACAAACACTTCCGGAAATTCTTTTTCCCAATTGAAAGGTTTTGTCTTCTTATCAACTTCAAATAATTCGTTCTCATAAATATCGGTGCTTACTAAACTGTTCCCGCTCTTAATATTATTTTCAAGCGTTGGCAATACTCTCTCATGGAACATTGATAACTGATGTGCGATTGAAGCTTCGGTTTCTCCTTCCAAACATTTTAAAAGCAGACTCAATTTAGTTACTTCAACCGCGTTTACGTCAATATCAACGCCGTAAATGTTGTTTAGTAAAATTCTTTTCTTTTCGGCGGTGGTTAAATGTCCTTCCGGAGTAAGCGTGTCTTCCTTTCTCCCTTTTGCAGGCTTGCCGTTGTTTGAGTAATAATTTTTGTGATAGTTCAACAAATAGTTGTACGCGCCGATCAAGAAACTTCCGCTTCCGCACGCGGGATCAACTATTTTTATTTTGCTTATTTCTTTCGGCGTTTTCCCTTCAATCAGTTTGCCCACCGTGTTCTTTACGATGTATTCAACAATGTATTCGGGAGTGTAATAGACTCCCCCCGCTTTTCTTACTTCCGGTTTCTCTTCAATCTTTGCGTGGTGCGCCGGAGTAATACGGATTACTTTTCCAAGAAACTGCTCGTATGCGCTGCCTAATATTTCTACTGATAATTCGGAAAACTCATATTGACTTTTGGGAACATAGAGTTCGGAAATGATCGTTTTTATTACCTTATTATCGATCTTCAGGTTTTTACTTATCGTGTCTTTCTTAAAATCAAACAAACCGGAATTGTATTTGTCATCCGCTTCTTTGAAAATGCTGAAAAGATTTTGATAATAGTCGCCTTGCGTTATGGCGGTTTGCAAGTTCCCCTCAGGTTCAACTTTTCTACCTTCGGCAATACGTAGGAAAATAATCCTATCAATAGTTTGTTGAACTGCAAAATTTATTTCCTCTTCATTAAGCTCTTTGTTATCACGGCTTAATGAAGTTGCAAGATAGGTTCGCCAACCGTCAAGCGTTTTCAGAAAATCTTTATCTACGGTTTCCGCCCCTCTTTTGTTGGCTGTTCCTTGTACATATTTGTCAAGACTTCCTCTAAGAACAGATATTCTTGCAAGCGTATCCCATAGAAAATCAAACTCATTTAAATAGTCGCGGAAGGTAAGATACTTCATTCTCGCAACGGAAGCTTTGTCGGTCTTAAGTGGTTTTTTAGTGCAGTCGTAAATAGCGAACTCTTCAAAGTCGGTAACAATACTTATTGAAAGTTTTCCATTCCAACCGTAATGCCTAACTTGATATGCCGGGTGGATATCGTCTTTAATTACAACGCTTGGTTTTTTCGCTTCAACAAAGAAAAGCTTTTTATCTGAATTTGCCCGGAAAGAATAATCGGGGGCTTT
>JBAYFO010000032.1:0-39554 GCA_041667115.1 Ignavibacteriaceae bacterium | reverse complement strand
TCTCAATCCAATTTTCCCAATCGCTATTTCTAATCAGCATCGAAATAGGTGAACCTAAAGTTTTTTGAAAACGGATCCCCGATAATATTTCCGCTTTATCTGTTTCAATTTTCATACGCAGCCCACGACCGTACCCTGTCTGCCGACGCGCGAGATGAAAATTAATATACTCGTTTGTAATTGGCAGGTTCGAAGGAAACCCTTCGATAATTGCCGTCAATGCTTTGCCGTGTGATTCACCGGCGGTTAGAAATCTGATCATAACTTTTTCTGTTTTCTTTATTTGATATGCAAAGATAAATTGAAAGAAATAAAAAACCCAATTCCAAAATGGAATTGGGTTTAAAACCTGGTTTTAAGTGAAATATTATTTAGGAATTTTCAACCCTATGAAGCTTGAATTCCCTTTATTATCATTAACTACTAGAAAAATAGCTGAACCTTTTTTGCTTTCAATAATTTTTTTCAATTCGGCAGCTGATTTAATTTCCTTTTTATCGGCTTTAGTAATTACTAAATCTTTAAACAATCCTTGATTAGAAGCAGTGCTAAATTCCTTTACATCTGAGATCATAACTCCGCTTGTTACTTTATAAGCTTCTTTTTCTTTTGATGTTAGATTTTTAACTGTTAAGCCAATGGCATCAAAACTCACCTCTTTTGGAGCCGCATCATCAACGTCATTTCCTTTTGGAGCAGCATTCTCAGCAACCTCTGTCTTATCCTCTTCCCGAGGCTTAAGCGTAACTACGCGTTCAATAGTTTTTCCGTCTCTAAAAATCGTTAATTTGATTTTTGCACCTGCAGATTTACCTGCAACATAACTTTGCAATTGATTAGCCTGGTCAACTACCAAATCATCAATTTTTAAGATGACGTCTCCTTCTTTTACATCTTCTTTTGAAGCTGAGCCGCCTTCAACTATTTTTTGAATGATTACGCCGGTCGGCTTGTCCATTCCAAGCGAGAGTGCAAGAGATTCATCTACTTCTCGAATTTGCACACCGATATATCCACGGCTTATTTTTCCATGAGCTATTAAATCTTGCGCGACACTTTTTGCCATGTTGATGGGAATAGCAAAACCATAACCGATATATGTTCCGGTTCTGGTAGCGATCGCTGAGTTAACACCAATTACGGCACCTGAAAGATCAACTAAAGCACCGCCGGAATTTCCCGGATTAATAGCAGCATCTGTCTGAATAAAATTTTCAACCCCATATTGTTGGTCTTTTAATAATCCAAGTCTACCGCGGTTTAGCGCACTAACAATGCCGGCTGTAACGGTTGAAGCTAACGCTAACGGATTCCCAATTGCCATTACCCATTGACCAACCTTTAGTTCATCGGAATTTCCCAAATAAGCAACATTTAGATCTTTCGCATTTATTTTGATAACTGCCAAATCCGTTAGAGGATCAGTGCCAATTACTTTTGCTTCAACGGATCTTTTATCATGCAATCCTACGGTTACTTTAGTAGCGTTTTCAACCACATGATTATTTGTTAAAATATAACCGTCTTCACTAATGATGATTCCACTTCCCGATCCTTCTTGTTCTTTCGGCGTAGGCATTTCAAAATCATGGAATTGGAAAAAAGGATTTTGTTGTTGAAGTTCTTTTTCATCCACTTTAGCAACAACCGTAATTTGCACAATTGACGGAGTAACTTTTTCTGCTACTTCAACAAAAGCCTGATTAAAAGCATTTGCATTGGCATTGAGATTAACGGGAGGCTTTGCTGCCCCTAGCTTAATATCCGACATATTTGGATATGCCCAACCGAACCCGGAAACCATAACGGCACTAAACAATATTCCGATCGTTAACAGAGCAAAAACACCAATAAATTTTTTCGTTTTCATTTTTTCTTTCTCTTATTTGTTTTACATTTGCAACGATTTAATTCCATTAAATCCTTGAATATGAAACTTGAGAAACTTCTCAAGCGCAATAATTAATTTTTTCATTGCAGGCAGGTTATAACTTTTTAACCTCTTACCTATCTTTAGACTATAAATTTGCTCAAAAAGTTCCCTAGGGATTTCTAAAAATGTGTGATAGAGATTTTTACAGTCGCTGCACAGCATTCCGTGCTCATAATTGAACCCGTTTATTTTTTCTCTCTCGATCTCTTTATGGCAGATTGAACAAGCCGTCATTTGAATCTCAAAGCCGGTTTCCTGAAGGATGAAAAGGAAATATTTGATAAAAAGGATTTCCGGTTGTTCTTCAGACGCATCCATTAACTGCAAAATCCTTCTTGAACCTTTGTACAAACGCTGGTTGGACTCATTCTCAACCGTAAGATATTTAAGCAACTCTAAAACTGCGTAACAGTATTTCATCCGTTCAAAATCATCATGGAGATGCGCAAAATAGAAAAGCATTTCCGCCGAGCTTAATAGTTGTACTTCCCTATTTTCTTTATTGTATAGGACAATATTGATAATATTCAGCGGGTCAACAACCAACCCTACTTTTGAATTTTTCCCTCTCCCCCCTTTTACGATCGCCGAGATTTTTCCGAATTCTTCGGAATAAATAGAGACGATCTTACTTGAATCACTGTAATTGAGCTTTGATAAAACTATTCCTTCTGTTTTTACAATCTGGCTCATTGAAAATGATAGGGAAAGGTGAATAAACCTTTTTCCGTAATAATTCCGGTAATCAATTCTGCCGGAGTTACATCGAACGATGGATTATAACAGGGATAACTTTCAAGCGTAATCTGTTTCCCGTTTATCGAAGTTATTTCTTTTGAAGAACGGAGTTCAATTGGAATTTCCGAATAGTGTGAAAGTGTTGTATCGATTGTGGATGATGGGGCTGCAATGTAAAAAGGAATTCCATGAAATTTGCAAAGCACCGCCAAATTGTACGTCCCGATTTTATTGGCGGCATCTCCGTTTGCGGTAATTCTATCTGAGCCGGTAATTACAAGGTCAATTTCCTTTTTCAAGAAGAGAGAAGCTGCAGTTGAGTCGGTTATAATTTGAAACGGAATTTTATTTTTTGAGAGTTCAAATGCCGTTAATCTTGAACCCTGTAAAAGGGGACGAGTTTCATCAGCAAAAACAGAAGAAACTAATCCTTCCTCATACCCTTTTTTGATCACACTAAAAGCTGTTCCCCCTTCTGCTGCTAAAGCCCCCGTATTGCAATGGGTAAGGACAACAGATTTTTTTTTGAAAATGCTTAAACCGTGCTCACCCATTTTGTCACACATCATTGCATCATCTTGTTGAATTTCTTTCGCTTTTAGGAGAAGCCTTTCATAAACATTTCCATTATCCGGTAAAGTTTCAAACACATGCTTCATCTGATTTAAAGCCCAGAATAAATTTACTGCCGTAGGACGTGTGACTGCTAACCGGTTATATGCGATCTGAAAATTTTCTTTTTTAGCATTCTGTTTCATTGCCAGCGCTAAAGCAAAAGCGGCGGCAATTCCTATTACCGGAGCGCCGCGCATTTCCAAACGTTCAATCGCTACCGCAATTCTTTCGTAATCATCCGTTAGGATATATTCTTCAACAAAAGGAAGTTTTGTTTGATCTAAAAATTTCAGCGACTCATTTTCAAAAGCTAAAGCAAAATAATTACGCTTCTTCATTAAATCGTGAGATTGTTAAAAATTCTCTAAAACGATCCTGGATACGTAAGTTCGACAATCCTTCCAATCCTTTTGTGCTAAATTGTTCAACACAGAAAGAAGCCATCGTGCTGCCGTAAACAACCGCACGTTTCAAACATTCGGCGCTCGTATCTTGTGATTTGTGCAAGTAACCGACAAAGCCACCTGCAAACGAATCGCCTGCACCGGTTGGGTCGTGGATCATTTCCAACGGATATGCAGGAGCAGAAAAAATTACATCTTCTGTAAAGAGTAGGGCTCCATGTTCTCCTTTTTTGATGATTAGCGAGGGGACTCCCATTTCTCTAATTGCTTTTGCCGCTTTAATTAAATTCGGTTCGTGCGCTAATAACCGGGCTTCGGAATCATTGATGATTAAAACATCAATTCTCGGAAAAACTTTTAAGAGTTCTTCTTTTTTCCCTTCAATCCAGTAGTTCATTGTATCGCAAACAACAAAGCGGGGTTTTTCAATTTGATCTAAGACTTTAAGCTGCAAAGTCGGATCGATGTTTCCGAGACAAAGATATTTTGCTTTCTTTAAAGTGTCCGGAATAACAGGATCGAATGTTTCAAATACGTTTAATTCGGTCAGAAGTGTATCGCGCATATTCAGATCATAATGATATTTGCCAGCCCAGCGGAAAGTTTTTCCACCGGGAACAATTTGCAAACCATCGCAAACCACATCATGGCTTTCAAGCATCGAAATATATTCCTTCGGAAAATCATCTCCTACAACACCAACGATATGAACCGGTCCGCTAAAATAGCTTGCGGAAAGTGAGATATAAACTGCTGAACCGCCTAAAGCATTCTCAACTTTATCAAACGGGGTGGCAACATTATCCAGCGCTACAGAACCAACTATTAATAAACTCAAAGTTTTCTCCTAATAATTAAAAATGGCAAACAAAAATAAGTGATAGTTAACTGAAATGCACCTACTAAATTAAAGGAATCTTATTTAATTTCAACAAAATGGATTTCTTTATCTTTCTTTGTAAGAAAGGGATAGATAATGTCAATCGATTTTCTTTGTCCGGGCCATGCAAGCATTTCCTTTGCTTTGTTTTTATTTACCCAACGGAACTTGCAATGCTCGTCTGAGATTTTCACTTCGTCATTTTCATCCACCATACATAAAAACACCGGGACAAAATTTACTGTGTCATCTAAAGTGGAATAAAAAGAATTTACCACCGGAACCACAAACATTTTCTTAATAGATAGATCTGATTCCTCCTTCACTTCACGGCGTGCTGTTTCAAACGCTTTTTCTCCTTTTTTAATTTTTCCCGTAACCATCTGCCAGAGTCCCGGATAAAGCTCATGTTCAGCCCTTTTCAAAACTAGAAACTCAAACTTCCCTTTTCTTTTTCTGTAAATATGCGCTTCAACCATTGATGCATTTAATTCCATTTCACTTCCTTTTTAATAATTCGTTTTAATTAGTGCAATTCGTGTCAAAAGAATGCCCGTACTTCCATTCGCGCGGTATGGATAATTTTTCCACCGCCCAATTTTCTCCCGTCATAATTCGCCGTTGAAAGTAAATTTGTTCCAAAGCGGTAATCAAAAAACATTCGCCATAAATAATTTTTACCGACAACATTTCCCGCGGTTAGTTCATACGGTAAATAGTTTTCAACAGTATTTGCTGTTAGTTCATTCCGTTCAACTTCAAAGCGGAGTCTGCCGTAACCTGAGAAAGAAATATTGAGCCGTACCGCCTGTCCGTTAGTGAATATTTCCGTTGGTTTTGTTGGATAATAATCACTACTCTTCGATGATTTTATTTTGAATCCAACTTCAATATTTCGTTCCGGGCGGTAAGAAAAATCAGTTGTAATCCCGTTACTCTCAATCGCGCGGCTTCTGTTGGAAGAGACTCCCGCAAGCAGATTATCAATTTTGTTCTCCAAATCCGTTTGATTCCCGATTTCCGGAAGCAGCCTAAACTTAATGCGCAAACTTCTTTCTTTTGTATATCCTTTTTCTGCTCCGCCGCTAAATTGATTGAGACTTTTCCTTTGCGAATACCGCAGCCGGAACGATAACTCCGAACTATTTTCAAATACAAAAAAATCCTGCTGAAAATATTGTGAACCACGGATTGTATTCTTCTCATTCAAGAAAGAAGAAAGTTTTAAGAGATAGATTTTCTTTAGATCAGTTTCCTGGCTATTCTCCTCAATTCTGCCGTACGTTTCGGAAGAGAGTGTTTTAACGATGGTTCCTACAACATTATTTGCAGAATAGATATCGGCATAATTCAATTTTACTCTGGCAGAGGTTTTCAAATCAATTACGGGATAAAGTTGATCTGTCGGAACGGTAACAACAACATAGTCTCCATCATACAACACCGGAAGAAATTCATTTTCTTCGGCAACTCCATCATTGTTGAGGTCACCGAGATAGGAATAATTCCCGTTCCCTTTTTCAACTTTGACAAAAACTTTTTGCAGCTTTGCGGTTTTTTGAGTTTGCACTTCATAATAGACATCCCCGTTTGCCGCATTTCCTGTGGTCGAAAAGCGTGTTTGCGAGCGGACTAATATAGTTTGATTATCAAGCTGTCCCAAATTTTTATACGCTTCGGTATATTTTTTATTTTGAACCGTTATCCGTAATTGAGAAGAGATTTCTTTTCTTCCGGCATAAGAAAGTTCGTAAATCTGTCCGTAAGAATTAGATTCTTTTTGCAATTTTCCGGCTAAAGGAAAATAGTCTGTCCGGAATAAATATTTTATCGAAGCATCAACTCCGTAGAATTTCGCAAATTGTATCCCGGGATTTCCTTCAAAATATTGCAAACTTGAAGAGAGAAGCGAATCGGAAGGAGAAACTTTCTCAATTTTCTTTTCAGCGGTAAAATCAAACTCCGGCTTGATCATTCCAAAAGAATAAAATGAATTCCCTTTTTGACGAAGCCAGGTGCTGCCAAATGTTCCGTTTTTTGTTTTCACATAATCAATTTGATATTGAAATTGGTATTCTTTTTCTTTCGATAAATCAGTCTGATTTGTAAATCTATCCGATGAAAACGCGGAACCTTTTTTCAAACTTCCATAAGAAAAAGTAGATTGCAAATTATCAACCGGCTGAAAAAGCAAACTTCCTTCAAGGAGTTTTTCATTCCCTTGCGACGCTCCCGATGAATTATAATCTCTCGTAAACTCAACATTATCGAACCGTTCAAGCGAAGTGAACCTATCTTGAACAAATCTTTCACGGAGCGAAAGTCCGATCTTTCCGAAATTAATTCCACCAAGTTGGAGTTTTAGCGGATTCATTTTGAATGAGAGATTTCTCGCTAATCCGAAATTATCATTTTCATCGAGCGAAGAGAAACGATTTTTATCCCATGAACTTCCGGCAAATTCGGCTTGCAGAATAATATCGTTAGTTGGATTGTATTGAAAATATAAATTTCCAAATTGTTTTACTTCAGGAAGCGGCAAATAAATTATTGGCAAGTAAGCGCCCAAGTTTTTACCGGCAAACCGGTATTGCCCTAAACTTTCGCGAATATAATCGCCTTGATACTCACCGACATAACTGAATGAAACATTATATAACGCAGAATCACTTCCCGGATTGTATACGTAATACGTAAACGGCTGATTGTTAATTAAGGAATCTTTTTTTTCATAAACTCCTTTCAATTGTCCAACAGAATCAGGTACAGCTAAGCTGACGCCGCTTTTTACCGCTAAATCTTTTCTGTCTCCGGCATTTTTGAGAATTGCTTTGTCGGAATCACTTAGAGAAATATCAATAGGAGAATTTTGATCATCACCTTCACGCAAAAACTGAAACGCAATTTTGATCTTATCATTCAAGAGTTGAGTGCTCGTTCCCGTCGCAAAGAAATTACGGACAAATCTACGGTCGGTATATTCAAAATCAATTGCTACTCTGCTTGCAGCTGTAATTAACCGTTGCGGAGTAAAAATAATTTGCGAATTAGAATAGTCAATCGTGTAATCATTCTGTTCTCCACGCTTCATTTCTTCACCGTTCACAAAAACTTTTTCAGAACCGGCAATAATGATAATATCGCGTTCGTTATTTTGTCCGCTTAACCGATAGGGACCCTGCACTCCATCCTGCCCGTTGAATGCATTTGAATTAAACTTCCCTTTCGCATTGGCAAGAGCGAGATATCCTTCCGTTTTTCCAAATTGAAATTCTCCAAGGAGTCCCTGCAGTTTTCGATTTACAATTCCGAACTCACCATATTTTTTTTGCACTTCATAATCACCGAAAGTTGCTGCAGCATTTTTGTGTTTTAGTTGAATAAAAACTTTATCAAGTTCATCTAACCTTTCGGTATTTCCTTCCGGTTGAATGGGAGTGTTCTCATCCGTTAACGCAGCAACAACTTCGATATCATCAGATAATTTTCCCGCCAATTGTAGGCGTAATCCACTTTGCAGCGTGAGGTCTTTATTCGTCCCCACAGTGAATCCGCGAATAATAGAACCGCTTTTTTCAATTGAGTTTCCGAAAATTGATTCATTGTCTAACGGTTTATTTAACCGCAAAACACGGATTGTATCTTTCCCGATTTCATCATATTTTACTACGAGTTCTCGACGTTGATATTCTTTTTGTAGAGAGAGTCTTACCGAATGATACGCAACGAATATTGTATCGAAGATGGAATATGGAAGGGAATCCGAAAGGGAGATGGTTCCCAACGCATAATTTATACTATAATCTTGAACTGCAAGTTTTTTCCCTTTAAGCAGAATAGATTCTGTACCGGGAATAATGTTAGTCGATTTGATACGGTATTGATTTTCGAGATTGATTTGAAACGAATCAACTACAACGACAGAATAACTAGTTTCATAAACCGTATGAGCAACCTGCCCTTGAAGCCAAATCGCTGGAAAAAGGATAAAGCAAAGAGAAAATATTATTTCTTTTTTCAAAAATGCGTAGTTTTTTTTATTGTAAATCTAACTTTGCAGAGTACAGTTTGCAAGGTAAAAGGAAGAATTTCTGTCAGATTAATACGACTCTTGTACAAAATAAATTTAGTTATTTCTTAAGCCGGAATGAAAACTCCGAACCCACCCCGACTTTACTTTTCACTTCAATTCTGGATTGATGCGCTTCAATAATGTGTTTAACAATTGCCAGCCCAAGTCCGGTTCCTCCGATGTCTTTTGATCGGGTTTTATCAACGCGGTAAAATCTTTCAAATATTCGTTCAATATCTGTCTCCGGAATTCCTAATCCGGAATCCTTAATAATAAGAAGAACCGAAGTTTTTTCTTCTTCTATAATTATCTCAATCTTACCAGAATTAGAATACTTAATCGCATTTTGAATGAGATTGACAAAAACCTGTCTAAGTTTACTTTTATCGCCGAAGACTTCCAGTTTCCGGTTGAATTGCCCAATTTCAATTTGAAGATTTTTCTCAGCTAAAATCTGATCAAATTCTTTTACAACTTCTGTCAAGAAATCCATCAGGTTAAAATAGCGGAAACTCAAACGCATTTCACCCGATTCTATCATGGAAATATCGATCAAATCATTAAGCAAGTTGTTCAGGTTTTCCGTATGCGAGGCAGCTTTCTCTAAAAATTTCCGGTTTACTTTTGGATCTTCCAGAGCACCGTTTAACAGTGTTTCTAAAAAACCCTGGATAGTAAAAATAGGTGTTCGCAACTCATGTGAGACATTTCCGAGAAATTCCGTTCGAATACGTTCGAGCCGTTTCATTTTTGCGATGTCGGATTTATATTTTTCCGTCAATTGATTTAATGCTATTTCAATTTCATTAAATGAGGCAGAAAGTTTTAGATTTCCATCAACAGGAGAATCATCATGGCTCATCCTGCTTATCCTTTTTTCAATGATGGAGAATATTTCTTTTAATCTTCTTCTTATAAAAAACGAAATGATCAAAAATCCCCCGGCTGACCAGATTATAAAAAATAATTTACGCTCCGTCGCAATTGGTAAAAAGAAGAGAGGCAGAATAAATACCATCAAATAAATTAGGATTTCAACTTTAAATAGAAGAAAAAACGAAAAGCG
The DNA here is from genome assembly GCA_041667115.1 of Ignavibacteriaceae bacterium. Classification (GTDB taxonomy): domain Bacteria; phylum Bacteroidota; class Ignavibacteria; order Ignavibacteriales; family Ignavibacteriaceae; genus UBA1563. Next base: position 29,846 of record JBAYFO010000032.1, on the reverse strand, counting down.
GTTGGAGAGCTTATGAAACATTTTTCATTCTGTACCCAACGCCTTTTATTGTCTCGATCATTTCCGATTGAGCGCCGAGTTTTTCCCTAATTTTTCTAATATGGACATCAATCGTCCGGTCAACAACATAGATATCACTTCCCCAAACATTTTGTAATATTGCCGAACGGGTTAATATTTTCCCCGGGTTTTCACATAAATAGCTAAGTAGTTCAAATTCTTTTCGCGGGAAAAAAGTCTCGTCATTATTGAGAAATATTTTATACTTTTCTTTATCGATCACAATAGGACCAACCGAGAGAATTGCTTTCTCATCTGCATGGAGGACTATTTTTCTGAGATTTGTTTTTACACGGGCAATCAATTTTAGCGGCGAAATAGGTTTCTGAATAAAATCATTTGCCCCAAGTTCTAAACCTTTTATCTCATCCTGTTCGGAAGATTTTGCCGTTAGAAAAATTACCGGAAGACTGGCAGTGTTTTTGTCGCCACGGATTTTCGCACAAACTTCAAACCCATTCAATTTCGGCATCATAATATCGAGTATAGCTAAATCCGGCTTCTCCTTTAAGAGTGAAATAGCTTCTTCACCATCATTAGCAGTAATTACAGCAAAGCCTTCTTTTTCCAAATTGTATTTAAGAAACTCAAGAATATCCTTCTCATCATCAACTAGTAAAATTTTTTTCATGGTTACTCGAATTGAATCTCTCTATTTTCATGCGCCGATTGATACATTGACTCAATCACTCTCATTCTGGGAAGTGATTCCTCAGCCGGAGAGAAAAGCGGGTTGACACCTTGCACTGCGCCAAGAAAATGTTTTAATTCGTTTACATAAGATTTCTTGAACAGTGTAAGATAATTATCGCTTCCCGAAGGAGTCATATCAATCTGCTGATCATTAATTCTTTTGAATACACGCAATGGATTAAGAGAAGCATTTCCCTTCATTCCATAAATATCTAAATAGAATGTGTCCTTTTCGGAACTTAAGGACCAGCTTGTTTCCATATTGATTAAAGAGTTTGGTTTACAGCGGATCATACTTAAAGAACAGTCCTCAACGCTGGTAGTATTAATAAAAAAGTTTTGAGTTGAAACGGAAGCGATTTCCGGATAATTTAATAACCAAAGAGAAAGATCGAGGAGAACAATACCAAGATCGAAAATAACACCGCCACCTGAAGATTCTTTTTTTGTAAACCACGGTCCTTCGGAACTTTGTTTCCGTAACCATCCGCATTTTATATAAAATATTTCTCCAAGATCGCCGGAATTGATAATGCTTTTTAACAACATAACATCCGGACGGTAACGGAAATTCATTCCCACCATAACCTTCACGCCCTGTTTTTTTATGGCGTCAACAAGTATTTGTGTTTCTTTAATTGAACGGGATATCGGTTTTTCGATTAGAATATTTTTCTTTTTTTCAATACATGCAAGCGCAATTGGCAAGTGTGTATCTGTTGGAGTTGCAATGATGACGGCATCCAAGTCTTCTTTTTCAAGCATTTCATTATAATCAGTGTAAAGACTTTTTATGCCGAATTTTTCACCAACACTCATCAATCTGTTTTTGTTCAGTTCACTCACGGCTGTAATGTTTGCGTTGTTCAATTTCTTTAACATAGGAAGATGAATAAGCTGCGCAATGCTTCCTAACCCGATAATTCCAATTTTAACTTGATTCATAAGTAGTTCCGTAATTTTTTATTGTGCAAGAAAGGTCTTCGTCTTTTTGATGATACCTTCAACATCTATTTCCAGCATTTTATAAAGCTCAGCTTGCGTTCCGTGTTCTACAAAATCATCGGGCAAGCCTATACGTAAAATATCGTTCTTATAATTTTTTTGAGAAAAATATTCCAGAACTCCGCTTCCAAAACCGCCCACAATAGTATTTTCTTCAAGCGTAATAATCTTCTTATTTTGACTAGCGACCTCATCAAGAAGATTTTCATCAAGAGGTTTAATAAAACGCATATTAATTACTTCAACTTCAATTCCTTCTTTCGCCAAATCACTTGCCGCTTTACTTGCAAACTGAACCATCGATCCGACAGCTAAAAAAGCAACATCTTTTCCCGATCTTACACGCTCCCCTTTACCAATTGGAATTGGTTCAAACGATTCACTTAAGTTAACGCCAATCGCGGAACCGCGCGGATAACGAATGGCGACAGGTCCATTTGCGTATTCAGTTGCAGTGTAAAGCATATTTCTTAATTCTGCTTCATCTTTTGGAGCCATTACAATCATGTGAGGAATTAACCGCAAATACGTCAAATCGAAAGTTCCGTGATGCGTTGGACCATCGGCTCCGACTAATCCGGCGCGGTCGAGAACAAAAACTACATGAAGATGTTGCAGCGCAACATCATGAATAATATGGTCAAATGCTCTTTGAAGAAATGTAGAATAAATTGCAACAACGGGAATTATTCCTTGCGTAGCTAATCCGGCGGCAAAGGTAACGGCATGTTCTTCGGCAATACCAACATCAAAATAATTTTGTGAGAATTTTTCTCTTAGAATATCTAAGCCCGTTCCGTCAGGCATCGCGGCGGTTATTCCAACAATTTTTGAATTATTTTCTACCAATTGTGTTAGCGCTTCACCGAATATTTTTGTATACGACGGAACAGAGCTTGAACCTTTTAGAGCTTTCCCGGTCTGTTTATCGAATGGAGTTGCTGCGTGTAGATGTTGAACATCCGACTCAGCCGGTTTATATCCTTTTCCTTTTTCAGTTATTGCATGAATGAGAATCGGACCATTATAGTCCTTTACTTGTTCAAAGAGTTTTACTAATTGTTTTACATTGTGTCCGTTCACAGGTCCGAAATAACGAAATCCTAAAGCCTCAAATAACATTCCCGGAGTAATAACCGCTTTTATTCCACTTTCCAGTCTCACTGCAATTTTTCTTAACCGGTCACCGAAGTTATCGAGCTTGCCAGTTAAATCCCACACTTGTCCTTTAAACCGATTATACTCCGGATGCGAAATAATTTCAGTAAAATAGTTTGAGATCTGCCAAACATTTGGGGCAATGGACATCTGATTGTCATTGAGAACAACTATTAAATCGGATTTTAATACACCGGAATTATTCATCGCTTCGTATGCCATCCCGCCGGTCATAGCGCCGTCACCGATTACAGCAATAACTTTTTTTGCGTTCACGGCATTCCGTTGTGCCACTGCCATTCCAAGCGCTGCAGAAATTGAAGTCGATGCATGTCCCGCGCCGAAGGTATCATATTCGCTTTCGGTTCGTTTCAAGAATCCTGAGATTCCACCAAATTGACGAATTTTTTTCAGTTCTTCTTTTCTCCCGGTAACAATTTTGTGGGGATACGCTTGATGCCCGGTATCCCACACAATCAAATCCTTTGGAGTATTAAATACGCGATGAAGCGCTACGGTTAATTCTACGGTACCGAGTCCTCCACCAAAATGTCCACCAATTTCTGAAATGACATCAACCATGTATTGACGGATATCTGAACAGAGTTCTTTTAATTCAGTAATATCTAAGTTGCGAATATCTGCGGGAGAATTTATTTTATCTAAGATGTTATAAGTGCTTGGTTCGGACATTCAGGAAAGCTCCGGTTTCTGTTCAGTTAAGAGAATCTTCATCATTATTTAAATCAATTTTTGCTTTTAATTCGTTTACCTTCAACTCAGCGGTTGATAACGCTTCTAAACATTTTTTAGAAAGTTGAATCCCTTCTTCATACAAAGAGATGGATTCCTCAAGATCAAGTTCGCTATCGTCCAACAAAGTCGAGATTTCTTCTAATCTCTTTAAATCGTTTTTAAAAGTCGACTGGCTATTTTTTTTCTTCATAATTTTTATTTATTTGTATCTTGTTGTCATAAAAAATCAATGTATGCGGTTGAGCAATCTGAAATTTTTTAGCTCTTGTTACAAATTTATCTTCTTGTTTAACTAAAACAAAGCCTTTCGCTAGTGTTTTTTGTACATCATAAGCAGAAAGTTTTGTAGTGAGCAATGTCGTTTCGTTTTTTTGATTGCTCAGATACTTCTCGATCATTTGATTAAGCCGGTAAACTGCCGAATCAACTTTTTGATTATACAATTTCAACATATCAACCGGAGTACGAAAACCGTACGAACGTAAGGCAGAATAGATTTGTTCTTTTATGTCTGAAAATATATTATACATTTTTTCGGTAATGTCATCATCTAAATCTCTTATAAGATTTTCAATCTCGACTTTTTCGGGAGTTAATATTTCCATAGCAGCAGTAGGCGTTGCTGCGCGATAATCAGCGACGAAATCCGCAATAGTAAAATCAACCTCATGTCCAATCCCCGTTACAACTGGTATTTTAGATTTGTGAATCGCGTAAGCAACGATCTCTTCATTAAATGCCCAAAGGTCTTCAAGAGAACCACCACCACGTGCTACAATAATAACTTCAACATCATTTTGTTTATTTAGTTGATGAATTGCATCGGCTACTGATTTGGCGGCTCCAATACCTTGTACCGCGCATGAAGCAATCGATATTTCAACAAGCGGAAATCTTCTTTCCGCTACACTTATCATGTCGCGAAGTGCAGCTCCTCCAATCGAAGTTACAATTCCGATCTTCATCGGAAGTTCAGGAATCTCTTTTTTATTTTCAGTATTGAACAACCCTTCGCGTTGGAGTTTTTCTTTTAATTGTTCAAAAGCAAGTTGAAGTTCTCCAACGCCGGCAGGCTGCATTGCGCGCACTTCGATCTGATAATTCCCACGAGGAGGATAAACGGTTATTCTACCAATAATGATAACTTTCATTCCATCGTGCGGAGAAAAGAAAACATAATTATTAACGCCGCGCCACATCGTGCAGGAGATTTGAGCATCGGAATCTTTAAGAGTAAAATACCAATGCCCTGAGGAATGCGCTTTGAAGTTGGATAATTCACCGACAATACTCAACGAGGAAAAATTTTCCTCGAGGTCTTTTTTAATTAACTTTGTTATTTCCGAAACGGTTAACGTGTCAGCCATTTTTTTCTTTTCTAAAGATTAAACAATATTGATGATGCCTGTTTGATACCCAGGCGCTGTTTATGCCCAGCGCAATCAGAGGTTTATCGTCTTGCAGCCAAACTTTTTCATCTTTCAACGTCCAACTTTTTTCACCCCGTTTGGTTAGTGAAATTGCTGTATCAAAAGCGAGGGGAAATAATTTCCCGTTATAATAAACATTATTTGTAATGATTGTAAGATAGCCGTTTTCTTTTGTAATTGAAAAAACTTCGTCAAATATTTTTGCTTGAGTATCAAGAAATTCTTCATACCCGGTGATGTTCCCGATGTCTTCTTTATTGTTTGAATATTTCGTATCAAGTCCGTCTTCTTTCCTCTTCTTCTGTCGCATGGAATTTCTTTCAAGCTGATTCCAATATGGCGGCGAAGTAATTACATAATCAAACTGTTTTTTTATCCGTGGAATACTTTTCAACATTTTCTGCAATTGCATTGAAGAACCACAGAGCGGCAAAATTGTGTTTGCAAATTTTGCATCTTCAATTCTCTCTTTTGCAATGTTGAAATAATAATCGCTCAACTCAACCCCGACTGCATTACGTTTGAGCGTACCGCTCGCCATCAAAGTGCTTCCGGTTCCTAAGAAAGGATCAAACACCCACTCATTCTCTTTTGTAAAAAATGAAATAAATTCTTCAACAAGCGATTCCGGAAATTTTGCCGGATGTAGCACTTCATTCTTTTTCCTTTGGGGAGGTTTGTGAATGAACCACGATTTGGAAAATTTTATCCATTCTTTTCCGGTAAGAGAATTTAATTTGTTTGAAGGATTAAATTTTCCACGTTCACCCAGATCAATTATTTCATTTTTCTTTGTAGCCATTTAAATTCTTAAAATTATACTTCACAGAATAAAACATGAATTATCGAGCCGCTAGGTTTTCGCTTTTACCAATGTAACGTGAAAAATGAAGAATATAATCCTATTGATATTTCGGAAAATTCTTGACCTTTTTTCCCGGGAGAGAAGTTATATCTGTACCGTGAATAAAGGGTGAAAACATCGTAGATATTTACCATTCCCAGAGATAATTCAGGACTCAATCCATTAAAACCCCGGAAATCAGTAAAACCATTTAGTCCGGCGGATATATATTCTAAAATCGGAATTTCGTAAATATGTTTATAGCCTATCCGGAAATAGTTTTTCCTTTCAGCCTTCGAGATATGCGCATACTCAACAGATAAATAATCGCTCGGATGATTGAAACCACCTGAAAAAAGTGAAACAATCGGTAGTTCTTTATTTAGCCCGTAATACGTTTTACCCCCCGACTGTATCGCAGTTATCGATGGAGTTAAAAAAACAATGCCTCCAACCAAACAGGTAAAGAGATAATTTGTTTTAGTCTGGACCATTTCTTCATTTTTATGTAAATCAACTTCAAAAACTTCGCTAGTTGATTTAATCCCTTCTGCATTTTCCATCTCAATAACATACTTTAACTTGTTCTTTTTCAGACTAAGTTTTGCGATGTCTATTTCAATTCGGTGGTTGTCGGTTAATTCGTTTGAAACCGGAATTTCTTTTATTTGATCTAGAATAACTTTTGATTTACATACTTCATTCGTATAAAAAGAAAGAATGAACCTATTCGGACTTTCCGGTGGAACGTATGAATCAATAATATACACTTCAATTGAATCGGATTTCAACCCCACATCGTTTTGCCCGAAAAGTTGTTCATGCAACGGGGATGACAGTAATACTAGAATGAGGAAAAGAACTTTCACCAACGGCTCCAATTTTTTGTTACTTCTACTGCAAATATATTAATTAATAAGTTTGTTTGAAGTACAAAAATTAAGAGTTCTACATCAGTATAGATAAATTAGCTCCAGTCTTACTATTGATTGTTGTGCTCGGTGAACTAAAAAATAAAATCATAATGTTAGGTAAATCAAAGTTTTTATAGAAAACTTTTATTATATTTTCATCGAGATATTTCAACAAAACCTTTAGAGGTAGCAAAATGCAAGTCCGCTTTTGGGGAGTACGCGGCTCGATCCCGGCTCCGTTAAATGGAAAACAAATTCGTAAAAAAATGCTTCGAGTTCTTGAATTTGCAGCAGATAAAGATATTTCTTCTCCCCAAAACCGGAAAGAAGTTTTAGACGCTCTAGCAAAGGAAGAATGTTTGGTCATCGGTGGAAACACCACTTGCATTGAAGTGGAAACCAATGATGCCCACATCATTTTTGATATGGGCTCCGGCATTAGAGAATTAGGATATGAAATTTTGGAACAAAATAAAAAGAATAAAAGGATGCATTTCCATATTTTTTTATCCCATACACATTGGGACCATATCCAGGGATTTCCTTTTTTTCTGCCAGCGTATCTGCCAAATTATAAATTGACATTTTATAGCCCCCACGATGAATTACAGCACAGACTAAATTACCAACAGGATTTTCGCTTTTTCCCGGTCTCCACAGATTACATGGCTGCTAAGAAAGACTTTGTGCACTTAGAAAGTGATCAGGAAATAAAAATTAACAATACCGTTATAAAGCATATTGAATTGCACCATCCCGGCAAATCATTTGCTTACCGGGTGGAATCTGAAGGGAAATCTTTTGTTTTTGCCACTGATGGTGAATATAATAATCTCTCGTTCGAACGAATTTCAACGTATATTGATTTCTATCAAAACACTGATCTATTGGTCTTCGATGCACAATATTCATTTGATGAAGAAATAGAAAAAGTTGATTGGGGGCATAGCTCTGCCCTCTTCGGGGTAGATATTTCGATTAAAGCAGGGGTCAAACAATTAGCGATAACTCATCATGGTCCGGAGCAAAACGATGACACTATCCGAAAACTTTGTGCGAACGCAATTTTATATAAAAAGAAAAACTATACAGAAAACAAACTTGATATTTTTTTAGCCCGTGAAGGATTAACCGTAACGTTATAGCTTTATTTTTCTTCTATATCTTTTTTAATTTAAAGATTTAAAGCAACTTCAGCGAAGAGACATTATTCAATTTATTGATTGTGGAAAGGGATGAACAGGGTTGGAAAAAAGAAAGATCAAGAAGTTTTCCTGATCTTTCATCTAAACATCAAACTACTCGTGTCTTAACGCTTCAATCGGATCAAGGTTGGCTGCTTTGTAAGCGGGATAAGTTCCAAAAACTACTCCGACGAAAACGCATAAAGCAATTCCAATCATTACCCAATCAACGGGAATAGCCATCTGCGCATTGATAAAACTTCCGGCAAAATTTCCTAAAGCTACTCCAATGATGATTCCTATCAAACCACCAAAGATGGAAAGGATTACTGCTTCAGATAAAAATTGAATAAGGATGTAACTCTTTCTTGCCCCGATCGCTTTTCTAATCCCGATTTCGCGGGTTCTTTCTGTAACTGAGACAAGCATAATATTCATAATACCGACACCCGCCGCAAGCAGCGCAATTAATGAAACAACTAATGCTCCAAGTTTTATCGGTTCATTTATACTGTTGATTTGGTCCATCAAAGATTCATTACTAAAAATATCAAAATTATTATCTTCTCCCGGTTTTACATCTCTAATCGTGCGCATATAACCGATTGACGCTTCAATAATCTTATTATAATCGTCCTGGTTATGAGCCATGACCGTAATATTTATACTTCGGCTGCGTTTCCCGTACATCGTTTGGAATGTAGTTATGGGCATTAAAACGTAGTTGTCCTGGCTTTGCCCGAACAATGATTGTTTCGGTTCAAGAACACCAATAACCGTTAGCGGTCTGCCGGCAACACGAACCGTTTGACCGACAGGATCAATATTCGTGAACAATTTCTCCACAATATCATTCCCAAGCATACAAACATTATTGGTGTATTGAACATCAGACTTGTTTATTGGTCTTCCTTCTTTGGCGATCATTTCGTTAGTTTCAAGGGCGTCTTCGGTCATCCCTGCTAATTGAATATTTGGATTGGTCTTGTTATTCCCGTATTGTACAACAATACCGAATTGCCATTGTTCCGCGCCGACAAATTTAGCTTCAGTCATCTTTTCTTTAAATTTATCAAATTCTTCCAGCGTTAGATCTTTTCTGTTTCTATACTTATCTCTCGCACCCGGCCCACCGGTCATAATTGCCGGATACTTTTGTATCTGAAAAGTATTTTTTGCAAGTGAAGCTAATCCGTTTTCAATGCTATTTTGCAGCATGGTAATAATCGTCATAATAACAATAATTGAAAAGATACCGACAACCACGCCCAGTACAGTTAAAAATGTACGCAGTTTATTTGTGCGCAACGATTGAAACGACATTTTAAATATTTCTGATGTCTTCATTACTCATACCTCAAAGCATCTACCGGATCCATTTTTGCAGCAGTGTACGCAGGTGCAAATCCTGCGACAACACCGGTTATTAACGAAATAGAAATTGCTAAGATCACAGAATCATATTGAATGGAAGTAGGCAGCACTTGATTGACCGCCATGCTTAGCAAAACCGCTAAGAGCAATCCGATCAGTCCACCGAATAAACAAATAAACGATGACTCAAGAATAAACTGTCCGAGGATCGTTCTTCTTTTCGCTCCAATAGCTTTTCGCACGCCGATCTCTTTTGTCCTCTCTTTAACGGAAACAAACATAATATTCATAATACCAATCGCACCGACAAAGAGGGACAGCCCGGTAATAAAAAGTCCCGCGATCTGGATAACACCAACGACTTGATCAATATTTGCCTTCAAACTTTCTTGCTGATTGATCGAAAAATCATTTGGCTCATCGAACTTTAGACCGCGTACTTTACGCATCGCGCTTTCAACTTCGTCTTTCGTTTCTTCAACCATAGTCGGGCTTGGAGCTTTAACATTAAATGTTATTGTCCCAAATGACTGAGACGTAAAACTCTTAAATATTGTTCCGATAGGAATAAACACTTGCCTATCAGGATTAAAACTTCCAAGGATAAAACTTCCCTGCTCATCCAGCACACCAACAATTCTAAAATTTTGTCCGCCTAGCTTAATTATTTTGTCAAGCGCGTTTCCGTTTGGGAAAAGACTTTTAGCGATCTCGCTGCCAAGAACGGCAACATAACGCGAGCTTTTACTTTCAATATCGGAATAGAATCTCCCCTGAGCAAACGTGAAGTTTGTAGTTTTTAAATAATCTGCTGTGGATCCGTTAATAAAAACACTTTCAACTTTTTTATTTTGATATTTTACCACCTGCCGCGTTGTTGTGGTCGGTGCGGTTGCCGCAGGAAGTTTTACTAATGTTTTAAAGCGCTCATATTCTTCCATCGTCATATTTCTGCGGTTCCTCATTTTCCACCAATCCGTGTTGGTGAACCATGCCCATTTATCAACATAGAGTACATCAGAGCCAAGTGCGCTCATTCCTTTTTGAAAAGAGTTATCGATCCCTTTAATGGCGGTAGTCATCAACACAACCGAGGTAACACCAATAACGATACCAAGCATCGTTAAGATGGAGCGGACTTTATTTGCTTGAATTGCCCTGAGAGCAATAAACATAGCTTCTTTTATTTCTAAGAGAATAGTTTCCATAATTCCTAATTCCTAACTTTAACCTGAGGAATATATCTGTTTTCAACCATCTTATCAGATTCAATTAGTCCATCTTTAAGCCTGATAATTCGCGCCGCATGTTCAGCAATATATTCTTCGTGTGTAACAAGAATAATCGTGTTGCCTGCTTCGTAAATTTGATTAAAGAGGAGCATAATTTCTTCACCGGTTTTTGAATCCAGGTTTCCGGTCGGTTCATCCGCTAAAATTATTGACGGCTTAGTTACTAATGCACGGGCGACAGCTACACGCTGACGCTGACCACCAGAGAGTTCATTTGGTTTATGATGAATTCTATCTCCCAACCCGACACTTTCAAGAGCTTCTTTTGCTCTCTCTTTTCTTTCCGCCGAATGTATTCCAGCGTAAATTAATGGGAGTTCTACATTATGAAGTGCATCCGACCGTGGAAGAAGATTGAATGTTTGGAAGACGAATCCAATTTCTTTATTTCGAATTTTTGCAAGCTCATTGTCTGACATTTCACTTACATTACTGCCGGTAAATTCATATTTCCCTGAAGAAGGCGTATCTAAACATCCCAGCATGTTCATCAAAGTAGATTTGCCTGAACCGGACGGACCCATAATTGCAACGTATTCGTTCTTATCGATCCTCAAAGAAACATCCCGTAGTGCATGAACTTCTTCCGATCCAACCTTATAAACTTTGGCAATACTTTCGATATTAATAATATTCATTTTACTTCCGGGGTAATTTAATTTTTCTTTTCAGTAAAAGATTTTTTCTTGCCTTCTACCTTTACTAATGAACCATCCTTCAGATCTCTAGAAATAGCCCGGTAGCTGCCGTTCACTACTTCTTCGCCAACTTTCAAACCTCCTTTAACTTCTATATAGTTATCATCACTTAAACCGGTTTTAATTTTTTTAGATTTAGCCTTACCGTTTTCTATAATAAAGACTATTTCTTCCGGTTTGTTCCCGTTTGTTTTCTTTTCAATTACCTTAGCCATACTTTCTTCTTCTGCACCCTCTTTTGGTGCGTTAAAATCACCCCGCGCCGTAACGCTTTGCAAAGGAACAGAGATTACATCATTAACCGTTTCTGTCCGAATATCAGCATTACACGACATTCCCGGTCTTAAACTGCTTGCAAGATTTGTTACTCTAATTCTAACTTCAAAATTTACCACTTGTTCTTGCGAACCTAATCCGGAAGTTTTGGCGCTATTCCCTATTTGCGTAACAATCCCTTTAATATCTTTATCTCCAAAAGCATCAACTTTAATGTAGGCAGTATCTCCAACGGAAATAAGGACAACATCATTTTCATCAACATCAACTCTCGCTTCCATACTCTTTAAGTCAGAAACCGTCATAATATCGGTACCTTGACTAAATCCGCTTCCCAAAACTCTTTCGCCTAATTCAACATTTAGTTGTGTAATAACACCTGCCATTGGAGAATAAATGGTTGTTTTGTTTAGTGATTCTATAGTTTCTCTTAATGAGGCTTCACTTTGTTGTACGTTTGCTTTAGCGGCTTCATATCCGGCAGCAGTTGAGAGATAAGTACTTTTAGCAGCTTCTAAATCGGCATCACTTGAAAGTTTTTTTGCATGAAGTTCTTTCATTCTATCATAGTCTGAAGTAATTTTATCAAGTTCGGCTTTACGTTGTGCAAGAGATGATTTTGCCGCCCACAAAGTTGCTTCCGATCTCTGCTTTTGTGCCATGTAAGCATCGGCTTTTATTTTAATTAAGAGTTCACCTTTTTTTACAACTTGTCCTTCTTTAACCGGGAGTTGTACAATTTCTCCGGTCACTTCAGGAGTAATTACAACTTTAAACTCCGGGTTGATTTTGCCGGTAGCGGAAACGGTTTGTGTGATCGTCCGTTTCTCAACTTTTTCAGTTTGTACATTAATTATTTCTTCTTTGTTCCCTTGGAAGATAACAATTAAGACGAGAGCAACGAGTAAGAGCCCTAATCCACCGAAGATATACAATTTCTTTTTTGATTTTTTTTGTTTACCATTTGCCATGAGTATTTCTCCTGAAATAAATATTATTCAAATTTTTTGTAATCAAGAATACCGAGTGAGTATGCGAGCTGTTCTTTGAGTTTTACATATTCAAATTGGGCGTTCACATAATTAGTTAAAGCATTCGTATAATCCGAGTTTGCAATAAGAACATTTAAGAGCATTGTAGCGCCAAGCGTATATTTTTCCTGTTCAATTTTTCTATTTTCTTCTGCAGCGGTAACATTCTTCTTGCTCACATCTAATCTTTTTTCGCTTGCTTGCAAATCAAGATAGGTTTTCTGCATTTCTTTTTTGATCTGCCGTTCTAAATCATTTACATCAAGCTCATTATTCTTAGCTTCAACTTCAGCTTGCTGCACACGATTCTCTACGCTAAATCCTGAAAAAATAGGAATGTTTAAACTTAAGCCAACTGATGTACTGTAACTCTTAAACATTTCCCCAACAGTGTTAGCATTTGTACCATAGGTGTAGTAATTTGAAAGTGAGGGTAAATGTCCGGCTTTAGCCATAGTGATTCCATCAATTGAACCTTGATAGGTTAATTTTGCGCTTTTTAGATCCGAACGATTAGACAATGCTTTTTCAACTAACAAATTTAAATTCGGATCGATTTCTATCATATCAAGTTTTAGCTCTTTGTCATTTACGGTTGGATCTTCAAAAGTGAAGTCTTCGAGCATATCCAATCCGAGATAATAAAGGTATTCCGACTTGGTAGTTGCGTAACTGTTTTGTGCTCTGATCAATTCTAATTCAGCATTACCAACTTTAACTTGTTGGGAATAGACATCAGCTAAGGTAACATTCCCGAGTTTATTGCGTTCAAGGATAATTTCATAATTTTTCTGATTCCATTTCAGATCCTGTTCTTTTACATCCATTAATTTTTTAGCGTTTATAACATCATAAAATCCACTAATCGCCTGGTAAGTTAAATTCTGTTTTGCTCTATCCAGGCTGTATTTAGCTGCTTCAAGGCTGTTCTTGCTTCTCGAAATATTAGCAAAATTTGAAAGTCCGTCGAACAAAGTTATGTCCGCCGAAGCTCCGGCTGAATAATTTCTACTCTGCACAATTTGTTTCGGAGCGTTAAAAGCCAATCCGTTATAAATATATTGCCCGCCTTCTTGAACAGAACGGGACCAATTCCAACCACCGCTAGCTGAAAGTGATGGAAGCAAATTCCCATAAGCGGATTTTACTCCTGCTTCATAAACTTTTATTCCTTCCTCTGTTTTTTGAATGGTTGTGTTTTTTTGCAAAGCGATCTTTACAACTTCAGAAAGAGAAAGGTTTTTTTGCGGGAAGGCAACTGCCGCACAAAAAAAGATGAGACTAAAAATGATTCCTTTTCGCATAAAATTCTCCGTTAGCATTTCACTTTAATGAACTCGAAATAATTCAAAATAAACTGATTTTTTGGTGATCTAAAAATAGAAAAAATACAATTGGCTTTTTTACAACGTTTATAAGCGGTAAGATAAAATGATTGGCGGCGATCTGAAGGATTAATAGAAAAAATGGGATACTCTTAAAAGAAAAGAGTATCCCGAAAAACACAATTAGAACATAAGACCGAGATCAAAAAATTGAACATTCTTCAATCTTCCATAATCTGCCCAGCCATAGTTCAGCATTAGTCCAAGTTGATCTGAAATCTGATATTTTAATCCACCGCCTATTGTTAAACCTTGTTCGCTATCTCTTAAAAATAATGATTTATATCCAAGCCTGAACATAAACATTTCATCATAGGCAAACTCAACACCGCTGTTTACATATTCGGTATTATCGTTTGGATGGGTTGCATCGAGTGCCGCAGTAGTTCTAAAATAACGGTCTTTGTAAACATCCATCGCTAAACCTAAACGAAAGGTTAATGGAAGATCATAACTTCCCATTTCATACTTTGAGAGGACATTGTTTGCACCGGAATTCGGGTCATTATTAGGATCATAATTGAAGAGAATATCTCTTCCGTCCAACTGCATCTTTGTACCGAAGTTAGAAATGCTTGCTCCGATTACCATATCGTTAAACGGTGTAACGTAATAGGTTCCGATATCTAAAGCCATCCCGGAAGCACTATTATTCCAAATGCCTTCCCGAATATATTTTAAATGAATTCCTACAGAGAATTTATCGGTTAATTTTCTTGCAAAGCCAACACCGATTGCAAGAGATTTTGCGTCCCACATTCTTCCGTCACCTTCGGGAAAATCAATTGTGCGTACCTTATCTTCAGGTACGCCAAGAGAAACCATGGTAATAAAAAATGTTCCGACTTCTTCAACATTTAAAGAAGCCGCGGCAAAATCATAAGTAATATCGGCAAGCCAATTCACATGGTTGAACGCAACTTGTCCATTCGAAGTTATATTGGCAACTCCGGCGGGGTTCCAATATACACCATAAATATCGTTAGCAACCGCAGTATATGCGCCTCCCATTCCAATTGCGCGGGCACCTGCACCAATCTTTAGGAATTGGGCAACAGTTGTTCCTACTTTTGCGGTACTTCTATCTAATTGTGCAAAATCTGAGACAGAAAAAGCAATCAACAAGAAGAGCACAAGTGAGAGATTTATTTTTTTCATTCGGGTATCTCCAAAACTTTATATTTTTTATTCAATATCATTTTTATTTGATTACTGCCAATCTTCCTATCTTTTCTCCAACCCCCGGGATATCGACATGGAAGATATAAACACCATAAGCTATTCTCTGAGATTCATAGGTTAACAAGTCCCAGCTTGCATAACTCGTAAAGTCGTCTTTCTCAATAGTTTGAACCAATTCACCAACCATGGTGTAAATACGGATCGTACACTTAGGAGGAAGATTTCTAAACTGAACTTGTTTTTCTCCGCGAAGATCAGGTAATCTGCCTGGAGATTCCAACGAACTGTATCCAACGTATGGATTCGGAACGACATAAATATCATCAAGTTTAACTTTTGCAGCTTCTTGCGAAAAGACTGCTGCTTTAGACTTGAATAGATAGGTATCGTTCGTTTGAAACGGCTTTGTTGTTTTTACAGTAAAAATATCTCCTGATTTCGGTAAAATCGGTGTCAGAATAGTACTGTCAGGGCGATTAAGCATGACCTCATAAGAAGTCGTTGAGCCTGACGCGATCGTTGGACGCAACACAACTGACTCTCCCCAATCCCAACGTAAATTGGCTCGTGTTTTGGGGTTTCCTTCTTTAATCAAGTAGTTGGCTTTTACATTTTCGGTTAAATTCCAAACGGTAAACGGACAAATGACCGTTTTACCTGCATCGGATTTAGCGGTATCTCCTGGATTAACGTATGTGCCAGTTGCAGTTGTATCAAGGTTATGCCAACGAATTTCCCAATCGGCACGGTATTTTATTTTGGGATTACCAACTAATGGTGGCGAATATAATGTGGCAACCGCTTGAATCTGTGAATTGTTAAACTTTGAATTGACTCTATCCAAATCTAGTGAATCAGTCTGGACATAAAGTTTCATTCCGTTAAAACTTGGATTGTTGTCTTCGTAGTTCACGTTGGAACTTAAAACTATCGGGTAGTATTGGTATTTAACCGTAAAGGTTTGATTAGCAGGTAAACTACCCAGTGAAGTTCCTCTGATTTTTCCACTTGAGGAATTAACGAAATAGTTAGTTTTTGAAACAACATTATTATTTGCGTCAAAAACATCAAGACTATTTTCCTCTAGGTTTTGCTGCCTCAACGAAACGAATACAGTATCCTTAGAGATAAATGTTTCAGTAATTCCGGTTGAGTCAAGTAACGAATAATTAGTGTTATTAAGAAAAGATATTTTGTACAATCTCTCATCAACGGCTAACGGGTCTAAAATTTTCACATAAACCTTTCCGGTTGAATTTCCGACAACTGCTGTAGGGGTTCCCGCTAAACCAGCTTCCGGTGATTTTAATCCGGTAGAAATCGGATTAGGTGTTGCTTCTCCCGTATTTACATCAAAACTAAGCTTACCGGTTATCGCATCTTTCTGAATAACTGCCTGACATTCGGAAGGAGCAAGTTCTTTCCCTACTTCCTCATTTCCACCATCGTATGAAACAACTGCGTAGTAATAAGTCATTCCGTTCGTAACCGTAGAATCAACATATTCATGAACTAAGCCGGTGTTGTCACCAACATAATATTTTACTGCTCTTCCTTGGAATTCAACAGGGAAAAAGCCTGAAAGTGAATCAACAAGATCGAATTGAGCGCTTTTCCTTGCATACGAATCATACAGGGGAACACCCAAAAATGGATTTCCTCTTCCATCTGTAATTTTGTAAACGTCAGCAAAAGTCGGATCAGTACTTCGATAAATTTTGTATCCCTGGAAATCTTTTTTTACCGTTAAAGGATCGATTGATGCTTCAGCCCTTGTATCCCAGTAAAGCGTTACCCGCTTATCTCCCGGAACAACCTTTACAATAGGTTTTTTTGGAGGTTGAGCGAAACGATAATCAGCTTCAAGTATTCTGGTAGAAGTTTCTGCTGTTTGCACTAAATCATTTAAGTCATTTCCAAAAAGTATAGCCATAGAAAAACGTTGAGTTTCACCACTTTTAAGAGAAAGAGGACCCGACCCAAAATTGAAAATATTATCTCCCGCAACATTTAATAATTCTTGATTCGCATCAATTGAATCCGAAGAGAGCCATTCCCACATTAAACTTGTGTTTTTAGGAACGTTCGGTAGTGAGTTTGTGTAAGCTGCTGCATGAAAACTTGTCAGACCAATTTGATCGGATTCAGAAATATCACGCATTCCAAAATTTGGTTCGGAACCCGCCCAGCGGTACCCTGGTAATCTTTCATCCGAGATAGGTTCGCCAACATCATATTTGTTATTTCCGTTTGCATCTGAATACCACGCTTGAGAGGGAACTCCATCCCCTTCACCATAATCGGGTCCAGGATAATTTGGAGAATCGGGACCAATTCCGTCAATACCAACATCATGAACTGCCGGATCCCAGTCGCCATCCTCATCACCTTGAAATCTTGGTTTAGGGGCACCAAAAATTGCAGTGTATTTTGCGACATCAGAAATTCCATAGGTAAGGGGGATACTCACACCGTCAATATAATTTCCGGCTGAGTTAAACGGACTTTCATCTGTTATTCCATCATCATCGTTATCTTTCAAGTCGGTTGAATTTGTAGGAGATTCAAGAAATTTCCATCCAAAATAACCTGGTACTCTGCCTCCCATTCCACTCATATCTTCATCAAATGCATAAACCATACTTCGTGCTCTTTGAGCAAATGCATCAGCTAACGGACCCGCAGGTGGAATAAAATAAGCCCTATCATCTCCGTAATCTGAGGAACCGCCAACGTGAGGATCACCTTGCATCCCAAAGTAAACTTTCGGAAGGTCTTTATCACTCGCATTTGTTACTTGAAAAACCAAGAAAATAATATTTTCTGCTAAAGGGTTATTGAACTGAAGTACACGCACTTCCATATCAAGTCCTAGTCCACGTTTAGTAGAATCATTGATAAAAGGATAGTAAGGTGGTCCTTTGATATAAGCCTGATTGGTATAGTCATCATCTACATAATAAACTTCTTCATCAGGAGCTGTTGCCTGATCTCCTAAAAAAGCTGGCCAAACATATTTGCCGGCTCCGGGAGAATACCAGCGTTCGGGCCATGAGTCAGGTTTTCCATCAAAATTTTTATCAGGGGCATTTAATCTTGCAATTTCAGTTTGATTAGGATCTGCATAGCCTGATTTGGGCAGCCAACCCCATTTCAATGTACCATCGGGAGAGTATGACCCTTGCCCGGTTAATATGAATGAATCATCACAAATGATTGTAGTATCATAACCGCCATTTGCATTTGGAATAGGTACAGCTGCGGCAACAAGCGGTCCGAATTCAAAACCGTATCCCAATCCTTTCCAAACAAGATCTGCAACGTTTCCTAAGTAATTTGGCTTACAAATGGAGCCATAATTGAAGAGAACAGTTGTAATCTTATTACCGCTAATAATAACTTCTTTAATTGATCTTGGGTCACCGGCGGTTTTAAAAACTTTTCCCGGTTTATAAATATCACCGTAGATACGCTCCATATCCTGCTGAGATAATCCCTTTATATTATAATTTCCATACTTATCTTTTTCTTGTGCAAAAGAAAAAGATGAAGCAACGAACAAAAAGAGAACGAAAAGATAAATACTATTTTTCATAAATTTCTATTTCCTGCGATTAATTGAATAAGAAGGAAAAACCTAAACGGACTTCCCGGGGACTGTTAACTCTCTCCGGTCGTTTAGAATAATATCCGTCAATTTGACCAACACCAAACAGTCCTGGGTCTCCCCGGCTTATCCTATTTCTGATATCACTAAAAGTATAAGGGTTCTGTACCTGTTCAATATTTGACAATGAGCGACCTGAACTTGCGTATACCGCGAGTTCGTTTTGAGTATCAAACAGATTTTCCACTTGTAGAAAAAGACTATAATGGATATCTCCGATTGTAAAATATTTTTCAAATTTTAGATTAACATTAAAGTTAAGCGGTTGATGATCTGAATTTTGTTGATATAACACATTAACTAAACTTGGAGGCAATACCGGAGTATATGGAGTACCGGTTTCAAGACTAAAGATAATTCCAAGGTTCCAATCATCCGGTTGCGTAAATGAGAGTGAACCGTTTATGACGTGTGACCGGTCAAAACTTAACGGCACTAAATAAGTCTCCGTTTGTTTTCCTGATTGCTCGCTAAAAAATAGTTCAGATGCCGGTTCAGTTCTATTTCCTTCGGCAATTGAAAATGTATAATCGAGCGAATACGAAAGCATACTGCCCGCTGATCTTCGCTTCAACAACGAAAGCGTAACACCTCTTGAATTTGCGTATGCAAGATTCGTAAGAATGTTGTATGCTCTACCGGAAGCGGTATAAACTGATTGAGTATAAATATAATTACTTACATCTTTGTAAAAACCGGTTATGTCAACTTTTATATCTTCAGTCATTTGTTGCTGCAATCCTATCTCATACTGAACCGATTTTTGTGGTTCAACATTCGGATTACCAAACGTTGGAGTACTTCCCGCATTTGTAACATAATAAAGATTGTTTGAGTAAAGGCTTGATAACGAAGCAATTTGATAAAAATGTCCGTAGGATAACCGGATAATTGCCTTATCTGTTATTGGATAAGACATGCTCACTCTTGGAGAAAGGGTGTTTTTTATTTTTGCCGGTGTATTATAGGTATTAATATAACCAAAAGCCGAGTCTCTTAAATTTTTTGAAACTTCGGGATTATAGGAAGCCGCCGGGTCAAAATACTCGTACCGTAAACCTGCGTTAACAATAAAGGAAGATTCAAATTCAATTTTATCTTGAATATAGGCTGAAAAATTTGAAGGATGTTTTGAATAGTTTGTGAACTGCGAAGGAGAAAGTGGTTTTCTTCTTACCAATGTTAAAGCTGAATCATAGAGCAAATCGTCATTATTCAAATTACCAAATGATTTGTCAGGATTTTCTTTCCCAATTTCAACCGAATAATTTTCATAACTTAATCCGTAAAAACGTCCTTCAAATCCAGCTTTGATTTCATGGATTTTGAACATTTGGGCTACAACATCTCCTTTAACTCCAAAAGTTTCTGTTGTGCGGAACGAGCGGTAATTATCAGTTCCTCCGGCATAAAAGCCTGTATTGCTTAGTGCCGACTGATATAATGTTGGTAAATAACGGGCATCATAATAATTCTCATACAAATAATATTTTACCCGGTTTTTGCCGTACGAGAATTTCAAAGTATAAAAAACATTATCACTAACTGTATGCGTAATATCGATTGCGTTCAAAAAGGCGTTGTTGTAAGTAGTTCCAACTCCGTCCGGATTATATTTATAGGCAAGACTATAATCTTTAGACCTTCCAATATCAAGTAATCCTTCGTATTTAACTTTAATTACCGGGGTTAATTTATAGCTTAAGTTTCCCTGCATATTAAAACTAGTGGAAGGGTTCATTGCAACGTATTTTCCATAATCAGAGGTTCCATATAATAATGGAATACCAGTACTATTTTTATCATATGGATTGAAAAAATACGCGCTAGTTGAAGTCCCTTTTCTCGGGTCGCCGGTTTTGAAATTGTCAGGTGTCAAATAAGAATCGGTCGGGACGTATAATTTTTGCCCGTAGAGACTACCTTTAAAATTTTCAAAAACAGATGACAAATAAAATTTTGCATCCGGAATTAGTGGAACTTCTCCACCAAAAGTAGCTTCAATCCTCCCCCTATTCATTGGATCAATTTTGTCAATATTTGAAAAAAGTTCTTTTCTTGGGGAAACGTAATCCCCCATATAACTGCGTAAACTAAAAGAATATTTATCACTTCCCTCTTTAGTAACATAGTTAACAACACCGCTCAACGCGTTACCATATTGAGCACTGAATGTTCCAGTTGAAACAGAAACTTCCTGTACGGCGTTGGTTGCAATTCCGATAGATCGTGATTGTCCGTATGGATCGTTCAAAGATATTCCATTCAGGGAATAAGCAATCTCGTTCGAGCGTCCGCCACGAACATGGATAGCTCCGTCATTATCGGTAACAACACCTGCCTGCAAACGAATAACATCCGATATTTGATCGACCGGAAGTTCCGCAATATTTTCTGCGTTAATGGCAACCGTAGGATTTGTTAAATCTTTCCTGATAAGCGGATTGCGTTCACCTTGAACAATAACAGCCGGCATATCAATTGCGCCGGAAGACATTTCAATTGTAAGTTTAGTAGTAAAATCGACGTTTACCCTGACATTTCTCACAGAAGTTTTTTGATATCCAACCAGAGAGGCAGTTACAACATATACTCCGGGGGGAACATTTAAAATGACAAAACTACCGTTTTCGTCGGCTAAGGCGCCAACAGAAGTTCCTTCAACGAAAACCGAAGCAAAGGGAATCGCTTCTCTGTTTTCTTTGTCAACAACTCGTCCCGATATTTTACCCGATGATTGTGCAAAGAGACTTTCTTGCGCTGGGGAAAATAAAAGCATTAAAAAAATAAAAAGTAAAAAAACTTTCTTCATGAGAAGCTCCGATAAGAAGATATAATGTTGGTATTCTTTCAAATATTAAGATCGTTATTTAATTAAGTGTAAACCTTTTTTGTTCAATTCCCGTACTTATAGTTAACCCTAATCTAAAGTTTTACCTTCATTTGGGATTTTAATCATGGGTCATAGAGAACTAGGTTTCTGAAAAAAAACGAGGCTGCTGTTGGAAGCAGCCTCATAAGAGATGAATTATTTCATGAGAATCATTTTTTTAGTGACAACTTGATTATCCGTTTTCAAACGATAAATATAGGTACCGCTTGAGAGTGAACTTGCATCAAATTTAACTTGTTGATTGCCTGCTTTTCTCATCTGATTGCCAATGAGCACAGCGACTTCTTGTCCTAACACATTATAAACACGAAGATCAACAAAACTTTCTTTTGCTAAACCGAAAGAAATTGTTGTACTTGGATTGAACGGATTAGGATAATTTTGATTTACATAGAATTCATCCGGAACAAGTTTATCATTAACACCAACCGGAATTTTTCTAATAAAGGTAATATTAAAAGTATCAACACTTGAAACGAGTGTAACTTCTTTACCTTTTGCTTTAACAGTCCATTTTGTAACTAATGTATCGGAAGCTCCAAGCCAGCTAAGCGCTTTTGTGCCGGTATAAGAATAAGCCGGTGTACTTAAAACGCTACTTGCAGAAACTGGTTGTAGCAGTACAAATTGATAAACAACAGCATCATTATTAAAATCAACAGCAGCATCCCATGTCATATTATAGGTAGCATTCGAGTCTGTAATTTCAACAACTGCATTGTTTGCAGGAGTAGCTAAATGGAAATAAGGTAATGGAGCAACAGGAACACCTTGAGTGAAGTCAGAGTAATAACTTGGGATTAACTGATAACCGGAATTGTAAGGAGCTGTTGATGAAAACTGCGAAGCGACGCCTTTTACATTTACAGGCCAATTTACTTCTAAACTATCATCAATGTTAGTATCGCTGTCAATACGCATAAGGAGAACATCTTTACCGTCCCATATTTTCATATTAACAGAAGTGCCGGCAGTCGGCCAAGCTGGAGAATCAGTTGTTTTCGTTACACCATTTAATTCGATTAGGGTGCTTTCATATTTTTCTCCATTAGCAAGAAATTCACTAATTGTGATTACCGTTGGGGTAACAACCTGATTAGAATCAAGTTTAATAATACCCGTTACCAAACTAGCAGGAGTTATTTCAACTAATCCGTTATAAAATGCAACAGTGCCCGTTATTTGCAATACATCTCCAAAATTGAAAGGAACTACCGTTCCTCCTTTATAAAGCGCTATTCCACCGGTTGCATCCTGAACGGTATACTGAGTACCAGAAGTTTGAGTATTTACAGAGTTAACCGTGCCAATGATTGTTACAACCTGACCTAATTTATCAGGCTTACCATCGGCATTAGCATCTAGTCGTGCATCTGCGATAGTAATTGGAGGAGTGACAATACCAGAACTTGAAATTGTGAATGGATCAATTCCTGGATTAGTATAGCTTAAGCTAGTTGTAGGTGCTTCAATAACAAATATTTGTTCATTTGAGTTTTCAAAATAAATTAAGTTTCCACCTTGATCAACACCAACTTCACCTCTTGAAGACGTTGTGTTATTATCAGGATCAACAAAAATTGGAGTAACAGTTGGTGCAGCAGCATCAAGATTAGTTAAGGCAAAGATATCACCTAAATTCGCTGTCGAACTACTATTATCAATACTTAAATAAAGGATATCATCTGCAGCAGTACTGCCGTTTTTCATGGTCAAGGAGACAGCGTCACCAACTACAAAATGACCAGCACCCCATACCGTATCAGCGAAGGTTTTAGTAGTTATACCAGCGCTAAAGTCAAATTTAAAAACTGCATCTTGAATATTAGCTAAAGCAGAGCGAACAACGACATAAAGAAATTTCTGGTTCGAATGCCCACCCGCTTGAGCCGACCATAAAGTCATTCCTGTTTCAGCGTTCAAAAGAGTAGTGTATGTACCTGAGAATGTTGTGCTTTCTCCAATTTCGGCATACAAGATTTGTGTCGTGGATGTAATAATCATTGCTTTTGTAGCGCCAACTCCAACGACTTCAACATCCAATAAAGTTCCGTTTGTTGGAACTGTATCCGTAGTAAAAAATTCATTATCAAGAGTATCCGGATGAACTCTCATAATTTTCTTTTCGTTATAAGCAACAGAATAAATATATCCGTCTTCGGCATATGAAGGAGAATATCTTCTATTACTTCCACCAAGTGCGATACCCGTTGTAGGAACATAAGCAGAATCTTTTACATGTCCCCAAAGTTCGCCGGTCATTGCAACCCTACCTAAACCTACAAATTCCCAAGGATTAGCGCTTCCAGAACCACCGTTGATGCCATAAGCAAATCCATTATTTCTTGATTGTGGATTATTCACAACCGTTACACCACGTGTAGATAATCCGGTAGCAACCACTCCGGCATCAAATGCGGTATAACCTGTAACTGACGAATTTTGTGTGGTTGTAACCCCAACAGTGTAACTACCGTTAGGTGCTGCTGCACTTGCATCAGTACTGCCATCCCATAAAACATAATTATCTGTGCCTGTCAAATCAGCTTTTGTTATTGTTTTAATTAATGTGGCTCCGCTGTAAATATTAACTGTAGCGGAGAAAGTAACCGTAGAAAATGGAGTATAGAAACGAATAGCAGCCCCTGTTCCGTCGGTAAAACTTCCATCAAACGGAGTTTCGTTAGTTGGTTGTGTAACTCTAATGTAAAAAGGATAAACATCAGCTTTAACTATGTCATTTATCGAGAACAAAAGAGCAACAAGAAGAAAGATCATTGTTGTGAGTTTTTTCATTGAACCGTTCCTTATATTATTTTAAGAAGATCATTTTGCGAGTTAATTGTTGTTTACCATCCGTAACCGTATAAACATAGGTACCGGAAGCAAGCTTAGATGCGTTGAATGAAACTTTATAAGTTCCCGTTTCAAAATTAGCATCATTCAATAATACCGTAACAAGGGCACCATTTATATCGAAAACTTTTAAAGTTATTTTAGATTGCTGAGAAATTCCAAATTCAATTGTAGTCGAAGGATTAAACGGATTAGGATAATTCTGCGCTAATACAAAAGATGATGGATTAAGTCCTTCAACTCTTTCTACACCAAGAACCGTAATAGGAATAGTAGGTAATTGCCCAGTGTATGCCCATTTTTCAATTGACCAGCCATAATAACACGCAGTATAAACATTTCCAGAAGCATCCACATCAATTCCATATTCTGAAGTATAACCGGCACCGTTAGGAGCTTTCCCGCTAAGTGTTCTGTTGTTATATACTCCTCCAAATGTATCATAGTTCCATTGTGCAATATCGCAGGTGTCAAGGATTTCACCTGTATTAGGATTTGCAATATAAAATCTTCCTACTTCATAAGTCGAACTTCCATAATTATCAACACTCACAAAAAGAAGATTATTCTTTTTCAAAAATGCCAATCCGGTAGGCCCGCATTTGGTCCCTGTGTTACTAGTGTCATGCACCTCAAAATTAAAATTGTTGTGAAGCGAATATCCGGTAGCTGGACTTCCTGTATAGAGATATACTTTATGAAGCGTATAGTTAGCAACATATAATAAGGAGCCATCTTCATTAACAGCAACATCTAAAGCTCTGCCGGTATCAGGAAGGGTGATAGTTTGAAGTGGGCTTGTATTGTGTAAATCACTCCATTGAGGCTCATCCTTAATTCCTTTGTAAACACGAACGGTTGCATTCGCATTGTCTGCGGCATAAGTTGAAACAAAGACGTATCCGTTATCTGCGACTGCTATTCCGTGGATTCTGTCCATTCCGGTTTCCATACGATATGGAGTTGAAAGAACACTATCCGCCCCCAATTTAAAAACAAGAATATTATGATTGTCATCGTTACTTGTAACATAAGCGAGAGAATCAGAAGTGGCTGCAATGCCAAGCGTCCGTTTTGCAGTTATAATATCAAATCCATTATCCGGGTTTGACCAATCAACTTGTAAACTATCTTTAATAAATGGAGTGGTATAAGGTGCATACGGGACAAAACCCAACCTGCCGGTAGAATCCGTTGCGTCTCTATATCCTATCGGGAAGGCTACAGCAGTTGTTAAAGAGCCTATCAACGCAAAGAAAGTATTTTCTCTAACGACGGCAACATTAGCTGTATTGTAACCAGTAGCATTAGCATCGGGATGATCCCAAGTAGCATATGCGCATTGCCAAACGCCATCAAACGTTTGAGCAGAAATATCTTGAACGGTGAAGAGAAACGAGAAAAACATGAACAAAATGAAGTAATTTTTTTTCATAATTCTTACCTTCTTAATTTTTTTTGAGAAAGGACATCTAATTTTATCAAAATATGTTATTAATGTCAAGTAAGTTTAGGAATTTAAAGAGTAATATTTCATTAAAGGAGAAATTTTATTTAAGTATTATCATTTTTTTTGATGCCACGAACTCACCATGTTCATTTACTGCACATATTTGATAGAGATAAATACCGCTTGATAAATGGAAACCGTTTGATGTTTTCTGTATTCGATTTTCCATTGAGACGGATACCTCGTAATTGCCTGCGGGTTGCTCTTCATTAACCAGTGTTGCAACTTCATTTCCAAGAATATCGAATATTTTCATCGTTACAAAACTATTCACGGCAAGAGAATAACTTATCATGGTACTCGGATTAAACGGGTTCGGGTAATTCTGGCTTAAATAAAATCCGGTCGGTCTTTCTTCTCCCTGGTTAATAGAAGAAGTCGAAGAAGTAAAAAAATCAATTGATTTGGAAATCACTTTATTAAACGCCGAATCGTCCGCAGTTGTTTCTAACGGAAATGCTAAATAAATTATTCTACCAATTTTACTTGAAGTACCAAATACTCCTGCATATTGATTGCCTGCGCCCTTGCCGTTTGCATATTGCATACATTGGATACTCCCTCCTGCCGGATTTATTTCGTCAGGATAATCTTCTTCATAGGTCTGACCAAAATTGAATTGACAATCTCGCATTGAAGAATTTTGCAAACCTTTAACTGAGTTTGAGCCGGCGTTATCGGACTTGTACACAGACTTAAAATAATTTAGATAAAATACATTATCTGCCGCATCTCCTTTATTCGAAAGGTCCCAGCCTATCTCACTTCCTGAGACGAAAAATTTCCCCCCATCCTCGAGATAGTTTTTTATTAACGTTTGTTCAATATGACTAAAAGTTTCATCACTAGTACTTTCATCTCCTGAAATCCAAAATATCATTTCATAATTTTTTAGTTGTACTGTCGAGTCAAGAATTTCAGTATTGCTCACTGTCTCAAAGTTTTGAAAAGAATTAGCCAGTGCTTTACCATATTTTACCGCAAAGGTATGCCCGGCTCCTTCCCAACTTCCTCCGCCTTCATTTCTTTTAAAACCATCGACAATTAAACATTTTGGTGTAGAAGATTTTTTAACCCCCATGCTATTCGACCAATTGCTTTCAGACATTTCCGCGCCTACTTTATTTACACTTGCAACTCTGAAATATTCAACGTCGTTTGCAGTAGATAAGTTTACCGAATTAGTTTTGCACGCATTCTCATCGAATAACAAACTCCAAGATTCACCATTTATAGAGTGATAAACTCTGTAACCGAGAATGTTTGTCGTATCACAATTCCAACTTAAAAAAACTTTTCCATCGGACAGAACAATTGCATGTAACAAACTTGGCTGATTTGTGTTAGCCGCTGATTCCATGTTATTGTAGTATCTTGGAGTATATGCAGTTGGATAAGGAGACAAATCCGATACTGAGTACGTCCAATAAGAAACATCCCAGCCCCTTGCGGATGCCTCAACAACTCTAAAATATCCATTTGGAGTACGGTTAACGAATAACCTAACATGTCCTGGAATCAAAATTGCATCTCCCGGTTTTAATAGATCCCAGTTTGCATATTGTATAGTAATATCCGGCATCTCTCTCGTAGAATATTGCCGACTCAATTGCCAACATCTGCTTACAAATCCTGAACAATCCACTCCAACTGCATAAGATGAGACACCACTTGTATTTATATCTCCAGCATATTTCCCGTTTGATAAGGCGGCATCATATTCATCCAATGTATTAAATCCACCCCACTTGTAAGGAATGCGAGCATTGCTACCAACCACAAGCCAGGCGGGAGTTCTCACAATATCATTGTCCGGACCTATAACGTTTTGAGCAGAAAGGTTTGTTGATGAACATTTATATTGATGAAGTGCATAACTTTCCCCGATCTTCAAAGCGGTTGCTCTGCTTACCGGAGTATTGACACCATAAAAATGTTCTTGTTTAGGTTCTTCAACCAATTTTATACTATTGCTTGGCAGCTTTCTTATAAACTCAGCGGGATAATGAAATTCTGATTCATCATGATTTGCTAATCCACTCCATTTAAATATTTTTATTCCATTTTCATCAGAATAAAGGTGGAACAAATTTCCGGCGGCATCTATTTGAAGATCTTTGATTGTATAAATATATTTCGTTGAAGGAAGTTCTAATCTAGAGAGAATTGTTCCCTCTTTTGTAATTGTATAGACTTCCCTTTTAACGCTTAATGGAATTTGCGTGATGTAGGTTTCGATCAACACATAGGAATTTCCGGCCGCATCAATTCCGATGAGATCGGCACAAGCCAAATTTGATGGAAAAATTAAATTAGTCTCATGACTAAGTCCCGGCATTTTATATTCAATGAGAAGATGATTGTTATTTTCGACTTGAACTTTAATCAGCTCTCCATCAACACCGGATAAGACGCCTCCCTCATCTCTAAAAACTCTTGATTTTCCATAAAAAGTTTTTTTTAACAAAAAGTCCCGACTTTGGTCATCTGCTTTTGCTACAATTGGCGTATCATTATTGCCGGAGGCACTCGCGAGGTCTAATGTTCTTCTTTGTAAAGTCCTTTGAACACTACTTTTATTTTGAGCATATACGTAAATATTCGGATCATTAAAGTTTGTGAAGAATATGGAATCATTTACAACATCAAAGGATGCTATAGAATAATTCCCTGAGTTTTCCATCCTGATACCGAATGGGAATTCCTCATATTTTTTTTCATAAATTATTTGATGTGTAACTTGTGCGGTAACAAAACTGTGCAATATCAATACAATCGTGAACGTCAAAAATTTATTCATACAATTTCTCTTCCTCTATATTTGCGCATGCGTACTGCTTAGGGTATATAATGCTCAATAATAGAATCAATCTCATTTTTACTTATGTTAATTTTAAATGGAATAGTTTTATACCGTTGATATTCTTTTGAAGGAAATAGGACAACAAATTTATTTAAGTCAACATCTTCATTAAACTTAAAACTCCCGGTTGAATCATAATTCAAGGTTTGCATTTTGATATGAACATTTTTATTGACCAAATATTCTTTATTGGTTTTCCCTTTAATACTAATAAAATAAGCGTCTGGCAACTCGAGTACTTCCAAAGAATCTGGAAATTTCAGAGGTGATTTCTTTTGATGCATTACATCTTGCTGATTTTTTAGTCTGTGCTCAAGAAAAATAATTGAAGCAAAATAATTTCCATCGCGTTGAAAGATATTTTTGATATAGACGTAGCTTTCAATATTCAGTTCTTTTGCATTCATTGAATCTGCTAGTGAATGCTCGTTACTATGCACGGGTCTATCTTCATTTTTGCATCCAATAACCATCAAGATAATGATTGACACCAAAACCGTGAAAAAACCGGTAAACATATTTTGATAATTTTTAGAAAAAACCGACATCGATCAAAAATCCATCACTATTTTAATTTGTACAAACAAACTAAAAAATTCCATCTCCTTTCGCAAGAATTACTTTGGTCACCGGTATATTTATTCATCCACGTCACATCTGTCCAAAACGATAAAAAAAACAGACCCACTTCCCAGAGCATAAAGTTCCGGGAAGTATCTTTGGAATTACGAGTAACAAAGAAAAGGGTCTATGCAAAACATAACAATTTTTAGTC
>JBAYFO010000031.1:0-41120 GCA_041667115.1 Ignavibacteriaceae bacterium | reverse complement strand
TTGTAAAAAAATGTTCTCGTAAAAGAATGATCCTCGTAGAGGATCAATAAAAAGCAGAATGAGGATGAAATACAAAATAATCACTAGGGCGATGTTGGGTTTTAACAACTTGTTAAGCAAGACATTTTAACACAGTTAGGTTTTACTAATAAATTAGGTGTTTTATGAAATACATTCATTTATTAATCCTTTTAATTTTAGGAAATACTTTATCTATTGCACAATATGAAAAGAAAGATTCATTCTGGGGACAAATTGGGTATGGTATTAGTTTCGCAAAATATTCAAATTCTGATGTCGGTTTAAATATTTTAGGATCAATTAATTATGAAACCCAGAATAATAATTTCAGTTTTAGTTATGTGAATTCTGGTGAAATAGCATTGTTTAAGGATCCAGGAGAGTATATAAAATCCTATGAACTTAAATATGGGAGGTCTATAGATTTTTCAATGAGAGGATTGCTTTTCCCTTTCCCATTTTTATTAATCATCAAGAAAGATTTCAATTATTCACTAGTTGGCAAGATTGGAATATCATATAATGAAGGATTAAAAAGGACTACGTTAATTCAAGATGATTTTTTTGACGATTCTTATAATTCTAAAATAGTTAGCGGTTTTGGTTTACCGGTTGGAATCGAAATGAGAGAAGAGATAACGAGATATATCGGCATGGGTTTATCATTTTATACAAATTTTAATAAGGTAAAAAACTATTCCAGTTTTAATTTTAGCCTATATGTTGGGCAATTCTAGAAATAGCAGAACTTATTAATCTGCCGTTGCCAAATAGGCATTCCAAACCTTCGAGGTCAGCGCCCAAGATGAGTTAGACCTTGAAGGTTACGGCAGGCATTTATAAAAATAGGATGAGTTATGAAAAAAATATTTGATAAAATCATATTTACACTGACTTTCTTGAGTGTTTTTATTTTTTATACTTGTAAAGAAAGTAATCCAACAGAAATAAAAAACAATTCACAAGAAGATATAAATACATGGGCAAATGTTACAAATGGTCTCCCACTTGGGGCATATAGAATTGCAAGTATCGGGAGCAAAATTTATGTGTTTGTAAATTATAAACTTTATTCATCAACAAATGATGGAGAGTCATGGAAAAATATAGGAATAGGTTTACCCGACAGCGCTTGGGTTGGTGACATTACCGGATACAACAACTTCATGGCTATAACAACAGAAGGTAAGGGTGTTTTTATTTCCAGTGACTTTGGGGAGACATGGATTAAGCCAACAAGCAGCGGTTTAGGATTAGAGTATATTCATTCAATTACGATGGATTCTACTTTCTTGTATATAGGTGTAGGAGATGATGCGGAAATTTATCGTTCATCCGATTTAGGGAATAGTTGGACATCTTTTAAGAATGGTTTCCCAATAACCACATCTGTGTATTACCCGCGAATTGAATTACTCATAAAAAACAATAATAAACTATTTGCTTGTCCGTTTTTTAGTGGAATTTATTCTTCAAATGACAATGGTAACAACTGGCAATCAATGAATGATGGATTGTCTGATCATTCGTCTTTATGGAGTTTTGCAGTATCCGATTCATTTTATTTTGCAACTGAGGAATCGAATGTGGAGCAAGGCTTATACCGGTATAATTTTTATAGTTCGACTTGGGTAAAAATATCCAACATCACTGATTATATGCGGCATTTTGTTGTAGCGCATGGTAGTACTGTAGTAGCTTCAATAGATTCTGTAATAAAGATTTCATTCGATAACGGGAATACTTGGAATCTTTGCAATAAAGGTTTGGATGATGCAACATACTCGCTATTTTATTATGCGGTTGTTCATGATAATTATGTTTTCGCTGCAAATAATTATAGAGGTATATGGAGATATTTACTTAAGTAAAGAGTCCCGCCAAATATATCAACTTTTGGCTGAGGCGGATAAACAAGAGAAAATATACGCCAGAGGAGTATCCTCCTTTGGCGGAAATTCCGCTAACAATGTGATGTAAATGAATTGCATTGCGAGTGATAAGATCAGAATAAAATATGGAGCGCCTTAGGCGCTCTGATTAGGTAGAGGGTTTGTTTGTACAAATATAACTCCTAACGGAGTTAAGAAAACTTTGTGCTGATAAAGCAGTGTAGATGTGTAATATTTGTAGAAAAAATAAATGAGAAAAACCGATCCTCGTACAGCTTGCCCGGCTCAGACGGGGATCAATAAGAAGAGATAAAGTTTAAGTTAGAATATAATACGAAGGCTGCTATATGTACTAAACAGAATTATGGCAGTATACTTAATAGTTAAGCAAAACCGTAGAAGGTCATATGAAATATCTAGTAATTCTTATATCAAGTTTTCTTTTGTTTTCGTGCTCAAAGAATCCTGTATCCACCAATACGAAAATTGAACCCCGAATAAAACTTTCGTATACGTCGCAGGATAGTTCAGAGGCACGTGATCTAGCTCTTTGGGCTTCCTCTCAATTGGTACCATCTGACTCAGAGGTTGATGAAATGCTCTATAATATAAACCTACTTCGCTATACATATAAAGATTCTTCGATACTTCAAAATGTAATTAAGCAAAGATTCATGTTACCGTGGTCGCCAATAAGAATTGCAATCAAATTTGATTCTGTAACAGCTATTAATGTTCGCAACGGAACGTACAGTGGTTGGTCAGCACTTCCTTCTCAGGCAAAATATGATTCGCTTAAACCTCCAGATGAATTAGGGTGGTCGATCATAAGATATTCTCAACATCGAAATCCATGGCAACTTTGTAAATACTATGCAAGTCTACCAGGTGTTATTTATTGTGAGCCGGATGGAGTAATATTTGCTGATGGGAGTTTTCCGATATATGCATGCATAAAGAATGGACAAATGAATTACATTTTCGTAGAGAAACCTCTGCTTGCGTCCGGAACACAATATTATTTCTATTATCAGGATGGTCAACCGAATTATGCCGGTATATTTTATTACAATCCTGATCCGAAGCCCATTTGGTGGCAAGATGCAAAGGATACTTATGAGGGATTCTATTTTTGGGGTAGAAACAATTAGCCCAAACCTTCGAGGTCAGCGCCCAAGATGAGTTAGACCTCGAAGGTTGCGGCAGGAAGTAGTTAAATAAATAATACGGCAGTTTGGGTTTTTATAATATAAAGGAGATAGTGAAATAAGATGAAGAATTTTAATAGAATGAAGTCATTCGTTTTTACGAGCGTTATTATTGCGCTACTATTATTTCCTGGTTGCAAAGAGAAAGGTAATCCAGCGGGAAATAATACTCAAATATCTTTCCCCGAATTTTTCTTTGAAAAAGGTTCTGATGTAGATTCTTCCTACATCTCATTTAGAGGTGTGAAAAAAAATAGCGATACACTTGAGATTCAAGCCACAAGCTGGGGTGTAATTGAGTACGGATTATTTTTGAGCAAAAAAACTCTTGGTAATGAAATACAATATCAGATGATGGGAGAGTGCGGAACGGTGTCATCAGAAACCTGGACAAAAGTTACATTAAAGGCATGGATTAAAGCAGAAGAAACAACTGCTCTACGGAAACTTAGTTTTACAAATACTAAAGACACCATAGATATTTCAATAAAATGATTAGACGAGTAATAACACATAACCCATTTTGCAGAAGTTAAACGTAAATGGAAAATATTAGGGTTTATACCGATTTTGCAAATAAATATATACTCAAATATATAGTGTTTGTTATAGTAGGTTTATTGGTTACTGCATCAATAATATTTAATGACAACTCTCAAGATGCAAAGTGGTTTTTTATATGTTGGTTAAGCGGGGCAGCATTTATTTTAATAAAAGGTATTATAAGTATAAGTGAATTAATCGTAAGTGGCGAGAAAGTAATAATAAAAAATAAATTAAGTGAGACTGAAGAATTTCTTGTCCAAGATATTTCAGATATTAAATTCAGAAGATATACTTTAACAATTTATACAAAAAGAAAAAAATACGTAGGGTATTTTGAGAAAGAAATTGGCAGAGACATTGTTCAAAAATTATTGAATGTTATAGAAAAGTGAAATAGATAGCGGTGGAAATATGAAACAAGTAATTTGGCAGTGTTGGGTTTTAGCAAAACATGGCGTTAGGTATTTAGAAACAAATACAAATAAAAGGTAGTACTATGAATCTAAAATTCACAAAAACAGAAAAACAATTTTTGGGGAGGTTGGTATTAGCAACGGGTATTGCCTGGCCGGTTGGGATTATTTTAGCGATTGTTTTGTCTTATGCTGTTGTTAACCAATTTTATCCCAAAGAAACTAATCTTATTGTAGGATTATGTCTTGGTGCTCTTGTTGGCTATTCACAGTGGTTTGTCCTGAAGAAATATTTCAAAATAAGTACCTGGTGGATTTGGGCAAGTACTATCGGGATAGGTTTACCATTTGTGGCAGAAGTAAATTACCTAGAATTTAGCGGTAGTGAAAATAGCTTAATTAAAAGTGAGTTTCTTGGGCAGATTATTGTATTAAGTATTGGTGGTTTATTAACCGGATTATTTCAGCTAAAGATTATTAAAGCTCTCTCAAAAAGAAGCATCCGGTGGATTATCATTAGTACTTTAGCTTGGGGAATTAGTTGGGCGGGATTCTTTTTAGGAGGAGTAATTCTTGGTCTTATAATCGGGTTAGCAATGTTACGGTTGTTAGAATTATCAGTACAAGAAGAACCCGTTAAAGTTGGTTAAAGTAAAATTAGGATAAAATTAATCAGGCAGAAATCCAAATGGAAGAAAGTAAATAATTAATAAAGCGGTGTTGGGTTTTAACGGAACACGGCGTAGGATAGATTAAATAAAGGATGGTGATTAAATGAAAACAAAATTATTAGTAATAGTTTTATTTACAGTTCTTGGTTCAACCGTACTTTGGGCACAGAATTACTTTCCATTAGCTGTTGGCAATAAATGGCAATTTAAGGTTACCGACTGGGATCCTTCAGTCCCTTATACAAAAATTGATACAACGACTGTTGAGGTAATAAAAGATACTTTAGCGCCAAACAATATCTCTTATTTTTTACTGAACAACGCTTTCCCCTTAGGTGATTTAGTAAGAAGTGATGCTTTTGGAATTTATTATTACGATGCTTTAGATTCGACAGATTGTTTGGTTTATAATTATAATGCAGAGTTAAGTCAGCAGTATAAAACCGGATATCAAGCCGGAGGCGATTCTGCAATAGTGACACTTGAGCATATAGACTCATTGAACGTATTTATGAAAACAATTAAAATTCTTTCATTTTCTTATAATTCGATGATCGGGCATAGGATTACCTTTGGAAAAAACACCGGGCCAATAACTTATAACACAAGTGGAGATGGTGTATCATCTCGAACCGATTATGAACTAATAGGGTATAAAATTGATGATCAAATTGTTGGAAGTTTAACTGATGTGAAAAATGAAAGTGCTCCATTGGATAAATATTGGCTTGATCAAAATTATCCCAATCCGTTTAATCCGGCTACAACTTTTTCTTTTTCTATCCCGGAAGGGCAAATAGTAGAGCTTACTATTTATAATATACTTGGCACAAAACTAATGACATTATTAAATGAGTATAAGCAATCAGGAAAACATACGTTAGAATTTAATGCTACCGGTCTTCCAAGTGGAGTTTATTTTTACCGGTTAAAAACGGGACAATTTATACAGACAAAAAAATTAGTACTCTTAAAATAAAGAGAACTGATCTTCGTAAAGCTTGCCCGGCTCAGACGGGGATCAATAAAAAGCAGAATGAGGATGAACGAAATGATAATTAATACAGCGGAGTTGGAGTTTAAGAAGATATATTGTTTGACCACAAATAGAAAATAAAGAAAATGCAGATTAAAAATGTTATTGTTTTTTTACTATGGATAATAGTATTCCAAAATATTTGTTTAAGTCAAAACGATACATCCTATGTAAATCAAAATAAATTGATTCAAAAAGCATCTTTTTTTGGATTTCAATTGGAGGCGACGTCTATACTTGTTTCCAGTGAATTAGGTGCATTAATAGATTATGATTTGTACGTTTCACCAAATAATAAATACAGTGTTGGTTTACGTTTCAGTACAGAATATTATGACTATATAAGTTTGGATGTTGGCGGGAATACAGCACCGGGTCCCTTTTGGGATTTAAATATATATGGTCGCCACAGTATTAGAGGAAAATATTTTTGGTTTTCTCCAATACTTGGTTTATCGTTTCATAATTCTATGGAGAAAGGATCTTCCGGTAACACATTTTTAGTAAAATGGGGCTTTGAGGTAAAATATAATCTCTATGGGGAGAATGTTGGCTTGGTATTTAAGTATGCAGGATCATTTAATCGTGAAGCCGGTTATTTGGGAATCGGAATCAGCTATGGATTTTATGACAAATAAAGTGGTATAACTTCTTTAATAAGTAAAGAATCAAGTCATTTTGTGGCAGTAAAACGTAGATGGAAGAAATCAAATAATTAATAAGGCAGTGTTGAGTTTTAACAACCTGAGACGTGAAGCGTGACAAAACGCCGTTAAGCAGTTAGGTAATCAGATATTATGAAAAATTTATTTACAATCTGGATCATTAGTAGCTCATTCATTTTTGCTCAGTCTGATTGCAAAGATTTTAAAACATTATTTAAAACAGTTGATAAAAACTATGCAGAACTGTCGCAACAACCATTTCCAAATTATGTGAAATATACGCTTTCTCAAAAAGATAGCATTAAAGTCAGTCTCTATAATGTTAAAGGAGAAATAGTTTTTCAAGAAAACTATGGGTTATTAGATGCGAATACTTATGTAATAAAATTTTTCAATCCGGAATGCGCTGGAATTTATTTTGCTTCAACAGAAATTGGGAAACAACCAGCATACAAAAAATCAATATTAATAACTTCTGAAGGATATATACCTAATGGAATTGAAATGAAGTTGGCTAATTCATCTGCTATAGTAAACGGTGTGTGGAAGAGAAGTTATTCTGAAAGATTTATTCCTCCCATTAAACCTCAAGCTGAAGGTCATAAAATTGAATATCATTACAAATATGATTTGGCAGTTAGTTTTTCAAAGAATGAGTATAAAATTATTTCGGAAAGAACAGATGAAAAGAATGGCGGTAAAGAGACAAAAGTTTTTGAAGGAAAGTATGCCGTGAATGGTGATACTTTAAAATTATTTGAAGACTCAAAACTAAATAAGATTTTTCACTACAAAGTTGAAAGTGATACTTTGACACTTACATATTTTACACTCATCGATAAGAGAAACGGAATTGCAGTTGTAACAATGGAAAGAAACTTTTTTAATCAAGACATAAAGCTAAATGGCAAATACTATAAGTAAAGTGTCTACGGTAAAGCCTAGTAAACTGATCTTCGTAAAGCTTGTCTGGCACAGACGGGGATCAATAAGAACAGAATGAAGACGAAAATTAAAATAATTAAAACGGCAGTATTAGGTATATCCAACATCGTGTTCAACGCCAAGAGGAAACAACAATGAACATTGGTGCGACAAAAAAAGAAAGAGGATGGTGCAATTATTTGCGGGTCATATTCCTAACGGTTTTCTTGAGTTTTATCGGTTGCACTACAGATGACCTTTATGATACAACCAATAAGAATTATTTCGCTCAGGCGGACGCTTCCGTTTATTTAACTTCATTTCCTTCACCTATTTACCTGGAAGAAGGGAAAAGTATTTATGTTGAAAATGGACAATCGACATTCAGATTTCTTGATGTAAGGGAAGACAATGGATTCAATGCGGCTGTAAGGATTGAGATAATCTACAATTACGGCACAAATAAAATTATTGAGCTTAATACCAACGTAAACCCGCAATTTTATGAATTGGAAAATGATTTTCCATATAATATTCAGCTGAAAGAATTGAATTATGTGAACGGTACTTATCAGATAATGTTTCAATACAATCACTATGCGCATTGGTTACAATAAGAGTATAAAGAAAGGGAGTCATTATGCAGCACAAATTAAATGGAATCTTAGTTCTTCTTTTGTTTTGTTTTTCCTTTAGTGCTTTTGCACAGGTCATTGAAAAACAAAAGGAGAAAATTGAGATAGTCGGGATTCACAGCCGGGAAGGGAAAGAGATTTTAAAGAAAATCCTAGAAGCTG
The DNA here is from genome assembly GCA_041667115.1 of Ignavibacteriaceae bacterium. Lineage (GTDB taxonomy): Bacteria > Bacteroidota > Ignavibacteria > Ignavibacteriales > Ignavibacteriaceae > UBA1563. Next base: position 32,947 of record JBAYFO010000031.1, on the reverse strand, counting down.
TTAAAGATGAAACTTTTCATATCTGCGCAGCAGATTTCAAGCATGTGTACCATATTCCGGAAGCCTCTGTTAATTCATACGTTACACCTCCAAAGTATGATAGTATGTACACATTTATAAAGTTTGTTGATCCCATTTATAAAGAGAGAATCCATTTCATTGAAAATTTTCCCGATACGTTGGCGGAAGAAAAAGATTGGGAGAAGATATCCCTTCTCTTTTCAGATTATAGTTTTTCAATCGGGTCTATACTTCAAGTACTCGGAGGTGTTAACGCGACTAATTTTGATTCCATCGCAAAGAGTCGTTCGTATTATATGGATACATCGGCATTCAGAATTATTTTTGAAACTGTAACATTATATAATAAAGAGTCCGACAAAGAAAAAGCGATATGGACGCTTGAAAATGACGGCAACTTTACAAACAGAAGAAACGCAGTGTTACTACTTAAAAACTTTATGGATGATGATTTAGCGATGCTCCATATCATTAGAGCAATCAGGCACGATAATGCAAGTGTGTCCGGTATTGCTACGGATTTGATAGGGGAGTATTCACCGTGGAATAACGGACAAAGAGATTGGTCCTTTGCAGCAGAAGAATTACGCTACATTATAGACGGGACAAACTTGTTTGCATTTAATCAAGTTCTGGAAATGCTGACAAGAACAAAAGTTTCTACAAGTCATGCTCCAAAATTGTTAAAAGGGGGAGGAGATTTAATCTTAGATAATCTTAAAGCAGAACATGAGCGGGAGAAAACCATTGCCCATAATTTCCTTGTACAAATTTCGGGAAAAGATTTTGGTTACGATGCCGATAAGTGGCAGGAGTGGATAAAATTGTTGTAAGAATAAACAAGAAAGGTTAAAACATTGAATGAGAAGAACATTTCCTTTCAAATAATTGATTGGAATAAAGTTGAAACAACCGAACACAAAGGAGAGCATGGATCGGCATTTTGGAACACACTCCAGTTGCCCGGTTTACGAATAAGAATTGTTACATACTCAAGCGGCTATTTGGCTGATCATTGGTGCAAGAAGGGGCATATTGTTCATTGTCTTGAAGGAGAACTTATCACCGAACATGAATACGGAGAAAGGTATCTCTTAAAAAAGGGAATGACGTATGTTGTATCGGATAACTTGAGTTCACACCGGTCTCTTGCAGAAGGAGAAGTGAAGCTTTTAATTATTGACGGCGACTTCTTACAACAAAAATGAGATAGATGAATAGCGTTACAAGTTTCTTTCAGGATTTTAAAATAAATAAAGATGGCGTAGTGTTGAGGTTTACCAAATTATTCCGCAACGCGGCACAACACGGCGTAAAGCAAAGAGTTCGTTACTAATAACTAATAGGAGATCAAATGAAACTATTTCGGGATATGATAATCATCATTGCAACTGCAACAACACTTTTCGCACAACCAAGCGAAAATAATAACAGGGAATTGAGCCTTTCGGGAAGTTACCAGAATTATTCAAGCGGGAGTAGTTCAAGTGGTTCGAGTGCAATTCTCCTAAGCCCAAGATTGGGATTCTACGTTCACAAAGGATTAGAACTCGAACCGGAATTATTGTTTATGATGTCCACAGGGTCTGACCTGGTGTATATGCTTAACGGCAATGTCAGCTATAATTTTATCGCTCGTGGGAAAACTGTCCCATTTTTACTAATAGGCTATGGGTTGGCGAATACAGTTCCGTTCTTTAATGTGCCTATGACGCGAACAGATTTTAATGTAGGAGTATTAAACATTGGAATGGGGGTGAAGATATTCTTGAAAGAAGATATTGCTTTACGCATTGAGTATAGATACCAGAAATATTCAGGGCAAGGTGAAACGGTTAGCTATGGTTATTATTCCTATACTCAAAAAGTTGATACCAGGATTAATAGTGTACAGTTTGGTTTCAGCATTTTTTTGTAAGTGAGTGGATTAACTCCCGATTATAGAGAATAGTAATTCCGTAACTTTGGGTGAGTAGATTTTTGATAATTAAACAATTTGTTTTACTTAAGTAAAACGAGAATGGAAATAATGAACAATACGGTAGTGTTTGGTTTTAGTTGATTGTTGCGCAAAGCATGATAACACGCCGTAAGGCAAATTTAAATTATGGAGATAGGTTATGGCAACCAATAGCATGAAAAGACTAATGATAGTAGTTGTGATAGTTATGACTACGTTTATCTCTTGTAAAAAAAACACCCTAACAGCAAACGGAGATTTGGGGAACGAAGTTGTTAAGACAAGCAGAATATATAACACCCAAACTCCTTTGGTATCCGCTTCTGAATGGGGAAGTGTTCAAGGATTATTTCAGAAGAATAATTTATCCTTATCCAATTTGCAGGTTTTTGAACTTCAAACATCAGATGGGTTCCATTATGTAAGATGTCATCAGTTCTTTCAAGGGCTTGAATTATTTACCAACGATGTAGTGTTCGTATTTGATAGGGATGACAACTACAGTTCCCTTGGCGGAGAGTTAATTACAAACATTAGTATTGATGCCATCATCCGAACAACAATGTATGATGCAAGCTCAATGTTCTTCAGAAAAATAGTTCAAGATTATGCTTATCATGATTCGCTCGACTCTTTTCGAGATCGCGGCTTTAAAGCTGAATTAGGAATGTATAATCTGAACGCCGGAATAGGTACTACTCAAAAGCATTTTGTTCCAGCCTGGAAAATAACTACTGCAAACGGGTTGAAGTATCCTCTCGGCTATATCAGAGCCGATTCTTTGCATTTAATTTATTATTTCAATGGAATTATTATTAATTGAAAATTATAAACTGTCTCCATCTTTACGTTGCCGTAGAGGGGCAGATAACAAATTAAGGATGGTGATTAAGAGAGTGAGGAACTATTTGTTGTCCTTTAAAAAAATGAAAAATTTAGAAGGTATATTTGCACCCCGTACAAATGGGGTAAAGCTGCACACAGATACGCCTTCTTAACTAATAAATTCTGTGCAGCAGGAGAAATGGTCACCTGATAAATTAACAAGGAGTTATTTTATGAAAAATTCACTGTACTATTTTTTTGTGATCTGTTGCTTTCTTCCCGGCGTTCTAACCGCGCAAGAGAATGCGCCTTCCATGAACTTTAGTATCTATGGCGGAGCCGCGTTACCACAAGGGGACTTTAGCGGAACTACCGGAGATAAAGCCGGCTACGCAAAGACGGGGTTTTGTGCTATGGTAGAAGGGGCTAAAAGTTTAAATGAGAGTGTTAACTGGGTGTCATCTATTTCATTAGCGCTTAACAGCATGGATGAAACCACGATCGAAAACCAGATGAGCGGACCGTCGGTTAGTGCCGGTAGTTATATAACCACATGGGCTATGACCGGAGTAGGATTTGAAACGGTTGCTTCACCAACAGTTAAAATATATGGGGTGGCACAACTAGGGCTTTTACTTTCGAGCTTTCCGGATGTGACAATATCCTACGGCGGTGTATCAGTAACGCAAACTACTAAGATGGGGACAGCCTTTGCGTTTGGTTTTGGTGCCGGAGTCCTTATCAATAGATTTAATATTGGACTTAGATATTATACCGGCGAACCGGAATATGAGGAATCTGCAAGTTATGGAGGTATAAGCAGTACTGTTAAAGTAAAATTGCCGGCAACCATTTTACAGTTAATGGTTGGGTTCAGTTTATAGTTTATAGTAAGTAGTTATCAGATGCAAGGGGTGGAGAACTAGGAACTGATAACTTCCCTTATGGAAAAATAAGAAAATCGCAGGGCGATTTTCTAAATCGCCGTGCGGTTTACTTAGTCATGTTACGCAAAAAATGTAGATTCTTCTTAATCGTAATCTTGCAGATAATCTTAAGCTACTTTAAATATGCAAAAACGAATAATCTGCCACGACGGATAAGAGTAAGAATAAAATTAGGAAATTCCCTTTCATAATAACTGCCCCCTTTTTCCCTTTGAAAATATTTTTAATCCCAGCGTTAAAGTCTACCGATAAATTAAAAATACCTACCGTTGGTTTACCAACAACCACCGTATACTGGTTAGCTATTGCAGCGGGAGACCACCGTACATAAATTTGATCCAAAATCTAAGAAGACAAAGTGAATACTATTAAAACGGTCATGAAATTATTCTCAAAAAAAGAGACTCCCACTGTCCCTCTTCTAATTATAAAGAAGGTCTCAGGAGATGACAATGTTAAAGAATTCACTTCAATCGAAGAAGCAATCGCCGATTTGGAAAAGGATCCAAATGTTTCTTTGGAGAAGATAGAAAGGCTCAAGTCATCTTTTAAAAAATTAAAAAACCTAGCTTCCATTAAAATCAGGAATGGAGAAATAATAAAATGAAAAAACTTTATATCGTGTTCGGAATTCTTTCTGTGTTGTTATTTACTCCAAACGTATTTGCGCAAGAGGCTGCTGTTATGTGGGTTCTAAATAATACAACACAATTGACTTCTTTGAGTGCCGGTAATGTAACTGGGTCAGCGGAATCTCTTAGTTCAGGTTCCGGACAATTTGGAATGAGTGTTTTTGATTACAGCCAAGACGGTCAAAGGCTCTGGGAGGGGACTGCCGGATGGATTGCAGGAACCGAAGAAGCTACACGCTATATTCAATTTGATGCTTTACCTGTAAGCGGAAACAGTTTTACGGTAAGCAACGTCGCCTTTAATTATGGTGCCGCCGGTATTGATAATAATATCCAATCGAACGCTTATTATTCAACTGATGGTTGGGTAACCAGAACTTTATTAAATTCAAGCCCCTTGATATATCCGGCTTCTACGATGTCGCTGTTTTCTCAAAATGTAAGTGTTACAATTGCAAGTGGTTCAACTTTTTCTTTAAGAATATATCCTTATGCAGTAATAAACAGTTCGCCCATGAGACCGGCATTTGCAGTGCATAATAGTGTCGGTATAAGAGGTACTACTGGAGCAAAAAAGAATTGCGTTATACAAATAACAGATGTAACCAGTAAGTGGGGAAAGTCAGTTGTGTTTACGGCTAAGCTATTTGAACCAGGTATAACGCATGATATAGACCTACCAGACCAAGAACTAAAGTTATTTAAAATCTATACGGGAGATTCTGGAGGAGTTGAAAAAATATACACACTACTCATCGGCTCCGGCACAACTGATGCAAACGGAGTAGCTAGTGTAATGTACACAATACCCAGTGATTCAGTTTCATATAAGTTCGATCCTCAACCCTCTGATTCAGTTTTAAATTCGATCAGAGTAGAGTTTGCCGGTGACGCAAATTATAATGCTCAAAGTGGTATGAGCAAATTGATAATAGTAAAACATGTTACAAGTTTAGTTGTAGCACCAACGACAGCTGTTTTAGGGCAAGAAGTTTTGTTATCAGCAACATTAACAGATAATGACGAAAACGGAAAAGGTGTTTCTAACCAGGAGCTAAAGTTTTATAAAATCTCTCCCGGAACAAGAGAGGGGGATACTGTAGAAACATACATCAACTCAGGCAAAACCGACGCAAACGGATTTGCGAGTTTAATATACTTCGCACCGATGGATTCAGTTACATATTCGATCAAAGTATTATTTGCAGGTGATGCAAATTATAGTGCGCAAAGCGATACGGGAAAATTTACATATACAACTGTGATAAAAAAGAATTGCGTCATTCAAGGAACAGATTTGACCAGTAAGTGGGGAAAGTCAGTTGTGTTGACAGCAAGGCTACAAGAATCTGGCTTGATTCGTAATACAGACTTACCTAACCAAGAAGTAAAGTTTTATAAAATCTCTCCGGGAACAAGAGAGGGAGATACAGTTGAAGCTTATATAAACTTTGGTAAAACAGACGCAAACGGAGTAGCGAGTGTGATGTACACAATACCCAGCGATTCAGTTGCATATAAGTTCGATCCACAACCCTCTGATTCAGTTTTAAATTCGATCAGAGTAGAGTTTGCCGGAGACGCAAATTATAATGCTCAAAGCGGTATTAGCAAATTGATAATAGTAAAACATGTTACAAATTTAGCTGTAGCACCAACAACAGCCGTTTTGGGGCAATCTGTAGTGTTGACAGCAACATTAACTGACAATGATGATAACGGAAAAGGTGTTTTTAACCAGGAGCTAAAGTTTTACAAAATTTCTCCGGGAACAAGAGAAGGTGATACTGCAAAAGTGTATGTCGGCTCAGACTCAACTGACGCAAACGGAGTTGCAATCATATCTTACACTTTACCTCAGGATTCAGTTGCTTCTACACATACAATCACAGCAGTATATACCGGGGATGCAAATTACAGCCCACAAAGTGGTACAGGAACATTGACTTATACACTTACAGGTGTTGAAAATAATCAAGCGAATATTCCAACAAAATTTGCTCTTACGCAGAATTATCCCAATCCATTTAACCCGACATCTACAATTCGATACGATATTCCCAAAACGAGTTTTGTGAAGATTAGTGTGTATGATATTCTAGGAAAAGAGATCAAAGTTTTAGTTAACGAAGAGAAAAATCCGGGTCATCATGAAATAATTTATGATGCAAGAGAATTAGCAAGTGGAATATATTTCTATACAATCAGAACAGCGGAGTTCACTCAAAGCAAAAAAATGATTCTGCTCAAATAAAATATACTAAATGGAAACACCTATTCAATTATACATAGAACGATCATACGATATTGAAAAGCAAGAGAGATAAATATGAAAAAATATTATGAAGTGTCTGAATTTATGACTTCCTCATTATTTAAAATGAAAAAATTAGTTCAGACTAATTGTAAAGCATTATCAATTACAAAATTGAAGAACGGAATAAAATCAATGACCAAGCTAAAATTTGTTATTATATTATTTTTATTCCTCGTTATGTTTGACAGTATCGCAAACGCCCAATGGGTGCCAACAGGCTTAGCTAATGGTACTGTGAATATTGTCTTTAGTAATGGGACTAACCTTTTCGCTGGACTAACAAACGGCGCTCTAATTTCCACAGACAACGGTTCAAGCTGGAATTATACCAGTATCAGCGCTACTTTTTCTGTTTGGTCTTTCGCCGTAAACGGAACAGACATTTTTGCGGGAACTACCGGTGGACTTTTCCGTTCAACCGACAATGGGTTAACATGGAATGCTGTTAATTCCAGTATGCCATTGGTTCAATCTTTCGCAGTTATCGGTACTACTTTTTTTGCGGGAACCGAAGGCGGTGGTGTTTACTTTACTACAGATAACGGAACAAACTGGACTCAAGTAAATACCGGCTTGACTAACCTTCAAGTTCGCGCTCTTATTTCAAGCGGAACAAAACTTTTTGCAGGAACTCTTGACGGAGTTTTCCTCTCCACCGACAATGGATCAAACTGGGCTCAACTAAATACCGGTTTATCAAATCTTGATGTGCGCGGCTTTGCAGTTTTAGGAACAAATATTTTTGCAGGAACAAACGGCGGTATTTTTCGATCTAATATCAACACGATCAATTGGACAAATGTAGCCGGCGGACTCGTTCGTGGTTTTGCCGTTACTTGCGGGACAGACATTTATGCGGGCGGCTGGTATAACGGAGGTGGTGTAATTCATTCAACTGATAATGGAACAAACTGGACGTCTTTCAATACCGGATTAACCACCACTACCGTACCGACTCTTGCTGTTAAAGGAACAGATCTATTTGCCGGAACCTGGAACGGCGGAGTCTTTCGTTCACCGACTAATTGCACAGCCATTGATAGTACAGGCTCTATTTGCGGAATAAAATTTAATGACTTGAATGGTAATGGAATTCAAGACCCTGGCGAACTTGGACTCGCGAATTGGGAAATCAATTTAACTTTTGCTTATGCAACCGGTCCTGTTCACTTAATCGATTCAACAGACGCAAACGGAAATTATTGTTTTAACGATTTGCAGCCTGGTGGAACTTACACCGTTTTTGAAACCAATCAAAGCGGATGGCAGCAAACTTCTCCTCCATCACCTGGAACTTATACAATTCCACTCACATCAGGAGAACACAAAGACTCTGTCAACTTCGGAAACAAGTTGCTTCCTGTAGTCGGCTCAATTTGTGGAATAAAGTTTAGCGACTTGAATGGAAACGGAATACAAGATCCTGGCGAAATGGGTCTCGCAAATTGGATAATTAATCTTAAGTTTCAGAATGCAGCAGGTTTTATCACATTAACAGATACAACAGATGCAAACGGAAATTATTGTTTTAACGATTTGCAGCCTGGCGGAACTTATACCGTTTTTGAAACCAATCAAAGCGGATGGCAGCAAACTTCTCCCCCATCGCCGGGAACTTACACGATTCCACTTGCATCGGGAGAACATAGAGATTCCATTGATTTCGGAAATAGATTCTCCCCAATCGGTAGTATTTGCGATTCACTCCAAGCTACAGTTGCAAAGAGTGATACGGGCGATTGCTGCTGGAGTATAAGCCTCATCCAGCCTTCAAATACAAATGGAATAACCGGAATTCAGTTTTTGCCGTTATCTCCAAACACATTTGCTCTTGGCAGTTCACAACTTGGAAGTAATTATTCAAGTGGATGGTTGTTTGTAACGAACACTACAAATCAATTCACAGTTAGAAGATTAACCGGAAATGTTCCGGCAGGCGCTTTGCCTAATTTCTTTAATTTCTGTATGAATAATTTATCAAGTCCCCAGTTTGTAGTTGTAAACTGGTTGGATGTTGACAATGGAGTCGTTTGTTCAGATACCGTAACGCTGAATTGTGAAATTCCCTGCGTTACCTTTAACAGTGATACCGTTATTTGCAATACTAATGATTACACTCTCCAATATTCTTTTACAAATAATGCAACGTATGCTGTAAATAAAATTGAAGTTATTCAAACTGTTCCAGCAGGCATAACGGTTACACCGTCAACGATGATGATCTCTAATGTTAATCCGGGACAAAGTTCAGGTTTGCTAACTTTCAACATCAGTGGGGCTTTACCGAATACAACCGTTGCGATACATTTCCGGTTTACAAGCGCTGATAGTTGCTGTTTCTGCACCGATGTTTTATATATAACTACACCTTCATGCATGTGCGAAGATATTGGTGCAAATCTTAATCAGGATTTAGGCAACTGTAGAGATACGTTAAATATCTTTAATAATTTTTCCGGGAATTATTTTACACAGATCAATTTAACAGTTTTACCGGCTGGTACAACGTTCAGCAACTGGAACACGAATACTTCCTCAAACTGGTATTCATTAAATACATTCGCCGCTAACACCATTCATCTTGTTAATATTGGAAGTGGATTTATTCCATCAGGGAATTCTAACGGAATTCTCGATTTTGTCTTATCCGGTTACACTACTTCCACGCAGAAAATTGTAGTTGAATGGATTAGAAATGATTCCGTGAAGTGTGTGGATACTTTAATTACTCACTGTGTTCCTCCTCCTCCAACGATGTATTGTACGCAATTGGTAGATGATTCGTTGGTTTGTCTACCAAACGGAACATTCCAATATAAATTTAAAATAAAAAATAACTCGACAGATTCTACGACCGGATTTCAGTTAAATGCAATTTCTCCTTCTTCTATGACCTTCAACCCGAGTAATTTTAGTAATGTTACAATAGGACCATCAATGGTATCTCCAGAACAAACGGTAATCATCAGTGGAATTGGTGCGAATACTCCATTCTGTTTTGACATCGCCCTTTTCAAACACATAATGCAAGGTGATACGCTCTATAGCTGGTGCTGCCATAGCGATACTATTTGTACAACAACTCCAACGTGCGGTAAAGTAGATTCTTCTGAAGCGTGCATAACTTGGGATCTCTTAAACTCTCAGTTAGTAACATCTAGTAATGGAAATATCACCGGAACTTCTGAATCTATCAGTACCGGATCATCCTCACCATTTATGGGAATTCTACCTCCTTACACAAGTAATGGTCAACGACTATTTGTTCTGGGTGGTTGGCCGGTTGGTTCTTTAGACCTTAATCGCTTTATTGAATTCAAAGTTGGTCCAAATTTAGGAAATAGCTTGACGGTCAATAGTGTTTCTTTTAATTTTGGCGACAATCCTCAAACGACCAATTACAACATCATTAATTCTCAAGTATTTTACTCGACGAATAATTTTTCGAACAGCGCCGCATTGGGAGGTACTTTAGCCTACTTAAATACAACGATGTCAGCATTTGCCCTATCGGGTTTAAATATCTTCGTTGGCAACGGACAGACTTTTGCGTTAAGAATCTATCCTTACTCCCCAACCGGAAGTGTCACCGCTACTGTTTCTCTTGCTATACATAATAACGTTGTTATTTGCGGTACAACTTCGCGACTAGTTGGTATTGAGGGACAAAGTAACTTGCCAACCGCATATGCTTTGCAACAGAATTATCCTAATCCGTTCAATCCGTCGTCAACAATCCGGTATGATATACCTAAGACGAGTTTTGTGAAAATTGTTGTGTATAACATTCTCGGGAGAGAGATCAGAGTATTAATGAATGAAGAGAAGAATCCCGGTCACTATGAAATAATTTTTGATGCAACAGATTTAGCAAGCGGAATCTACTATTATACGATCACGACGGGAGATTTTACTCAAAGCAAGAAAATGATTTTACTCAAGTAAAATCGAAAACGTAAATAAACTGTTTAGTAGCACAGAAAATAGTTCTGTGCTACTGACGGGACTATGTTTTAAATTGCTTCACAGGTAGATTTTAAGAAATGATAAGGGGAATAAGTATTTCTCAAGCTTACAAGACAAAGAAGCATATCTTCATAACCAAAACCGTTTTTATCAAGCTATCGTTGGCGCGAATTGCATGAATTTAGTTACGACTTTAGGCTAACCCATCTCAACCGTTCTGATACGTGAACTCAAAAATTTATTCCAACATACCTATCTGCATAATAACTGTATTGTTTGATATAATTGGAATAAGTATTATTATAAAGTGATAAAATTAAATACATGACAACACGCGACTAAAAAAGTACCGAGTAACAAAGTGTTATTATCGATGGTTGCAGCGATGTTTTTCAAATTTTCAAATACAGATTAAATAATCATGTCCACTAAAAGTGAGCTTAAACAGTTAACTGCAATCATCGTTGATGATGAGTTGCATGCAAGGGAAAATCTTAAAAAGATAATTGAGACCTATTGCCCTGAGATGGAAATTCTCGGTGTGGCAGATTCTGTTGTAAACGCTAAGAAACTAGTAAGTGATCATAATCCTGATGTTGTTTTTCTCGATATAAGCATGCCGGTCCTTGACGGATTTGATTTTCTCGATGAGTACGAAGACCGGAATTTTATTGTTGTCTTTGTAACTGCGCATGAGGAATTCGGTATCAAAGCCGTCAAAGCAGGCGCAGCAGATTATCTTCTTAAACCATTAAATATAAAAGAGCTGAAACTTGCAGTAAAAAAACTTTTACTTTTAAAAAATAAAAAAATGGATGTTGAAATTGTTTGTGAAACCGATAAAGTTATCCTTCCCGCATCGCATGGTTTTGATGTATTGATTTTTGACGATATCATCCGTCTTGAAGCCGAAGGATGTTATACTAAAGTGGTTACAACGGATGGAAAGCATTCAATCATATCCCGTACTTTAAAAGATTTTGAAGATACTTTGCCGAAAGAAAAATTTTTCAGAGTGCATAAATCGCATCTTATAAATTTGAAACACATAAAAGACTATTCCAATCTAAGTGGGAACTTTGTTAAAATGACGGACGGCAGCAAAATTGAGATCTCCCGTCGCAAAGTGCCGGAATTTATCCGGAAAGTAAAGACTGCGCTTAATGTTGTCTGATTATGCTTAAAAATTTTTTAATCATTACAATAATCTGTTTTTCGCAAGTAGTCCAGCTTTATTCACAAACGCCCTCCTTTTATCATTACACTTCATCTGATGGACTTGCATCTTCAACCGTATACGATATCATTCAGGATAAAAGCGGATTTATCTGGTTCGGTACTGCAAATGGAATGAGTAAGTTTGACGGAAAACATTTTACAACTTTCAGAACGAATGACGGTCTTAATTCAAATTCGATCATTTCACTATTGGAAGGGAAAAACGGCGAATTGTATATCGGTAATTTTGAAAAAGGGATTAACGTTTTTAGAAATGGCCGGTTCGAAAACTATTGCAGTCAGATTGATGGGAAAAGTTTTGCTCTATCCTATTTGATGTTTGGCTCTTCAGGGAAAAATGGACAAAAAATATTCGCTTATAATCGTTGGGGAAGTATAAATGTAATCAGTGAGAAAAAATCTGGAGAACTACTTACCAAGATTATTAATTCTTTTCCTGTTTTCATAAATAAATTAGAAATATTACCCACTGGTGATGTGGTAGCTTTAACGACAACCGGGTTATTCAAGTTAAAAAATGACGTTCTTTCCAAATTTCACATCAACGGTTTCCCGGATACAAACACTTATTGTCTTACTAACGGTGAAGATGGTAGTTTCTTTATCGGCACAAAAGAGATGATCTACAGGATTAAAGACAATAATGTAATTGAAAGGTATAAGATAAAGGTAGCAGGCAATAATGATATTGTTGCCATTTTAAGGGACAAAAACAATAATATCTGGTTTTCGATTATGAACAGGGGTTTTTATCTGATCCCAAGTGGCTCCGATAAAATAATTAATATCGGAAGTAAAATGGATCTTCAGACAACTCTTGTAAATACTTACTTTGAAGATAATGAAGGGAATATCTGGATAAGCACATTTGGTAAAGGTGTCTATTGTATAAATAATCTTTATCTAAAAAGCTATGATGAGAAAGATGGATTGAGCAGTAATAATGTTTATTCCATTGTGAAAGAAAACTCCGGGAAATTGTTTTTAGGAACGTTTACCGGTGTTAATATTTTGGAAAGCGGAAGATTCGATTACATTAAAAGCTTTATGAATAAAACTCAGACTGATTATATCTACTCAATTACAAATACTAATAATGAGTTTTTTATCTGCAGTGCGTTGGGGAGTAATGAAATGATAAATATTTCTTATGAGGGAATAAAACTGCACCTCTTCGACGGGCTATCTTTCTGTAAATTAAAAAATGGTCTGTTTCTGTTTGGGACAAGGTCAAATGCCATAAAAGTCCAAAGAGAGGTTAATTATAAGAAAAATCGGGCTTATCTATTCTATGTTTTTGGGGATAGTTCTAATGTTAACCGCGTGAACAAAATTTATGAAGATTCAGGAAAGAATGTTTGGGTAGGAACGGGTCAAGGGGTATGCAAAATATCCGGCATATCTAAAAAAAACTATGCTATCAAGAAATATTTCTTCCCGCACAACCCGGTCTTGAACTCCAGAATAAATTCAATTTTTCAAGACAAAGAAAACAATGTCTGGTTTGCAGGAGAAAAAGGAATAGCACGATATAATCTTAAAAATGATTCAGTTACCAATTACACAAGTTTTATGGGGCATGATCTATCTTCCTCAACTTCACTTGTTTCCGATAACAAGAACAGGCTATGGATCGGAAACATGAAAGGACTTTATGTATTTGACGGAAATTCAATTAAACTTCTCAACCGGCAAACCGGTCTTCCATCGAATGAAGTGTTTTCACTTGAATATGACGCCAAGAAAAACTTTCTGTATATCGGAACAAGTAATGGGATATCATTTCTTGACATAAATTTATTCGACAACTATGTTCCTCCTCCACTCAGTGTTAAAGTTATCAACATTAAAGCCGGAGATTCAGTTTATACAAGTTACAACAATTTAGTTTTTGATCCAGGGCAAGAGCATGTTTACATTGATTATAAAGCGTTAAGTTTTTCTTCACCGGGCTCTGTAAAATATAAATATAATTTAAATGGCGAGTGGATGGAAACCGATCATGATTTTCTCGATTTAATCTCTTTAAAGAACGGAACATATAAACTTCAGCTCATGGCTAAATCACAGAATACTGGTTGGAGTAAACCATATTTTCTATACTTCCGTGTTCTCCCCCGGTTTGTGGAAACAATATGGTTTAACCTTTTGATAATATTGATGGTTGTAGGTCTGTCTGTCTCAATAATAATTTGGCGCTTGAAATTGAATAACAAAAAGATCCGCAGAGAATTGGAATTGACGGAAAGGATCAATGAACTTAAACATCAAGCATTATCTGCCATGATGAACCCCCATTTTATTTTTAATTCACTTAATTCGGTGCAGTACCTTATTAACAGTAATCGAAATGAAGAAGCAAATGATTACATCGCGGTGATGGCTAAACTCATCAGGAAAAATCTTGATACTGCCGGGAACGCATTTATCCTTTTATCGGAAGAAATAAAAAGGCTTATCCTTTATCTTGATCTTGAAAAACTCCGATTTCAAGATGGGTTTTCTTATGATATTATCACAGGAATCGATGTTGATGCGAAGGCAATAATGATCCCCAACATGATCATCCAACCGTTTGTTGAAAATACACTTTGGCATGGGATACTGAATTCGGGTATTAAGGGACTGATTACTATTTCATTTTCATTTGAAGATGTTGATATCGAAAGTGTTATCAGCAGATCATTAATAATCAAAGTTACCGATAACGGTATAGGGATAACGGAAGCAAAGAAAAATAAAAAAGAGGATCATACTTCCAAAGGGATACAAATAATTGAGGAGCGCCTTAGATTACTAAGTGCAAAGATGGAACTTCCTAAACCAATTATGTTTGATGATTTAAGCCTACGCAATGACAATTCGCACGGGACAGAGGTAATCATTTCACTTCCGCCACAGCTCTATAAAATTATTACTTCCCTCTAAACTTTTACTAAGTTCTGTTAAAAAGATTAATTTGTATTACTTTTTAAAACAATATTTATTAGACCTGAATCGTTGGCGCAAAAACAGTGAGCAAAAAATGAAATACCTTTTATCCACTCTAGTCATAATCACTCTCTTTTCAAATATCTTCGCTCAAGATGAAACCATTCTTCTTTATCCAGATGGAGTTCCGGGGTTAAAGGGAGTACAAATTCCAGAAGATTCAAAAACTACAGATGGAGTAACAAGGGTTAAGGATATTACGCAACCCACAATGTATTTATATCAGCCAAAAGAAAAAACATCCGACGCAACAGTGATTATTTGTCCCGGTGGCGGGTATAGCATTTTAGCGATTGACCACGAAGGTTACGATATCGCTAAATGGTTTAATGATCGGGGTATGATAGCCTTTGTGCTGAAGTATCGTTTACCACAAGAAAATTTATTTGATAATAAAGAGATCAGACCTCTTCAAGATGCACAGCAAGCTATTAGAATCGTGCGTAAGCATGCTGCAAAATACGGTATCTCACCGGATAAAATCGGCATTATGGGTTTTTCAGCGGGCGGACATTTGGCATCAACTGCTTCAACGCATTTTAAAATTCAAGTTGGCGAAATTACAGATTCAACCGTTAGTGTAAGACCGGATTTCTCTTTTGATCTATCCCGTTATTACGTTTAGTGATTCGTTAACTCATTTGGGTTCAAGAAATAATCTAATTGGCAAAAATCCTCCGCCAGATAAAATAGAACTTTATTCAAACGATAAGCAAGTTTCTGAAGAAACACCTCCTGCATTTTTAATAAGCACGGCCGATGATGGAGTCCCGGCGGAAAATTCCATTTTGTATTTCCTTGCGTGTAAGAAGAATAAAGTTCCAGTTGAGATGCACATCTATGAAAAAGGAGGACATGGCTACGGGCTTAAGAAAAAAGGAAGAGGACCTGTAGAAACCTGGCCGGATCGGATGGAAGATTGGTTAAAGGATAGAAAATTGATGAAGTAAATTATGATTTGTTTTTAGCTGTGATTTTTATTGTTACAAAGGTTACATAATCCTTTAGTGGCGTATCTTCACACCATAGTTTACTTTTCTCAAATAAATGATCAATAATTCCCCGAGGAGATATTTCAGTTACTTCCTTAAAGAATTAGATGATGCGATCCTTTCTGTAAACTTCCTTTTCTCGGTTAAACAATTTGCTTAGTTAGTCGCTAACCATCAAAATGACGTCCCCAGTTTCACTAGTAATTTCTAACATCTCTGAATGCTCAAAGCGGCATTGTCTTTAACACAACTCGTGTAATTATAAAAGCCACTCTTTTCTGTTGAAGATTAATAAAGTGAGTGGGAGAACAGTCCTTAGCAAAAAAAAATCCACTTATTTTATCTCCAAGAATGAAACTTAGTCTCTATGGAAAACGGAATTTATTTTATTTAGTTCTTGACAACAAGCGAAAAATTATTTAAGTTTCTGCCGAGTGTAAACGTTTACATTAATATTTCTAAAAAAGTTTGTACGATTTTATCAAGAAGAAAAGTTAAAGTTTCTTAGTTACTAAATAAATCACAACCAACAAAAAAAGGAGAGTTATATGAAACTCACACTTTACAAGTTCAGTTTCTTCGCGTTCGTCTTACTGCTTTTAACATGCAGTAATTTAAAAGCCCAAACTGCTGACCCGGCAACGTTCTCGGTTTATCCTACCTCAGGTGTAATTACCGTAGACGGAGTTCTTAATGAAGCAGATTGGAGTAAACCTTATCCCTACCTTCTCTTTGGGAAAAATGCAGTTAATTATGATGGTATTGGAAGGACTCCAACCGGTGATGCCGTTGTTAAAGCTCCTTATACCGATTCCTCCATTACTAAAGTTCGTTTCTTGCAAAACGGGTTAGACCTTTATATCTCACTTCAATCAGATGACAAACAAGTTTGTAAATTTGATTGGGAAGGTGACGGTATGTTCATGAAAATTAAAGACGCTGCCGGTGCAGATCAAGAATTCAAATTTTATGTTCGTAAAAATGTTTTAGGAGATTGGGAACTTGGCAATGATGGTGCCCCCGCCGGGTCTTTTGAAGGCATTGGAATTGTCAAAGGTACAATTTACGATTCGGCTTCAGTTGATACCGGTTACACCGCTGAAATGGTAGTTCATTTAGACAAAATTGGCTTTGTGACAGCCCCTTCATTCTTGAATATTAATATCAATATTTTTGATCCTGATAACTTTAGTGTTTCCGGCGACCCATGGGGAGCCAGTGGAAGTTATTTCAAACAATGGTGGGGCAGTGAATGGGGTAATGACAGACAAATTACTCTTAACAACAGTGTAGCCAATGTTGATCCGGCTTCAATAAATGTTTTTCCTACTACAGGTGTAATTACTATAGATGGTGTACTTAATGAAGCGGACTGGAGCAAATCATATCCCTATTTAATGTTTAAGTATGGAGGAGTTGCTACAGGAGATGCAAATTCGCCTACTTTTGGATGGGTTGTAAAAGGTAATTATACAGATCAATCAACCACAAATGTTAGATTCCTTCAGAATGGACTGGATCTTTATGTCTCACTTCAATCAGATGACAAACAAGTTTGTAAATTTGATTGGGAAGGTGACGGTGTGTTCATGAAAATTAAAGACGCTGCCGGTACAGATCAAGAATTCAAATTTTACGTTCGTAAAAATGTATTAGGAGATTGGGAACTAGGTAATGATGGTGCACCAGCCTTATCTTTTGAGGGTAAAGGAGTTGTTAATGGTACAATTTACGATTCAGCTTCAGTTGATAACGGATACATTGCTGAAATGGTAATCCATTTAGATAAACTTGGTTTTTCAACAGCTCCGGCAGCATTAGATTTAATGGTTGTAATTTTTGATCCGGATAATTATAGTGTTTCCGGTGATCCATGGGGAGCGAGCGGCGTTTATTTCAAACAATGGTGGGGTTCTGAATGGGGTCCAACCAACAGACAAATTAAGCTTAACAATGTTGTCCCTGTTGAATTAACTTCATTTAGCGCTAACGCAACACAAAGCGGTGTTGAATTAAAATGGTCTACTGCTACTGAAACCAATAATAAAGGTTTTGAAGTCCAAAAAAGCTCTGATAACAAAACGTTTAGTACACTAGGTTTCGTTGATGGCAAAGGGACATCTACTTCGATACAACAATATCGTTTTGTAGATGCTTCCACAACTTCCGGAAAATATTACTATCGCTTATGTCAGATTGATTTTGGCGGTTCATACAAATATTCCGATATAGTTGAGGTACAAGGGACCACTCCTTCTACATTTGCTTTATCACAGAACTATCCGAATCCTTTTAACCCAACAACCACAATGCAATTTTCTTTAGCAAGCGATGCAAAAGTTGCTATAAAAGTATTTGATATGTTGGGAAGAGAAGTTGCCAATATCGTTGAAGGAAGTTATGCTGCAGGTGTTCACAAAGTAGAATTTAATGCTTCAAAACTTGCAAGTGGATTGTATGTCTATCAGATTAATGCAATTCCAGCTCAGGGCGCTGCTTTCACAGCAAACAAGATCATGACATTATTAAAATAATTCTTCTCTCCTGAATTGTTGTTATAAGCCGGTTAGGGTGAAATTCCTTAACCGGCTTTTTTTGTGTCAATAAATTATTTTGATTCTTGACGGAAATTTGGAAATTGTTATGTCTTCTGATGGTGAAAATTTGTGTTCGTTTCCATTAATAACAATTTTGGTAGGTAGACTTGTTAAAGGTAACTTCTTCAGAACGATACCACCATCAGGTATTTTCATCTTTCCATCAATAAGAATGTCGAATGACTTATCTTTATTTCGTTTGATCGAATAGGAAATTGTTCCGTAATAAGTTTGTAAATTATTGCAACTAATTCCCTCTGTTGATTCAAGCCATTCCGGCAGAATTCCGGCGCCGAGAACAAGTGATTTATTTGACTCATCTTCATAGACAAAGAATGATCGTAATGAAGAAATGAAATCGGAACCAACCCATGTATGCGGCATATCGCCAATGAAGCGGGCTGTTTTCGGATCTTTCCAAACGACTTCCGCCCAATGATTCCATCCTGGAGGACGTTGATCTTTAAAGAAAAAATCAAGCAGAGCACGGGCTCTTTCCGGTTGATTTAAGAAAATAAATGCACCAACTGTTCTTAACTCATATGGAGTATAATTGATCCAGTAAAAAGAAGGATCATCTCTTCGTTTAGTAAAAAAATCAAAATAGTGATTAAAAGTATTATCAAGGAAAGGTTGCGGCAAGTTTCTCTTTTCGTTGCATGGATAGAGAGCGATTGAGGTTGACGTAGCATCAAAATCCCCTAATTCTACACACCCCGGGATGTAGTCAATCATGTGATTTTTTATTGTCAGGTTTAATGAATGATAAAGATTTTTTGAGAATTCATCCCGCAAAGAAATAAATTTTTTCTCGTACTCTTTTTCACCCAGGACAGATGCGATATCCACAGCATCTTTCAAACCTTTGATTGCAAAAAAATCATCCCAGTAAGAATGCATCGGTTTTTCAGAGTAACCTTCATGACTTATCGACTCTGGAAGCAGTCCATAAAATGCTTTTAGCAAGTCAACCGATTTGTAAGTACTCGTTGATCTTTGCTTTGTTAAGTATTCAATATAATCAACTGCACGCACCACGTTCTCAAATTTAGTTCGGAGAAAGCTTGTGTCTTTTGTAAATAAATAATATTGGTTAATCAAATAAATTAATTGTCCGTGGCTGTCGTTTTCCGGAACCGGGTCGGCTCCGCGACGATCAACCACGCACGGAACTTTTCCGTTTGCAAATTGATAAGAGGAATACCAATTAATAAAATCTTTTACTTCTTCTCTTATCCCGAGTTTTAGTAAAGCGGAAGAAGTTAATGAGCCGTCGCGTATCCATGATCGTTCGTAAGAACGTGAGCCTGGCTGTATACCAACGCTATCACGATTTATTAGAATATATGCTAATGTCGTTCGCAGTGTATTTATCCATTTTTGATATTTCGGGGGCAGTTTGATGTCGATGACATTTAATTTTTCCTCCCAAAACTTTTTTACGGTATTCAATTTTGTTTTTATGAATTGATTCCTTCTCAGGTCAGAATTGAAGTGTGGAAGAACCAAATCTGAGTTATAGAATGGAACGATAAAGTAATAAAATTTTACTTCTCCGGGATTCAAAGTATAGTCGTAGGCAAATGCCGCAGAAGCAAGTCCGTGGTTATCTTTTATTTTTGTCGCTTCCGGAAGTTGATTCTGAGAAATAAAATCAACAATATCACCTCTATCAAAATCGATCGCACCGAAATTGTCGGGTTTAAGCAAAGGATAAATCGATTTGTCATTATCAATTACTACCTTATCGTCTTTACAATCAATTGATGCAATTCTTGATACACCGCCCGAATTATTTAGAAATTGGTAAGACGGGTTTACTTGAAATGGACGAACCGCAAAATAGACCCTCCCGCTTTGTTTTAATTTTGAACTATTTTTAAGTTTATAAATTATATTCAAGAATGAACTTCCCGACTTGCCATCTGCAAAAATCTTGGTAGTAAGTTCAAGTTTTTCAGTAGTCCGTTTAACGATCGGGATAGGGAGGTAATCATCTTCAAGCGATTGAGTATTTTTAGCTTCATTCCATGTAAGGAACTCTTTACCGGTATGTATGAACGGTTCAAGTGAAAATGAAGATTTGTTGACTTCAACTTGCCCTTCCTCGTTAATCAAAGTCTCGCTTCTATCTCCATTAACACCCGTAACGGTAAAGTAAGAAGCTTCATCGAGAAAATATTTTGGGAAAAATCCCCTCGGCTTTTCTTTTGCAATTCTATTATAAATGTTATTTCGCGTTGCTGAAAAATCGAGGTTCAAAATTTCGATCTCTTTAATTGCGAATCCATTTCCGTTTCCAGGCTTTTTCAAAATTAATTTTATATAATGTGCCTCTGCTTCAGGCAGAGGAATAAAACTTGTTCCTCCGTTTCCATCTTTCACTTTATAAATCTGCTCCCAGTGGTTTTTGTTTTCGGAAAGAAAGACGGAAAATTCTTTTGGGAACTGATCTTTTCCCCAGTCGATCTTTAAACCGCCGAATTCTCGATCAGAACCTAGATCAATAAGAATCGAATCTTCGTTCTGATGTGATAAAATATACTCGGTATCCAAGTTCTTATCAAATAGATACTCAGGATGTGAATTATGTAGTAATGGTTGGAACAATTCGGGTGTTAAAGTATGTGTGATTTCTGAATCTATTGGTGTAAGCGTGAAACTATCTATAAAAATTGTTCCCTTCCCACCATTCACAGATGAAATCATGAATTCAATTTTATCAATTTTTGATGGTTTGGACTCCGGTGCAGGTCCCCAGGCTTTTGAAATATGTCTTTGCTTAATTTTAATTTTTACCCAATATTTTGGAAATGAGTAATCTCGATAAATTACCCACCAGACACTTGTGCCCGTAGAGTCAAGGAGTTTAAATTCTAGATTGTTGTTCGGAGAAGTTGCTTTTATATAGAACGAAAATTCATAATTAGAAGGAAGCGAAATGGGGAACTCTCCCTGTATTCCGCCATAGCCGGATCCTCCTACAAAGTTATAATCAAGTTTGAGACATTTCCCTGAAACTCCTTGTGCATTGCCAGTTGACACTTCAACTAAATCCGAAGCTATCACTTTCCATTTCTCAGTATTTTCAAAAGTATCTATAGTATTTACGGCCTGCGGGTAAATATTTAGCGCAAGTAAAAAAAAGAGGTAGACGGTAATCCTGGTTTGATTCATGGTCATCCTTCCGATAGTTTTTTTTATTATAATTTGATAAAATCAGATTAATTTGATAAATTTCTTTACATGAAAACGATTACATTAAAATAAATTTAAACTATGACAATTACAATTAAAGAATTAGCGCTGAAGTGCGGAGTATCTACTGCCACGGTAAGTCGTGCGATGAATGACGATCCAAGCGTTAAAAAAGCAACCAAAGATAAGGTTCTTTCATTTGCAAAAAAATTAAACTACAATCCAAATTTGTTGGCGAGAAGTTTCGTAACAAAGAAATCGAATATCATTGGTTTGGTTATGCCTGATATTTATGGTGAGTTTTTTATGGAAGTCATTCATGGGGTTGATGAAGTTTGTTATTTGAATAAATATTATACGATGGTCACAAGTTCTCACGGCAAACGCTCAACAGCAGAAGCGATAGTTGACTTTATGAGTAAAGGAATTGTCGGTGGAATAATTCTGATGACCCCTTCGATAGACGATGAAATAAGAAAAATTCTTCAACTTAATCATCTTCCTATTGTTGTTATTTCGGGGAAAAGAGATTTCGATAGATGCGATTCTATTAGTATCGATAATTATAATGGCGCTTACTATTTAGTTGATTATTTGATCAACACGAAAAAAATTAAAAAGATTGCCCATATCACCGGTCCACTTGATAATAATGATGCTGTACAAAGGCAGCGTGGGTACTTAAACGCCTTGGAAGATAACGGAATTAAGTTAAATAAAAACTGGATCGTTGGAGGAGATTTTACAACCTTCGGTGGACAAGCGGCAAGTAATAAATTACTTAAAATGCAAGACAGACCCGAAGTCATTTTTGCAGCAAACGATATGATGGCTATCGGTTGTTATGTAACTGCAAGAGAATTAGGTCTAAAAATTCCAATCGATTTCGGAGTTGTTGGTTTTGATGACATCTTTGTCTCGCAATTTCTTAATCCACGCTTAACTACTGCCCATATTCCTATTTTTGATATGGGAAAAGAGGCGGCGACAACGCTTATTAAACGTATGATCAAATCCGAAAAAAATAAATTTGAACATATTATTATGCCAACTGAATTAATCATTGGCGGTTCGGTAAAATAATTTTTCTACAATACAAAAACTTAATTTTATGAATACTTTTGCGACGAAATATGGCAACTTTTCTCCCGACGGAAATGAATACATTATAAGGACTCCATTTACTCCAAAACCATGGATAAATGTTATTTCAAATGGTGATTATGGAATGGTTCTCTCACAAACCGGGGGGGGATTTAGCTGGCTAACACATTCTGAGTTTAACAGATTGAACCGTTGGCATCAAGATCTAATTCAAGATAATTGGGGAAAATATTTTTATATCAAAGATAATCGGACGGGCGATGTCTGGAGTCCAACCTGGAATATTGTAAAAACGCCCCTCGATTATTACGAAGCCCGCTATGGATTTGGGTATGCTGTTTTTGTTTCAGAGTTTAAGAGAGTAAAAATTACGCTTACTATTTTTGTTCCGATGCATGAAACACTCGAAGTTTGGGATTTCAAGATAGAGAATAATTCGGGAAAAAATATTGATCTCTCGATCTATTCATATTTTGAGTGGTGTTTGGGGTCTTCAGCTGATTTTCATAGAGAATTTCATAAAACTTTTATTGAAACTGAATTCGATGAAACAGCAAATGCCATGATTGGAACAAAAAGATTGTGGGAGATTCCTCTTGGAGACCGGGGGCATTGGAATGTTGAGTATAACTATTTTGGTTTTATTGCATCGAATATTAAAATATCAGACTATGAAGGAGATAAAGAATCCTTTATCGGTCAGAATAATACTCTCCAAAATCCACAAGGAATACGCAACGGAAAACTCACAAAAAAAGTTGGAAAATGGAATGATTCAATAGGAACAATTAAAATTGATTTGAAAATTGACTTAAACACACACAAACAAGCTGCATTCTATTTTGGGTTGAAAGAAAATAAAGGAGAGATAAAATCTTCTATTGAAAAATTTAATACTTCAGAAAAAATTTCAAATTCACTTGATGAAGTAAAAACTTTTTGGGAGAAGTACTTAGGAACTTTAGAAATTGAAACTCCCGATGAAGCGATGAATCTTGCTGTAAATAAATGGTTCCGGTATCAAGCTATTGCCGGACGACTATGGGCTAGAACTGCATATTATCAACAGAGTGGAGCATTTGGTTTTCGTGATCAACTTCAGGATAGTCTGGTTTATTTAGCTATCGATCCTTCTAAAACGGAAAAACAAATTCGACTTCATGCAAGACATCAATTTGAAGACGGTGTCGTACTTCATTGGTGGCATCCGATAACCGAAACAGGGCTTCGAACTGAAATGACTGATGATCTCCTTTGGCTTCCGTACATTATTACGCATTATCTTGATGAGACCGGGAACTTTGAGATTTTACAATCGAGAGAGCCCTATTATAATTCGGAAAAAGAAGGAAGCCTTCTTGAACATTCGCTTAAAGCGATTGACAAGGTATTAACACGGTTAAGTGATAGAGGTTTAGCGCTCATTGGTGCCGGTGATTGGAATGACGGATTAAGCGCTGTTGGGTTGGAATGGAAAGGTGAATCAATCTGGCTTACGGAATTTTTCTTTTTAACAATTAAAAGATTTGTTACAGTCTTAAAAACAATAAATGAAAATGACAAAGCAAACTTCTACAACAACAAAGCGGACGAATTAAAAAAAGCTTTCGATAACTACGCCTGGGATGGAAAGTGGTTTTGGGGCGCAACAAAAGATTCAGGAGAAAAAATTGGAAGCAAAGAAAATCAAGAAGCGTTTGTATGGCTCAATCCTCAAACGTGGTCGGTAATTAGCGGAATAGCTCCACTTGAAAAACAAAAATTAGCAATGGACACAGTTGGAAAATATTTACTTAAAAAAAATGGAGCGCTTCTACATTTTCCAGCGTATAGTACTCCCGATAAATATATTGGATACCTTTCACGTTACGCTCCCGGGAGGAGAGAGAATGGTGGAGTTTATTCTCATGCCGCTACCTGGGCAATTTGGGCTTATGCTTTGATTAAAGACAGCCCTAGGGCTTATGAAGCTTATAGAAGACTCAACCCTATTTGTAACGGGATGAATCCGGATGAATATGTTGCCGAACCTTTTGTTACTCCGGGAAATATTGATGGTCCCGATTCTCCGAATTATGGAATGGGTGGATGGACCTGGTACACCGGTTCTGCAGCTTGGTTTGTTAAAGTTACTGTCGATTGGATTCTAGGAGTGCGCGCAACACAAAACGGTTTACTGATTGACCCATGTATTCCTAAGGAATGGGACTCATTTTCAGTTAAGCGAGTTTTTAGAAATTGTATCTATCATATTAAAGTAAATAATGAAACACACGTATCGGACGGTGTTCAGAAAATAATTGTGGACGGAGTTGAGCAAACATCAAATCTCGTTCTCCCACAAAACAAAAAAGATTGTGTTGTTATTGTCTATTTAAATAAAGATAACTAATGAAGTCATAAAAGTAAGTTCGTTCTTCATCTCAAATAACTCAACGGTTTTATCATTTAATAAACTTGGTAGTATGGCTAATGTAACACTTTCAAATATTTGCAAAGATTACGGCAAGGGGAATCGTGTCGTAACAAATGTAAGCATTGAAATTAAGGATAAAGAATTTGTTGTTCTTGTTGGTCCGTCAGGATGTGGAAAATCAACGACACTAAGAATGATCGCCGGATTGGAAGATATCTCTTCTGGTGAATTACTGATTGATGGGAAAGCGATGAATTCGATCCCTCCAAAAGATAGAGACATTGCAATGGTGTTTCAGAATTATGCTCTCTATCCTCACATGTCGGTTTTCGATAATATTTCCTTCGGGTTGAAAATCCGGAAATTTTCCAAAGAGGAAATCATTAAACGGGTTAATGTAGCTGCAAAGATTTTGGGTTTAGAAGAATATCTCAAACGAAAACCAAAAGAGTTATCCGGAGGTCAACGCCAAAGAGTAGCTTTGGGAAGGGCGATTGTTCGACAACCTAAAGTATTTTTATTTGATGAACCCCTTAGTAACCTTGATGCAAAACTTCGCGTGCAAATGCGTACCGAGATTTCAAAATTGCACAAGAAGTTGGAAGCAACAATAATTTATGTAACACATGATCAGATTGAAGCAATGACGATGGGGGATCGCATTGTAGTGATGAACCGGGGAATAGTACAACAAGTTGCTCCGCCGATTGAATTGTATCAAAAGCCGGTAAATAAATTTGTTGCAGGCTTTATTGGAAGTCCGGCAATGAACTTTATACATGGTACAATTTCAAAAAATGAAAATTTGCTTTTCACGAGTGATAAAGGTTCTCTAGTCTTTGAAGTTCCGCAAGTTGATAAATCGCGCTTATCAAATTATGAAGGGAGAAAAACTTGGGTTGGATTCCGTCCTGAAGATATTTATGATTCATCATCTACTCTTGATACCTCTAACTTTGCTAAAATTAATACTAAAATAGATCTAGTTGAACCGATGGGAAACGAAACATTTATTTACTTTACACTTGATGATATTTTGATCACAGCTAGAATATCAGCGCGCGAAAATCCCGTGATTCAATCAAACTCAATATTTGCTGTTGATCTTACAAAAGTAATTTATTTCGATTCAGAATCGGAAATCCGGATTTAATATGCCTGTGGCTTTGAAAAATATCTTATTAAACGGTGCATGGAATTATTTAACTGATCCGGAAGAAAAATATTCTTGTTCTGAAATTGTAACAAGATTTCTAAAAAATAAGCAACAAAACAAAATCAACGTCCCTTCAAATTGGGAATGCGAAGGACTTCACAATTTCAGTGGTTCAATCTGGTTTGTTAAGCAATTCAAAGTAAATATTCCTAGTGTTGAAAACGAATTATCCATCCTTCAATTTAATGGAGTAGATTACTTTGCCGATGTATGGTTGAACGGAATTTCACTCGGCAGACATGAAGGGTATTTCCAAAAATTTGCATTTGATGTAACGGATTCTTTGATTAGAAATGGGAAGAACCTCTTGCTGGTAAAAGTCACTTCACCAAAAGAAATTCCAGGCGAAGTTTGGCCATTAAAGAAAAAATTGATAAAAGGAATTTTTAATCACCACGACTGTAGACCCGGAGGTTGGAGCCTTGAATATGGGCAGGATCAAAATACCGGCGGTATCTGGAATAACGTGGAGTTGTTGCTTGGTGATAAAATCTATGTTGAAAATGTCAAGATAACTTCAAGATTGCAATCCGGGAGAAATAAGGCAAAGATAGCAGTAACTGTTTCTTACCAAAATAATTTTACTCATCAACTAAAATCAAAAATAGAAATTGAGGTAAAAGATAACGGGAAGAAAATTCTGCAAAAAGAATTTTCGATCCATATTAAACCGAAACAAAATTCATTTACTTATACTTTCGATATTGATAAGCCAAAACTTTGGTTTAGCTGGGATACCGGTAAACCCGCACTCTATCAGCTTGAAATCTCTTCTGAATTGTTCAACGCTAAGAAAGAAACTTTCGGAATAAAGGAAGTTCATTTAGACAAAGAACAGAATTTTTATCTCAATGGGAAAAAACTTTTTCTTCGCGGGACCAATATTATCCCCACCCAATTTCTAAGTGAATTCTCTCAAACAAAAATTCAGAAACTTGTAAAAGCTATAAAAGAAGCGAACATCAACATTGTCCGCATTCATGCACATGTGAACCGAAAAGAATTATATGACGAATTTGATAAGCAAGGAATTCTCCTCTGGCAGGATTTCCCTCTGCAATGGACGTACGACGCTTCGCCCACATTTACAAAAAATGCTGTCTCACAAATAAAAGATATGGCCCGCCAATTCCACAACCATCCTTCCATAGCATTTTGGTGTTGCCATAATGAACCTGGCGAGCAGATTAAAACACTCGATCCGTTATTGTTTGATGCTGTACTAAGTGAAGACAAAACTCGTATTGTTCGGCTTGCATCAAATTATGAAGAGCATCCTTACGATGGATGGTATTGGGGTAACAAGGAACATTATGCCGCCACGCCGATGGGTCCGTTGGTTACGGAATTTGGCGCTCAAGCTTTGCCGCAACTTTCTTCGCTTAAAATGTTTTTGTCAGAAAAATCAATTAGAAAATACACTTGGAAAGATTGGGAATATCACAACTTCCAATTCGACCAAACTTTTAACATAGCTAAAATTGATCGTGGTAAAAATATTGATGAGTTTATTAAAAGTTCGCAGCATTACCAGGCAGATTTATTAGCAACCGCAACGGAGTTTTACCGGAGGAAAAAGAATGATGGTATCACGGGAATTTTTCAATTTATGTTTGTTGATTGCTGGCCTTCAATTACCTGGTCGATTGTAGATTTTTACGGAAAGAAAAAGGCTGGTTATTTCGCTCTTCAACAAGCGTTCAAGCCGTTGTTGCTTTCAGTTCGGTTAAGGCAAGACACCTATCTGCCTGAAGCCAAATTCAATGCAGATGTTTGGGTGATTAACGATTTACATAAATCATTTAATCATTGCTCGTTATCTTTTATTTGGAAAGAAAAAGTTTTACTTGAAATCAAGAATTTTTCTCTTTCAGAAAATGATAACAAACTTTTCTTTTGGGAATTGCTAACCTTTAATTTGCCTAAGGAAATGAAAATAGGAAAAAATTCGATTAACGTTTTACTAAAATCGCAAAACAAATTGCTGGATGAAAGAATGTTGGATTTTATGATAGTGGTAAAGAAATAAAAAGTTAGGTGTATATGAAATATGTAAAAATAATCTGTTTATCTTTCTTTCTTTTCTCAATACAAAGTATTGCACAGGATTTTATTTTCTTTAATGACAGTCCGTCAAATTCATATTATGATCCAAGTTGGGGTTTCTCTAGTAACGGAAGTCTTCTTGAGCTTGTCAACACGAACAAGTTTCCCGTCGAAACAACAGTAAAATACTCTGGGACAAATTCACTACGCTTGAAGTATACTTCAAAAAGCGGTGGAGACTGGGCGATTGCTGCAGCCGGTATTGGTTGGACTATACGAGACGCTACTACAAAAGACTCTCTCATCTTTTGGGCTTACACTACAACTTCAATTGCTTCAACTGATCTTCCAACGGTCTTTTTGGAAGATTCAACTAATAAACAGACTCCAAAGCAAAAATTATCAAATTATGTGTCAACGGTTCCAATCAACGTATGGTTTAAAATTTCTGTCCCGCTATCTATTTTTAAATTGAATCCGGGCTTGGCAGATTTAACAAAGGTCAAAACGATTTTCTTCGGACAAAATACTACGGATGGGATTCAACATATTTTTTATCTTGATGAAATACGAATGTCTTCCGGTAGCGCAACGCCACCGTCAACTCCACAAAATGTTGCCGCAAAAGGTTTTTACAAGCATATCGATATTTCATGGAATTTAAATTCTGAAACCACTGTTCAAGGTTATAGAATTTATAAACTTGTAAATGGGAATTATGTTTCTATCGGAACGGCTCAACGGGATGAACAATTTTATAATGATTTTATTGGCTCCACAGGCGTAAATGCGATCTATAAAGTTTCTGCTATTGACGGAAGTTTCAACGAATCAGCTTTGAGTATAGAGGTAAGTGCATCAACAAAAGAAATGAATGACGAAGAGCTTGTAACCATGGTGCAAGAAGCAACATTCAGATATTTTTGGGATTATGCACACCCAATTTCCGGTCTTATTAGAGAACGAAAAGGAAGCGGTAATACTGTAACAATTGGCGGTTCGGGATTTGGAGTGATGGCAATTCTTGCCGGAATAGAACGTGGATTTATTACACGCCAGCAAGGAAGTGAACGAATCCTAAAAATGGAAAATTTTCTTGAAACGAAAGCTGACCGTTTTCACGGTGTTTGGTCTCATTGGTTGGATGGTGCGACAGGAAAAGTTATTCCATTTAGTACCTATGACAACGGTGGCGATTTAGTTGAAACGTCTTTTATGCTGGAAGGTCTGCTTGCGGCAAGAAAATATTTCGATCAAAGTACGGCTGATGAAGATTCTATTCGAAATGTTGCAACCCGATTATGGGAACAAGTTGAATTTGACTGGTACCGGCAAGCTTCAACAAGTAACTTCTTGTATTGGCATTGGTCACCAAATTATTTGTGGCAAATGAATATGCAGATCGCAGGATGGAATGAAGCGATGATCGTTTATATTCTTGGGATTGCATCACCAACACATGGGGTTCCCGCAAGTCTTTACGCAAACGGCTGGGCAAGCCGATCCTATTATAAAAATGGCAAAACATTTTACGGTTATAAACTTGATGTCGGCTGGGATTACGGTGGACCTCTTTTCTTTGCTCATTATTCGTTTTTGGGATTCGACCCACGAAACAAGAAAGATGCTTACACAAATTATTTTGTAAATAATAGAAACCATGCATTAATTCATCGCGAATATGCTAAAGCAAATCCAAAGGGGATGCCGGGTTACAATCAAGATACATGGGGTTTAACCGCAAGCGACGATCCGTTTGGTTATTCGGCGCACGAACCATCTAATGATAACGGTACGATTTCGCCAACCGCGGCGCTTTCTTCAATACCGTATACACCGGTTGAATCTATAGCTGCTCTGAAAAATTTTTACAACACGTATGGAGAAAAAATTTGGGGAATTTACGGCTTTAAGGACGCGTTCAACGTGAAGGAAAATTGGTACGCCTCAAGCTATCTGGCAATTGATCAAGGACCGATAATTGTAATGGCTGAAAATTACCTTAGCCAGACTATCTGGAACAGTTTTATGAAAAACACAGAAATAGATAGTGCGCTCAAAAAAATCGGCTTTGTTGCTGATCCGACGGATGTCAAAAATGAAAAGGAAGCACCGAAAGAATTTGCGCTTAATCAGAACTATCCAAATCCGTTTAACCCGGAAACGGTGATCAGCTATCAACTTGCTGCAAGCGGTTTTGTAACGCTAAAAGTTTTTGATATTCTCGGAAATGAAGTTGTAACGTTGGTAAATGAAATGCAACAAGCGGGAAGGTATAATTACAAATTACGATCCGCCAACAGTGGAAGGAATTATGAATTATCTTCCGGAGTTTATTTTTATCAATTGCAAGCCGGAGATTTTCTTCAAACAAAAAAAATGTTGGTTCTCAAATGAAAAATTGGGGCACACAGATTGCAATGCGGGAAATTTTTATTAAACAGATAAATTCAACTCTAATAAATCTATGGAAATCCGTTTTATCCGTTAAATCCGTGTCCTATTTTCTTTTTCTCTTCTCATTCTTTTCTCTTTCATGCAATAAAAAAAACGACGCACAAACGGAAATTAGTTTTTGGGCAATGGGGGCAGAAGGGGAGTTTGTGCAAAAGCTCGTTCCCGAATTTGAAAAACAAAATCCCGGTATAAAAGTAAAAGTACAAATGGTTCCCTGGACAGCCGCGCAGGAAAAACTTGTTACCGCATATGCAAGCGATAACTCTCCCGATGTTTATCAGCTTGGCAACACGTGGGTTCCGCAATTTTCCGCACTTGGGGCAATTGAAAATCTTGATCCTTGGATAGAAACATCTTCTGCGATAAAAAGAGAAAAATATTTTGAAGGTATTTGGGATACCAATGTACTTGAAGGAAATGTTTATGGAATTCCCTGGTACGTTGATACGCGTATCCTGTTTTATCGAAAAGATGTTTTAGCAAAAGCAGGGTACAATGTTCCTCCCAAAACCTGGGATGAACTTTACGATTGTTCGAAGAAAATAAAAGCAAAACTTCCTGCTGAAAAATATCCGATTTACATTCCTACAAATGAATGGGCTCCGTTTGTGATCTTCGGTTTGCAAGCTCATGCGGAACTTTTAAAAAATAATAATTCATATGGGAATTTTCAATCAAAAGAATTTCAACAAGCATTTTCATTTCTAATCAATTTTATAAAGCAGGATTTAGCACCTCTTAGTGTTTCTCAAGTATCCAATATTTATCAAGCCTTTGCCGGCGAATATATTAACATGTATATTTCCGGTCCCTGGAATAGCAATGAGTTTAAAAAATGGATGACGGGAGATCTTGCAGATAAATGGATGACAGCTCCTTTACCAAATATATCAGGTGATAAATATCCCGGCTTATCGCTTGCCGGCGGTTCAAGTTTGGTGATGTCGGGACATTCGAAGAAAAAAGAATCTGCGTGGAAGTTCATTGAATATCTTTCAACGCCAAAAGTTCAAGTTCAGTTGTATCATCTGATAAATGATTTACCTGCCGTGAAAGGCGCATGGGATGATGCATCTCTTAAAAATGATATTTATTTAAAAGCATTTTATGATCAGTTTCAAAATGTAGTAGCGACACCTAAAATTCCCGAGTGGGAACAAATTGTTTTTTCTAAACTTCAGCAGTATGCAGAATATACTGCACGCGGAGTAATGTCGGTTGATCAGGCGATGAAAGCGATGGACCAAGACGTTAATAAGATTTTAGAAAAACGAAGATGGATGATTGAAAGAAATAACAGATGATAAAATTCCCTAAACAAATTAATCTTTAACGCATTGCATTTGTAAAGAAATTTATGAATAGTTCAAATAATAATAACTTTAAAGCGCTCCTATTTTTTTTAGGACCGGCAATGGCTGCGATCTTCGTTTTCTTTTTTATCCCGGTTGTGTCAGCTTTTGTTATTAGTTTTACTGATTTTGATATCTATTCGCTCGGAAATTTGTCGAACGCAAGATTTATCGGGTTGCGCAATTACACACAATTATTTGAAGATCCGTTATTTTGGATCGCATTACGCAACACCATTTTCTTTGTTATTCTTGCAGGTCCTTTATCTGTTGCCACCTCTCTCTTTGCAGCTCTTATTTTAAACGCCAAGTTAGTGAAGTTTAAAGGAATTTTCCGGTTAACATATTTTATGCCGGTGGTAACCACGCTTATTGCGGTCGCAATAGTTTGGAGATTCATCTATCACCCGCGCTTTGGTTTACTTAACTATCTGCTTTCTTTTTTTCACATTAATCCGGTTGATTGGCTCGGCGATCCGTTTTGGGCAATGCCGGCAATTGTTCTAATGTCGGTATGGAAAAATTTTGGCTACAACATGATCATTTTTATTGCCGGATTGAACAACATTCCATCGGATTTGTATGAAGCGGCAACTATCGAAGGAGCTTCCTGGTGGCAGCAATTTAGATCAATCACTCTGCCGATGCTTCTTCCGACAACGCTCTTTGTT
>JBAYFO010000030.1:0-41516 GCA_041667115.1 Ignavibacteriaceae bacterium | reverse complement strand
TCTTAACGCTCAAGAAACTTTGATGCTAATATTTCAGTCGGGAGTAACAACAAGCCAAATGATTACAGATATTTCAGGACGCGGTTTAGGTCTTGCGATAGTTCGCGAGAAAGTAGAAAAACTCGGTGGATCAGTCTCTGTTGAAAGCCAACCGGATATTGGCACAACATTCCGCCTTCTCTTACCGCTAACGTTAGCAACATTCAGGGGAGTCATCGTTCGCCTCGGAGAGCATTTGTATGCTGTGCCTACTATTCATGTTGAACGCGCTGTTAGAGTTAACCGAGAAGAAATTAAAACGGTTGAGAACAAAGAAACAATAATGATTGACGGGAAAATTCTTACAGTGGTTAATCTCGAGAACGTTTTAGGAATATCAAACGGAAACAACAGCGCTTCAAATAAAAAGAATGACCCCGGAGAGTTTATCCAATTATTGATTCTTGTTCACGCGGAAAAACGGATTGCCTTTATTGTTGATGAGATTTTAGAAGAATGCCAGATACTTGTTAAGGAATTGGGGAAGCAATTAAACCGCGTTCGAAACATAAGCGGAGCTACTGTTCTCGGTTCCGGTAAAGTTGTGCCGGTAATAAATGTCTCCGATTTGATGAAATCTGCCGGTAAAGTAAGTGCAGCCAAAGTAATTACAAGTGAAAGGAAAACACCGGAGAAAATATACAAACTTCTCGTTGCGGAGGATTCGATTACCTCGCGTACACTTATTAAAAATATTCTTGAGTCGGCAGGTTATCTGGTTGAGACTTCCGTGGATGGCGTTGATGCATTTACAAAAGCTTTAGTGGGAGAATTCGATTTAATAGTATCGGATGTTGATATGCCGAGGATGAACGGTTTTGAACTTACTGCAAAAATTAGAAAAGATAAAAAACTTGATGAACTGCCCGTGGTGCTCGTAACTGCGCTCGAATCGCGTGAAGACCGTGAACACGGAATCGACGTTGGGGCAAATGCCTATATTATAAAGAGCAGTTTTGATCAGAGTAATTTGTTGGAGGTTATTCAAAAGCTTTTGTGAAAAAAGGTTGATAGACTGTAGGCTGTAGGTTGTTAGAAAATTAAATGTAAATGGAAAAATATGAGAGATCATACTAAACTAAGAGCATTTGAACTTGCCGATGAAGCGACAGTTTTGATTTATCGGATAACAAGAGAATTTCCTAAAGAGGAAATATATGGATTGACTTCTCAGATGAGAAGGGCAGCGGTTTCTGTTCCTTCGAATATTGTAGAAGGATGTGCTCGCGAAAGTCAAACCGAATATTTTCGATTTCTTGAAATCGCTTTTGCTTCTTTAAGAGAAGTACATTATCAACTTGGATTAGCCACCCGTCTTGGTTTTGTCAAAGAATCTGTTGCAAGTGAATGTAATGTGAAGTTAATTGAAACTGAAAAAGTTTTAGGAGCATTAGCTCGAAGCATACGGAGTAGAAAATAGGTAATAGGCTGTAGGTTTTTAGACTATAGGTTGATAGGTTAAAGACTGTTAGGTTTTTGTTTCCCTACAGCCTAAATGCCTACAGTCTATAAACCTACACACTAACAGTCTTGAGTTAAAAATACATAAAGGTAACAAACAATGGTCAGGGTTCTCATAGTTGAAGATTCGCTCGTGATGCAGCAATTGCTGGCTTACACTATTGCGGCAGATCCTGATTTGGAAGTGGTTGGGATAGTTGGTAACGGTGAAGAAGCTATAGAAGCAGTCAAGAAATTCAAACCGGATGTAATAGCAATGGACTGGCATATGCCGAAATTAGATGGTCGACAGGCAACTCGCATCATTATGGAAACAAACCCGACTCCAATCGTGATTGTATCCGGAAGCTCAACATCAACAGAAATGTATTCCTCTTTTAGTCTAATTGAAGCCGGCGCACTGGCTATTGTTAAAAAACCACCGAGTATTAATCACCCGGACTATACTAAAGGGATGCAAGAGCTAAACAAAACGATCAGACTGATGTCCGAAGTGAAGTTAGTTAAACGAATTTCCCGCACAACACGTGAACTAGAGCCTATTAAACCTGTTATTGACAAAATAGGTGGGCAAGAACCGGGAATACAAATTGTTGTTATCGGTGCTTCCACCGGAGGTCCTATAGTATTGCAAAAAATACTTTCACGGTTACCAAAAACTATTCAGGTCCCGTTATTGATTGTCCAACACATTTCGCAAGGTTTTACAGAAGGTTTTGTTGAATGGTTAAATAATACAACGAATTTTCCGGTACATATTGCTTCTCATGGTGAATATCCCCTACCGGGACATGCTTACATCGCTCCGGATAATTTTCACATGGGAGTTGAAAGAGGACCCAAAATTATACTTAGCGGTCACGATTTAGAAAATGGACTGCGTCCATCGGTTGCCTATCTTTTTCGTACGGCGGCAAATGCGTTCGGTTCCAAAGTTGTTGGGGTATTGCTAACCGGTATGGGACGCGATGGCGCTGAAGAATTGAAACTATTGAAAGAAAAAGGAGCGGTTACTTTTGCTCAAGATAAAGAAAGTTCCGTTGTTTATGGAATGCCGGGAGAAGCTGAAAAATTGAACGCAGCCACATATATTCTTTCACCTGAAGATATAATAACGACTCTAATTGGTTTAATAAAAAAAAGAATGGAGAGGTAAATGGGAAATTATATGAATTCTGAAAATAATTTGGTTACTATCTTAATTGCCGAAGACAGCGCGACTCAGGCAGAAAAATTAAAGTTCCTTCTTGAGAAACAAAATTACAAGGTGATACTGGCTAAGGATGGTAAAGAAGCATTTGGTTTTATTGTTAAAGACAAACCATCATTAGTTATCAGCGATATTATAATGCCGGAAATGAATGGTTACGAACTCTGTAAAGAGATAAAAGCAGGTGAAAGCACTATGGACATCCCGGTTATACTGCTTACATCTCTCACGCGTTCGGAAGATGTGCTTGAAGGTATTTCTTGCGGAGCTGACAATTTTATAACCAAACCTTACCGTGAAGATTATCTTATCTCGCATATTGAACAAATCCTTGCGAACAGAAAAATTTACAAAAACGAAAGAGTTAGAGTAGGCGTAGAAATATTGTTCGGCGGTAAAAGACGTTTTATTACCTCCAGCCAGCAGCAAATGCTTTCTCTTCTTATTTCAACCTATGAAGCGGCGGTTCAGAGAAATGATGAATTGGTGCAAACGCAGGAGGAATTAAAAAAACTTAACGAACACCTGGAAGAAGTAGTGACCGAAAGAACTGCAGAATTATTGGCAGAAGTAGAGATTCGGAAACGTGCAGAAGATAGGATTATTAAACTAAATCGTGTGTATGCTGTATTGAGTAATATCAATCAAGCGATTGTTCGAATTCACGATACAAAACAATTGCTGAACAAAGCATGTTTGATAGCGATTGATGAGGGAAAATTTCAAAGCGCATGGATCGGAATCGTAAATAGTGAGACGAAGAAAATTGAGACCGTCGCAACTGCCGGTTTGGCAAACAGTTTAATTGAAGTGAGCTCAAAGCAAAATCCTATTATTAATGCGATAAAGTTAGGCAAAAGTTTTTTTTCAAATAATATTGATACCGATAACAATATACCGGAAATATTGAAACAGCATTCTCCCTCTTTAGGATTTAAGTCATTTGTAGTATTTCCACTAATAGTTCTTGGAAAAGCAATTGGCGGTTATTGTATTTGTTCAAATGAAGTTAATTTTTTTGATGAAATTGAACTGAATCTGCTGGATGAGATGTCAACTGATATTTCTTTCGCTCTTGAATACATTCAAAAAGAATTTGAACGAAAACGCGCTGAAGAAGCGCTTTTAAAATTAAAAAAAGCTGTGGATAATTCCGGGGAAATTATTTTTCTAACGGACAATGAAGGCATTTTTACATTCATCAATCCCGCTTTCACATCTATTTACGGATTCACTTCCGATGAAATTGTTGGTAAAGTTACCCCACGAATTCTTAAAGGCGGATTAGAGGAAGCTAACGATTACAAACTGTTTTGGGAAACCTTAAAAGAAGGTAAAGAAAAGAGAGGTGAACTCATTAATAAAAGAAAAGACGGCACTTTGATTAATGTCGAAGTCTCTGCTTCTCCGATTTTCGATGAAACGAAAAATATCATCGGCTTTCTCGGAATTCAACGAGATATCACTGAGCGGAAAAAAGCAGAAGAAGCATTAATGGAAAGTGAATTGCGATTTAAACAAGTATCGGAAAATGCACTCGAATGGATTTGGGAAATTGACATAAATGGTTTGTACACTTATGCAAGTCCGATTATAAAAGAGTTATTGGGTTATGAAGCTGAAGAACTCGTCGGCATTAAATATTTTTATGATTTTTTTGATCCGGAAATTAAAGAAGAGATGAAACAAGCAGCCATTGCAGCGTTCGCACTTAAGCAAAGCTTCAGGAATTTTATTAATTGTAACATTCATAAAGATGGCAGAAAAATTATTCTTTCTACGACAGGTATTCCAATTTTTGATAAAAAAAATAATCTTATGGGCTATCGTGGAGTAGATGTTGATATAACCGAGCGGAAACGCGCAGAAGAAGAAATTGCGATGCTTGCTCACTCGTTAAGAAGTGTTAATGAATGCGTTAGTATTACCGATATGGAAGACAAAATTCTTTTTGTTAATGAATCATTTTTAAAAACGTATGGCTACAGCGAAAATGAATTAGTTGGAAAACATATGAGTATTGC
Source organism: Ignavibacteriaceae bacterium (assembly GCA_041667115.1). GTDB lineage: Bacteria > Bacteroidota > Ignavibacteria > Ignavibacteriales > Ignavibacteriaceae > UBA1563. The sequence goes on along the minus strand of JBAYFO010000030.1, from coordinate 36,782 downwards.
ACGTTCACCAAATAATCCGGCGGAATTAGTTGGGGAAATTCTGCCAGCGACAATACACGGAGGTTGGCAAGGAGAATTATGGAATAAAAGAAAAGATGGAAGTGAATTTCCGATTTCTCTTTCTACAACAGTTATAAACGATAAAGGAGGGAAACCATTAGGGCTAATAGGAGTTGCTCATGACATTACCGAACGTAAACGCGCAGAAAAAGAATTGATTGAATCAAAAGAAAAAGCTGAATCTGCCAATAAACTAAAAGATGCATTTATCAATAATATGTCGCATGAGATCCGAACACCTTTGAACGGAATTTTAGGTTTAGCGAGTATTATTAAAGAAAACTATGCCAAGTACGTGGAAAAAGAAGACGAATCGTTGTTTACAGGAATTGATAGCTCGGCACAACGCATTATTCGAACGGTAGATATGATCCTAAATTATTCACGTTTGCAAACCGGCGAGTATTCGGTTATCCTCAAAGAAATAAATCTTCCTGAAATATGTGAGCATATAATCAACCAGAACAAAGATGCTGCAGAAAAGAAAAATCTCGAATTGCTATTCGATAACCGGTGCGGAGAAACCAAAATAATTGGTGACGAGTATTCAATAACTCAAGCTATTTCCAATTTGATAGACAACGCTGTAAAATATACTCAAAAAGGATTTGTAACCATTAGTCTTCTAGACAAAAGTGACGACGCATTGATTCTTGAAATAAAAGACAGTGGGATTGGTATAAGTCATGAATATTTAGAACATCTTTTTGAACCTTACAGGCAAGAGGAAATGGGGTACGGAAGATCGTATGAAGGGGTAGGGCTTGGGCTTGCACTAACAAAGAAATATTTTGAACTCAACAAAGCGGTTTTGTCGGTGGAAAGTAAAAAAGGAGAAGGGACAATTTTTACAGTTACATTCAAAAAAGTGATGAAACCAATGGGAGAGACCGACATACCTAAAAAAATTACTACTAAAGTTGAACCGGAGAATGGAGAAAAAAAACGTCTGGTGCTGTTAGTTGAAGATGATTATATCAACCAGGTTACAACAAAAAGATTTCTTCAAAACGGATATAATATACTCATGACCGATTCTTCTGATGAGGCACTGAATATCTTAAAAGAGAATAAAGTTGATATAATCTTAATGGATATTTCAATCGGCGGCTCAAGAGATGGATTGGAATTAACCAAAGAGTTAAAAGCTTCAAAGGAATATCAACACATTCCAATAATAGCGGTAACGGCGCACGCATTTGATAAAGACCGGCAAAATGCTTTGGCAGCCGGCTGCGATACATATCTGTCTAAGCCATTTACAAAAGTATCGTTGCTTGAAATGATAGCGAACCTGATTTAGAGTACTAAAACACTTTGCGTCTTTGTGAGAAAATTCTTTTTGAGCTTTTAGAAGTACTCACAAAATATTTGTAGTCATTCCTTATAACTTTTGAGAAAGAGAATATCTAATTATCAAGAATCATTTCTAATTATCAACCAATAAAATGCTAATGGTGTCTTTTCTCGAATGTAGTTAGTTAAATATCATGGCATTCATTTTGAAAAAGTTAACTGAAATTAACTTTCGAGGATGAAATGCACGAAGATATTTTTAAGAACTACACCCCAAACGATAAAAGCTATTTAATTCCCCTGCTTCAAGACATTCAAACCGTTTACGGGTATTTGCCGGAAGATGCATTAAGCGAGATCGCCGAATTTGTCGGGATTTCTTTAAGCCGTGTTTATGGAGTAGCAACTTTTTATAATCAATTTAGGTTAACACCGCTGGGTGAAAATGTTGTGCGGGTTTGCCGTGGAACTGCTTGTCATGTTAAAAACTCTTCCAATATTCTCTATGCTCTGGAACAGGCTTTAAATATTAAAGCTGGAGAAACCACGCGCGATAAAAAATTTACTATCGAAGTTGTAAACTGCATAGGCGCATGTAGTATCGCTCCCGTGATTACGGTAAATGAAGATTATTATGGGAGAATCGGAGTTAAAGATATTCCGAACATCATGAAAAAATATCAAAGCAAACCAAAAGCCGACACGCCGAAAAAAGCAGAAATTGGAACGGAGAAAGTATGAATTCATTTTTAGATAAATGTTGTGATGAATGCTGGCACTCACTTGAAAAACCATGCGATCTTTTTGTACGGTGTTGTACCGAAGGTCCCCTGTGCCACCACAATGAAAAATGCAGTGAAAAGATACAGAGTTTAAATAGAAGAATAAATTATGAAGATCACGATATTCCGATCATTTGGATAGGAATGGGAACTTGCGGGCTTGCTTCCGGGGCAAAAAAAGTTGAAGAAGCGATTATTGCAGAGCTTAAAAAACTCAATATCAACGCGAGAATTGAAGCTACAGGCTGTATAGGTTTTTGCGCTAAAGAAGTTATTGTTGATGTAAAACTTCCGGGACAGGATAGAGTCTCCTATTGTGAAATTATTCCGAAGATCGTTCCCCGTTTTATTCAAAAGACGTTGGTTGAAAAAACAATATTTAAAGAGAAGCTGCTTGGAACCCATGGAGTCTCTTCTGGTGAAGCAGCCAATATTAATGAAAATCCTTTTTTCAAACATCAGTTAAAACTTGTTTTGGAGAATTGCGGAATTATCAATCCCGAATCGATTGACGCATACATTGCAAAGGGAGGATTCAAAGCATTTGATAAAGTCCTTCGTTTAATGAAACCGCATGATGTGATAAAAGAAATTTTGGACAGCGGTTTGCGGGGAAGAGGCGGCGCCGGATTTCCGACCGGGAAAAAATGGGAATTAGCGCTCGCACAAAAAGCGGAACAAAAACATCTTATTTGTAACGCAGATGAAGGCGATCCGGGTGCGTTTATGGACCGTTCGGTTTTGGAAAGCGATCCGTTTAGAATTATTGAAGGAATGGCAATTGGCGGATACGCAATAGGGGCAACAGCCGGTTATGTTTATTGCCGCGCTGAATATCCTCTTGCAATTGAACGGCTGGAAAAGACTATCAAATTATGTGAAGAGTATGGATTACTCGGAGAGAATATATTAGGAAGCAATTTCAATTTTCATATTCGTATAAAAAAAGGGGCGGGAGCTTTTGTTTGCGGAGAGGAAACCGCGCTGATTGGCTCGATTGAAGGGAAAAGGGGAATGCCCCGTCCGCGTCCTCCGTTCCCGAGTATTTCAGGATTGTTCGGCAAGCCGACTGTTATTAACAATGTTGAAACTTTTGCGAACGTTGCGAATATTATTAACCGTGGTTCGGAATGGTTCTCTTCAATTGGAACAAAGGCGAGTAAAGGAACCAAAGTTTTTGCATTAAGCGGAAAGATAACAAACACCGGCCTGGTAGAAGTTCCTATGGGTACGACACTCGAAGAAGTTGTCTTTACAATCGGCGGCGGAATACCGGATAACAAAATATTTAAAGCAGTACAAATTGGCGGACCTTCAGGCGGATGTCTTCCGCATAGTGTCATTAAAACGCAAGTTGATTATGAATCGCTGAAAGAAGTCGGCGCGATGATGGGCAGCGGCGGATTTGTTGTAATGGATGAAGACACGTGCATGGTGGATGTGGCAAAATTCTTTTTAACATTTATACAAAATGAATCATGCGGAAAGTGCGTTCCTTGCCGCGAAGGCACAAAGCGGATGCTAGAAATAATTGAACGCATTCCGGTGAGTTATAAACAAACAAAGAATAAAGTTGATGAACTTCAGCGGTTTAAAGGGATCATCTATCTCAACCGTCTGGCAAATGTAATAAAGGATACTTCACTTTGCGGACTCGGACAATCGGCACCGAACCCGGTTCTTTCCGGTTTGCAATATTTCCGTGAGGAATATGAAGAGCATTTATATGAACGAAAATGTTCTGCAGGAGTGTGCAAAGATCTATTAACCTACACCATTGATAACAGCATTTGTTCAGGATGCGGGGTTTGCTTGCGCAGATGTTCTGTTGAAGCAATTGTTGGTGAAAAAGGTCACGCTCATTATATCGTGCAAGATAAATGTATTAAATGCGGAATGTGTCTGGAAGCGTGCAGATTTGAAGCAATTGAAGTAAACTAAAACTGAAAGAAGATTTTTAAGGTAAATAACATGGTTGAACTAACAATAAATAAAATAAAAGTAAAAGCTGAAGAAGGAATGACAATTCTGGATGCGGCAAAATCGGTTGGTATTTCAATACCAACGTTATGTCACATAAAAGATTTGCTGCCGACCGGCGCTTGCAGAATCTGTTCGGTTGAAGTTGAAAATCAACGGAACCTGGTTCCTTCATGCGCGTTCCCAATTTCTGAAGGAATGAAGGTAGAAACTAATTCTTCGAGAGTTCGCAGAGCTAGAAAAACAATAGTGGAATTGCTTGTTGAAAATCATCCGCAAGAATGTTTAATCTGTGTGAGAAACGGAAATTGTGAATTGCAAACTTTATCAGAACGTTACGGAGTTCGTGAACACCGCTATCAAGGCGAACAGAAACAACACGCAATTGACATTTCAAGTCCTTCAATGGAACGCGACCCGGCAAAATGTATTTTGTGCGGAAGATGTACACGTATTTGTAACGAGGTTCAGAAAGTAGGTGCGATTGATTTTACCATGCGCGGATTTCAAACCATTGTAACCACGCCATACAATCAAGGATTAAACATCAGCGATTGTATCTTGTGCGGACAATGTATTTTAGTTTGTCCTACAGCCGCATTGCGTGAAAAAAGCAGTATGAAAGAGGTTGCAAATGCAATCAACTCAAAAACGAAATACGCGGTTGTGCAAATTGCCCCTGCAGTCCGGGCATCCTTAGGTGAAGAATACAATCTTCCGCTCGGCACAGATGTAACGGGAAAACTTGTTGCCGGATTAAGAAGATTAGGATTCAAAAAAGTTTTTGATACAAACTTTGCTGCCGATCTTACAATAATGGAAGAGGCGAACGAATTGATTGAACGGATTACGAAAGGGGAAAATCTCCCGATGTTTACAAGCTGCTGCCCGGGCTGGGTAAAATATGCGGAACAAAAACATGGTGATTTGCTTAATCATCTTTCAACATGCAAATCACCGCATGAAATGGAAGGAGCTGTGTTAAAAACATATTACGCAAAAAAAATGGGAATTGATCCGAAGGATGTTTTCGTTGTTTCAATTATGCCTTGCACAGTAAAAAAATATGAATCGGCGCGTCAGGAGTTGAGTGAAGAATTCCTGCCGGATGTTGACGCGGTTTTAACAACGAGAGAATTAACCCGATTCTTTAATGTAGCCGGAATCGAGTTTACAGATTTGCCTGACGAAGAATTCGACAATCCGTTAGGGGAATCAACCGGAGCCGCGGTTATTTTTGGAACGAGCGGCGGTGTTATGGAAGCTGCTTTGCGTACTGCTTATTTTAATTTAACGGGTAATCATCTTAAAAATGTTGACTTTGAAGAAGTAAGGGGATTGGACGGGCTTAAGGAAGCTTCTATCAAAATAAATGGGAACACCATTAATATTGCGGTAGTGAATGGCATTGGGCAGGTTGATCCGGTGATAAAAGAAATCAGGGAAGGGAAATCAAAATATCATTTTATAGAAGTGATGGCTTGTCCCGGCGGATGCATCAACGGCGGCGGTCAACCGGTACATCAAAAAACCGATAAAGTAATTATGCGGATGAAAGCGTTGTATGCGATTGACAAGAAAATGAAATTGAGAAGATCATACGAAAACGAATCTGTGAAGACACTTTATAAAGAGTATTTAATTACTCCCGGCAGCCATAAAAGTCATGAATTATTACACACAAGTTATTTTGATAGAAGGAAGAACGCAAGAAAAATTTCGTTTGATAAAAATTGAAAAGAAAAGTATTTACTTTTAGTTAGCTAATCTTTATTTTTGCAGCAGACGTTGATTGAAAGTTCTGCTATCGCGTTACAGTTTCCTCATCTGTAATGTTTTTCTATTATCTAGAAATGTTAGAAAGGGGAATGTTGGTAGAAAAGAAACGTTCTAAAAATCTTTCTAAAGGATTTCTTATTGAGGGAAGGATTTAGTAATACTGCAATAAGTATGATAATTCCGGAGGCGTATTAAATAAATCATAAAACGAAAATTGAATTTTCAGAAATAGTATTTCATTTATTTGAAATGCCATTTTGCGATTCCGGAATGGTATTTTAAAATTATAGTGAGAAGTGCGAATTACCGGAAATGAAGTATGTTCACTTTGAAATATGATCATGATACTTTGAGATAAATTAAGAAGATTCTGAAATGCGCCTTGTGAACGTTGAAACATGATTAATAAACTCTTAAATGTAAAAAGTAAACAGAGAAACATGACAGGTAAAACCGGGAACGAGGAAAGTAAACCCGGGGACGAAGAAAGTAAACCCGGGGACGAAGAAAGTAGAGACGAAAATGAATATTGAAGGTTTCAGAATATAACACAAAAGTCTTGAAATAGATTTAAACGATTTAGAAGTGAAGTAAATGAATTTGGAAGTGGGATTTAAAAATTTGGAAATGTGATAAATTGACTCTGAAATGAGACAAATTTATGTTGAAATGAGACAAAAAAATGTTGAAATGAGACAAAAAAAGTCAGAAATGAGATTGGTAAAGTAATAAATGTTCATTTTTTGAAGAAAAAGGAACTTTTGCTCCAAAGTGGAGCTATTTATAAACTAACTAAAGGAGGTCGTAATGACTGACAAACAGGAGAACCTGTTTTCAATGTTCACTATTTTGCACGGATTCTTAAAAACAGAATCCACTATCGTAGGTACTATTCCGGCTTTTCAGAGAGCGACTGGAAAATTGGAAGGACTTATAGCAGATATCCAGGATGTGGATAGCGGAAGGAAGAGTATAAAAACCGGGAAGAATTCAATTAAGGTAAACTCAAAAAATGAGCTTGCCTCTGCGGTGTTCCAGGTAGCTAATGCTCTCTTTACTTATGCGGATGACAAAGGGGTTCCCGAGATTAGAGAGAGGGTGGATAACACAGAAAATTTCTACAAGAAGATGCGCGACACCAATCTTACCAGTGAAGCCATCGATCTTGTGAAACTGACGGAAGGGAAAGAGACCGAACTTACAGAACATGGACTAACCGCCGAAGAGATTGCAGATGTTGGTCTTAAATCGGAAGCATTCAAGAAAAATCTTGAAATTTCGGGAACGAGTGAAGGGGAAAGTGTTAATGCTACAAAAACGGTTTATGAATTGATCGGTGAAGCCAAGGATCTTATCGATAATCAAATTGACCGCTTCGCCGAGAAATTCAAAACAATAAATCCCGACTTTTTTACAAAATATACAACCGCACGAAGGGTGCTAGAGTTGGGAGCGAGAAGCGTTAAGAAAGAAGAACCGGTACCGCCTACAACCTAAAAAAAACGGTTCCTCCAAGCTGTGTTAAGTAGCCTTTGTGGTTATAGCGGATGAAGGGAATAGCTGCAAAGGTTACTTTTTTTTCGTATTTGGTTTTATTAGTTTTAGGTAATTGTTAAGTTAAACAATGTCAGTGAAAAAAGTTTAGCATCAAAGCGACTTGTAAATAAGAAGTTTTATAAAAAAGATCAAGGGTATTTAAAAATCAGGTAAGTCGATAATTCAGATAACAAGTAACATAGAAATCCGGACACTAGTACAATTGTGTGCTACGCTTTTACACAAGTTGATAGACGAGGAAAGGAGAATATGAAATTAAAATGGTTTTGACAAAAGAGATAGTATATAAAGCGATTCGTGATTTCTTTACATCCAACCCTTCACCATTGGTTATCTTTGGCACTGGAATGTCTTGTGCAATTGATGTTGATTTTGGGATGAATAAATTAAATAGTCAACTCCAATCTGAAATGCCGAAGAAGATTAATGGTCAAAAAGAATTAGAAAAAGAATGGAATAAAGTAGTCGGCTCTCTAAAAGGTGGCATAGACCTAGAATCTTCACTTGACCATGTCCATAATAGTGCCTTAATCAGCTTAGTGGTAGAAATTACTGGTAATCTTATAGCACAATTAGACAAGAAATATTCATATCAAATTTTAAACGGAACGAAAGTTTGGCCAGCAACAGATTTTTTTATGAGATTGGTTGATGGATTGCCGGAAAGTGATCGGAAACTACATGTTATAACACCAAACTATGATATGCTTGCTGAATACGCTTTTGAAAATGTTGGTATAAAATATATAAATGGATTTTCTGGTTGTCTTATTAGAAAAGTTGATTGGTCCCAAGCACGAAATTCGGTTTCCTATCTTGAAAAGATAATTCGGAATAATAAATTACAAAATAAAGCTAATGAATTTAAACATATTGAGTTACACAAAGTCCATGGCTCTTTAAATACTTTTTTTCACAAAGACGAAGTTATAGAAGTGAATTCATGGATTCATAAACCACCGAATAATATTGAACGTGTTATCATTACTCCCGGTGTATCAAAGTATGAAAAGATTTCCTGTTTCCGTAAAGAATTATTAGAGAAATTTGATAAAGCTATCGAAATAAAAGATTCTTTTATTTTTCTTGGTTATGGTTTTAATGATAAGCATATTGAAAACTATGTTATACAGAAACTTATTAATCAAAAATGCCACGGTATTATTATAACGAGGGATTGTAACAAGAAAATTGAAGCTATTCTGGAAAAAGCAGCTAATCTTTGGCTTGTATGTAAGCAAGAATCAAATAATTTTACCAGAATAAAAAATAAGAATTATGAAGATTGGTTATTTTTAAATAGCAAGAGTTTATGGAATATCGAAGAATTTACGAAAGAAATATTAGAGGTTAACTTATGAGCATTTTCTTTTTTGATCAGTCACACTTTTTAGGGAAAGTAAGAGAAGTTGATACGCGCAAAGTTTCAATACTCGTAGAAAAAAATGAAGATTTGCGAAAGGCAAGAGTTAGTCAACTGGTTGTTTTAAAACTTCCCGGTGCTGTGGAAGCTTGGTTAATCGGTGTAATCGAAAAGGTTATTAAATCAGTTGCTATCAATACAGAATCCGATGAAATTAATTTAGATGGAGTTGAAGAAGTTGTTATAAATACTGTCAAAGTAACTCTTCTTGGTTCGCTGTGCCCTGGGAAGGCAGGGATGACTTTTTCAAGATCATTAAACCAAGTCCCTGATATTGATTCCGAATGTTATGTATTAAAAGATGCTCAATTAGAATCTTTTATGAATATAGTTTCTCAAGCTGGCAAACTTGAAAACTCTTTTGAAATAGGTAAATACACTATTGATGAAACTGCTACAGCTTATATAGATGGAAATAAGTTTTTCCAGCGTCATGCTGCGTTACTCGGTAGCACTGGTTCCGGTAAATCGTGGACAGTAGCAGCAATACTTGAGAAAGCTGCTCTGCTCAAATCTGCAAATATAATAGTATTCGATCTGCATGGTGAGTATAAAGAATTGAGTTATGCAAAACATCTTAGAATTCCCGGTCCGGAAGATTTAGGTAAAAAGAAAAAAGATATTTTATTTCTTCCTTATTGGTTATTGAATGCTGAGGAAATGCAAGCTATGTTTATCGATCGTTCCGAATTCTCAGCTCACAATCAAGTGATGGTCTTCCAAGATTTAGTAATAGCTGAAAAGAAAGAAGTTTTGAAAAAACTGAAAAAAGATAAAGTCCTTGCTGCTTTTACTGTAGATAGTCCAGTCCCATTTGAGTTAAATAACGTTCTACAAAATCTTAAAGAATTAAATGAAGAAATGATAGAGGGTTCGAGAGGACTAAAACAAGGAAATTTTTACGGGCAATTTAGTCGTTTATTGACACGAATTCGAAGTAAGCTTAGTGATAAACGATATGGTTTTCTCTACCAGGCTCCAAAGGAAGAACAGCAATATGAAACGATGTCCGAAATTGCAGCTAAACTTATGGATTTTACTGAATATAAATCTCAGATTAAAATTATTGATTTCTCTGAAGTTCCGACAGATATACTTCCCATTATCGTTGGGTTAGTTGCCAGAATCATTTATCAAATCCAATTCTGGACAGACCGTGACAAAAGACATCCTTTAGTTTTTGTTTGCGACGAAGCTCACCTATACCTTCCCAAGAAAGAAGGTCAAAATCCTGTTGAGCGACGGGCCATAGAAAATTTTGAAAAGATTGCCAAAGAAGGAAGAAAATATGGAGTCGCACTTTTAATAGTAAGTCAACGTCCTTCTGACGTGTCGGATACCATTTTGAGTCAATGTAATAATGTAATTTCTCTTAGGTTAACAAATAGTGAAGATCAGAACACTGTTAAAAAGTTGATGCCAGAAAGTTTGGAAAGCATGATGGATACATTACCAATTATGGATATTGGTGAGGGTATGGTGGTTGGTGATGCAGTTTTACTCCCAAGTCGAATAAAAATTAGTAAACCAAAGGAAGAACCAATTAGTGCAACAATAGATATATGGACTGAATGGTCAAAAGAAATCCCAACACCAGATTTTGAAAAAACAATAGAAAACTTCAGAAGACAGAGTAGGGAATAGCTATGATTAGGAATAAAGATGGGATTAATTTTGATGAAGGAATTCCTTTAGTAGATTTAACTGAATTTGAAACACTATATGTACAGTGTCATGAAAAACAACAAATTGAATTCATATCATGGTTAACTGATTCAACGAGTCCATTATTAGTCGGGGGACAGATAGGAACTGGTAAATCGACTTTTATTAATAAAACTTTTAGTGATTCATCTATCTACCCAGATTTGACATTTCATTTTGATCAAGATTCGATAGATATTTTTGAAAACAATCCTTTAATAATTATTGTGAAAGAAATAATCATTAAAGCACTTAATGAGAATATAGATCTTTCATTCACAAATCCTTTGTATGAGTTAACTGATGGACAAGTAAGTGATTGGCAAAATTTAATCGAAATTTTCCAACTTAATGATTTTTCGCTAAATGTTTATAATATTAAAAAAAATATTGCACAAAAATTGCAATTAAATGAGGATTTTGTTTTGGGAATTATGAGGGAAGTGATTTCTAGAATAGAAGGTAAAATGGGACACAAAATATTTTGTTTTGCGTCTGGTTTTGATAAGTATTCGAAAGCAAATGTAGAATTCTATTTTTTAAACTCCGTATCATTATTTTTATCTAAGTATAAAACGCTTTTTGAAGTAAATGCAGTTCATATATTCGATAATACTTGGGCTTTGAAGAGTTGTCAAAAAATATTTTTGTCTTCGTTGAATAATGACATAGTCAAAGAAATATTAAAAAAGAGAATGGGAGTTTATTCTTTTTCTATAGATGAAATAATTAATAATCTTTGTGCGCTATCTGGAGGTAATCTAAGGCAAGCGCTACGTTTACTAACGAATTATACTATGATGAAGTACAATTATGAAACTTTAGAATCATGTTTAATTGCCACTGCAAAAAAAACCAGTCAAGATTTTTTTGCATTTGCATCTCGTCCTTCCGAAGAATTAATGAAATATATTTTCAAGGAAAAAATTATTTCCGCAACAACAATTTCGTTACCAGGAGATAAAGAAACAGCACAAAGATCAATATATCAAAACTGGATTTTTATTTATGAACACTTTGAAGGAGATAAGTGGAAAGTAGATTTAAATCCTTTAGTTCAACACCTATTCCTAAATTCGAATGAAATAACAAATTACGAAACAGTGTTACTTAATTCGTATGCTCAATCAAATCAGATAAGCAGCTATGGCCTAACCTTTGGCAATCAACTTCAATCAAAAACACCTTTGGTAGAAGAACTAAAAAAGTCTCTTAGTGATAGTTATGTTTTTAATACAGCAGAAATACTCCATATGATATCTGCTGCTTTGTTATCAACGGATCGAACGGATCGAATTATTATTGCTTATAGAGACAAAGAAATTACTGAAGTTGTTAGGGATTACATATTTGCAAAAGCGAACAGTTTTGAATATCAATCTTTTTTCCATACTGAAATAGTCATGTCAGATATATCTGTACAGAACCAGCTTCTTGAAGCAATCAAAAAGAACGATGTAAATATTTATTCTTTTAGTTTTAGTAGTGGACTTAATGACAATGATATTGAGGTTGTAGATAAAATGAGGGATGTTTTTTTGTCCTATCAAATGATTTGGTGGTTACAAATCGATGACTTGAAGTATTATCTACCTAAATGGACGCAGTTGAGACAATTGTTCGAGATTTTCATTCTGGAAGATGAACTTCTAGCTAGTATTAATAAGAATGAGATTGAAGAGGATCTCAAGGCATATTCTGAATTAAAATTAAAATCTAAGAATATCTCAATAACTATGGGCAGTCTAGCAAAAGTTCTTTTATGGCTAAAGGGAAAGGAATAAATGCTGACAAATAGAGAACAAATAAAAGCAGAAATATGGTTGAAAATAATTATGCTCGCATTTTCTCCAAGCAAGCAAGACGACATATTTACTTGGTTAAGTTGCTACATTCGGAGTATCCCAAAATTTTGGGAAATAGAATTTAGTCCGGCCCGTAATCCATTAAATGCAACTATTGAAAATCAATTTATTAACATCAGTTATGATTATAAAATTGATTCATTAAGTAAAAGTGTTATTAATGTTTTTGTACACAGATCAAGTGAAAAATATATTTTGTGGAGCCACGATATAGACAAGTCATATTATTCTTTACCCTCTAATTCTATTCTTTCCATGTTAAAAAGTACATCGCGCAACAAAGAAGAAATAATTAATGAAGAAATAGAAAGTGTGCTAGATGGATTAATATTTCATCCTACTGTCCATCAGCATATTATTGATGATAATATTTTTTCGGCTGGTGCTAGTATTTCAAATCATGAAATAAGAATTGGTGGCTGCATTGACAATCCTTTCTTATACTTATTCCAATTACGATATCAATTTTGCTTACTTGGAAGTAACCGAATTGAGGAAAAAAATCGGCTTATAGGGCTGTTTTCTCGTGTTTTGAAAAAAAAGTCGACCATTCAGATTTCTGCTGGAGAATTATTTGGTTTTTCTTTAAGTAAATGAGACCATTAACAGAGGACTTTATTAAATCTTTATCTTTAAAGCAGTTTTAATTTTTCAATTTGGATTATTTGTATGTTTGATACCGAAATATACGTGAAATAAATCATTTTTAGTTGAAGTAGACAGTTTAAGACAATCACCGTATATATAATAGTTTAAGTTCGGAAACGGAGAATTGGAAGAAAAATATTAGGAGATTAAATATGAATGCGGAAAACATCAAAAATCTAAAGCAAATCTTAGCGAGTAAATTTAATTATATCAATGGTGTTATTGTAAAAATGAATAACAAAGAAGTTGACTGTATAATAGTTGATCAGATTGAGTTTACCGATCCACCAAATATAAAATTGATGCGAAGAGATGGAACTCGCAATGTTGATTGCCCTTTTTATTTAGATTACGATGAAATCCAATTGTTAAGAATTTATGATCGTAATGATAATAATTTATTCTTATGGGATGAAAATATTGAATAGCTAAAACTTAAAACTGGAAACTAAAAACTAAAGACAGCTTTGTGATATACTAATATAGAGACGCATTGAAAGAAATAACAATATATACGGATGGTTCGGCAAAGAATAATCCGGGTCCCGGCGGATATGGAGTTGTGCTGTTGTTTAAAGGACAACGGAAGGAACTCTCCGCCGGATACAGAAAAACAACGAACAATCGAATGGAATTGCTTGCAGTAATTACCGGACTTAGCGCTTTGAAAGAAAGATGTAAGGTTAAAATCTATAGTGATTCAAAGTACGTGATTGAACCAATTCAAAAAGGATGGCTTACTTCCTGGAAAGCAAAAAATTGGAAGCGGGGGAAAAAAGAAGATGTGAAAAATCCCGACTTGTGGATTCAGCTTGATGCGTTATTGCAGAAGCATGACATTGAATTTTGCTGGGTGAGAGGGCATAACGGGAATAAAGAAAATGAACGGTGCGATTTTCTGGCGGTGTCAGCTTCAGATAAAGAAAATTTGTTGATCGATGAAAACTATGAGGGGAAATCCTAGCGCAGTAAGCTGCCGAAATGTTTGATGTTTGATGTTTGATGTTTGAGGGTTAACGGTTGATGCAAGAAGATTTCAATCTTTTCTCGAAAACAAGAATAGTTTTGTTATTTATTGCAAAGCGATTATTTTATCCATCATTTTTTATCAAAAAAATATTCTTTAGGCTGGCATAAAATATGGTGTATTTGAATGTTCATGATGAATTAAGAAATGAAACTTGGGACTTAGCGGGGAGGTAAGCCCTGAGTTTCATCTCTGTTTTAAATAGAACAGCCAGCCTAATTAAACCTCTAAAATTTATCTTTTCAGAAATTAATATCTATGGTTCTATCATACAAACATCAACGGAAATTGATTGTTGCACTTCTGCAAAAATGTAACCGGGTAAGGGAAAATTTATGCTCTAACGAAAAACAAATATTATTGCTAAGTTTGGTATAAATTATTGAAAAGATAGTAAAGGACAGTATGCTTCAGAAAAAAATATTGTGGGTTGACGACGAGATCGATCTTCTTCGGTCTCATATAATTTTCTTGACCGAAAAAGGATACGATGTCTCCACAAACACGAACGGAGAGGATGCTTTAGTTACTTTAAAAGAAAACGAAGTCGATCTCATCTTTCTTGATGAAATGATGCCCGGTATGGGCGGCTTGCAACTGCTCGGGAAGATAAAAGACTTGTATCCGAATATTCCGGTTGTGATGGTTACTAAAAGTGAAGCCGAATCTCTAATGGATGAAGCCATCGGTGGGAAAATAAGAGATTATTTAACCAAGCCGGTAAATCCAAGTCAAGTCCTGCTTGTCTGTAAAAAAATATTAGATGGGAAAAGGATCTCTACTGAAACGGCTACTAAAGATTACCTGCAAGACTTTAACCAGATATCAATGCTTCTACAAAATCAACTTTCCTATTCAGAATGGATTGACTTATATCTAAAACTAGTTTATTGGGATTTAGAACTTGCGTCCCACAAGGAAAGTAATTTACTCCAGTCGTTAACCGATCAAAAGAAAGAAGCGAACAAAGAATTCTCGAAGTATGTAGAGCGGAATTATAAAACATGGATTAATTCATCCTCTAAGGAAGACCGTCCTAAAATGACTGTAGAGATCGTAAAAGACTATGTTTTCCCGATGATAAATGAGGCAAAAGGACCGGTCTTTTTTTTCGTTTTAGATTGTCTCCGGTTAGACCAGTGGTTGACAATGGAAAAGCATTTGGTAGATTATTTTAAAATTTCAAAAGATTATTATTATTCAATTCTTCCCACAGCAACTTCTTATGCAAGGAATGCACTGTTCGCGGGTCTTTATCCTTCGGATATTGAAAAAAATTATCCCGATTTGTGGACGGGAAATGATGACGATGAACGCAGCATGAACAAATATGAAAAAGAATTACTTCAATTACTTCTCAACAGGTATAGAATAAAATTACAAACCGATTTGAAATATTTGAAAATTATTGATCCCGAAGTTGGTAGGAACTTTGAACAAAATATCCTATCGTATCAAAACAGCCATTTTACTGCGGTAGTGGTAAACTTTTTAGACATGGTAGCGCATGGCAGATCAGATTCTGATCTACTCAAAGAAATTGCACCTGACGAAGCAGCATACCGCTCATTAACGGATAGCTGGTTCACGCACTCTTCTCTGCTTTCAACCTTCCGCTCAATTTCTAAAATGAAGAATGCCAAAATTGTAATTACTACCGATCATGGAAGTATTCGCTCGTTACGTGGCGCAAAAGTGCTGGGTGACCGTGAGACTTCAACAAATCTTCGGTTCAAGTATGGAAGAAATATGAAAGTGGATGATAAACATGCAATTTTTGTAAGAGATCCACTCGAATACAAACTACCCCGTCGCGGAGTCTCAATTAGTTATATCATTGCAAAAGAAGATTATTATTTTGTTTATCCGACTGATTATCATAAATATTTAAGTCATTACAAAGATACTTTTCAGCATGGCGGAGTTTCTCTTGAAGAAATGATCCTCCCAATAATTACGCTCGAAACGAAGTAATGAAGTTCCCGTTCGTTCAAAATATTTCTTCAGAAGAAGACACCATCAATCTGGCAAAGTCGTTTTCATCTATAGTGCAAAAAGGAGATTGTGTTTCTCTTATCGGAAACCTGGGAACAGGGAAAACATTCTTCACCAAAGTATTGTGTAAAGAATTTTCAATTGATGATGCCAACAGCCCAACCTTTGCATTGCTCAATGTTTATTTGGGAAAGGAAAAGTTTTTTCATTTCGATTTTTATCGAGTCCGGTCTGAACAAGAATTACTTGACGTCGGATTATATGATTACTTAAACGATGACGAAGCCATATCGATGATTGAATGGGCGGATTTGTTCCCGGCGGTTCTTCCCCAAAAACGTTATGAAATTTTAATTACTCTCAATGACGATTTTTCCCGTACTTTTACAATAAAAAAATTATGATTGAAGAAAGACCAATATTAGCAATTGAAACTAGTGGAGATCAGTGCAGTGTCTGCGTTTTCTGGAACAACGAAAAATATGTTGAAACGACTTCTAGAATTAAATTCAGCCATTCCAAAATGATTTTTGCAATTGTTGAGAACACCCTGTCCACTGCGGAAATCGCATTAAGTGACTTGAAAACAATTGCAATCTCAATTGGACCAGGCTCATTCACCGGTTTGAGAATAGGTTTAGCCGCGGCTAAAGGGATGGCTTTTGGTGCCTCCTTACCGATTCTTCCGGTTCCTACTTTTGAAGCAATTGCACTGGAAGCATTAAAGAGAACAAAAAACGGAGAAAAATATTTTATCGCTAATAAAGTTAACCGGGAAGAAATCTATTTCGCCGGTTTTATTAATATGGGAAATATCTATAAATTTGCACATGATTTGGGTATCGTTTCAAAAAATGAACTTGAACTAAATTTTCACGATGAAATAATATTTGGGAATGCAGGGAACCATCAATTGACTTTTCCTTCTGCAAAGTCAATTGCCATCTGGAGTTCATTGTTTGGCGAAAAGCATGAACTGGCAAATTATGATTTATTAGAACCGCTTTATGTAAAAGATTTTTTAGTGAAAGGATCGAATGTAAAATGAAAATGAATATAAAATTATTAATTGCTTTTTTTCTTCTTCAGGTAAGTTTTCTTTCAGCTCAAGTTGGAGGACCTCGCATACAGACAAGCATTTCTCAATACGATTTTGGTGAAATAACAGAAGGTGTTATTGTAAAATTTTCTTTTCAAGTTAAAAATGTTGGTGATCAGGTCCTTCATATTACTAATATTATGACAAGTTGCGGATGTACTGCGGCAGCTATGCAAAAAGATGAAATTCAGCCGGGAGAGGAAACTACAATTAATGCTGAATTTGATTCCGAAGGGAAATCGGGCGTTCAACATAAAGTTATCGCTCTGGCTTCGAACGATGCTTCCAATCCAAGTTTGAATTTAGTGTTAACCGGGAAAGTGTTACCTAAAATCGACAAGGCAGAACAATCCAAAGGTACCGGTCCCAAAATTCAATTTGAAAAAACTCTAAATGATTTTGGCAAGATAAAAGAGGGAAGTATTGCCGAATACACGTTTAAATATAAAAATGTCGGTTCGGATGTATTGGAAATTAGTCATGTAAGAACTTCGTGCGGATGTACCGCAGCGGTAATAAGCGGGAAATCTTTAAAACCACAGGAAGAAGGGACACTTAAAGTTGAATTCGATTCTTCGAATCGTGAAGGAGCGGTAACTAGAACAATCACTTTAACTACTAATGATCCATCAGAACAACAAAAAATATTAACAATTACGGCATTCATCGAAAAAAAGAAAGATTAATATTATGTCATGGTTTAAACGATCAAAGAAAAATTTTTCTGATGATACCCAGAAGATCGATCTCCCGGACGGAATGTGGATGAAATGTCCGGAATGCGATGAGATCATTCATAAAAAACAACTTGAAAATAATTTATGGACGTGCTTTAAATGTTCCTACCATTTCCGCATTGGAAGTGAAGAGTACATAAAAATTTTACTTGATGAGGGGTCATTCAAAGAAATGAATAAGAAGATGAGGTCCGCAGACCCGCTGGAATTCTCCGATACAAAAAAATATGCTATGCGAATTAACGATGCTATAAAAAAAACAGAACTCTTTGATGCAATAAGGACAGGAACAGGAACTCTCAACGGAAAAGAGATCTCTTTTGGTTGCATGGATTTTAAATTTATCGGAGGGAGCATGGGCTCTGTTGTGGGAGAAAAAATTGCAAGACTCATAGACAAATCCATTAAATCTAGAATTCCGCTTGTACTAATTTCCTCCAGCGGCGGAGCAAGAATGATGGAAGGTGTTTTGAGTCTAATGCAGATGGCGAAAACAAGCGCCAGACTCGCAAAACTGGCGGACATTGGCGTGCCCTATATTTCCATTTTAACGGATCCCACAACTGGTGGTATTACAGCAAGTTACGCTATGTTAGGTGATTTAAATATTGCTGAACCAAAAGCGTTGATCGGGTTTGCTGGTCCGCGTGTAATTAAACAAACAATTGGTAGAGATCTTCCAAAAGGATTTCAGACAGCAGAATTTTTGCAGGAGCACGGTTTTATTGATAAAGTAGTTTCACGCAAGGAAATGAAAAATACTCTTTCCACTCTTTTGGAATTTCTGAGTTAAAGAAGCAAGTTGACTTTTCATGTGAACTTAAGTATTTGTTTGGTGCATGGAGAATCTTTGAATTTGGAAAAATGAGAAACAAAACCACTTTATTGCGAAATGGATACTCCGCATAAAACTTTTGAAGTCTTCATTTGTTGACTTAGAAATATTTAGATAACCTAACCAATATATTTAGTTTCCTCACCCCGGAGGCCAATTCATTTTTCTACCGCCGAGCAAATGCATATGGAGGTGATAAACTTCCTGTCCGCCGTCATCTCCACTATTAAACACTAACCGAAAACCTTTCTCAGCGATTCCTTCTTGTTTTGCAATTGCATTAGCGGCGTCGATCATTTCACCCAGAAGTTGGCCATGCTCTTTACCGTTCAAATCTGTTACTTTTATAATTTCGATTTTTGGAATGATAAGAATATGTGTAGGTGCAGCCGGGTTAATATCACGAAATGCCAACACTGTGTCATTTTCATAAACTATAGTCGCTGGAATTTCTTTTTTAATAATTTTTGAAAAGATGGTTTCTGCCATTCACTATCTCCGTTTAAGTTTTTGTTTTTTATAACAACAAGTTTGGTGTATCTAACTTATAATTTTCGAATTGTGTCGTTAAAGAGCAATTTCTAATTCCTCATTCGTAATTCCTAATTGAGGTTTGTCTCTTTATGCTTTCCCTTTCTCAATATTATATTTCTTCATTTTATTGTAAAGGTGACTGCGCTGAATGTTTAACGAATCGGCAGTTTTGCTAATATTCCAATGATTAGAGTCGAGTTGTTTCATAATAAAAGCACGCTCAGCTTTTCCCTTAAAATCTTGAAATGAATTTGAAAGATCAACCATTTCTCCGATATCTTGTTTTTCATACGGGATAAGGAATTCGATATCCTTTTTCGAGATATCTTTCTTATCGATGATAATAATAATTCTCTCGACGATATTGTGCAATTCTCTGATGTTTCCCGCCCATCGCAAACCTTGCAGAACTGTAAGAGCGTCTTCCGAAAATGCCGGGACAACTTTTTTATGCTTCTGCGAAATATCCTGTGCAAAATGTTTTACAAGTAAGGGGATATCATCCAGCCTTTCGCGAAGTGGTGGAACAATAATGGGAATAACATTTATACGATGGAGTAAGTCTTCGCGAAAATTTCCCTTTTCAATTTCTTCAACTAAATTTTTATTTGTGGCTGAAATGATGCGTACATCTACCTCAATTGATTTTGCTCCACCCACGCGTTGGATTTTTCCATCTTCAATAGCGCGTAGTACTTTTGCCTGCGCTTGCAGGCTCATATCGCCAATCTCATCTAAAAAGATAGTTCCTTTATTAGCAAGTTCGAACTTTCCAATCCGTTGTTGCATTGCCCCTGTAAACGAACCCTTTTCATGACCAAATAATTCAGATTCAATAAGTTCATTGGGGATAGCGGCGCAATTCACTTCGATGAAAGGTTTTTCTTTGCGCAGACTTTTTTTGTGAATGGCACGGGCAACTAATTCTTTTCCCGTTCCATTTTCACCTGTTATCAATACCCGCACATCCGTTTGTGAAACTTTTTCGATTAGCGATAAAACATTTTTTAAGGCGTGCGAACTACCGATAATTTCACCCGGTTCGAGAAAAGTTTTTTTTATCTCATCATTTTCTTTTTTGAGGTGAGTCTGCTCAACCGCATTGCGGACGGTTATTAAAAGTTTATCGCGGTCGATAGGTTTTTCAAGAAAATCAAACGCTCCCAATTTAGTTGCTTGAATCGCATTCTGAATATTTCCAAAAGCGGAGATGATAATAACATTCAAAAAAGGGAAATTTTGCTTTGCTTTTGTAAGAACTTCAAAGCCATTGAGGTCGGGCATTTGAATATCGAGAAGGACAACGTCAAATTGTTCTGAAGCTATTTTCTCCAATCCTTCGGTTCCGGAAGTAGCGAAATCCACATGGTAGCCCTCAAAATCGAGGATGAGTTGAATACTTTCGCAGATCTGTTTTTCGTCATCTATTACTAATACGGTGTTCATAATTACTGCTGATATTTCTTTAAGAAAAATGAAGGAACCATTTTATTATTTGTATGTAAATTTTTACCAAATGCTTCACCAAGTGCATTGATTTTTAAATCGCGAAGATCAATATGATTTTCCGGTGTAAAATTTTCTTCAATAACTTCTACAAAATAACCAATAGCTTTAGTTAAATCAAAGACTTGTGAAGTATAAGCTATAAATGCACTTCCAAAAAAATGAGCTACTTTATCTTCATCTCCAAATGCATTCTGAGGAGAGTCCGGCAAAAAATATTTCGGCAGATTTTTGTTTTTCAATTGAAACGTTGAATCATCCGCAGAAAGCAAGGGATAATTAAACCGGAAAAGGAAATGGACCGGAACTATTTTATAAGGCACAGCCGCAAACGTCAACGCAAGTAATGCATCTTGAATGTTATTCCCCGTTATACGCAAAGCCGTAACGTAGAGTGAATCAATCGATTGTAGTTCTCCTAGTTGATTTTTTATTGAGAGAAAAGTTTCGGAAGCAATAAATTCTGAGATTTCTTGAACGTTGCTTGACAGGTGGCTTCGTTGAGGGAAAGAAAAATTTATATTTAGAAGAATTAGAAGTAGGAAAGTTAATTTTTTCATTCTACAGTTTATGTTCGAAGTTCATCATTACACCTGTATCACACCGACTTGAAACTCCGGCATCACCGGATTATTATTTACGGCAGAAAGAGAAGTGGAAATAACTTTTCGTGTTTCTGCCGGGTTGATAATTTCATCAATCCACAAACGTGCTGCAGCATAAAGTGGAAAACTTTTTTCATCATAAGATTTTTGAATATCGCTCAACAATTTTTTCTTATCAATTTCAGAAAAGGTTTTCTGTCCCAACTCTGAACTTGAAGCAAGTTGTTTCAGTTTTATATCGAGAAGCACGCTGCTTGCCTGTTGCCCGCCCATTACTGAAATTTTGGCATTTGGATACGCAAAAATGAATCGTGGGTCGTAAGCTTTTCCGCACATAGCATAATTCCCGGCGCCAAAACTATTCCCAACAATAATAGTAATTTTGGGAACCACGGAATTAGCCACGGCATTTACCATCTTCGCCCCGTCTTTAATTATTCCACCATGTTCGGCGCGGCTGCCGACCATAAATCCCGTTACATCTTGAAAAAAGACAAGAGGAATTTTCCTCTGATTACAATTCATAATAAACCGTGCAGCTTTGTCTGCACTGTCGGAATAAATTACTCCACCAACTTGCATCTCCCCGGACTCTGTCTTCACAACTGCACGTTGGTTTGCAACTATGCCTACAGCCCAGCCGTCGATGCGCGCGTACGCTGTAATTAATGTTTTTCCGTAACCGGCTTTATATTCATCAAGTTCGGAATCGTCTACAATGCGGGCGAGCAGTTCGTATGTGTCATAATTCTTTATTGGGTCTTCAGGTAAAATTCCTAGAATTTCCTTTTCACTAAAAAGGGGGGGGGCGCTTTCAGTTCTATTAAAATTAGCTTTTTGTTGATGAGGGAATTTATCAACGAGACTTCTGATTTGCAGTAAACATTCATCGTCATTTTTACAAATATAATCTGTTACTCCCGAAATATTTGACTGCACTCTTGCGCCGCCGAGTGCATCATTGTCAATGACTTCGCCGATTGCGGCTTTGACTAAATGTGAACCGGCAAGGAAAACCGAACCTTCGCCTTCAACAATTAATGCTTCATCGCTCATTATAGGCAGGTAAGCGCCGCCCGCAACGCATGGTCCCATGATAGCGGCAATTTGTGGAATTCCCATTGCAGAAATTTTTGCGTTGTTGCGAAAAATTCTACCGAAATGTTCTTTGTCGGGAAAAATATCATCTTGTAAAGGGAGGAACACTCCGGCGCTGTCAACTAAATAGATTAGCGGCAAACGATTTTCCATTGCAATTTCTTGTGCTCGAAGATTTTTTTTACACGTTATGGGAAACCACGCACCCGCTTTTACGGTTGCGTCATTTGCAATAATAACGCATTCATGTTGATGGATTTTCCCGATCCCAAAAATCGTTCCGGATGAAGGGGCCCCTCCGTATTCTTCATACATTCCGTATGCTGCAAACGTATTTAATTCGAAGAAGGAAGAATCTAAATCGATTAATTTTGCAACTCGTTCGCGTGCGGTGAGTTTCCCCTTGGCTTTATGTTTTGCAATTGATTTTTCTCCGCCGCCAAGTTTTACTTTTGTGCGTTCGGCTTCTATCTTGCGAAGAAGATTTTTATAGTAATCTTCTTGCTTAAGAAAAAGAGCGTTTGAATTTATTTCAGTTCCAATTTTTTTCATAAAAATTTCCTGGACGCGAATTACACAAATTATTTTACTTGATGTCTAATCTTTTAATAGTTCTCTTGCGAGAACAAGTTTTTGAATTTCAGAAGTTCCTTCACCGATGGTTAAAAGTTTTACATCGCGGTAAAATTTTTCAACAGGATAATCTTTTATGAATCCGTAACCGCCGAAAATTTGCACAGCATCGTTCGCAACTTTTTCCGCCATCTCACTTGCAAAAAGTTTTGCCATTGCAGCTTCTTTTGTGTTTGATATTCCTTTGTTCTTTATTGCAGCGGCTTTGAACGTCATCGCCCGCGCAGCGCCGATATTGGTTGCCATCTCAGCAAGTTTAAATTGAATTCCCTGGAATTCGTTAATCGCTTTGCCAAACTGTTTTCTTTCTGATGAATAATGGAGAGCAGCATCGAGTGCGCCTTGGGCTAAACCAACGCTAAGTGCGGCAATAGAAATTCTTCCGCCTTCAAGCACTTTCATCGCTTGAACAAATCCTTCACCTTCAACACCAATCAAGTTTTCTTTTGGGACTTTACAATTATCGAATGAAAGCTGCGTTGTATCGCTGGCGCGCATTCCCAATTTATTTTCTTTT
Organism: Ignavibacteriaceae bacterium; assembly: GCA_041667115.1. Lineage (GTDB taxonomy): Bacteria > Bacteroidota > Ignavibacteria > Ignavibacteriales > Ignavibacteriaceae > UBA1563. The sequence goes on along the minus strand of JBAYFO010000030.1, from coordinate 13,102 downwards.
TTGCCGATTATCAATCCTTCAAAATTCTTTTCTAAAATAAAAGCGGAGATTCCTTTTTTCATTTTAGATTTATTAGTAATTGCCATTACCACATATGTTCCGGCAACTGTGCCGTGCGTGGTAAAAGTTTTACTTCCATTGAGATAATAAAAATCATCTTTTAATTCGGCGGTTGTAATTAAGCTTGCAGCATCACTGCCTGAGACGGATTCAGTAAGTCCCCACGCTCCAATCACTTTTCCGCTTGTTAAACCGGGTAAATATTTTTTCTTTTGTTCTTCGTTCCCAAACAAATTAATGTGGTTGGTACAAAGTCCGTTATGAGCAGCAACAGAAAGGGCGATTGAAGGATCAACCTTTGCAAGTTCTTCAATGATGAGTGCGTATTCTGTGTAACCTAAGTTTGCGCCGCCGTAGCTATCAGGAACGAGAATTCCCATTAACCCAAGTTCTCCAAGTTGCTCCATTATTTCAAATGGAAAAGTTTGGGATTCGTCAAATTCCATTACCTGGGGTTTGATTACTTTTTCTGCAAACTCTTTAACCGTTTGCTTTATGGCAAGCTGTTCTTCGCTATACTGAAGAAGAAATTGATGCTGTGTTTCCATTTTCATCCTTTTGGGATAGGTTTAGTTTGAATGTATTTAAAATATCTTCCGCTATGGTGTAGGGAGAAATTTTTTGTGCAAATGATTTTTCAATCAGTCTTTCAAATGAAAAAACATTTTCTTGCTTCCACAGGTTTTGTGTAAGCTTTTCTTCAACAATCTCTTTAATTCGGTTCTTTGTTCTTTGAATTCGCTTCTTAGATAGAAGATCGAATTTCTTTAAATGATCTTGATGTCGTGAAATTTCTTTAGCGATTTCTTCAATACCAATATTATCTTGTGCAATAGTTTTAACTATTTCGGGGAGAAAGGTTTTTTCATCATGATTCCTCAACATCAAAATAGTTTTCAATGCATTAATTGCTTGTTCGGCTGCCGGTCTATCACATTTGTTGACAACAAAAAAATCTGCAATTTCCATTAAGCCTGCCTTCATTGCCTGGACTGCATCACCTGATTCAGGAACAAGGACTACCATTGTGGTATCGGCAGCTTTAGCAATATCTAGCTCTGATTGTCCAACGCCGACAGTTTCAAGAATAATATACTCATATCCGGCGGCGTCCAGGAGGTCTGCTGCGTCAATCGCTTTTTTACATAATCCGCCGAGACTTCCGCGAGTTGCCATACTACGAATAAAAATATTTTCATTCCTCCCGATGTCGGACATCCTCACTCTATCACCCAACAAAGCACCGCCTGTAAAAGGACTTGTAGGATCAACGGCAATGATGGCTACACTTTTCCCATTTTGCAAATATAATTTTGCCAATTGATTGGTGATAGTACTTTTACCTGCACCGGGGGGACCCGTCACTCCAATTCGGTATGCTAAACCGGAATGTTGATGTGCTTTTATTAAAAGTTCTTCCGCTTGCGGATATTCAGATTCAACATAAGAAATTGCACGTGCAATTACCCGTTTGTTCTTTTTTAACAATTCCGGAAAAAATGTTTCAACATTCATCCAGACTTACCGGTAGAGATTATTTTTTAAAATGTATTCTTTTGCGGCGTGAGTTACCATAAAATCGATTGGCATATTAAGCCTTACTCTTTCCCGAATATATGTCGAGCTGAGTTCGACATAAGGTGTTTGGATAATTGTTGCCATCTCAAAGTATTTGTGTTTGTATTCAATTTCCTTATCGATGATACGTTTCATTACAACTACATTAGTCAATCTGAAAAGTTCATCCGGCTCCTTCCAAGAATCGAAAACAATGAGGTTGTCGAACCCGATGATGAGTTCGATATAATCAAATTGCTTTTTTAATTCTCTCACGGTATCAATGGTGAAAGAAATATCTTTTCTGTTGAGTTCGATTTCTGAGTAAGAAAATTGTTTTTGATACTGTAAAGATAATTTTAAAATTTCAAGACGATGAACAGGATTTGAATTTTGTGCTTGATGTTTGTGGGGAGAAATATAGCAAGGAATAAAAATTATTTTATCAAGTTTTCTAATTTCCAGCAACGATTGAGCTGCAATTAAGTGTCCAATATGAATCGGGTCAAACGTTCCGCCGAAAATGCCGATGCGTTCCATTCAGAGTAATTCCTTATATTCAATGAAGAGATGAGTAAAGCGATCGTGCATCTTCTTACTACAGCATGCATAGTTTTCTTTACGCGAAAGCATTTTGTATAGTTCTTTAAAATCATTTGCATGAGCTAAAGAGAAAACATTTTTTAGTTTATAAAATTGGTAATCCAGAGCGCACAATTTTTTAAGTGCTGAATCGCAGACAAAATTTTTCTTATGCATTAATCTGGGTATTTCATTTTGAAATTTGTTCGTAGCGAATAGTACAATTTTTTTGTGGAGTGTTTTCTTTAATAGTAAAACGTCATCTTCTAGTAGAAGAAGATCAAGCATCTGAAGAATATCGGCTTCTGTCAGTCCAACAAAATCGGGATGAACAAAAATAAAATTCTTTACCCCGGCTTTTCTTTTGTCAAATATGGAGACAAACTCATTTGTAAAAGTATCTTCATTAAAGTAAAACAAATTATCCGATAAAAACGGTGATGAAGTTTTCAGTGAAAGAATTTCTTCATCTTTTTCATTAAGGCAAACGAAGAGATCTACTTTAGGAAATAATACAGAAAATATTTCATACATATTTTCAAGAAGCGTAACATATAAAAAGGAGCTATCTGCCTTTGTAAAATTGGGATATATTTGGCACTGCTCCTGATTGTAGACCGGGTCAGGGAGAACGAAAAAAACATTTGTCGAGTTTAGCATCTTATCTGGCTCCGTTAATTAACTGTATTAATTCTTTTCGGTAAAGAGTAACCTCATTTTCATAAATGTTTTTATTAGCACCGGAAGAATTACGTACCTGCATTTTTCTGAAGGCTAGAGCCGTTGCCATTTTGATATAAGCCTTTCTGATCCGTTCATCAATCCAACCTTTTTGTTCACGCTGAACCGAACTTAAAATCGTGACATGTTCGTAGGGCAAAATATCATGTTCTGCTTCATCGTACAATTCCCGGAAAATAATTTTTGCGTCCGATAAAACTGCAAATTTGAAGGAAGCGATAAATATTAAAATTGAACCGGATAAAAATAAAAATCCAAGAAGAGACGTTTGAGAAAAACTGACACTAAAATTCCATGCGAAATGAATAAACATAGCTAAAGCCAAACCAAGCGGAGGGAAAATTATTTTGAAGATTAATGGTTTAAATTTTGCATACCCTAAAAATGCTCCGAATGAAGCGGTCGTAACGCAGTGCATAACCGCCGTGAATGAGGTTCGAACTAGAACAAGCATAAGCCAATTATCAAATGTTTTACCGTAGGTTAAAAAGTATGTAAAATTTTCCGTCATCCCAAAACCCAAACCGATTGCTCCCCCATAAACAATCCCATCTGTAATGTTATCGAATCTTCTGTCGGAAATAGTGAGAAGAAGAAACATACCTTTTGTAATTTCTTCAAGAACCGGCGCCACTACTATCGTTTCCGTCCTATGCCGAATCTCAGGGTTGGGGATAGATAATGATAAGAAAAATCCAATAATATAACTCCCGATCAGTGCAAGAATAATAGCACCAATAGCTCCCCAAAGAAAATGCTTTATATAAAGCCCTGCCGGTTCACGATCAAACCGGTCGAACTTCCACATAAAGAAAAGATAAAAAGCAATAGGAATGAAAGCTGCTAATGCTGAAGCAAAAACAGGCATCGCTATTCTTTCTCTCTAAGCCAGACAAAAAGCTGTGCCAAGCTGGGCATTTTCCCGTAGGATAAAATTCCTATTCTGAAAATCTTTGATGAAATTTTTATCACCAAATAAATTGAAAGAACTAATTCCGCTAATGTTGCTAAAATTTCTAATGTTGAAATCGGGGCAGCGTTCAAACGCAAGATCATCACACCCGAGGTTGTTAAAGGGATATAGGAAAAAACTCTGATTAAAAGTGAATCGGGATTTTGCATTGCCGGAATCATAATAACGAGAGGAGAAATCGTTATCATCGAAAGATAGCTTGTTATTTGCTGTGCTTCCTGTTCTGTAGTTACAATTGAACCGACGCCAACAAAAATTGCCGTGTAAAGCACAAAACCCAAAATGAAATAGACGAACAACAAAAATAAATTTTGAAAGGAGGCAAACATCACCATACCCTGCCCGGCAAACGCTACTCCTATCAAGACCCACACAACAATTTGCGCTAGTGTTAAACCGGAAAGCCCAAGAATTTTCCCTTTTAATATGTCATCCGGTTTACAACTTGAAACAATAATTTCCATCAAGCGGTTTGATTTTTCTTCAACTAAACTTCTAACAAGCATCCCGCCGGAAATCATAATTACCATAAACAAAATCATGATGAAAATAAATGAGGAGAAATATTGCGATTTAAAATCAGCGGAAGATTCTTTCCCTTTTTCATCTATTTTTACGGTGTTTAATTCAACATTATTTAGTAAATGCGAGACCAAAGCCGTATCAATATGGGCTTTCTCAAATTCCCGTACACGGCGTATCTTATTAAAGCTCTCCTCAAATCTCCGGTAATCATTAAAATTGCCAACGCTTAAACTTCGGTACTCAAAGAGCATTTCTTTTTTATCATTTACGGAAAGAAAAATGTAGCCCTCAATTTTTTTCTTTACAACGTTTCTGTTTGCTTCGGCTTTTAAAGAGTCAATCGGTTCATTCTGTTTAAAGAGATTAATAACTACATACCGGGGTTGATTCTTCTCTAGTTTATATTCACTTAACTTTTCGGAAAGTGAAGTGAAATAATTTTGCGTGTTATCAATAATCCCAATTGCCTGTGTTGTTGCCTCATCTTTTTCAGCAAAAACACTTGGTAAAATTGAAAATCCTAAAATGATAAGGGGAGTGAGGAAGAAAGAGATAATCATCGCTTTGGACTTTATCTTTTCCATGAATTCCCATTTTGCAATTGCTAAAGCTTTTTTCATTCCTAATTCCTAATTGAAAATTTCTAATTCTTAATGGCGTCAATAAAAATTTTATTTAGAGTCGGTTCGATAATCGAAAAATGTTTAACCTCGATTTTGTCTACAATAGAACGTAAGAATAAAGAAGGGTTTATCGAATCATTCAATTGAATTTCGGCGTAGTTTTGATACATGTCTAGATGGGCAACGTCTTTGTTTTGGTTCAGAAAAGTGGCATCTCCTTGATATTCAATTTTGATTGATTGTGTCCCGTACTGCCGTTTTATTTCGCTTAGACTACCGCTGCAAACTTCTTTCCCTTTATTGATGAGGAAGATATCGTTGCACAACTTTTCAGCGAATTCCATCTGATGCGTTGAAAGGACAATGATCTTTCCTTCACTCGCCAGTGATAAAATTGTTTCTTTTATAAGTTGTTGATTTATCGGATCGAAACCCGTAAACGGTTCATCAAGGATTAAAATTTTTGGATCGTGAACAACAGAAGTAATAAACTGAATTTTTTGTTGGTTCCCCTTGGAAAGTTCTTCAATTTTTTTGTTCTTAGAATCAAGGATGTCAAGTTTGGTTAACCATTCGGTTGCAAGCTGTACTGCTCTATGCGAAGAAAGATTTTTTAATGAAGCCAGATAGACTATAACATCCAACACCGTACTCTTCTTATAAAGTCCTCGCTCCTCGGGCAAATAACCTGTTATGTTTTGAATCGATCTATCCATCGGTTTTCCATCAAACAGAACGTCACCTGAAGTAGGTTTTATGATGTTAAGAATTACTCTGATGGTTGTTGTTTTCCCGGCTCCGTTTGGACCAATCAACCCGAAAATTTTTCCCGGTTGAAGTGAGAAAGAAATGTCATCGATAGCGACAGTATTTGTGTACTCTTTGCGAAGGTTTTTAACTGCAAGCATAGTCTTTCTTAAAATTTTAGTTAAGTTGTTTCAAATATATGAACTTTGGTTTGTTTGTCAAATTGCAGGAATAAAAAAACCGGCGGAATTAACCGTCGGTCAAAGGGTTCTAACAAGTCGTACGTCAGACTATATATGTAAAAACAGCAGCTAATCTTCCATATAGGATGGTTTCTTTTCTTTAGCCGCCAAATAAAACTGTAGGCAGAATTTTCTTACCGATTCGCTCTCATTTAAGTAAGTATTTTGTTTTACGGCGTAAAGACTCTTGCCGGTTCCGATTTTTGTTAATGAAAGCGCTGCCATGATGCGCAATCCTTCACAACAATCACTGTGAAGTATTTTCATCAACGGGATTATGCCAGATTCGCATCTATATTCACCAAGATAATATGCGGCACTTAGCATAACACCTTCATTTTGGCTTTCGAGTCCCTTGATAAGATTTTTTTCAATTATAGCTTTCTTAGCTAAAACTGCAGCCGGAAGTTTAGGGCTGTAAGAAAATCCTTCGAAGGCGAAAACAAGAACAAAAAAACTTGTGAGTAAAAAAGCTGTACGTTTCATTTCAGTCTCCTTTTATTTTATTATTTCCGTACGCAACTTCGGGTATAAAGGAGCTTAAAAGAAGCAAATCTCCATAGCAGGAAAAATAAAATGATGCAGGGAGCTATTTCATTTTGAATGAATAAAATTGATGCATTTTTTTTAAGTATTTATCTTGATGTTCCATGAAAAGCAGAAAAATTTTTGGGAAAGTCCGATTTACAAACCACTCTTCAAAACCTTCATGAATAACTCATGCTATTCCTTTGAATTATCATGCTATCATCTTTATATTTGATTTACCATTTAAAGGAAATAGCCAAATGAATAACAAAATACTCTTAGAAACTAATTTCAGCGGATTGCCGACACCCAAACGTGGAAAAGTCCGTGATATTTATGAAGTCGATGATAAATTATTAATCGTCTCTACCGACCGCTTATCAGCTTTTGATGTGATTATGAAGCAGGGAATTCCGGGCAAAGGAATTGTGCTAAACACTATTTCAGCTTTTTGGTTCAAACTAACCGAAGACATTATTCCCAATCATCTCATTTCTACAAATGTTGACGATTTCCCCAAAGTCGTCGAACCCTATAAAGAAAGCCTTCGCGGCAGATCAATGTTGGTGAAGAAAACCAAAGTTGTTCCGATTGAAGCAATTGTCCGCGGATATTTATCCGGCTCAGGTTGGAATGAATATCTTAAAAGCGGTGAGGTTTGCGGAATACAATTACCTAAAGGATTAGTTGAATCGGAAAAACTTCCCGAACCGATTTTTACTCCTTCAACAAAGGCTGAGATCGGCGATCATGATGAAAATATTTCATTTGAGAAAGCAAAAGAAATTGCCGGTAATGAAGTAATCGAAAAAATGAAAAAGACGGCAATTGAGATATTCAATAAATGTTCTGAATATGCTCTGCAAAAAGGAATCATTATTGCCGATACAAAAATGGAATTCGGCTTGGACGAAAAGAACAACCTGATTTTAATTGATGAACTCCTGACTCCCGATTCATCCCGCTTTTGGCAAACCTCTGTTTATGAAAAAGGAAAGAGTCAGGAAAGTTTTGACAAACAATTCGTGCGCGATTTTCTTCTGTCAATCAAATTTAACAAACAACCTCCGGCGCCCGATCTGCCAGAAGATGTTATCCGGATGACCAGTGAAAAATATATGCAAGCAGTAAAAATTCTAACCGGAATAGAGTTGAAGTGAAGCCGATAAAAATAAAAACTTCACAAAATCAAAATTTGGAAATCACCTGGGAGGATAATTCTGTTTCACAAATTAGCTTTCAGACACTTAGGAAGTTTTGTCCATGTGCTACGTGTGATGAAGAAAGAGAAAAACAAGGAGAAGCCTATTTCCCTCTCTTCATGCTCGATCAAGTAAGTTTGGATTCGATTGTTCCGGTAGGGAGTTACGGAATCATTTTAAAATGGAAAGACGGACACAGCACGGGCATTTACGAATTTCCGTATTTAATCAATTTAACGGAAAAATGGGTGTAACGGAATTTTATGATTTTACCTAATCAATTAACGGTATTACGAATTATTCTTTCACCGATTTTTCTCTATCTTTTCCTTTCGGGTAATGAAGTGCTGCAACAAATCTCATTAGCAGTATATCTCGTTGCGGCTTTTTCCGATTGGTACGACGGCTGGCTGGCAAGGAAATATAATTTTATTACTGCCTGGGGAAAATTTTGGGACCCGCTGGCTGATAAAATTTTAACCGCATGCGCATTTATCGGGTTTGTGTATCTTGGAGTCCTTCCGTTCTGGATGGTCTTGCTTATCCTTTTAAGAGATTTTACGATTACCGGTTTTCGTGGTTATACCGACTCTAAAGGCATTACCTTTACGACTAGTCGATACGCGCAATTTAAAACATTTTTCCAGATGACGTTTATTTACTACCTGCTTATTGTTTATATCCTTTCGCAAAATCCTTTTTTGGGCAGGCAGTACGAAAACATTTTTACAATACTCCTTGATAAAACTTTTGTTTTTATTTTGATGATTATCGTTACCTTTATTACTGTTCATTCAGGTATTTTATACTTTACCGCAAATAAAGCGGCGATGAAAAAGTTATTTAAGAAAAAATGAAATTAACAGTCCTAGAAAAAGCATTAGGTTCAACCTTGTTTAGCGGATACATTCCGTTTGCGTCGGGAACATTTTCCAGCGCGGTGGCTTTTGCGTTTTATTGGATTCCGGGATTCGAAAAACCTGCTCTACTAATTCCCTTGATTATATTTTTTTCTTTATTGGGAGTCTTCATCGGATCGAGGTTTGAAAAAAGTTATGGGAAAGACCCATCTCAATGTACTATTGATGAAACGGTCGGGATGTGGATCAGCTTACTGTTTCTTCCGAAACAGATTATCATTACGGTTATTGCTTTTTTTATTTGGCGGCTTTTGGATATTATTAAACCTTTCCCTGCACGGCAGTCTGAAAAGTTACCGGGCGGAATAGGGATTGTTACGGATGATATTATTTCAGCAATTTATACGAGTATTATTATGAATCTAATTGTTATTAAGTTTTTTTAGGGATAGAAATGAAAGCGCAAATTATTACTATTGGTGATGAACTCTTAATCGGACAAACACTAAACTCTAATGCATCATTTATAGGGAAAACTCTTACCGATTTTGAAATTGAGGTGCTTAAGCAAGTTGTTATCGGAGACGATGAACATGCCATCTTGTCTGAATTTGAAACTGCCTGGAAAAATTTCGACCTTGTAATCGTAACCGGAGGACTCGGTCCAACGCATGATGATATTACTTGCGCAACGGTAGCAAAATTTTTTAATTCTGATCTTGAAAAAAATATTGAGGTGCTTAAAGACATTAAGGAACGGTTTGCACGATTAAACCGAACCATGGCGCTTGTAAATGAAACACAAGCGATGGTTCCAAAAATCGCCTCTGTTATAAGAAATTATTACGGCACTGCCCCCGGATTGTGGATAGAACAGGACAATAAGATAATGGCTGTTATGCCCGGTGTTCCTTACGAAATGAAAAAGATGATGACCAATTATATCATTCCCAAATTATCGGGGAAGATGACCGCTTCCGTTACTGTTACAAAAAGATTAACGCTGCTTACAACAGGAATTGCGGAATCCACTTTGTTTGCAAAATTTGGCGATATGGATGAATTTCTGCAAGGAGCTAAACTTGCTTTTCTTCCAAGTCAGTTTGGAGTAAAATTAAGATTAACCGTAACCGAAGTAAATGAAGAAGCAGCCTTCAACAAATTGAATGAACTTGAACAAAAGATCAGATCATTTGCCGGAAGATATATTTACGGAAAAGATGAAGATGAATTAGCCGAGGTTGTCGGAAATCTTTTAAAAGAAAGAGGATTGACACTTGCTGTTGCGGAATCTTGCACCGGCGGAAATATTTGCAGCATGCTGACAGATTTTAGTGGAAGTAGTAAATTTCTTGAACGGGGAGTAGTTGTTTACAGCAACGCAGCAAAAGTTGAATTACTAAATGTTGATGAAGATGCAATCACAACTTACGGAGCGGTAAGCAAAGAAGTCGCACAGGAGATGGCTGAAGGAATAAAGGCAATAAGCGGAACAGATATAGGACTTTCCATAACCGGAATTCTTGGACCCACCGGAGGCTCTGATCAAAAACCGGTTGGCACCGTATTTATCGGTATTTGTGATCAAAACGGATGTACGGTTCACAAATTGAATTTTGGAGACGACAGAATCTTAAACAAGCAACGCGCTTCGCAGGCAGCGTTGGATATTGTACGTAAAAATATTCTTGGTATTCCGCTGGATGCCTAGGTATTAATTAGGAATTGAGAATTAGGAATTAGAAATTTTTTTTAGCAATATTTTTATGGAACTAGAAAATAATAAAAAAACGCGCCGTCTTTTTATCGCTCTTGATGTTCCCGATGATGTAAAGACAAAATTACTTGAACTCAAGGAAATGGTTCAGTTAAAGAATGATTATCCATGGGAAGCAAAAGACAAAATGCATATTACCCTTTGTTTTTTGGGAGAAGTTGATGAAGATCAAATCCCTTCGCTTGAAAACCTTGTGGAAAGATTAGCTAAACAAAAAAAAATTGGTTGTAAAATTCCAAAATTTAGTTTCTTCGGTCGTCCCGGCAATCCTAATATTCTCTATGCGGCTGTTAATATGGAAAAGAAGCTCCGACCGCTTCTAAGATGTTTATATAAAGGACTTAATGAACTAAACATCTATACCGGCGCACCGCGATATAAGCAGCATATAACGCTGTTAAGAATAAAAGAAAAACTTGAAGAAGGATTTGTAGAAGCTTTTTCAAATTTTCATTTTGAAAACATTTCTTTTATTGCTTCAGAAATAGTACTTTTTGAAAGCACTTTATTGCAAACAGGTTCAATTTATAAACGATTAAAAACAATTTATTTATCATAGTAGGAGAGTATATGGCTGACGACAAAAGTGCAAAACTGAAAATATTAGATGAAACAATCGCCGGAATTGAAAAGGCTTTTGGTAAAGGTTCCATCATGAAACTCGGTGATGGAGTTATTAATCCGGTAGAAGCCATTCCTACCGGGGCTTTATCCCTTGATTGGGCGCTTGGTATCGGCGGCGTACCGCGTGGAAGAATTATAGAAATTTATGGCCCTGAATCAAGCGGTAAAACTACATTATGCTTGCATATTATAGCTGAAGCGCAAAAGCTCGGCGGACTTGCAGCATTCATAGATGCCGAACATGCACTTGATGTAAATTATGCTAAACGGCTTGGAGTAGATTCCGTGAACTTGCTTATTTCCCAACCCGATTTTGGTGAACAAGCTTTGGAGATAGCCGACACGCTCGTTCGCAGTAATGCGATAGATGTAATTATTATCGACTCGGTCGCAGCGCTTGTTCCAAGAGCTGAAATTGAAGGTGATATGGGAGACGCACATATGGCGCAGCAAGCGCGGTTAATGTCTCAGGCTTTGCGGAAACTTACCGGAGCGATCAGCCGTTCAAAAACTTGCGTAATTTTTACAAATCAATTAAGAAGCAAGATCGGTGTAATGTTCGGAAGTCCCGAAACAACAACAGGCGGAAATGCTTTGAAATTCTACGCTTCGGTACGCCTTGACATTAGAAGGATTGGCGCTATCAAAGAAGGAACCGATGTAATCGGCAACAGAACAAAAGTTAAAATTGTAAAAAGTAAAGTCGCCCCACCGTTTAAGGAAGTTGAGTTCGATATTCTTTATAATGAAGGGATCAGCAAAACCGGTGATGTTCTTGATCTTGCTGTGCTGCACAATATTGTAAAGAAAGGCGGTTCATGGTTTACGTTTGGTGAAGACCGCTTCCAGGGAAGAGAGCAGTTAAGAGCAAAAATGATTGAGTTCCCTGAAATGTATGCAAAAATGATGAGTGAAGTAAAAGAAAAATTAGGAATGGTAACGGTTGAAACCGCTGAACGTGCAAAGGGAACTGCTGAATCTAAAACCGAAACTAAAGCAGCCGCAAAAGAGAAAAAAGGAAATAAATAACCGTTGGTTATTCTAAAGATTGTTTCAAAGAATGAAAAGAACGTTGTTGTTACGTTAGAAGACGGCAGCGTTCTTTTCCTTTCTAAGGATTTGATTTATCAGACAGGACTACGGAAAGGGGATGACATTTCTGAAGAACTACGGCTACAACTCATCGAAGAAAATCAAAAATACTTCATTAAAATTAAAAGTTTAGACTATCTTTCCCGGCGTCCCCATTCAACGCAAGAATTAAAAATAAAACTCATGCAAAAAAAATATGAGAAGCGTTTAATTCAAATTGTGCTGGATGAGCTTCAAGAAAAAAAATATTTGGATGATGCCGATTTTACGGAACGCTTTATTACGGAACGTATCTATTTTAAGAAAAGCGGCGCACAAAAAATAAAATCCGAACTCCTAAAAAAGGGGATTCCGATGGCGCTGATTGAAGAAAAGTTGAAAATGGTAATTGATGAGAATGAATCATACGAGAATGCTCTCTCTTTGGGGAAAAAGAAAATGGCTTCATTTGTAAAAAGAGGATTCGATGATAAGAAGATCAGGATGAAACTCTTTGCTTTTCTTGTTGCCAAAGGATATGATTTTGATACCACCAAACAAGTTTGTAATGCGTTGTTAAAAGGGGATGAGATTGAGTAAGCGCGTCCTTTGCGGTTAAAAAGAAAAAGTATTGAACCGCTAAAAACGCAAAGAAACGCAGAGGAGAAATCTATTTCTCCAAGCCAACAAGATCAATAACCGTAATATTGAACGGTTACATGAAAGAAATGTCATCTCGCAGTGGAGAAAACTCATCTCACAGAGATGGGAAGCAATCTCGCACTGACGGAAAATCATCTCGTACTGGTGGGAACTCATCTCGCAGTGACGGAAACTCATCTCGCAGTGACGGAAAGTCATCTCGCAGTGAAGAAAACTCATCTCGCAGTAACGGAAACTCATCTCGCAGTGACGGGAAGCAATCTTGCAGTGACGGGAAGACATCTTACATTGACGGAAAATCATCTTGCAGTGACGGGAAGCAATCTT
>JBAYFO010000029.1:0-42463 GCA_041667115.1 Ignavibacteriaceae bacterium | reverse complement strand
CATTCCCAAAAACAACATTGGTCTGTTGCTCAACGGTTTCCCGTTTATCCATTCGAGGGTTAAATATCCGTTTACAATAAATCCAACGAAAAAAGAAAAAGCTCCGAGAAATCCGAAAAGATGCATCGGGCGTTTGATGTACCGGGTAACAAATGTAACGGTAACCAGATCAATAAATCCTTTAAAGAAGCGTGATATACCAAATTTCGTTTTCCCGTACCGCCTTGGGTGATGCTGAACGGGAATTTCAGTAACGGAAAAGCCGTTCCAATGGGCAAGCACCGGCATATATCTGTGTAATTCGCCATAAACTTTTATTTGACGGACTACTGAGCGGCGGTAAGCTTTTAATCCGCAGTTGAAATCGTGAAGTTTAATTCCACTCATAACACGGGTAACAAAATTGAAAAACTTGGAAGATTGTCTTTTTATAAACGGGTCGTATCTCACTTTTTTCCAGCCGGAAACGAGATCATAGCCTTCGTTCAATTTTTTAAGAAGATTAGGAATTTCTTTCGGGTCGTCCTGCAGATCCGCATCCATAGTAATAACGTAACCACCGGTAACTCTTGAAAAACCAACCTGCAAGGCAGCGGCTTTTCCGTAATTTTTCTGGAAACTAACATATTTGTAATGCGCATCCGCCCGGCAAATATCTTTAATAACTTTTAATGAGTTGTCCGTACTTCCGTCATCAACAAAAATCACTTCAAAGTCCAGATGACTCTCGGTACAAACCTTTGTAATCTCGCTGGAAAGGGGTTGCAGTGATTCTTCCTCATTGAACAAAGGAATTACGATTGAGACTTTTGAAGCAACAATTTTTGTAGGCTTTTTCAGATAAGGTTTGGTTTTTCTGTAATTTCCCTGTCTCCCATTCGGTTTTGGAGCTCTATTTTTTGATTGATCTTGTTCGGATTCTGCCATAAGCAACTTTCGTAAAGTGTTTTTTTGATTCTCTTTCAAATATAACTTTTAAAGAATTAACTTAATATATCACAAACAGAATTTTTGCCCGGATATTTAAAAATGGGTCGCTTTTCCCGTCTATCAAATTTTACTACCGCCGATGTAGAAATGACGAAGGCTTGCAGGCTATTAAACTAATTTTTGAGTGAACTTTTTACCAGAGCTTAAATGTTAGATAATCTTCTAAAAAATAGAAATAAAATATATTGGATTTGCCAGGTCTCCGGATGGGGCGGCTTCTTTATTTTCAATTTCTTAATTTACATCAGCTTCGATGGTTTCCATTGGAAACGTGCAATTACATTCCCCTACTTCGCCCTTGTAGGGATTACCGTTACTCACATCCTTCGCGCCATTATTAAAAAGCGGAAATGGATAGAAAAATCCCCTAAAGAACTTTTATACCGCGTACTGGGCTCAACCTTTTTAATTTCCTTTATTATGGTGCTAGTCGTTATGGGAGTAAACTATGGCGCCGGTCTCATGCATCGTGGAGAGTTTAAGATTGGCGGTTTCCTGGCAATCTTGTTCAACACGGGAATATTAATTTTCCTCTGGTCAATTATTTATTTTCTTGTTCATTATTTTGAAAATTATAAAAAATCGGAAATAGAACGTTGGGTTTGGGAAGCTGCAGTAAAAGATTTTGAGTTGAAAACTTTAAAGTCACAACTCAATCCTCATTTTATGTTCAATGCACTAAACAGTATTAGGGCGTTAATAGAAGAGAATCCTTCAAGAGCTAAACAAGCAATCAACCAGCTTTCAAATATTTTTCGCTATTCTCTTAAAATTGAAAGAACGGAAACCGTTCCCTTTGAAGAAGAAATAAAAACTGTTGAAGATTATCTTGGTCTGGAACAAGTCCGTTTTGAAGAACGGCTAAAATATAAAATTGAGTATTTGCCTGAGGTAAGAAATATTGAAATCCCTCCGATGATGATCCAAACGTTAGTTGAAAACGGAATAAAACATGGGCTGTCGAAACTTCCCGAAGGGGGATTTGTAAATGTGACCGCGGAGAAGGCAAGAAATTTTTTAATAATTGAAATTGAAAATTCCGGTTCCGTTTCCGAGGATGCTATGACCTTATCAAAAGGGTATGGAATCTCAAATACTAAACAACGGCTCCATCTACTGTATGGAGACCAGGCGACATTTTCTATCTCGAATTTTAATTCACATGTTAAAGTTAAAATCATTTTACCTGCAGGAGGCAGCAAAATATGAAAGCCATTATTGTTGATGACGAACGCTTAGCCCGCACCGAATTACGCCGTTTACTTTTACCGTTTAAGGAAATTGAAATCATCGCCGAAGCGGTAAATGCAAAAGATGCGGCGGAAAAAATTACCCAGCTTAACCCTGATCTCATTTTTCTTGATATTCAAATGCCCGGGAAAAACGGATTTGAATTGCTTGAAGAATTGGAAAGCGCTCCCGAAGTTATTTTTACTACTGCCTATGATGAATATGCCTTAAAAGCGTTTGAATTTAACGCCCTCGACTATTTACTAAAACCAATTGAACCACACCGTCTTGAAGAAGCAATAAAACGAGTTACAGCAAAAACAAAAGCGGATAAATTCGTTTCGACTGAGAAACAATATCTTATGGCTGAAGATCAAGTTTTTGTTAAGGACGGCGACCGCTGCTGGTTTGTTAAATTATCCGAAATTCGTTTGTTTGAATCGGAAGGCAACTACGCTCGCCTTTATTTTAACGACTTCAAGCCGTTGATCTTGCGAACCCTTAATTCTCTTGATGACCGCCTCGATCCCCGGACTTTTTTCCGTGCGAATAGAAAACACATCGTCAATCTAAAATGGATCGATAATATTGAACCCTGGCTTAACGGCGGTTTACTTGTTAAATTAAAAGGGGGACAAAAAGTGGAAGTATCACGCAGACAATCGGTAAAATTTAGAGATATGCTTAGTTTATAAAGCACCTAATAACAAATCTCAAAAGCCAAAAATCAAATTCCAAATAATAAAAAAAGCGAGAAGTACTTCTCGCTTTTTTATTGTTATTACTCTTGTTGAGGAACGGTCTCGACCGTTCCCCACATTCCTAATTCCTAATTCGCACCACGTCCGCCTCTGGCGGAATTCCTAATTTACACAAGTCCTTGATCCATCATCGCATCGGCAACTTTAAGGAAACCGGCAATGTTGGCGCCGTTTACATAATTTCCCGGAGTTCCAAAACGGTCTGATGTTTCGATACAAGTATTGTGAATTCTTACCATAATTTCATGCAAGCGTTTATCAACTTCTTCTGCAGACCAGGGGAGGCGCATACTGTTTTGCGACATTTCCAATCCTGATGTAGCAACACCGCCTGCATTCGCGGCTTTGCCGGGAGCGAACAGAACTTTTGCTTCTCTGAATGTATGATAACCTTCCAATGTTGTAGGCATGTTTGCTACTTCGCAGACACACTTAACGCCGTTCTTAATTAATTCTTTCGCGTCGTTATGATCAAGTTCATTTTGCGTTGCGCAAGGCATGGCAACATCAACTTTAACGCTCCAGGGACGTTTGCCTGCGAAAAATTCGGCACCGAATTTATCTGAATAATCTTTAACCGTATCTTTAGCGCTTGCACGCATTTCCAAAAGATAATCAACCTTCTCGCCGGAAATTCCTTTTTTATCGTAAACAAAACCGTCAGGACCGGAAATAGTTACAACTTTTCCGCCAAGCTGATTGATCTTTGTTATTGCACCCCAGGCAACATTTCCAAATCCGGAAACAGCAAAAGTTTTTCCTTCGATACTTTCTTTAATCGTTTTTAACATTTCATCTACAAAATAAACTCCGCCAAAACCGGTCGCTTCGGGACGAATAAGCGAGCCGCCCCAATTAATTCCTTTACCTGTTAACACGCCGGTAAATTCATTTTTCAATCTTTTATATTGACCGAAAAGATACCCGATCTCTCTTCCGCCAACACCGATATCTCCTGCGGGAACATCTGTGTTTGGACCAATGTGTCTGAATAATTCCGACATAAAACTTTGGCAGAAACGCATAACTTCGTTATCGCTTTTTCCTTTAGGATCGAAATCGGAACCACCTTTACCGCCACCCATAGGCAAGGTTGTTAAACTATTTTTAAATGTTTGTTCAAATCCTAAAAATTTTAAAATACCCATTGTTACCGAAGGGTGAAAACGCAAACCGCCCTTGTAAGGCCCGATAGCGCTGTTAAACTCTATACGGTAACCACGGTTGATGTGGATGTAGCCCTGATCATCCATCCACGGTACGCGGAAAGTAATTGAACGTTCCGGTTCAACCATGCGCTCTAAAATTTTTGCATGTTTGTATTCGGGATGCTTTTCTAATACAACTTCAAGCGATTCGGTAATTTCTTGAACCGCTTGATGAAACTCAGGTTCGGCAGGATTTTTTGCTTTTACATCTGCTAATAACCTTTGAAGATACTCTGACATGATAACCTCAATACTATTGATTCTGGTGATTAAAATAAATTTTATTAGTTAGTACAGATTTTATGGCGGGGAAGAATAAAGATTGGGATAAAGTTTTTTGCTTTACGAAGAGAGTACAGACCGGTTTCATCTTTTTTTTATTTCTTTGTTGATGAAAAGGGGACTGCTTTGAGAAAATGTTTCCATAAAATCTAAAATGTTAATGAGTAAATTTAAGACTTATAAGTACAACTAAAAAATTTTTCTTTTATGAAAACATACCGCGAAAGTCCGTTTCACAAATTCAATTAAGAAACTCTTGTTAGCTTTTTTCTTTTGATAATTCCGTTTCTCCTGGCTACCTCTATTTTTACTTCCGGAAGGGAAAGCTTTACCCTCAGAGGATAAACGATTACCCTCCGAAGGTATAATTTCCTTCTCCGCAGATATAATTTCCCCCGTTTTGATGGAAGTTTTCTTCTCCGGGAACAAAACTTCCCTCTATATGGCCAAGCGTTTATCCTCCGGGAGGAAATTTCCCTTCGCTTAGACGAAAACTTTTGCCGTTTTCGCGGAAATTTTATCCCTCTGAAGGTAAACGTTTCCGCTCCGGGGGTAAAACTTTCTTCTCATGGATGAAAACTTCCCACGTTTTGAGGAAATGTATATCCTCCGCAGGGTATATTTTCCATCTCCGGGAACAAAGTTTCCTTCTCTGAGGATATATTTTTCCTCTCTTTGGTGGAAATTATGAGCGCGAAGGATAAAAATATATCCATGGAGGGGAATCAGTTTATAAAAACAAAACCTCCAATGTTCTGGAAACATTGGAGGTTTCTATCATTTCATTCTAACTTCTTAATTCTGTCTTCTGACTTCTTTAGCGATTGAAAATTTACTTCTTCCTTAATTCCTCAATCTGATCAAGCGCAGTATGCACCATCATGGTTACTCTTGCCATTGGTCCGCCAATTAGAAATAAAGCGGCGGCAAATGCAAACGACATCCAATTAGCATCTTTGAAACTGATTACCATTCCCACTAATCCAATAATAGCGGTTATTATTCCACCGGGAACGCCCATCGGGCAGCGAAGTTTTTTGTTCATGTAGTTATCCTTTCGTTTAGTTTATTAATAAGTTCTTCTTTTGTTGGTAAACTTCTAAAGAGTATTTCATCGTTAAGTGAAAGTACCGGAACTGCATGAATACCCAGCTTAAGACTTTTAATCCATCCTAGCGGTGAGCTTACCAACGTTTCTTTTAATTCAAATCTATCACCGTACTTCGGAAGTACTTCCTTCAGTAATCTTTTAAAGACTCTGCAATGGGGACAAGTAATTCCATAAAACAATTCTAATTTCATATTCTCCTTTTTTCTCTTTGTTAAAATAACAGATTCAACATCAAATCAGATAATTTTTCGGAAATGTCTTTGTTCTATAAAAGAATATTTTCCTTAAATTTGCTTCTAAACGCTGGAAATAAACGTCACGTTCAGATTTTTTAACCTTAAACTTGGTAATGAAGATAAAAATAATTTACTCCCTCATTCTGATCCTTTATCTACCTTGTCCGCTAACCGGGCAATTTAGATTTGATTTCTCCGTAAAAGATATCCGCTCCGAATATTCTCTTCAAGTTTGGACGAAGTACGACGGATTACCATCCAACACTCTTTACGGCTTGGTTAAAGGCGATGACGGTTTCTTCTGGATTGGATCGAGCAATGGTCTGGCAAGATTTGACGGTTCCGAATTCAAAGTATTTAACGCCGCCAACACACCGCAAATAAAAGCGAACATTGCCGCCGATTTATTTAAAGATAGCAAAGGAAGAATCTGGTTTACTAACGGCGGCGCAGGATTGTTGGTTATGGCTCATGATAATTTTAAACGAATATCGGAAGAACAGGGACTTTCGTTAAACCATCCAAGTTTTTTTGCCGAAGCCAAAAACGGAAGAATGTACGTTGCTACATTTGGCGGCGGATTAAACATTATTGAAGAAAAAAAATCTTCCAAACCATTGTTCCAAAAAGTTATCAACAAAAAAAATGGATTAAGCAGCGATGATATTCATTCGCTCCTGATCGATAAACAGGAAAGAGTCTGGATCGGCACGTATGATGAAGGTATTAACCTCATTGACGGAAATGAAATTAAAAAGTTTAAGCGGTTGGGCAGTCAATCAAACACCGCTATAGAACATATTTTTCAAACTTCAAAAGGGGAAATTCTCGCTGCAACACATAGGGGAGTTGTAATTTTTAACGGGAAATCGTTTGAAGAGAACAAAGCATTTCTTCCTTTAAGCGGAAAAACGGTAAACCACATTATTGAAGACGACGAAGGGAATTTATGGTTTTCAACTTCCGGCTACGGGATTTACGTTTACAACGGTAAAACTTTTTTTCATCTTGGCACAGAGAACCTGTTAAACTCCGATGATATTTCCCAGGCGCTTCCAACTAAATTTGGCGTGTGGATTTGCAGTTTAACAGAAGGTCTTTCTCTTCTAAAACGAAATAAAATCAAAGTCCTTTCTGATAAACAAGGTCTGCCGCATAAAAAAGCCCGTACTATTTTCCAGTCGCCCAATGATATTTTGTGGATCGGAACAAGCAATGGAATTGCAAAGTATGATGAACAAACGAATAAACTTACTCCAATAAAATCTAACTTTTCCGGCCTATCCGTTCATTCCTGGGCAGTAAATACAAAGGGAGAAGTATTTTTTGGAACACTGCTGCAAGGTTTATTAAAAATTGTTGATGGCAAAATAATTACCGCTGCCGACCGCAAATTGTTGAAAGTGAATTTTATCCGCTCTTTAAAATTTGCCGATGACGGTACGCTTTGGATAGGAACAAACGGCGCCGGTGTTGTTTTGTTAAAGAACGGAAAAACAAAATTTATAGATAAATCCAAAGGACTGCCGAGCGATTTTATTGCATGTATCTGCAAAGACCATCAAAATAATTTTTGGGTTGGTACATCAGGCGGAGGAATTGCGGTTCTTAACAGCAGCGGCTCGGTCTTAAAAACAATTTCTGACAAAAACGGTTTGGCAAATAATATTATTAATTCCATTACAGAAGATGAGGATGGCGTTACCTGGATTGGAACAAGCGTTTCGGGAATTAGTAGAATAAAAGACAATGTTATTTATAATTTTAATGAGCGAAACGGACTTTATTCAAACACCATTAAAAAACTTTTGTATGATGGGAACGGACATTTTTGGATTACTTCAGATCGCGGTGTTTTTTCAATCGATAGAAAGGCTTTTAATGATGTAGCCGAAGGAGAAAAAGAAAAACTTGTCTTTGAATTGTTTGGTAAAAATGAAGGAATGATTGACGATGAGTTTAATGCTGTTGCTGATAATGCGGGCTGCATTTCCCGTTCTGGCAAGATTTACGCTCCTTCAAATGATGGTGTTGTTATTATCGATCCAAAACTTTTTTTAACTGATAAGGAAACACCAAGCGTTTATATTGACGATGTTTTTATCAATTATAAAGAAAGCTCGAAAGATGCTTTGGAAAATCTTCCGCCGACTACCGAATCTGTTCAAATCAATTACGGCGGAATTTCTTATCTCAACGGAAAAAATCTTAAGTTCAAATACATTCTTGCTGGAATAGATGAGCATTGGGTTTTAGTCGGCACACGGCGTCAGGCTTTCTTTACGCATCTTCCGCACGGTAGTTACACATTAAAAGTAGTTGCCATTACTCCCGACGGAACAGAAAGCAGGAAAGCTGCGGTTATTGGTTTTACTATTCTTCCTTTTTTTTGGCAGACGTTGTGGTTTCAAATTATTGCTTCAATTGCCGTTGTAAGCCTTATAACTTTTTATCTTCGTTTTTATTTTAAAAGAAAGTACAAACAGAAAGTGAAAATTCTTGAAGCTGAAACCGCGTTGGAAAGAGAGAGGATGCGAATCTCAAAAGATATGCACGATGAACTTGGTGCGAGTTTAACCAAAATTTCGTTAATGAGCGACCTGGCAAAAAGAAGTGCAGCCGAACCGGATCAACTGAAAAAAGAATTGGACACGATTTCCAGGGCAAGTAGAAATGTTGCTTCAAGTATGGATGAAATTGTCTGGGCGGTCAATCCGAAAAACGATACGCTCGAGAAAACCATTTTTTACATCGCTCAATATATCGAAGAATATTTATCGTCAACTGAAATTGAATTTGTGATTGATATTCCCGATCCGGTTCCTGTCCATTTTATCCACGCAGAACTGCGGCATAATCTTTTTCTTGTTATAAAAGAAGCGGTGAACAATATTGTAAAACATTCCGGCGCTGATACCGTTCAACTGAAAATTCTTATCGCTAATTCCATCTTTAATCTTCAACTGGAAGATGACGGAAAAGGAATTGACGTTACCGGTGTTGATCAATTTAGCAACGGTTTGAAAAATATGAAAAAACGAATTGAAGATTTTAACGGGAGTTTTGAAATTTCAAACAATGAGTTGAAAGGAACAAAAATCAAAATAAAACTTCCCTTAAATAATTTCACACATTAGTGTTAGAGAAATAATCTGTTCTAAAAGTATTTTTGATGTAACATTTACCGGTTTAATCCTATGAGCAAAATTACAGTAGCAATTGTTGAAGATAATCTCGAAGTCTCTCAAAGCTTGGAGTTATTGCTGAACACAACCGATGAGTTCGTCTGCGTTGGAACTTGTCCCGATACTGCAACAGCTCTTAAAACTTTACCGGATTTATCCCCGAATGTAATTTTAATGGATATTAATTTGCCCGATGAATCAGGAATTGAATGCATTAAAAAAATAAAACCGCAGCTCAAGCATTCGCAAATTGTTATGCTCACTATGTACGAAGACAGTGAAAAAGTTTTTGAGGCGTTAGCAAGTGGAGCAATCGGTTATTTATTAAAACGAACAACAAAAGAAAAACTCCTAGCAGCCATAAAAGAAGCGCATGCAGGCGGTTCGCCCATGTCAATGCAGATTGCGAGAATGGTGGTAAAATCCTTTGCAAACGTTCCGAAAAAAAATGAAGTGAAAGAAGCCCTTACCGAAAGAGAATGGGAAATATTGGAACATCTTGCAAAAGGAAAACGATATAAAGAAATTGCTGCTTCACTCTTTATTGGCGTTGAGACCGTACGAAGCCATCTACGAAATATTTATGAAAAATTGCAAGTTCGTTCTTCTACAGAAGCAGTACTGAAATATTTGAATAATAAATAACAGTTAACTTTCTTTCCTTCTTTTCATCATTCGTTAACTCTGTGACTTATCTCAATCCCAAACATGAATTCACACTTTTGTGTGAAAGTAAACTTTTTTAACCATTGTAATTTTCCAACACAAAAAAACAAAAGGAATGATACTACCCATGCCGAAAATAGTAGAGATTATAAAACAACAGATCCTAAAACAGATTGAACTGGAAAATTTTCGGCAGAAGATATCACATATTTATTTCTTTAAAATGCAAGAAATGAAATCATCAAGGTCCAGGCAATAAACAAAAATTTATTTTCTGTCGGGTCTTAAAGTTGATCTATATGTTGCCTGGATGATAAAGATAATTCATTATTTAGGAATTATACCATGAAACACCGTCAGATTGAAATACTGATTATATCAGGTTTATTGTTTATTCTTCTCGTTCTGTTAGAAGAAGTATTAAGATAAGCGCTTTCATTTAAGAACAATCTATTAAAATCTAGTTCCGCTCCACTGCCAAGGAACTCTTCTCTTAATTCTCCCACCACGTAGGAATGAGATCAGCTCTATCGTGATAGCACGGAAAGTGAGTGCGGAATATATTCTGCAATCGCCTCTTTATGCCGCTAAAACTTTTGTATCTCTAAAGAGATAAAGACACTTCTCTCTCTATGTGACCTATCTCAATCTCGAAAGTAGTTTAACACTTTCGTGTGAGAGCAAACTTTTTTGTTCGTTGTAGTTTTCCAACACGAAAAATAAAAAAGGAAAGAAAATGAAAAATTTATTTGCACACTTGAATACCATACTTCTAATCGGAGTCATTATTCTTTTTAATATGGATCTCTTCGGACAATTATCTGCGCCAAGCGTAAACAATGTTTACGGCGGAAGAATAAACGGCATCTCAGTAGTATCAACCGGGGCAAACACAAGCCGCATTTATATTGCTACCGAAAGCGCCAACTCAGTCTTTTATGCTGATGTGACAACAACGCCGGGTTCAGAATCTTTTGGAACCTTTACGGTAATGCCGGGACTTGGGGATGACGACAATTACGGAAGCGGTATTTCTAAAATCTACGCACATCAAACTTCAGGGTATTTATTCTTTTCATTGAACAACAACTTGTACAAAACTATATCTACCGGAAGTACAGTTACTCTAGTTGAAGGCGCTCCGGTTTCTGATTTTATTATTTACGGCGATTATATTTTTTATATAAAAGACAATAATTTTAATTATGCTCAAATAGACGGTTCCGGCAATTTGGTTTCGAGCGGAACAATTGCGCTTGGAATTACTCTTGCAACTCCTTCTATCAAAGTTAATCCGGCAAATAGTAAAATTTATATCGCTACAGTAACGGCAGCTCCTGCAATTTATAAATCAAATGATAATTACAACGTATTAAGCGGAACAAGTTCGTTTAGCCCTTTAACACTTGGCTTATTTTCACCTTCTGTAACAAGTTGGAATGCGTTTGGAATCGGTCCGGACGGGAGTTTATTTATGGGCGGAAGTGATAACACAAATAAATATGTTCAATACTCAACTGACGATGGAGCTAATTGGCTTGGCGGATCAATTTCTGTTAGTGGTGTTGCGGGTCCTAATTTTTCTTTTGCAGGATCAACATCACCGTACAAAGTTTGTTTCGCTAAAACTTATTCAACGTTTACAACTTCTAGTGGATTTGATCCATGGACTGACTTTGGAAGTGTAAGTTCAGAAACTCATCCAAATGACGGTTCGGCATTCGTTGATCCAAATAACGATCAAATTATTTACGTTACAACCGATCAAGGAATTGGAGCCACAAAAGACGGTGGGGCAAATCTTTTTGAAATTGATAACGGTGTTGAAGCTGTTCAAGTAAATGACTTTGATATGGCTTCTAATAAAATTTGGGGTTGGTTGGCTTCTAAAGCCGGCGTTAGAAAGGTTTCCGATTTTACTACTACTCCCACCTGGACAAATGCTATGTTTCCTACTTCCGATGGTTCTCCCTACTATTCAGCTGAGATGAATAACGACAAAGACGATACCGCTTATGTGGGAAATTTGAGAATTTATAAAACAACAAATTCAGGCACAAATTGGACTCAAATTTTCACAGCGGAAACCGTTCCTTATAGTTATTCTACGATGGCAAGAGTTGAAGCTATTGAGGTTTGCCCGACAAACGAAAACCTCGTAACCGCCGGTTATTTTATTGACGATGCTACCCAAGGCGGATTTTTCTACTCGACTGATGCGGGTGGTACATGGACTCAACAATTACTAAGAGCCGCATCCGGACATGATGATGCCGATATTTACGATATCGTTTTTTCAAATGAAGGACCAAATCCGGTTGCATATATTGGAGTTAATTACGATACTTCTCTTGCAATCTCTGATAGAGCGCGCAGTGTGTATCGTGCAGAATGGAGCGGAAGCGCCTGGACGGTAAGAAATGATTTTGACGGTTCATACACTGCCGTGGGGTATCCAATCACCGCAACAATTATGGATTTATTTGTTTCCGGTGATACTGTGTTTGCAGTCGGAACTGATGCAACTACAAACCATCCAATCGTCTATTATAAAAATACTACCGGAACAAATCTTTGGACAACATTAACAACTTCAGGATTCCCAACCTCATCTCCGGGATTTTTGAAATACGGCAGAGCGGGTTCTTACGGCGCTGATACAATTTTCGTCGCGGTTGACAATCAAATCTATTATATGCACAAATCGGCTTCCGCATGGACTACAGGATTCACTTATCCCGCAGGCACGCAGATCAATGTTCTTTATTATGATGAACTTTTAGTTGGAACCGGTACGGGACTTTATGGACAGGAAACACAAAACGGTAGCCTTCCGGTAGAATTAACTTCATTTACCGCGAATGTTAATGGTGATAAAGTTTTATTGAAATGGAATACCGCAACTGAATTGAATAACTACGGTTTTGAAATAGAAAGAACTGTTGGCGATGGGCAATCAGCGGTTGGCTATTGGGAGAAGATTGGTTTTGTTAATGGCAATGGGAATAGTAATTCTTCCAAGGATTATTTTTTTACGGATGACAATAATATTGCCGGAAAATATATCTATCGGTTAAGACAAATTGATAATGACGGAAGTTTTAAATATTCAGATGAAATTGAGGTTGAAATTGGAACACCAACTAGATATAGTCTGGCGCAAAATTATCCAAATCCCTTTAACCCAACGACGACGATTAGTTTTTCAATTTCTGAAGAAGCGAAAGTAACACTTTCTATTTATAATCAACTCGGTGAAAGAGTAGCAACATTAATAAACGAAAAACTTGAAGCGGGAAATCATTCTGCCACATGGAATGCGGGTACTCTTTCTTCGGGAATTTATTTCTATGAAATTAGAACGGAAAAATTTATTTCAGTAAAAAAACTTCTCTTATTAAAATAATTCCTTTCACTCAGACTCCGATAAAGAGCCGTTGGCAACTGCCGGCGGCTTTTTGTTTTTCTCCCCCTTATTTCAAACAAATAGAGAATACTCCAAATAAAAGTAGCATAGAATAATACTCTATGCTACCGGTTAATCTTTTTTCTTAACGTGAATTATTTAACTACTTTTTCATTTGCTTCAACAACTGCAATAGCAGCCATATCAACAATGTGTTCAATCTCCGCCCCTTTTTGCAGAACGTGAACAGGTTTACTTAAGCCCATAATAATCGGTCCGATAACTTCCGCTCCGCCGATTCTCCATAAAAGTTTGTACGCTATATTTCCGGCATCCAGATTCGGGAAGATGAGCACATTGGCTCTTCCTTTTAAATCCGAAAAAGGGAAATATTCGTGTAATTCTTCTTGAACTACGGCAGCATCAACCTGCATTTCTCCATCCACAACAAATTCAGGATACTTCTGTTTCATCATCTCAACTGCGGCTCTAACCTTATTAGATTGGGGATAGGGGGCAGAACCGAAATTACTGAACGACAACATTGCTATTTGCGGAACCATATTAAACCGTTCGGCGGTTTTTGCAGCAAGGTAAGCAATTTCAACTAACTCTTCGGAAGTCGGGTCAACATTTACGGTTGTATCGGCAAAGAAATAGACATGTTTTTGAGCAAGGACAATGTACATACCCGAAACTCTTTGTACTCCTTCTGCAGTATGAATAATTTCCAAAGCCGGTTTAATTGTATGAGGATAGGAAGTGGTCAAACCGGAGATCATCCCGTCGGCATCTCCCATACGAACCATCATCGCACCGAAATAATTTCCTGATGTTATCATTCTTTCGGCAGATAGTTTTGAAATACCGCGGCGTTGGCGCAGTTTATAATATTCTTCCGCATACACTTCGTTTTTTTCATATTTCGTCGGATCAATAATCGTGAATCCGGTGCTGTCAATATGATATTCTTCAATCATTGAACTGATTTCTTTTTTGTTTCCTAGAAGAATCGGATTGGCGATTTTTTCTTCCACTAAAATCTGAGCTGCTTTAAGAATCTTTACTTGATTCCCTTCCGGAAATACAATTCTTCGTGGATTTGATTTCGCTTTTTCAATTGTCCGGCGGATAATTTCTTTAGATAAGCCTTGACGTTCACGGAGCTGATCTTTATATGCGTCCCAGTTTGTAATTGGCATTTTTGCAACGCCTGTTTCAATTGCTGCTTTTGCAACAGCCGGGGCAACATAGGTTAGCACACGCGGATCAAAAGGCTTGGGAATAATATAATCCCGTCCAAACTCAATCGGGCTACCTCCGTAAGCGCGTAAAACCACATCCGGGACTTCTTCTCTCGCTAATTCAGCTAACGCCTTTGATGCGGCAAGTTTCATTTCGTCGTTAATGCCTGTTGCACGAACATCCAGAGCTCCGCGGAAAATAAACGGGAATCCGAGTACATTATTTACTTGATTGGGATAATCGGATCTTCCGGTAGCGATAATAACATCTTTACGCGCAGCTTTTGCATCCTCATAACTAATTTCCGGTTTGGGATTAGCAAGAGCAAAGACAACTGGATCAGATGCCATAGAACGTACCATTTCTTGAGTAACGCAATCAGCAACTGATAATCCTACAAAAACATCAACTCCAACCATTGCTTCCGCCAACGTTCTGGCTTTTGTTTCTTTTGCATAAACTTCTTTAAATTCGTTCATTCCCTCTTTTCGACCTTTATAAATCACCCCTTTACTATCGCACATGGTAATATTTTCTTTTTTTACACCAAGTTTAACATAGAGGTTTGCGCAAGCATTTGCGGAAGCTCCGGCACCGTTAAACGTAATTTTAATTTTTGATAAATCCTTCTTCGCCATTTCACAAGCATTAAGAAGAGCCGCTCCGCTTATGATTGCTGTTCCATGCTGGTCATCGTGAAAGACCGGGATCTTCATCGTTCTTTTCAATTCCTCTTCGATGTAAAAACATTCCGGCGCTTTGATGTCTTCCAGATTAATGCCGCCAAAAGTTGGTTCAAGTAATTGCACGGTACGAATTACTTCTTTCGGGTCCAACGTGTCTAATTCTATATCAAACACATCGATATCAGCAAATCGTTTAAACAGAACACCTTTTCCTTCCATCACGGGTTTGCCGGCTAAAGCGCCGATGTTCCCTAAGCCAAGAACCGCTGTACCGTTACTAATAACGGCTACTAAATTTCCTTTCGCCGTATACTCGTACGCTAGTTCCGGATTTTTTTCAATCTCCAGACATGGGTCTGCAACGCCAGGGGTGTATGCCAACGAAAGATCGCGCTGCGTTTGGCAAGGCTTTGAGGAAACAACCTCTATCTTTCCTTTTCTACCCGAACTGTGATATTCAAGAGCATCTTGTTTGGTAATTTTCATGGTGAGTCCTTAAAAATTTTTGTTAGAATTGTGAACATATAAAAGTTCTGTTTTCATATGATTAAAAGTACAAAATTCTTTTTGAAGGAAGAAAAGAATTTGTTGGTGGCTGGTAGTTAGTTGTTTGTTGAAAAGCGATAGTTTAAAGTTGAACAGAGTTTCACTTTCAACTTTTTACTTTTCACTTTCAACTTTCTTTTACACAAATAGCATCCACAGCACATAATCGAGAATAAGAATTGCAGCGGAAGAAAGTACAAACGAGCGAATGGTAGAAAGCCCTACTCCTTCGGCACCACCTTGCGTCCGTAATCCGATGTGGCAGCCAAGCAACGCTGTTGCACCACCAAAAAAAATGGTTTTTACTAACCCGTAAATAAAATCCGATATTAAAAAATATCTTTTAACCGAACCGAAAAAAACTGCCGCCGATACATTCATAAAAAAATTTGAAACAAAATACGCGCCGATGACCGCTATAAAATTTGCAAAGACAACAATCAGCGGCATCATAATAATTGAAGCAAGAAAACGGGGCATCGCCAAATAGCGCACCGGACTTATAGCCATACTCTCAAGCGCATCAATTTGCTCGGTAACTTTCATCGTTCCTAATTCAGCCGCTATTGACGCTCCAACTCTTCCAGCGATGATGATACCTGTTAGTACAGGACCAAGTTCGGTAATAATTGCCCGGCTTGTTGCAGCGCCAAGAAATGAAAGAGGAGCAATTCCTTTTAATTGATATGCCGCCTGCCAAGCTGCAACCGCACCGGTGAAAACAGCTACGATTGAAACTAGCGGAAGTGAATTCACCCCGATATGTTCCATCTGAAAGAGAATAAGTTTTCTACTCTTCACCAGCTTAGAAAAACTTTTTATGATGCCGAAAAAGAGTTTGGATATTTCTCCAACTTCCTGCAAAACATTGAGTGTTTTATTTCCGATTTTTCCTACAAATGCAACGGGAAATGTATTTTCCATTTATTTCACTTCGTGATTTTTTTTCAGTTGCAATATACTCATTTTCAAAAAGCGAATAAATTATTCTTTCTTTTGGATACAGCACTCCGATTCTCTATTTTTTCAAAGAAACTTTTTATAATTAGTCCGCCGTAGCGGATTGAGATTTAGGAAAAAAGAATTGGCAAAAATTACTATGTTTGATATTCCAAGACCAACAACCGAACGAGCTATTTTAATAGGCTTGCGCACTAAAGATATAACACGGGAAATTTTGATTGAACAGCTCCAGGAGTTGGAAGAACTTGCTTCAACTGCCGGAGCCGACACAATTATGAAGGTCTCGCAAGACCGTATAATGCCGGATAGAGCGCTATATCTTGGCAAAGGAAAGGTCGAGGAATTGGCTCAACTCGCTGAATTAAATGACATCGATTTAATAATTTTTAATGATGATCTTTCACCGATGCAGGTGAGAAACCTTGAAAAAATGCTCTCAAAAAAAATTGTTGACCGGAGTGGATTGATCCTTGATATCTTTGCTTCGCATGCAAAAACAAAAGAAGCTAAAACACAAGTTGAACTTGCACAACTGCAATATTTGCTTCCGAGGTTAACCCGTGCATGGACACATCTTTCAAAACAGTTCGGCGGTATTGGTACCAAAGGTCCCGGCGAAACGCAAATTGAAACCGACCGTAGAATTATTCGTACAAGAATTAGTTCATTAAAAGAAAAACTTCTTAAAATTGAATCGCAGAAACAAACGCAAACACAGCAGAGAAAAGATTTTTTCCGCGTTTCGCTTGTAGGTTACACGAACGCCGGCAAATCAACATTATTTAATTTAGTTACCAATGCAGAAGTTTTGGCGGAAGATAAACTTTTTGCAACGCTTGATTCAACCACCAAATCATTTGAACTGGATAAAACAAATAAAATTCTTCTAAGCGATACCGTGGGATTCATCCGTAAACTTCCTGCTCACTTGATCGCTTCGTTTAAAAGCACCTTAAATGAAGTGGATCAGGCAGACTTAATTTTGCACGTTATTGATCTATCACACCCTTATTTTAAAGATCATATTCAGGTAGTTGAACAAACTTTAAAAGAACTGAATTGCGAAAAGAAGAGGCAAATTAAAGTGTTCAATAAAGTTGATCTCCTACAAGACCGAACTGTATTGGACGAATTGAAAAACGCTTACGAGCATTCGGTTATCATTTCGGCTGAAAGAGGAATAAATATTTCTTTACTTCTTGAAATGATAAAAGAAAGTTTTACCGGTTCACATGTCGAAGAATCAATTAAAATAAAAATCTCCGAAGCAAAAATAATTTCTATGATCCATTCGCTAGCCGAGGTTCTTTCTATAAAATATACCCAAAAGTTTGTAAGCATTACTTATAGGGCCACAAAAGAAAATTCAAATAAAATCAGGAAAATGATCGATGGTTGAAAAAATTCTCCTTCTTGACGGAAATTCGCTGTCCATAAATGATATCGAAATATTTATTACACAAAATTTAAAAGTGAAGCTTAAAAATTCCGCTATAAAGAAAATGGCTCGATCAAGAAAACTTGTTGAGGAATGGATCACGAAGGATGATATTATTTACGGCGTAACAACCGGGTTCGGAGAATTCAGTAATGTGAATATTTCTCATAACGACCTCGAGCAATTACAGGAAAACTTAATTGTTAGTCATGCAGTTGGCTGTGGCGATGCGCTTCTTCCGTTTATAGTAAAGATTATGATGCTGCTTCGTATCAACGCACTTGCTAAAGGCTATTCAGGTATTCGTCCTTCAACAGTTCAACTTTTGGTTGAAATGATTAATAATAATATTATTCCTGTGATACCTTCACAAGGGTCTGTTGGTTCAAGCGGAGACCTGGTTCAGTTATCGCACTTAGTCCTTGCAATGATCGGGAAAGGAAACGTACAGATTATCAAAAATGTTTTTGATGCAGCTGCCGGACAGACTAAAATAATTGACTCAAAAGCGGCATTAAAGAAATTCGGATTACAACCTGTAAAACTACAGGCAAAAGAAGGATTAGCTTTAATTAACGGGACACAAATGATGACCTCGTTCGCAGCATTTCTTTCGGCGCGAGCAATCAAATTAAAAAAAATTGCCGATATAGCTGCAGCACTCTCTCATGAAGCATTGCGCGCAACGGACAAAGCGTTCGATAAAAGGCTCCATCAATTAAGACCGTATAAAGGACAACTTGAAACTGCGGAAAATATTCTTTCACTAATCAATGGAAGTGAAATAAGAACTTCGCATTTGAAGAATGATAAACGGGTTCAGGATGCGTATTCAATCCGCTGCGTTCCGCAGATACACGGCGCATCCAAAGATGCAATTGACTACGTTACTTCGCGTGCAGCTATTGAAATCAATTCCGCAAACGATAATCCCTTGATCTTCCCTGAGACAAAAGAACATATTGAAGGGGGAAACTTTCATGGGCAGCCGATGGCACTGGCAATGGACTTTTTAGCAATTGCACTTTCAGAACTTGCGAATGTTTCAGAACGAAGAACCGAGAGACTTGTGAACGGTGCATTAAGTCAAGGGCTGCCCCGCTTTCTTACAGAGCATGGCGGTATAAATTCCGGAATGATGATTGCTCAGTACACAGCCGCAAGTTTAGTTTCAGAAAACAAAGTGCTCGCACATCCGGCGAGTGTTGATTCAATCCCAACTTCGGCAAATCAAGAAGATCATAATTCAATGGGTTCGATTGCTGCACAAAAGTGTTACCGTATTATGCTTAATCTTGAAAATGTTTTAGCAATAGAGCTAATGGCTTCGGCACAAGGACTAGAGTTTCTTAAGCCGTTAAAGCCCGGAAGAGGAACTTCGACCGCTTACAAAGAAATCAGAAAAGTAGTTAAACCGCTGAAGAACGACAGACTTCTTTATGATGACATTAAAAAAATTAATGCTTTGATAAAAAATGATACGTTATTGAATGCGGTTGAGAAAATCGTGAAGTTATCCTAATTCGTAATTCGTAATTATATTACTATTCAGCTAGCTCATCACGGATCAACAGCAGAATTGCCGCTTGAGAGACGATGAAATATTTTTCATGGTCGTACTCAATTTCGTAAGCATCTTTTTTCAGAAAGATCGCTAAATCTCCTTCATTTACTTGCAAAGGGATGTATTTAACTTTTTCTTTTTGTTCTTTCCATGGTTCGTCGTCAGCAGGCAATCCGATTGCGTAACCCGGACCGGCTTTTATAACATATCCGCTTTGAATATTTTCTTTTTCTTTTACTCCCGGCGGAAGATATAATCCGGTCGTCGTTTTCCCGGATTCTTCCTGCGGCTTAATTAAAATTTTATCACCGACTACAATAAGTTTATTTATATTATTCAAGGCTTGTTCCGTATTAAAAATAATTCCACTATTTTTCTCTACAAAATTAATGAAATAGTTGCATAATGTAGCTTTTTGAAATGAAACGAATGATAATTTTCTGAACCTAATCATAAAGTTTCTAATCTAACTCAACAAAACAAAAAACAATAGGAGAAGATCATGAAAAAAAATGTCGGCACAATAGATCGCGTTTTAAGAATTGTTATTGGGGTTGTTGTTGTTGCTCTAGGGATTTATCACCAAGCCTGGTGGGGAGTTTTAGGAATTATTCCATTGTTCACCGCTTCCATCAGCAGCTGCCCATTGTATATGCCTTTTGGTATATCTACACGCAAAACAACTGAAACAGAGAAATAATATTCTCTTGCTTTATATTAAAAACCTGTCTCCTAAAAACGGACAGGTTTTTTATGCCGACCAAAAACAATTCAGCCATAGAATTTCCTAAACATAGAAGATTTTTCTTCGATAATTAAGATAACAACGGAAACGAATGATGAGAAAACTTTATCCTTTTGTAATTGCAATAATCAGTATGATGGCTTTCGGCGGATGTGCAACAATGTTGAATACAACTACTCAAGAAGTTGAATTGAAGTCTAATCCTCCAAACGCAAAAGTAACGGTTGACGGGAAGAAGTTTGGAACATCTCCCCAAATTGTCAACATTGACCGCGGCAGCGACCATGTTGTTAAATTTGAATTAGATGGTTACCAGACATACGAGACGCAACTGACGCGCAAGATGTCTCTCTGGTTCTGGGGAAATGCGCTGAACGGTTTTATCCCCGGAATGGTCATCGATTATTTTACGGGATCTCTCTATGATTTGCTACCGGAACAAGTCACAACTGAACTAACTCCCGCGAAAATTGAATTACCTATAAAAAAACGGTAGAAATGTAATTCAACTTTTAAAGTGCCCCTTTAATTTAGAAGAATACAAGGTTGCTCAGCATTCACATCTCGGAAGTGATTCTTGCTTTAATTAAAAATTCTATCTCTCGTTTTTGATTATTGGAATTCCAAGTGATGCGCTCGGTTCAGTAATTTTAAGTAAATCCGCTATCGTCGCAGCGATATCAACGGTATAAACCGGGGTGTTTACAATCTGCTTCGGAATATTCCAGCCATAAAAAATAATTGGGACGTGAGTGTCGTAAGAATATTCACTACCGTGCGTTGTGCCTTTGTCCATGAAATTTGGCAAATAACCGGGTTGTAACGTATAAACAATATCTCCTGAAAGAGCGGGATTAAAGCTGTTCAACGTTGGGTTAACCGGCTCTCTCGTAGCCTGCAATCCCGACAAATTATCTCGCGTGTAAATTGAAGAGACAACCGGGAATGAATCCCTAATAAAGTCTGCAGTTTTCTGCTCTAGAATATGAATATCTACCCCTCTTTTCTTAAGTTCAGTCCGGCTAAAATATATTTGCTTATTGGAAAAATTCTCTATCAGATTTTCGCTGCCAAATTTTTGAGCTACAAAAGTTTTAACACTCGCGTTAAATGATTTGTTCATTAATCCCCCTGTCGGGAAATTATTTTCCTTCAAGAAGAGCGGAGTATCCAGCCCTGCGTGATCGGCGCTTAAAAACAAGAGATAGTTTCCCGCGCCGACAGTTTTATCTAATGTGCTGAGCAGATCAGCAATTGTTGCATCCAACTTAATATACATGTCTTCTGTTTCATAAGAGTCGGTTCCATACGCATGAGCAACAATATCTGTCGAAGAAAAACTTATCGCAAGAAAATCAGTCCATTCCCCTTTCCCCAAGTTCTCACCTATTAATGCTTGTTTGGCAAATTCGGCAATCAACTCATCGCCAAACGGAGAAGATCCAAGTACTGAATATTTTTCTTCACTTTTCACATTGTTAAATGTATGCGGAAACGAAGTACGCCCTTCGTTGAAAACATCTTCTTCGCTGTTAGATTCATCCGGAGCACTGATGGAATATTCCCCATCCGGAAGTGATAAATGCCAGCCTTCAGTTAAATATCGGTCACTTAATTTCTTATTATTAAACCGCGAGACCCATTCCGGCAGGCTTTTCATGTAATATGTCGAAGTAACAAATCCCCCATTTTTTTTATCGTACCAATATGCGCCGTTCGGCATGTGGCCGCCAGGTAAAATTGCGGCTCTATCTTTAAAGGAAATAGAAATGACTTTAGCTTTTCCCTTTGATGCTAATTTAAGCTGATCTGTAATTGTTGTTGCTAATAATTTTTTAGGAGAAGCTTCCCCTTCAGTATCATTACTGCCAACACTTTTGTAATTCGGATCGGCAACAGCGTTAACCGTTCTTTTGCTTTGCTTGTCGTACCAGTCATTCCCTATTATTCCATGAAAGAAAGGAGTTGTTCCGGTATATATTGAAGAGTGTCCCGGAGCTGTTTTGGTGGCTTCATAATTATAATGAGCAAATGTAAAATTACTCCCTTCATCCATTAATCTTCTGAATCCGTCTTTACCGTAGAAAGGTAAATACCGGTACAGGTAGTCGAACCTCATTTGATCGACGACAATACCGACAACTAATTTGGGTCTTTGAACTCCCTGTGGATAAAACGGTGAGTAAGTTAAAATTATAAAAGTTAACGTGAAAATGAGAACTATCTTTTTTTGCATTGTGTGTCTTTATTAGTATCAGAATTATTATGAGAAGAAAAATAATAAATCCAGGAGACAATCATGTTAAATTAGTGTGAATTTTTTATCTACCCGGTTAGTCCAAGACGGAGAAGTATGTTTATTTGCACTGATAACCACAGGGTTTTCAAAGGCACAACATTACAGATTAGTTTGCTATCTAGCTAAATACTGCTGTTCATAATATTTCAAATAATCGCCTGAGATAATCCGTTTCCACCATTGTTCGTTTTTAAGATACCACTTAATTGTAAATTGGATGGCTTCTTCAAAGGTATACTGTGGTTTCCAACCTAGTTCGGTTTGTATTTTAGATGAGTCGATCGCGTAACGTCTGTCGTGTCCAAGACGGTCTTTTACATATTCAATTAGGCTGTCTGACTTTTTCAGATGCTGAAGTATCAGTTGAATAATTTTAATGTTCGGCATCTCATTGCTTGCCCCAATGTTATAAACTTCGCCGGTTCTTCCCTTTTCAAAAACCAAATCTATTGCCCGGTTATGATCAATAACATAAATCCAGTCACGAACATTCATTCCATCCCCATAGACTGGAAGCTTTTTATCATTTAAAGAATTGAGGATCATTAACGGAATAAGTTTTTCGGGAAACTGAAACGGTCCGTAATTATTTGAACAGCGTGTAAGTACAACCGGCATTCCATACGTATGATAAAAGGCTAAAGCCATCATATCGGCTCCGGCTTTACTTGAAGAATACGGACTGTTTGGAGAGAGAGGAGTCGCTTCTGTAAAAAGCCCTTCCGCACCAAGGCTTCCATAAACTTCATCGGTTGAAACTTGAAGGAATTTTTCAACTTCATTTCTGCGAGCGGTTTCGAGCAAAACATTCGTACCGATAACGTTTGTTTGATAGAAAATCGACGAACCGAGAATACTTCGGTCAACATGAGATTCTGCCGCGAAATTAATGACATGTTTTATTTTATACTTTTCAAAAAGATAATTGACTAATTCCGGGTTGCAGATATCGCCTTTAACAAAGCGGTAATTCTTGCGGGCTTCCGATTCAGCTAAGTTTTCAAGATTTCCCGCGTACGTAAGTTTGTCAAGGTTAATTATAAAATAGTCATCGCGCTCTTTAAGAATATGATTGATGAAATTACTTCCGATAAATCCGGCTCCGCCGGTAACTAAAATGTTTTTCATTTTGACCTTTGTTAGTATGAAAAAAATCCGACAAAAATTCCGGCATTAAGATAAAGTTGACTCTTCGCGGTTCCCGATGGGACGTTAAAAACATCCTGTCCGTTTTCCAATTGCCAATTGTCCCCGAGATGAATGGCATATGTTGCACCTAATCTAAATGAGGCTAGTCTATAGATAGGAATATCAAGATTGAGTGTGGGAGCAATTACAAAATAATCGTTCGAAAGTTTTCTTCCGAAGTTAGTCGTTGAATCGGAAGATGAAAGTTCATTCCAAAGTTGATTCCATGAATAGGAATCTTTGTACCGGTACATCTCAAGCGTTGTATTCCCGCCGCC
Source organism: Ignavibacteriaceae bacterium (assembly GCA_041667115.1). Taxonomy (GTDB): domain Bacteria; phylum Bacteroidota; class Ignavibacteria; order Ignavibacteriales; family Ignavibacteriaceae; genus UBA1563. Next base: position 18,436 of record JBAYFO010000029.1, on the reverse strand, counting down.
AATAATAACTCCAACAGAAACTCCAACGCGCCGAATAAACGGAAGTGTATATTCAACAGAAACACCACCGAAAGAAGAAGTGAGTTTCGCTTCTCGCCTGTAGCCATCCGATAACCTGCTTTCTTTTGTTGATCCGCCAAAAGCTATTCCTCCGATACGAAGACCGGGAACGAAACCAATATAAACGAATCCCGCGCCGCCGGAAGAAAAATATCCCGATTTTGCAAGTTCCGGAGTGCCGAAAGATTTTAACTGATCGTTAATAGGTTCGATGCTGGGAAATGTCCACGCAGCAACAAATCCACCGCCAAGCCCGAACGGTGAATCGAAATAGGTCTTTTCCTGCGCCGAAATATTGTACGACAAAAAAAGTGATATCAGCGAAACACCAACGATAAAAAAGATTTTATTTTTCATTGCTTTCTCTCTTTGAATAACTTACGTCCATGTTATAATTCCACTGGTCAAAATACAGATTTCCACCGAGCCATTCAACCTCTCCCCTTTGAAAATCGACTGTTTCGCTGCGTGGAAAAATTTTTACCGGGAAAAGCGGTTGTGAATAATCATCATTAATAATGAGATGATACGGATCGGTGTTGCCGATGTAAAAATATTTTCCCTTTTCATTTTCAGAATTGAGTAAACCAAAGGACTGGTCAACCGGAACCCAGCCGTACGGCTTAACGTAAATCTCACACCAATCGTGTAGATTCACCTCAACCGGATGCAGCATCCAGCCGCTTTGCCATTTTACGGGAATACCATTGTAGCGGGCGAGCGTCATAAATAGAAGTGTTTTAATTCCACAATCGCCATGATGGTTTTCATAACAATATTCTGAAATATTTGGAATCGTAGAATATTCCAGCGCGCTTGCCCAGGGGATGTTATCATTTATCCACGTAAAGATTTTTTTAACTTTTTCAAGCGGCTTAGTTTCATCTCCGATTATTTTTGCCGATAACGCTTTTAGTTCATCGGTAAAAACAATATGCGGCGCTCTTTCTTTTAGATATTCGCTCACCGTTGCATCTTCCGAGGGGATGGTTCCTTCAGAAAAAATATCGTTGTATTCTGCAAAGGCAGTGAATTCATATTCGATTGAAAATTTTGTTGCAGAATCTTTTTCCGCTTTCTTTTCCATATAAATGGTTCGCTGCAAAACAGAATCGGGTGCAATAATATATTTTTCTTCGCTTGTAGTAATCAACTTCAATCTTTGTTGGCGCGGGTGATTCTCTTTCGGATAGGGAAGCCAGCATTTCACCATTTCACCGGCAGGAACAGCATTCGGTTTTACCGTAAGCGAATAATTAATTTTAATATTTTCTTCCGAAGCAAGATTTTTACCGGACGCTTTACTTTCAGCAATGATCTCATGAACGATTTCTTTTTTAAAATCATTTAAACGATCAACAGCGACCCCCAATTTTTCTTCCTTCAGCTTCTTCATTTCTTTATTGATCCGGAAAAGATTCGGCGCCGCATTTTTGAAATATCTTTTTTCACCTTCGATAATCTTCATCTCCAGCGATTTATCTTTTTCAAATTTTTCAAGATCATCAAAAGAAAAACCGGGTAACATTTTCTCAAGTTCGGTTAAAATTTGAGACCGGCTTTTTGTGAAATCTTTTCTTATCCGGTCAAGCCGATCAGATTCAAATAACAATATTTTCTTTTCACCCGCAGGCAATTTATTCTCATGAACATATTCAGAAATCAACTGCTGCGCTTTTGCAAACTCGCCCAGATTAATTTCTTTCTGAATCTTCCAGGGAATATTTTGGCCAAAAACTGTTACTGCAATAGACATAATGAATACTATTTTATAAATTCTTTTTTTCATTGGGATTAACTTCCTGATTATTTAATAAAAGATCTGCCACTTCGCGGTAAGCCCCTTTACCTCCCTTTTTTTTGCAAATGTAATGCACAAGTTTTTTCACCTCATCGCTGGCATCTTTTGGACAGACGGCAAATCCTACTTTTTGCAAAATTGAGCTATCATTTACATCATCTCCGATGAAAGCGATATTTTCCGGTAAAAGTTTTGACTGTTCACAAATTTCTTCCAATGCTTTTTCTTTTTCCCAAATACCGAGATGAATAAACTCCATTTTTAATCGCTCCGCACGAATTTTTGCGATTGGTGAAACATCGGTGGAAATTACTCCTGTTAAGAAACCGGCTTTATGCAAAAGCGTTGTTCCCATACCATCCCGCACAAAAAATTTCTTCATCACCATTCCGTCTTCTGTGTAGTACATTCCTCCGTCGGTAAGTACGCCGTCAATATCGGTTAGAAGGATTTTAATTTTTTTTATTTTAAGAAGCACTTCGTTTTTTGTTGATCGCATATTGTTTGATTCTTTATTAAACAAAATTGTAATTGAGTTAATCAAAGCTAAGAAATTTTTCAATTTAATTTTACTTTGACATTCACCGCTGAACCGGTTTTGGGGGTTTTATTGATAAACGCTTTCTATTTCTGCCAAATCTCTTTAATTTATTACCACAATTAATTTTTAGGATGTTTTAGATATGAGCAGACACTCCAAGATTTTCATCGGTCTTATTTTGGGCGCTATTACCGGTGTATTAAGCAATCTCTTCTTCCCGAACGCTCCTTTTTTGTCCTTCGCGCAACAATATTTTACTGATCCTTTAGGAAAAATATTTTTAAATCTTTTAATAATGATGGTAGTTCCGCTAGTTTTTGCTAGTCTTTCGTTGGGTGTAGCTCAGATCGGTGATCTTAAAAAGCTTGGACGGATTGGTTTTAAGACTATCATGTATTTTTTAATTGTTACAACGTTAGCTGTTACTATCGGTTTAGTTTTGGTTAATCTTATACGACCGGGGGATTATTTACCTGAAGAAACAAAAACTAAATTATTAACCACATACAAAGGACAAGCGGCTGAACTAAAAGAATCAACAGGAAAGACTGAATTTGGTATCCAGACTTTAGTAAATATTGTTCCGCGTAACCCCATTGCCGCAGTTGCTAAACCAAATCCCGATATGCTCGCGCTTATCTTTTTTTCACTAATGGTTGGCATTGCACTTACGGTAATCAAAAAGGAAAAAGCCAAACCGATAATTAATCTGTTAGAAGGGATTAACGATATAACTGTGGTCGTTATAAATATGGCGATGAGATTAGCGCCGTACGGTGTTTTTGCATTAATCTTTAGCGTCACTTCCCGTTTTGGTTTTGATCTTCTGGTTGCGCTAAGTATGTATGTACTTACGGTTCTTCTTGGACTTGCACTGCATTTGTTCGGTGTGTTTCCATTACTTATAAAATTTTTCTCAAAATATAATCCATTCCTCTTTTTCCGTAAGATAGAAACGGTGATGCTTACAGCTTTTTCTACCAGTTCGAGTAATGCAACGTTGCCAACAACAATTTCAGTTTCACAAAAAAATCTTGGAATTCCGTCACACATAACCGGTTTTGTTTTACCGCTTGGCGCTACTATGAATATGAATGGCACTGCTCTTTTCGAAGGAGTAACCGTTTTGTTTTTAGCTCAGGTTTTTGGTATTCACCTTTCGCTCGGCGTACAATTAATTGTTGTGCTCATGAGTGTGTTAACAGCAATCGGTTCGGCAGGCGTCCCTTCCGGGTCAATTCCTCTTTTAATAATTGTATTAACGATGGTAAGCATTCCTGCTGAAGGAATTGCAATTATTCTCGGTGTTGATAGATTACTCGACATGTGTAGAACCGTTTTAAACGTTACCGGTGATATTACTTGCGCTGCTTATGTTGCAAAATCACAAGGATATGAATTGAAGAAATAATGGATTGCAAAAAAGTAAAAACAATCACCAGACAAGAAACCGAATAGCATGCATGAATAGTATCCACAGTTAAATTCGTGTTTTTGGGGACAAGATTTACGATTAAGGATTAACGAATAGCGATTTTTGATTTTATTTTTAACTTCTAAAATCAAAAATCGTTAATCCTTGTTCTGAAATCAAAAAAGTTTGGTTGCCGGCTATGCCGCGCTAAGAAAGTATGAATGACTCAAACTATAATTTATTGAGCATATATAAATTTCATTCAGTCATACACCCATGCAATCATTCTTTTTTGTTGTTCAAAAAAGATCATTTTATTCAATGAAATAACTATAATTACTATGAGAGTATTAATCACCGGAGGCAGTGGGTTGCTTGGACAATTTCTTAACAAAGAATTGGCGAACCATTTCAATATTTTAACAACATACCATCAGCACATCGGGAATTGTGATAAATTTAATTCAGCTAAAATTGATTTAACAAACTTTGATCTGATAACCGAATTGTTTGCATCATTCCAACCGGGAGTTGTTGTACACACTGCAGCAATTTCAAATCCAAATGCGGCAATGCTTTTACCTCATAAAGATGTCTATACGATTAACGTAAAAGTAACAGAGCATCTGGCAAAGTTGTGTGAAAAACATTCCGCAAAACTCATTTATCTTTCTACCGATCTGGTTTATGCCGGTTACCGCGGCTCACTATTAAAGGAAGATGCAAAGTTAATTCCGGTTTCTCTGTATGCGGAAACCAAACTGCTCGGCGAAATAAAAATTAAAAACATTTTTGAGAACTATATTATTTTGAGAACTGCTTTGCTTTATGGACTAAGTTCCACACATGCAACAAATCATTTTCAAGAGATGTATGAAAAGTTAAAAAGTGGAATATCAGTGCCCCTCTTTATTGATCAATACAGAACGCCGCTTGCTCTGAACGATGCAGCGCGGATTATTCGCGAAATAATTCAAAAAGATTTGAAAACTGAAATACTCAACTTTGGCGGCTCAGAACGCGTTTCTCGTTTTGAACTTGGCGAAATATTATGCGGAATTGCAAACCTTGATAAAACACTTCTTAAAAAAATTTCTCTACTTGACTTGCAGAACTATCCCGCCGTTGCCGATGTTTCTATGAATACGGACAAACTTCTATCATTCGGAATAAAACAACAAACGATTGATGAAGCAATTTCACTTATATTGAAAGATAAACACTAACATGACACCTCATCTACTCGGTGCGCACACATCAACGCAAGGCGGAGTTTCAGCGGCAATCACTTTAGCCGAAAAACTTAATTTTACCGCCATCCAGATTTTTACCAAAAATAATAATCAGTGGAAAGGAAAAGTATTAACACAGAATGAAGCGGATGAATTCAAACAAAAGCTTTCTGCTTCTTCCATTAAGGTTGTTGTCTCGCATGATTCCTATTTAATAAATCTTTGCTCTTCAAAACCGGATTTACTGGAAAAATCACGCGAAGCTTTTATTGATGAGCTTGAACGATGTGAAATGCTTGGGATTCCTTATCTTAATTTTCATCCCGGTGCACACGGCGGGATGGGTGAAGAAGAAGGAATAAAATTGATTGCCGATTCTTTAAATTTCGCTCATCAAAAAACCAAAAACTACAAAGTTAAAAGTATGCTTGAGGCAACAGCCGGACAGGGGACTGCAATTGGCTATACGTTTGAACATCTTAAAAAAATTATTGATCTGGTTGATGAGAAAGAGAGAATGTGTGTCTGCATAGACACTGCCCACATCTTTGCCGCTGGTTACGACATTAAAGACAAAAAAAATTACAACAAAGTGATTAAAGATTTTGATGAAATAATCGGGTTGGATTTACTAAAATGTTTCCACATGAACGACAGCAAGAAACCGCTCGCAAGTAGAGTTGATCGACACGAACATATCGGCAAAGGATTTATCGGATTGGAAGGTTTTACAAATATTATGAACGACAAACGCTTGCTCCACATTCCAAAAATTCTCGAAACCCCAAAAGGAAAAGAGCAGCTTGAAGATTTGGAGAATATTAAAACGCTGCTCTCCTTATGCAAATAGATTTACAATATTTTATTTTTTAGGTTCTTGTGGACGTAGTACAATTATTCCCGTATGCTTTTTAACTTTCGCTAAATAACCGCCTAACGGTAATTCGGAAATTTGAACTTTTGCTCCAACTAACGGTGCGTGCATAAAATGAATTCTTCCGTCATCCATTTTTAACGCTACCCCAACATGACCAATATCCAAGCCTTCCAGGTTGGTGGTAATCGCAATTAAATCTCCGTTATGAATTTGCGATTCAATTCCATCAACTTTGTCTTTCGGAATGTAATAGTACGTTCTGGCGTTAATCGCTTTTTCTTGTTTGGCAACGATGGGAATAAATTTTTCATTCTCTTTTAACTGGCGGTAGGATTCGGGATGTTTCGTCATGTACCCAACTTTAAATTGAATTGGTTCGCCGCCGATAGATTTCGTAACGTCTTTAACAATTCCCTTCTTTGTGTTATTAAAAATCCAGTCAGAGAAATAGTGGAGTCTTGAAGGGTATTCTCCCATCTTCCCATCGCGGTAGCGGACAAATTTCAACTCTTTTGTATAATCGTTGAAAGTGGTTTTCCCCTCTTTAATACAGCGCGAAAAGACTACACAATTTTCCAGAAACGTTGTGCAATCCAATCCCGTTAAATGAACAACGAGTGTTTCCTTCTCTCCTTTTTCTAACGTGAAGGCTTCGTAATTTAAGCCAAGGAAACTTTTACCAATTGCGGTGATAACATCACCAATTGGTTTTGAGGCAAGGCTATCGCTAACGGCTAAATCAAATTTAGTTTTGCAGATCTGTTTATCTTCCTCGGTAGCAATCTGTGCATGTGTAAAAATAAAAGCAAATAGTACAAGAATAAGAGTTTTCATATCGGGAATTCCTCTGTTGGCTGTTGATTATATGTTAAATTTTGATCGGGTCTAAACGCTAGGTTACTTTCAAAGCGGGTAAACTCTTTTAAGAATGTCAATTTTACTTCTCCGGTTGGACCATTTCTTTGTTTTGCAATAATTATTTCGGCAATGCCTTCAACATCAGCATAATCTTTGTTATCCTGTTGTGCATAGCGTTCCGGGCGATGGATAAACATTACAACGTCGGCATCTTGTTCAATAGAACCTGATTCACGCAAATCTGAAAGCTGCGGACGCTTATCGGTTCTCGACTCAACAGCACGGTTTAACTGTGCAAGAGCTATTACCGGAATTTTTAATTCCTTTGCCAATGCTTTAAGTGAACGGGAAATGTGTGCGATTTCTCTCTCCCGGCTTTCGGCACGAGCCGGTCCTTGAATAAGCTGCAAGTAATCGACAATGACCATTCCAACTTTTTTTTCTGAGACCAACCGCCTTGCTTTCGCACGAATTTCCAAAATTGTTTGTGCGGGGGTATCGTCAATATAGATCGGGGCGCTCATCAATTTTGCCGAGGCTCTCCGGAGTTTATCCCCTTCTTCTTTTGAGGAAAATTTTCCTGTACGTAAACGCTGTGCATCAATTTTGCCTTCAGCGCAGATCAAACGGATAATCAGTTGAACCGTCGCCATTTCCAAACTGAACACAACAACAGGAACTTTATGATCGATTGCAGCATTGCGCGCAAGTGAAAGAGCGAAGGCTGTTTTTCCCATAGAAGGTCTTGCGGCGATAATAATTAAATCGGATTTTTGGAATCCGCCCAACATATCATCCATATCCATAAACCCTGTAGGAACCGCAATATTCTTAAAATCTTTCGAGTGAATTGCGTCGATATATTCAAGCGCATCTCGAACCGCCTGGTTCATATCTTGATAGGACTTTTTAAGATGCTCTTCAGTTATTTCAAATATTTTTCGTTCAGCAGAATCTAAAATATTAAATGCGTCTTCCGTTCCGTCGTAAGCGTCTCTGGCAATATCGTGCGATGTAGTGATCAGTTTCCGGAGGATTGATTTTTCTAAAATTATTTTTGCATGGTATTCAACATTAGCTGCCGAAGAAATATTCTGTGATAGTTTACTAAGATAAACTGCACCGCCGACCTTCTCAGAAGTCCCTCTCCGTTTTAATTCTTGATACAGCGTTACCGTATCGATCGGCTCGTCGGCATTGAAGAGATCAAGCATCGCTTCAAAGATTAAGCGGTGTTCTTTTATATAAAAACTTGTGGGATTAAGGAGTTCAATCGCTTTAGGTACGGCTTCTTTTTCAATCAACATTGCACCTAATACAGCCATTTCTATTTCTGGCGCAGCAGGTGGTTTTACATCCGTAGGGATTCTCTGAAGCAGTTCGGTATTTGGAAGCATTTTTTTAGACATATTTTTTTAGTATCTCAGAGACGGAATTAACATCTATTAAAAAAATCACGGTTGAAAAATAAGGAAAATATTTTACGAATACATTTCGTCGTATAATTTACGGAAGAATTGTACATCCGCCCAGCAGTCTTTTTTCCAGTTTGGATTTCGCAACAATGCTGCCGGATGATATGTAACTACCGCTTTAATCTCACCAATTTGGTGTACCTTGTTCCGCATGGCTCCGAGTGATTCCTTCCGTTTAAGAAGGCTAACAGCCGCTGTAGTTCCAAGGCAAAGAATTAGTTTCGGTTGAATAATTTCAATCTGCTTGTAAAGATAAGGAATGCAAGTCTCAATCTCTACCGGATTTGGAGTTCTGTTCCCCGGAGGTCTGCATTTAACAATATTTGCGATATAAACTTCTTCGCGTTTAAAGGAAATTGCTTCTAAAATTTTTGTGAGCAATTGTCCGGCTCTGCCTACAAAGGGAATTCCTTGTGCATCCTCATCAGCCCCTGGACCCTCACCAACCAGCATTACTCTTGCATTTGGATTCCCGACACCGTAAACAAATTTATTGCGGGTTTTTCCCAACGGACATTCCATGCATTCGCATATTTCCTTGTAAAATTGCTCAAGCTTTTCGGTAGCATTACCGCTTTCATCAGATTTTTGTCCGGGATCTGGTTCATTTGCTTTGGTAGGTGAAGAAATTTTCTTAATAGCTTTATGGGCTACATCTTTTTTTTCAGGTAACACCGGTGCGGCGATAAGGGTTTTGCGGAAAAGTTCATCACCGTACAAATCTTTTTGTGTAAGTAATGATTCAATAATTTTTTGTTTTGCCGATGCCATTATAGAAGAGAGTTGTCGTTACTTTTATTATATGAAATTATATTGAAAAAAAAGGCGGAGGAGAAAAAACTTTCCCATCCGCCAAAGACCATTGAACCGACAAAGAGTATCAACTGCAACAAATTATTTTATTCAGTTGCACTCACTTGTTAAAACTAAATGCTTTTATTTCTTAGATCGAATTCAATTTCACCGTTAAGCAATTCATTTAATGCTTCGATATGCGGTTTTTTTCTTTTTTCAAATTTTAACGATAGATTAAGCTGTGCCGGGTTATCAAAATCTTCACTATCGTCGTCAGCACTAATATTAGTTGCCGGAACGGTTGCCAATGCAGCATTAAATTCAATTTTACGATCATCGTTAATTGCGCGGGCTTTTTTGCCTGCGACAATAATTCCTTCATATACATTAGACACGCGTTTATCAATCAGTCGTAAATCAATAGGGGTTACGCTCATTCGTTTATCTCCTCGTTTGTTATTTTTTCTATCAGTTCTTTTAATTCTAAAATAGCAGTATTTAAATTATTATTCACTATAAAATAGTCAAATTTTTCCTTAAGACTCAATTCCATTTTTGCCCTCTCAATTCTTTTTTGAAAGTCCATTTCACTTTCAGTTTTTCTCTCCCGGAGCCGTTTTTCCAATTCTTCCAGACTCGGCGGAAGAAGGTAGATCATGACAGCACCCGGATAAACTTTTTTTATTGCAAGCGCTCCTTTTACTTCAACTTCCAGAAGAACGGATTTCCCTTCCGAAATCACCTTTTTTACAAATGATTTTGGAGTGCCGTAGAAATAGTCATAAACTTTTTCCCACTCAACAAACTGTTGATCGTCAATTCTTTGTTGAAACGTTTCTTTATCAATAAAAAAATAATCTACTCCATCCTGTTCATTTGGTCTTTTTTCACGAGTAGTTGCCGAAATTGAATAAACTACATCCGGCATAATTTTTAAAATGGACCGTATAATCGTTGTTTTTCCGGTTCCGCTTGGCGCAGTAATAACAAAGATGTGTCCTCTTTTTGTCACTATTCAATATTCTGGATTTGTTCGCGAATTTTTTCAACTTCTTCTCTAATAGAAACAGAGTGATGCGTTATTTCAGCCGATAACGACTTTGAAGCGATGGTGTTAGCCTCGCGGTGCATTTCCTGGCAAATAAAATTCAACTTTCTTCCCGGTTCATCACCGGTTGCAAGTATTTCAGAAAAATATTTTAGATGGCTCCTCAACCGAACGCATTCTTCAGTGATGTCTGATTTTTCTGCAAGCAGCGCAAGTTCAAATTCCAAGCGGTCGGAATAATTTTGAATATCTTTAATAATCTGCTGGACTCTGTCCTGCAATTTCTGAAAATACTCATTTACAGAATCACGGTGGATTTTTTCAATTTCCGTCAGCGTAAAAGAAATAACATCCGCTCTCTCCAATAAATCTTTCAGAAGCGTTTCTCCTTCAACTTTTCTCATCTCTATCAAATTATCGGCAGCATCGGAAATACAATTTTTCAAAACCGCAAAATGATCATCTGAGAACTCAAGAAAATCGGGGGAGAAAAGTTCCTTGAAATTTAAAAAATGTTGAAGCTGAATTTCCTCTTTTATATCGAGAGTCTTCTTTATTTGGTTCAACATCTGGGCTGTTTCAAGCAATTTGGCTTCATTTAAAATGGCATCTTGCCCGGCGCCCAATTTTACCGAAATTGAAAGACTAACTTTTCCTCGCTTAATTTTAGAGCGAATAAGTTCTTTTATCTCAAATTCTTTGGCAAACAGACTCCCGGGAAGTTTCGCAGAAACCTCAAGAAATCTATTATTAACACTTTTTAATTCTACTTCAAAAGAAAAACCATCGAAAGCGGCTACAGCTTTGCCGTAACCGGTCATACTTAAAATCATAAATCCTACCTATAATGGGCACAAAAATAAGGAAAAACGGAGAGGTAACCAAGACATTAAAACGCTTCACCGATACCAAAATGAAATTCCATCAAATCGAAGAATTTGCGCTTAAAAATGCGCACATTCGAATAAGGATCGTACGATTTGAAACCAAAATCTATCCGGAAAGGGGCAATCATTGTATAATATCTAAATCCAAAACCGGAGGCGATTGCTATTTCAGATATTCTTGACTTTTTCACGTCACTCCAAGTATTACCAAAATCTATAAACGCCGCTACGCCAAAGGATTCGGAAAGTTTATACCGGTATTCAGTTGAACCTTCTAATAAAAAACTTCCTCCTTCGAGCAATACCGATTCAACTGAATCGGTTGCGGGATTAAAAATGGGTTCATATATTTGTGGAGAAAGCTCACGAGCGCGCCACCCTCTAACGGAGTTGCTGCCCCCCGAAAAAAATTTCTTTGTGGTAGGAATATCTATATCTCTCCCACGATATGCCCGCAAATAACCGATTTTGAATTTGAACCCGAGAACCGCACTTTCCCTTCTATTAGCCGCTAAATATTTGGCAACGGTAATTTGGGTCTTGTAATAAAGTGGTGTGGTAAATGATTTATCCGTCAACTTGGAAATAACGTAAGGAATTGAATTTGCTTCTTCTAAATTTATTGATAGATTATATCCATTAGTCGGAAAAAGAGGATTTGATGTTTTAGTTGATCTAAGATCCAGACCAAGGATTGACAATGTTTGGCTTCGTGTAAGTTCCTGATTAGACACAAAAAAGATTTCATCAGCTATTTCAACATTGTAATATGATGATAGAAAATTGATAAAAGTATAGGTCGGCAATTCAAATTCAAAACTGATTTTCCCCCCATAATTTCTTTTGTTTGAAACCGCGTCTTTTCGTAAAGTGAAATATCCCTCAAGACTTCCAAAAATTGGTTTGTTAAAAACATAAGGTTGTTCAATTTTCAATTTCGAATCGAAAAAACCGTCTAGTTGCGCATCTCTTAAAGAAAAAGCCTTTACCACTTTCCCGAAATTAATTTTGCCTATATCTTGAACACCGAAAGAGCCTGTTAAAGTCAATTTTCTTGCACGACCTAAAAAATTTTTACGTGTAAAAGTTCCCCCCAAACCAAGATTAAAAGTGTGTTGTTGATCGTTCATAATCAATTCGGGAGAAAGCTCGTTCATTTTACCGATGCTGCCGATAACCTTTAGCGGGACATAATGCCCCAAAGTATCTTCGATAACAGGAATAACTTGCACATAATTGAAAAGTCCTGTTCGATATAAACGTACTTGGCTTTGCCGGATTTTTTCCGAATTATAAAATTCATCCGGTTTGATTCCAACAAGATCTTTTAATAAGTCTGGCTCAACATAGTCGCTCCCCTCCCCCTTTTTTTCAATTTGTACTTCACTAATTTTGTAACGCTGACTAAGTTTGAAATAAACATCGACATCTGCTTCGTTTTTTACTGTGTCTTTATGAATTACCGCGCTATCGAAAGCGGCAAGCATATATCCTGAATTATTCAAATTGTTAAGAAATGCATCAATCGTATTTTTTAAAAGAATTTGAGAAAATCGATCCTTCTTTGAAATTGGATAATCTTTATAGAGAGCGACCGTTATTTCCTTTGGCAAAGCTTCTAATCCGAACATTTTGACTTCGGAAAATGTTGAAGGTTGCTTTTCTGTGATATCAAAAGTTACGGCACTTTGTTTTTGAACCGTATCGATCTTGAACGTGTAAGAAAAGTTTGCTTTGAAAAAACCATTTACATTATAAAAGTCTTTTAGCGCTGAAATGTCTTCATGAAGCGAGAGGCTGTCAAAATAAACCGGTTCCTTTCCTATGCTGCTGCTAATTGAATTGAGGAATTTCCAGAACCAACCAGGGCTTTCCTTTGATGAAATTACATCCCGAAGCGTCGACGAAGAATAGGCGGAATTGCCGATAAAATCAATCGAAGTAAGTTCTATCTTCTTCACTTCTTGAGCAGCCGTAAAGTTAAGTGAAATAAAAATTACCGCTAAGAAAAATATTTTTGTAAATGTTGGCAAATGGACTTATTCCGATGAAACATCTTTTTGAACAACTACAAGTTCGGGGTAATCTGGTTTGAACAAATTCATGAAAAAATCCGTAATCTTTTGCTCCGTACAATTTTTTGAAAAGAAAAGAGCCGCAGGTTTATTGGGGCTGATAACTAAATGTGCATAATAAATTTGTTTCCCGGGAAAATCAACAAGGTAGGCATATATTTCGCCTCCACTTGATCCGATATAAAAACTTCCGGAATTATAATAAAATAAATCGTAAGAAAAAGAGTCCAACCGCTGTGTTTTGCAAATACTTTCAGTTGCAGACATCTCAGGGAGAAACACTTCATCTTTCTTTTTTAAAGAATCTTTTGATAAAAGTTGAATTTTTAATCCCCATTTATCTGTCTTCGACGGCTTCGTTTCTTTTATGGCTAGAATTTCTTTGCTCGAATCGATATCGAATTGACTGTACAAAGCAACTTCCGTTTGAGGATCAAAGTTTTTCTTGAGATGAGCAAGAAGTTTTTGATTGTCGCTAAAATAATCTTCCATTGGAGTAGAAGGGTTTTTTGCATCTTTGTCACAACCAATTAGGATAGACAAGAAAAGGAAAAAGATTCCGGCGAATAATTTTTTATTTAATGATAACAACTTCTGTTCCTTTCATTACAACGTTGTAGAGTTCGTCAATGTTTTCGTTACTAACGGCAATGGAGCCGTCCGTCCAATTAAAGACAAAGGGTAAATTCTTAAAGATAAAATTCAATGCTCCAATTCCGTGTATTCCAACATTTCCACCGAGTTTTGTTGAGGCGTTAATACAATCTCCATAATTATTATCAAACCTTAGTTTTTCATACTCATTTTGATTAATACTTCCATTTGCCAAACCGGCTTCAACATCTTCAAGATTTGGATACGTTAACTTGAGAAGCTTCCAATATTTATGCGTCGGTACTATCTCGCAGATTTTATATGTCCCAATAGGGGTGGCGTTGTCGCCCGCACTACTTTTCTGTTGTGAATTTCTGCCAAACACTGCCCGATATTTTTTTACTAATATTGTATCTGAATAAAGAGAAAGTTCAAACGTATTCCGGTTAATAACAATTCTGGGGTTTTCAATTTTTGTTATCCCTTTTAACGCCATTTCTTGTTGAAGAGAATTTTCCCTTAAATTAAGAAGAATGCCGTATGATATACATCCGGTTAAAAAGAGGATTAATCCTCCTGTGAACAATAGAACGTTTTTAACCATTAACTTTTTCTCTTTTTACGAAATCTTCAAAGGGAATTTAGAAAAATTTGAAGAAAGATTGTAGTTGAAAGAAAAATTTATAAAATGTGGAGCGTATAAAAAAATTCCCGCGCGAAGCGGGAATTACCTTAAGGTTCTATACAACCCTTAAACTTCCATTATTTCTTTTTCTTTGTGCTTCAAAATTTCATCGATCATCGTTACGTGCTCGTTGGTAAATTTCTGTGTTCTGTCTTCGGCTTCTTTTAATTGATCTTCGGTTATCTTTTTATCTTTTTCGGCGCGCTTTAAATGATCGTTCCCTTCTCGCCTGACATTGCGTATGGCAATTTTACAATCTTCACCAAATTTTTTAACTAACTTTACTAAATCTTTCCTTCTTTCTTCAGTTAAAAGGGGAATCGGTATTTTCAAATTCGTTCCATCGCTTACAGGGTTAAGACCTAAATCAGCATTAAGAATGGCTTTGTCAATCGCCTGGATCTGAGACTTGTCCCAGGGAGTAACTGAAAGTGCGTGGCTGTCTAAAACGGTAACATTCGCCACTTGCCGGATTGGAGTCAATGTTCCATAATAATCAACTTTAACATTATCCAACAGTGCTGTTGTTGCTTTCCCGGTTCTGATCCTGGATAATTCATTACGCAAAGCTTCAATTGATTTATCCATTTTTGATCTAGTTTCTTTTAGTATCTGTTCCATAATAACCTCAAAATATTTCAAAGTAGTGGTAAAAAAATAAGAAAATCTTTTTATTCTTGCACTACTGTTCCAACATTTTCTCCCTTAATTAATGCGGTCAGATTTCCTGGCTTATCCATATTGAAAACAACAAGCGGAAGTTTATTTTCCTGGCACAAACTGATTGCCGTCATATCCATTACCCGGAGATTTTTCTTTAAGATATCGATATAAGAAATAGAATCAAACTTTAATGCCCCTGACACTTTTTCCGGATCCGCATCAAAAATGCCGTCAACACGCGTTCCTTTGATAATCACATCGGCTTCCATTTCAACGGCTCTGAGTGATGCAGCAGTATCGGTGCTAAAATAAGGATGTCCTGTTCCGGCACCAAAAATAACTACACGTCCTTTTTCCAAATGACGAATGGCTCTTCTGCGGATGTAAGGTTCGGCTATTTCATCCATTTTGATTGAACTCATTAATCTGGAGTACGTTCCTTTTAGTTCGATTGAATTTTGCAGTGCTAATGAATTGATCAAGGTTGCAAGCATACCCATTTGATCTCCGGTAACTCTTCCAATTCCCTGATCGCTGGCGTTCAATCCTCTAAAAATATTTCCTCCGCCAATCACAACACCGATCTGAACTCCTAGTTTATGTATCGAGATAATCTCGTCTGCGAAAAAATTGAGAACTTCGGGATCAATCCCAAATCCTTTTTTCCCCATCAACGATTCACCGCTTAACTTTAGTAAAATTCTTTTGTACTTGAGTGTTTGCATAGTATTTCCTTTAAGCAAAAAAAAAGGTCTTACTTAATGAAGACCTTTAATAAAGAATTATTTTTTTTCATCACTTAGATGAAAGCGCAGAAATGATTTTATTTTCACCTCTGTGCCGGCTGTTGCATTTATTTCTTTCAATAAATCACCAACAGTTTTTGTGTTGTCTTTAATGAACGCTTGTTCGTTGAGACAATTCTCTTGATAGAATTTATTAATTCTACCGGTTGCAATTTTTTCAAGAATTTGTTCCGGCTTGCCTTCTTTTCGTCCAAGCTCTTTGTAGATTTCAATTTCTTTGTTCACAAGTTCCTGGTCAACTTCTTCACGGTAAACTGAAAGTGGTTTCATTGCCGCAACCTGCATGGCAATATCTTTTGCGATGCCGGAAATAAGTTCAAATTTATCACTGGCAATTTTTTCAAAAGTAATAACAACACCCAATTTTGCACCGGGGTGAACATACTCTGCAACATAACCGTTTTCATCTGAAGTAATTCCGATGCGGGAAATAACTACTTTCTCCCCGATCTTTCCAACAATTTCATCTAATTTAGTTTGAAGAGAAGCTTCCTTAGAAAATAATTCATCAACTGAAACAGGTTTGTGAAGTTGGACTTTTTCTAACACAAAATTTGTAAACGCAATAAAGTCTTCTGATTTAGCAACAAAATCTGTTTCACAATTCACCTCAACGATAAAACCGGTCTTATTGTCTTTAGAAATTGCAGTAAGCACAACACCTTCATTTGCAGCTTTATCAGCACGTTTAGCTGCAACAGCAGCTCCCTTTTTTCTTAAAATATCGATTGCTTTTTCTATGTTGCCTTCAGCTTCGGTTAAAGCTTTTTTGCAATCCATCATACCTGCGCCGGTTTTAAGGCGTAGTTCATTTACATCTTTAGCAGTAATTGCCATTTTAATGATCCTTTTTCAGAAATATTTATTTAGATTCTTCTTTATTTTCTAATTCTTTTTCTTTTGTTTCTCTTTCAGGAGCTGCGCTTTCTTCAGCTTTAACTTCCTGACTTTTCGCTTCACCTTCGATACACGC
The DNA here is from genome assembly GCA_041667115.1 of Ignavibacteriaceae bacterium. GTDB lineage: Bacteria > Bacteroidota > Ignavibacteria > Ignavibacteriales > Ignavibacteriaceae > UBA1563. The sequence goes on along the minus strand of JBAYFO010000029.1, from coordinate 1,652 downwards.
ATCAGCTAATAATTTTGTTATCAACTCAATTGTTTTAACCGCGTCATCATTTGCCGGGATAATAAAATCTATCGGGTCGGGATCGCAATTCGTATCTACAACAGCATAAACGGGAATATTAAGTCTTTTAGCTTCCTGTACCGCAATTGATTCTTTCTTAACATCGACAACAAAAAGAGCGTTTGGAAGTTTGTTCATATTCTCTATGCCTTCCAAAACTTTTTTCAATTTGTCTTTTTCTCTTGAAAGGAACAATCTTTCCTTCTTGGTAATCTTTTCAAATGTACCATCAGTTTCTTGCTTTTCAATTGAGTGAAGTCTCTTAATACTTTTTCTAATGGTAGAAAAATTTGTGAGCATTCCACCTAACCAGCGTTCGGTAACCCAATATTGGTCACTACGGCGTGCTTCGGTTTCAATAATGTTTTTAGCTTGTTTTTTTGTTCCTACAAACAGCACTTTCTTCCCTTCGGAAGTAAGGTTGAATATTTTTTCAGCCGCTGATTGTAAAAGAAGTTGAGATTTTTTTAAATCGATGATGTGAATCCCGTTCTTTTCCATAAAAATATATGGTTTCATTTTGGGATTCCAACGACGTGTCAAGTGCCCGAAATGCGCACCTGCTTCAATAAGAGTAGTGAGATCTACTTTGTTCATAGAATATGCTCCTGTTTTACTTCTACTTTCTTCTACTTTACCTTTCACCCCGATTATTCGGGACACAGGAGGTAAATCTGAAAGTATGGATGATTAATTAAGTACTTAAAAAAATTATCTTTTAGAAAATTGAAATCTTTTTCTAGCTTTTGGTTGTCCGTATTTTTTCCGTTCGACCATTCTTGGATCTCTCGTCATAAATCCGGCTTCTTTTAATTTTGGACGAAATTCAGGATCGATCGATTCAAGCGATCTTGCAATGCCTAAACGAATTGCTTGCGCTTGACCGGTTATTCCGCCGCCAGCTACTTTTGTAGAAACGTCGTATTTCCCTTGAGTATCGGTAACGATAAAAGGTCCAAGAATATCTTCACGGCTTACTGCTTCAGGAAAAGCTTGTTCAAAGGCTTTACCGTTAACCGTAATAATTCCGGTTCCGCTTCTCAGAATAACACGAGCTACAGCTGTTTTTCTTCTTCCAACAAAAATTTGATCTGCCATTTCTTCTCCGTTAAAAACTTAATACTTCTGGTTTTTGAGCTGTATGCGGATGTTCTTCACCGCGGTACACTTTTAATTTTTTGAAAATCTGTCTTCCTAATCTTGTTTTCGGAAGCATTCCTCTTACAGCAGTTTCAATAACCCATTCAGGTTTTTTAACTGTCATTTCTTTATATGCTCTTTCTTTCAAACCGCCGGGGTATCCGCTGTAATGATAATAGTTTTTCATTTCGTGCCGTTTTACTGCGATTTTTACTTTGTCTGCATTAATTACGACAACAAAATCACCTGTATCCATATTTGGAGTAAAGGTTGCTTTTCTTTTTCCACGGATAACCATGGCAACTTCTGAAGCTAATCTTCCTAACGTTTGATCTTTAGCATCAACAACATACCATTTCTGATTAGCGTCTTCCGGTTTAATAAATCTGGTCAATTTTTCTTGTTTCACGTAAAATTCCTCCGAATTTTTAAATTCGTTTTTATAAAGGCTT
>JBAYFO010000028.1:0-45925 GCA_041667115.1 Ignavibacteriaceae bacterium | reverse complement strand
CGAGAAGTTCACCATACTTAGCATCGAAAATGAGTTTTACAAATCCTTCACGCTCACCGGCTGCAAATGCTTTTCCACTTGCCATAAAAGGAAATTTGCCAATCTTTATTTCGTAACCTTGTTCAATCGCTTTTGCTTCGGTTAAACCTATACTTGCTACTTGCGGCTGACAATAAGTGCATCCCGGAATATTTTCATAATTGATTGAAGCCGGTTGCAAACCTTTTATCGTCTCAACACAGTGAATGCCTTCTGCCGATGCAACATGCGCTAGCCAGGGAGCGCCAATAACATCACCTACCGCAAATATATTTTCTCTGTTTGTTTGGTAAGTTTTCCTATCAACTTTAATATGATTTTTGAAAAGTTCTATTCCTAATTCTTCCAAACCGAAACCTTCAACATTACCTGTAACGCCGATTGATGAAAGAACGATGTCAGCAGTTAATTCTTTTTGTTCACCATTTTTTGTGATTGTGATGTAAGCTTTCTTTCCCTTAACAACCACTTTATCAACGATAGTTGAAGTATGAATTTCAATTCCTCTTTTTCGGAAACTCTTTTCAAGCGTTTGTGAGACTTCTTTATCCTCGATTGGCAAAATGTTTTCCATCATTTCAATCAGCGTAACTTTTGTTCCTAAGACAGAATAGAAATAAGCAAACTCAACACCGATGGCTCCTGCGCCGATGATGATCATTTCCTTCGGCTGTTCTGTAAGGTTCATCGCTTCTGTGCTTGTGATTATTACTTTTCTGTCTACGGGAATGTTCGGGAGATTTTTCGCTCTTGCACCGGTTGCAATAATTATTTTATCCGCACTAACCGAATCGGTCTTCTTCCCTTCGTTATCATAAATATCAATCTGATTATTAACTACTAGTTTTCCGAAACCGCGCACTCTTTCAATTTTATTTTTCTTAATAAGAAGTTCAACATTCTTAGTAATACGGTCGGAAACATCACGGCTTCGCTTAATAATTTTGGAGAAATCAAATGAAACTTCTTTAACAGAAATTCCAAAATCTTCAGAGTGATTCTTTATTTTATCGTATAATTCGGCATTTTTAAGAAGTGATTTTGTCGGAATGCAGCCCCAATTCAAACAAACGCCGCCCAAATTATCTTTATCGATCACAACGGTTTTAAAACCCAATTGAGCGGCGCGGATTGCCGCAACGTATCCGCCGGGACCACCGCCTAAAATCGCTATTTCAAAAGTTTTTGCCATCTATTGTTTCTGCTTTCTTCTTTTTTGTTGCATCAAATATAAACAAGCCTTTTATAAAATGAAAAAATAGTTATACGGTAACTCTTTGGTTACATATAATAATTAATCAACAAAAATACAATGGAATTGGTTCGCTCTACGATGCTATTTTCCCTCGAACTCAAGAGTATCTTAAATTCCTAGTAATCAACTTTATTGTTAATTTCTCAATCAAAAAGTCCCCTCATTCACCAATGTGCTTGAAGTCGGCTGGCAGTAAGAATATGATATCAGGTTACTCCCCCTGTTAGGGAATGATATTCTTTATCTCAGTTTTTGCCACATATTTTTTATTCCCATAATTGAAATTCGATCGAAAGATTTTCCAATAGCAGTTAGTCCATCAGCAGTGATAAATAAAGAATATATTCCATTCTTAACCGGAATTTCATTTAGTAGTTCACCTGCTTCGATTCCGTAACACAATATTGAACTTCCAGTACACGTGAAAGCATACTTTTCATCACCAGAAAGCGTAACATCACTGTAATAAGCGTCGGTACCAAATTGCTTTTCTAATAATCCACTTGCAATGTTCCAAATTGAAATTAATCCATTCCCAGTGCTGATTATTCTTTCATTATTCTTAGTAAAATGAAGATATCTAGTAGGTGTATTTGAAGATAAAGATTTTGAAATGGTTTTTGAATTTGCATCCCATAGTGACAAACAGCACTCACTACCGGTTGCAAAATAATTTCCATCTGAACTAAATGCTAAAGAAGGATAAGAGAATTGTGTCACAATACTTTTATCAAATATTCCATTAACATAATTCCAGAAATACAATGAACTCCCACCTGTTCCAATAATCGTTTTCAAATCCGGACTAAACTTAAGGTCTGCATACCCTCTAGTAGTAAAAATCTTTCTTATTAAGCTACCATCGTTTACATTCCATAAATAAACCCACGGTGCACCAGTTAATGCTGTTACAATTTTACTATCTGTACTAAATTCTATTTTGTTCATACCAAATCCAAATGATGGTATTGAATCTATTGTAGTTGTTGATCTCAAAAACAAACCATCTGAAGTTCTATAAAGATTAATCAAATGTTCATTGCCACTATAACCCTGTATAGCAATAATATTCCCATCTGGACTAGTTGCCACCTCCGGAAGAGAACCTGCACCAGGAATAATTGTGTTAGATAAAAGAAATGTCGGAATAAACGCAGTTTTCACTGTTACATCATTTGAAGCATTATGTTTTGATAACGCAAAAACAATATATTTATAATTTTTTGTAACGTCTAGATCAGCGTTGATAAATGAAGTAACATTTTTAGGCACTCTGGCAATTTCAGTAAGGATGCCGGTTCCAGTGGCCCTCTGGATTAAAAATCCTTCTTCATATGTTGAGTTGTCTTTCCAATCTAATTTTATGGATGTTTCCGTCACTTGTTGAATCGCCAAGTCAGTAGGTGCAGGAAATTGAAGTTGCAATGAAAAAGTGTTTGTGTAACCGCTGTAAAAACTATTCGTTTTTGCCCGTATTTGGAACCTGTAATTTTTTGATAATAAATATATTTCATTTACAATTGCAGACTGGCTGTTTTTTGCAACTGTTTGGACATTTACAAAAGATCCATAATCGGTAGACATTTCAATCTCAAAAGAATCTTCATAAAAGCTGTTGTCCTTCCAATTAAAAACTGCCGTTGTATCATTTTCAAACTTAACAGTAAGATTAGTGGGAGCGAATAGAAATAATGTAGCCGTCGCTTCATTTGAATACCAACTCGAATTTGAATTTAGAAAGGCTCTTACTCTAAATTTATATACCTGATCAGGGAAATAATTCCCTTTAACGATATAAGAAGTCGTATTGGAATCAAGTGTTGCTATTATTGTGTACTTCGAATCACTTCCGGCTTGCTCAATTTCAAATCTTGTTTCATAATTACTGTTGTCTCGCCAGGTGAGTTCGATGGTGCTATCGGTTAATAAACGAGCATTCAAATTAGAGGGGGTAAATCGATAGATCACTATGTTTGCTTCTTTTGTTCGGGTACAATGGCCATCTGCATCATACCCCAATGCGAAAATTTTATGGTGACTCCCTTCAGAAAATAGGCTATAATCCCAAAAAAATCTATGAATTGTATCTTGCTTTGTATCGTAAAACCGTTTTATACTATCTACGACAACTTCAACCCTGGTAATGCCTTTGTCATCATATGTTTCAACATCGATCTCTTCAATCCCATACTTGGAGATCACTTGACCATCCACCGGGGAGATTAACCGGACAATTGGTTCCGGCGGCAATAGCGAAGTAACGAGTGCATCATTTTTGCAACTAATAAAAGACAATAAAAAAATCAAAACCCACAAATTTTTGTTCACAATAAGATTCATAATTAAATTCCCACATTTAGTTTAAATTGTGCTGGTAAAATAATTAAGAATATTGTAATACTTCTTTATTTTTTTATGGAAATAATTCCCCCTACTTCCATTACTAATCCATCACTTTTCATTTTACTAATAATCTCTTCAATATTTTTATGAGAAAAGAATTCAACCAGACTTGCTTTGGTTACTTTTTTCTTTTCTAAAAGAAGTTTGAGAATATTACCTCTTACTTCCCTTTCGGATCCTTTAAACTTTGTCTGTTTTGATTTTGATTTTATGTTAGTCAGTTTTGCAGTAGCGGCAAGTGCGCCGTAATCCATCAATGCGTTGTGCCAAATTCTGCTTTTTCCTTTTGGAACAACTGATAGTGCAATTTCCGACAGATGCTTTTGAGAAATGTTTTCCTTCAAGTGCAATTCGTGAATAAGAACACGGCGTATGTTTGTGTCAATTACCGCTACTTTTTTATTATACGCAAACGCTAAAATTGCTGCACCGGTGTAGGTTCCGATTCCTTTTAATACTAGGAGTTGGTCAATCTGTTTTGGGAATACTCCGTTAAATTCGTTCTGAATTGTTTTAGCAATTTCTTTCAGACGGATCGCACGGTTATTAAAACCTAGTCCCGACCATATTTTAAGAACTTCGGTGTTCTTTGCGCTTGCTAGATATTCAGCCGTTGTGAATTTTTTCATAAATTTTTCATAGTACGGAACAACTCTCACCGCCTGTGTTTGTTGAAGCATAATTTCAGAAACTAGGATAGCGTAAGGATCGGTCGTTTTCCTCCACGGAAAATCTCTTTTATTCAATTTATACCATGCGAGTATTTTAGTTTGAAACTCATCCACCATTTTATTATTGATTGTTTTTTGATTCATTCTAATATTTAACTAAATCCGACCATATTATTACCTCTTCATACACATATAATAACAATATATTTTCCTAAAAAGTTTTATTACATAAATAAATATTTAGCCACCCCAAATGAAAGCATATTTTTGCGCGATGATTAGGATAAAATAAGATTTTCACAAAAAAAAATCCCCCATTGCTGGGGGATTTGATTCCTAATTCGTAATTCCTAATCCTATTTAAGCAGCAACATCTTCTTTGTAATAACCGTGTTGTTAGCTGTTAATCTGTAGATGTACGTACCGCTTGCAAATCTTGAAGCGTCAAAAGCAACTGAATAATTTCCGGTTGTTTGCAATTCATTAACTAAAGTAGTTACTAATTCGCCAAGCATGGAATAAATTTCCAATTTAACTTTTGAGTCGGTAGGAATAGCGTATTTAATCGTAGTTGAAGGATTGAAAGGATTCGGATAATTTTGACTTAATTCAAAAGTAACCGGAACGTTAACTTTTACTTCAACTTCCTTAGAATAGCTATAGCTGCCGTCTAGATCCGTCATTTTCAATCTATAGCTAACTGTCGTTCCTTTAACATCTTTTTCCGTAAAGTTGTATTTTTTACTTTCGGTTGTTGTTCCGGCAGCTTGAACTTTTCCAACAGTTGCCCATTCACTCTTTTCAGATTTACGTTGAACTTCAAAGTAGGAACTGTTCTTTTCAGTAGCAGTCTGCCAGCTAAGTTCAACAACATTTCCTTTTGAAGCAGCTGCAAACGAAGTCAATTCAACCGGTAACGGAGTAAGGGCTTCATCAGCGCCGATATAAGGGAAAGTTGCACTTCGTGCATCACCGTCGATATCGGTTGTTATTCCGGCAATAGGAGTTCCAATTAAGTTAACATCACCGTCTGATGCACCGGTAAGATGGAGATCCGACATCGAAACAAAGTTTACCGTAACTGATTTTGAATTTCCATCTTGACTTGAAGCAGTTTTCCAATCGGCTAATAATGGTGTTGCGGCAGCGTTCCAATACCCGACATTACCATTGGTATTATCTTGTGCAAAAAGATCATTATAATTTGACGTCAATGTTCCAGAAGTTCCTTCTCTCGAGAAGCAATAAGAAGCGAAATTCGGTTCTGCTGAAAAGATAAGATTATTTTTTACAGTGTTTGTACCGTTCGAAATTAATAATCCTTTATAAGCAACTGCACCTGTACCGATATCAGCAATATCATTCAAGGCGATGGTATTGTTATAGCAATTCAAAGTATCTGTTGCAGAAGAATTTTTGATACCGGTTAAATAAGCTGTTGGATTAGCCGCGGTTAATTCAAATCCGGTGATCATATTGTTGTATACGTTATAAGTACCGTTGGATTCAATACTGATGCCAGTATTACCAAATCCTGCACCCGAGGACATTGATGAAAGTTTTGAGATTTTATTATTATAAATATTGACAACCGAACCTGCTTGAACATTAACGGCATAAATTGCTTCATTGGCAGTATTAGCAGCAATATTCTGGTTTAGAACAACTTCGTTGTTAAGAATATCAAAACTTCCTGCTAGATAAAGAACAACACCTCTTCTTTTCCCTTCAAGTAGATTATTTTTAATTGTAATATTATTTGGCAATGTAGCAGGAACCGGTGTGCCTGATTGATAAGTTCCTATCGCCTGTGCGTTTTGAGGAACCCCGTCAAAATTTGAACTAATATAATTATTATCAAACGTGATGTGGTTCGGTACCCAATCTTTACTTAGATAGTTTCTTGATCTTATCATAATGGCACTGATAAACAAGTTTGAAGTACTTACCGCTTGAGCTTTATGTAAAATATTACAATTTTTAACTGTCAAATTAGAAACATCACCTACAATAACTATAGGCATACCGTTTCTCTGAGCTGTTAAAGCTGATTGGAAAGTTAAATCTCTTGTTGTTCCGCCAACAGTATTTGAGCCATCAATAACGATGTTTTTTGTTACACGTAGTGAATCCCATGTAACATTTCCCTTCCCGGGTATACCGATAACGAAAGCTCCAGAAGGTCCTGAATTTAGATCAGTAGGATAATTAAATGTAACAACCGGTTGTATCCCCGTGTAAGGTTTAATTGTAACAGTATAAGGATCAGGATTAACAGCTAAACCAATACCAACAGATCCGGTATATGGTTCGGTAATATCACTGGTAATATACAAATTAACATTATCTGAAAAAGTTGCGGTATTTAAATAATCGAATGCCTCTTTAAGTAATGCAAATTGTGGATTAGTAGCTCCAGGACCAGTCCCAGGATTTCCTACATAAATGTCACCTTTTAAACCACCACGAAGTCCTTCATCAGCACCTTTATAAGGAGCAAGTGGGTCACGAAGATTTCCGTCGATATCAGTTGTTATTCCAACTGGAATTCCAACTAAATCTACATCACTTAAAGATGGGTCAACAAGATGAAGATCGGTTGCAGAAGTAAATGTTACAGCTTTTGAAACAGAATTGCCATCTTGTGCTGTAGAATCTCTCCACATAGTAAGTGTAGGAATAACCGAGGTTCCCATATAACCAACATTTGCAGTAGCGCCGGAAACATACAAATCATTATAATTTGAAGTTAACGTTCCGGTCTTCTTCCACCAGATACAATAAGCATTTGCTGCATCGTTTTCATTTGTTATGATATTATTTTTAATATTAGCTACAACTGAAGCGCCACTTATGTGAATGCACGACCTTTCAGTAGCTGGAGTAATGCTATTATATCTAAATGTATTGTGGTATACATTATATGTTCCATTATCCTGTAAATACATCAAGGAGACAACAGAAGGGATAGCTACTCCAGTAACGGCTACATCCCCACCAATAAAATTATTATAGATATTGCAAGTTGCACCTGTGGTTGCGCCTAATCCGCTAATCCCATAAATACCGCTTGTGCCGGAAGTATTAGCTGTCGCAAGTGTTGGCAATGTATTGTTGAAAAAATTAAAAGTTCCTGCCCAAACATTGAACATGATTGTATATGTTGTTGAACCGTTGGCGCCACCATATGTATAAATATTATTGTTAGATACTTCACTTGTAGTTGTTGCAGTTCCAACATAATACAAATAAACTGGACGGATACGTCCGAATAAATTATTATTCTTAATTAGAACATTGGTGCAATAAATTGAGCTACCTGATGATCCCGTAACACTTGATGCATAATATGGAGTATTCGTTGCATCTCCAACATTACAGTTTTGCAAAGTGAAATTATCACATGCGCCTGTAGACTGTCCATTTAGATAAACTCCTCTTGTAGAAGAAGAAGTACTCATCGGTGCTTGAAAAGTAAGGTTAACATTTTTAATTGTGACAGTATCACAATTGCCATACAACTGAATTATATTCCTTCCGTTTGTTGCATCGCTGATAGTAAAAGTTAAATCCTTTGTAGTTCCCCCGACAGCGTTTGATCCATCGATTGTAATATTACCGATGTTATTGAGTGAAAATCCTGCATAAGCCGAAGCTCCGGTAGTTGCTGTACACCCACTGATGGTAACAACTGGGGCTACACCTACAGCAGGTTTAAAAGTAACCGGTGCTGTAGCAGATGGAGGATTTAATGTAGGACTGATTAGTAAATTTGCCCCTGTTTCTGCATAAGTTGCATCAATTAACGAAAAGGTAACCGGTGCACTAACACCCACAGTATTAAGGTCAGTTATAGCTGCAGCAATGGTAGCATAAGTACCTGTTGCGCCAACGGTATATGTTCCGCTTAATTGCCCCCAAATGGAATTGGTTGTTATGAAAACCAAAAACAAAAGAGTAAGTAGTTTTTTCATGTTTTCCTCAATGAAATTATAGATTGATGTTTAAGAAGCACTTATATTTAGAAAGTAAAAGCAAATCAAGTATTCATGTTTAATGGATTTACAAAAATCTTTATTAATTCAAAATAAAAAGAAAAAGAACAAAAAAATCAGACCCATAGTTACCCGGGAAAAATGGTGGTGAAACATAATAAATTTCTAATGAGTGTCAAATAGGACATGCTGAAATAATTTCCACCACCGGGGATAGATAATATTTCATTAATTCCTAACCTGACATACCCAGAACCAAAAAACTTGAAGTTGGTTGTCTTCCGAAGTCAGAAGTCAGAAGAAATTTCATTCTATATTTTTGCTTCTGATTTCTATTTCAACATATTTAAAATATTCTGCCAAATATTACCCAAACTTTACTTGTAAGATATTAATAATCGGCAGAAACATTTTAAATGCGTTGTAAAAACGACTTGGAGAACAAAAAAAATATCACTAATGATCTTTTTCCATTACCAAAATAAATAGAGAGTATTCAAAATCTTTACTCTCTACAATTTTAATGTCTTTATAGAAGATATCAGAATATTCGGTTGAAAAACCATAGTGTTCAAAAATAGAGGCTAATTTATCAACCTGAAAACCATTGTGTCCATTAAATTCAAAATCATCTTTGTGAAATGTTCCATCCTCTTCAATTAAATCAACAATACAAATAAATCCATTATCAACAACCAGTTTACTGAATTGTTGTGCTGCTGTTTCAAGGTCAACAACATGATGCAGAGCCATTGAGGTGTAGATAGCATCATAATGCTTAGGAATCATTTGTGTCGAAGAAATATCACCACAAACTGGAGTAATATTACTCAAATGCTGTATAGCAATCTTTTCCTTAACAACATCAATCATGCCTTCCGAATTATCTAATAAGGTAAAGTGTTTTGCATGGTCCAGTAAGTTAAAAGATATCAAACCGGTTCCGCAACCAAATTCTAATACCTCATCTGTTTGGGTCAACGGAAGACGTTTAATAATTTCATCGGCAATTCTTTTAGCTCTCTTTATTTTGAGTTCAGTGTCCCATGTTTTAGATTTTTCATCAAAAGTTGATTTCATTTTTTTCTCTTTTTTCTATTAATAATAATATTTGTACTACTTATGTGTTCTGGCTTAGATGTTAAATAACTTTATTCGGTTCGATGGTGGGTGCCGGCTCCGGAATTTGCTCTGTACTTTTTGGAGAAACATAATTCCATAACATTATCAACCCAAAGATACTCGCGGCTATCGCAGCAAAACCGCTAGTGGCTAAACTCCAGCGGGGACCGGCGTATTCACCGATCCACCCTATAATCGGACCACCTATTGGTGTTGAACCTAAAAATGCAACCGACCATAAAGCTACCACCCTGCTTCGCATATTAGGCGCGCTTTCAAGTTGAAGAATTGTATCGCCCTGAGAAGTAAATGTTATTGAAAAAATCCCCACAATAAACATTGCAACAAGTGCAATATGGAAAGTAGGAGCAAGTGAAGCCAAGATAACAGCAACACCAAAACCAAATGCAGTTTTGATCAATCCGCGCGAGGTTGATTTCTTACGGCTTGCAGTTGCTAAACCACCAACTACTGCTCCAATACCCATGGCAGAATTTAAAAACGCAAAATAACTGGCATCTCCGTTGAAAGTAAACTTTGCAAAAAGTGGTAGATTAACCTGAAATTCGTAGGTTAACGTACCGATAATAGCCATCATGAATAAAACATTTCGTAGAAGTGGAGTGTCGGAAACATATTTTAATCCTTCACGAAGTTGTCCTTTTGCTCTCTTCACGGGTTCAACAACATGAAGTTCTTCTTTGCGCATTAAAAATAAACAAATTAAAACTGCGATGTATGAAGCTGCATTTATTAAGAAACATAGGGCAAGCCCAAAACCCGCTATTATTCCACCAGCAATAGCTGGTCCAATTACTCTGCTTAAATTGAAGACAGTTGAAAATAATGTAATTGCATTCCTCAGTTCTTTATTCCCAACCATCTCGATAATAAATGTTCGCCGCGTTGGATTATCAATGGCATTTATAAATCCAAGTGAAGTAGCAAGAATATAAATCATCCACAATTGCACTGTATCTGTGGCAACTAGAATTCCGAGAATTAATGCAAGAATACCTGAGGCGGTTTGTGTGAAGAAAAGTATTTTCCTTTTTGATAATCGATCGGCGATCACGCCTCCCATTGCCCCCAAAAATAATATTGGTAAAAATTGAAGTGCGGTTACAAGTCCCAAAGCAGTACCCGAGTTTGTCAACTTCAAGACAAGCCAGGCTTGACCAATCGTCTGCATCCATGTCCCGGATAATGAGATACTCTGCCCAATAAAGTAGAGGCGATAGTTTCTTATCTTGAGAGACGAAAAAGTACTATTGCTAAATTGTTTGAGATAATTAATCATTTGAAAAGTTTACAAACAATAATACTATGTTGTTGTAATAAGATGTTGTCTCTCTTACCTGAGAATTTTGGGGATTACTTAATTCCGAATTTTTCATTTTTATAAAAATATTTCCTAAGTTATATTATGTACCAAGTACTCAGTTTCCAGCTGATGGAAGATATCCCTTAACGGTTATAGAATTATCCGCTTTCAATTATTTTAATAATTTAGACTAACATTCCAGTAAAAAGTTATTTTATTAAACCATCGATGGTCTCTCAAAAACAAATTAAAAATTCAGAGCTCTTTTCCCGATATCAGTTCTGAAATAGATGTTTTCATATGAGACTTCCGAGACAGCTTGATATGCAAGTTTGATTGCTTTATCAAAGTTTTTCTCCCGAACAAAGGAAGTTACGCCTAAGACTCTCCCGCCGTTTGTAAAAATTTTCCCATCCTTTAAACAGGTTCCAGCATGATATACTTTTGTTGATGAATAATCAATGTTTTCTAAACCGAATATTTTAAAATTAGTTTCATACTCATCCGGATATCCTTCGGAGGCAGTGACAACGCAAACGGAAACTCCTCCGTTATACGTAACCGCATTTTTATTTATCTTCCCTTTTGCAGCAGAATAAAGAAGTTCAAGAAAATCTCCATCTATCACATTCATAACCGCTTGAGTTTCAGGATCACCGAATCTAGCATTAAACTCAATTACTTTGGGACCATCACTTGTTAAGATTAATCCACAAAAAAGACATCCGATAAAGGGTGTTCCTAATTGTTGCAGTCCTAAAAGTGTTGGTTTAACAATAGTGTCTTCAATAAGCTTTAATATTTCATCGGAGATAATAAATGCCGGAGCGTACGCTCCCATTCCACCCGTGTTCTTCCCTGTATCGTTATCACCTATTCTTTTGTGATCCTGTGCAGCCGGAAGACAGAAATAATTTTCACCATCAGAGATTACAAAAAGCGAAGCTTCTTCACCCACAAGAAATTGTTCTATCAATATTTTATCGCTGGCTTCTCCAAAAGCTCTCTCGTCAAAATTCAATAGAATTGCGTCCAACGCGTCGTAAATATTTCGGCAAATAGCAACTCCTTTACCGGCCGCTAATCCATTTGCTTTAATAACGATAGGATATTTTTGTTTCTTTAAATAAAAATAAATATCCTCCTTCGAAGAAGTAGGTGTAAATTCTCTATAAAAACCTGTCGGTATATTATTTTTTATCATCAATTCTTTGGCAAAAATTTTATCAGCCTCAATTTTCGCCGCTTTTTCACCCGGGCCAAAAACTATGACCCCCATACTCCTAAGAAAATCTACTGTCCCGTCAACTAAATATTTCTCCGGACCAACGATCACAAGCCCAATTTCTTCTGCTTTACAAAAATCGAGTATAGCATTATTAGAAGAAAAAATAATATTTTCACCGCAATTAAAAGTTCCACCATTTCCCGGTGAGATGAATAATTTATTGCACTGCGGGGATTCCTTAACTTTTAATGCTAAAGCATGTTCCCTACCGCCGCTTCCTAGTATTAAAATATTCATCAATTATTCTTAACCATAAATTGGAATTCTTTTGTTAATTGTTCAGTTAAAAAATCACGCCGAAATTTTTCAATAAATTCTTCATTCGGTTTTAAAAATGAATTAGTTTGATAATCATTATAAATTTTCTTCAAGATTTCTTTAATATTCTGAACATTTTCAGGATCTGAGAGATAAACTGCTCCATATTGACTAGCATAAGACTTTAGTGCTCCCTCAGGTAAACATGCCATTATCGGTTTTCTCGAACCAAAATATTCAAATAATTTCCCGCTAGAAATTGTATCGTCATTTTTACCATTTCCCACCATTAACCACAATACATCACTTGATTTAAGTTTTGAAATTGATTCTATGTGCGTTAAATATCCATACTCCTTCACATTATCTTCCAGTCCATACTTAACGGTCAATTTTCGAAGTGTTTTCGTCTGCGCTCCCACAAAATAAAGCTCGATATTGTCTGTTATATCCTTTCTTTCTTTTTTTAATAAGGCAAATGCTATAAGCAAATATTTTGGAGTAATAAATTCATAAAATGATCCGGTATAGGTCAAAATCATTTTATTATTCTTCTTTTTGATGATTGGAGCACTTTCAAAATCAGTAGGATCATACCCATGTGGAATGATCACAATATCATTGGAATCCAAAAATTTATAAGTCTCCAACTGATTTTCTTTTATTCTTCTATTTGTAACGAATATTTTATCTGCTACTTTTAATACCCCATATTCTAACTTTTTGTGCTTATAAGCATGATAAGGTGTAAGATATTTAGAAAACTGGTAACCAAACCACAAATCTCTGTAGTCTATTGCAAGAGGAATTTTAAATTCTTTTTTCAATCTGGCCCCCAATTGAAAAGCTGAAAAAGGAGGAGCAGAAACAAAAATTAAATCAAATTGCTCATTGCTTAAAAGTTTTCTTGCTTCAATAATAGCTTTTTTTGTCCATGATACTTTGTTGTCTGGAATAAAAAAGAATTGACTGATTCTGTTAATCAATTTTCTTGTAAATTCTCCAGGCATTTTTATCGTTCCAAAAGAACTTAATTTTGCATTTAGTTCATGCCCATTTACACGGATAACGCGTATACTCTTATCAACCTCATTTAATAATGCAGGATCATGGGCAAAGTAGCCGGTTTCGGCAGAAGTTAATACAGTCGGCATCCAGTTGTTTTCAGGAAAATATTTTATAAATTTAAGAATCCTTTGTACACCGCTTAGACCCATTGGAGGGAAATAATATGCTATAACAAGTACTTTGAACATTATAAACTCTTAATCCGAAATAATTTATGAATTGTTACCTGTGATAATTCGGAGATTCTTTAGTTATAATCACATCATGGGCATGGCTTTCTCTAAAACCTGCCGATGTCATTTTTATAAACTGCGTTTTCTCTTTCAATTCTTTAATATTTTTTACACCGCAATACCCCATAGCGGCTCTCAATCCGCCAATAAATTGTAAAATAGTATCTGAGAGCTGGCCCTTATAAGGTACCCTTCCTTCCACACCTTCAGGAACTAATTTTTTAATATCTTCTTCCATATCTTGGAAATATCTGTCTTTGCTTCCATATTGCATTGCTCCAAGAGAACCCATTCCACGGTAAGATTTAAAACTTCTCCCTTCTAAAAGGATTTTCTCTCCAGGACTTTCTTCAACTCCCGCAAACAAACTTCCAATCATCACGGAATCTGCTCCCGCAGCGATTGCTTTAACGGCATCTCCAGTATATTTAATCCCACCATCTGCAATGATAGGTAAGTTCTTCCCTTTTAATGCATTAGCTACATCCATAATTGCGCTAATTTGCGGAACACCAACGCCGGTTACAACTCTAGTTGTACAAATTGAACCTGGACCAATCCCAACTTTTACTGCATCAACGCCAAGAGAATATAATTCAAGTGCAGCACTGGAAGTTGCTATATTTCCAACAATTAGCTGTGTATCCTTAAATTTCTTTTTAAAATCTTTGACAATACTTAATACACCTTTTGATTGGCCATGTGCAGTATCTATCACAATTACATCAACTGATGACGAGATAAGGGCTTCAACTCGTTCAAATGTATCTTTTGTAACTCCAACTGCTCCACCAACTTGTAATCTGCCAAGTTTATCTTTACTTGCAAATGGATGTTGTATTTTTTTAAGAATATCCTTGTAAGTAATTAAGCCTTTAAGTTTTCCATTCTTATCAACAACGGGAAGTTTTTCAATTTTATATTGTTGCAATAACTTTTCGGCCGTCGCAAAGTCTGTTCCGATTGGAGCAGTGATCAAGTTCTCCTTGGTCATCAACTCTTTGATCTTCAAATTTGGATTTGGAGAAAATCTTAAATCACGGTTAGTTAAAATACCAACCAATTTAGCTGTATTATCTATAACCGGAATTCCACTAATCCTATATTTCTTCATTAGTTCTAGAGCATCATAAATGCGTTGTTCTGGATTAACTGTAACTGGATTCCTAATCATACCACTTTCTGAGCGTTTAACTTTGTCAACCTCTTCTGCTTGGGCTTCAATGCTCATATTTTTATGAATGATCCCGAGACCACCTTCCCGCGCTAAAGCAATAGCCATGTTTGATTCCGTAACTGTATCCATAGCTGCAGAAACAAAAGGGATATTAATCGATATTTCTTTTGTAAGTTTTGTTTTTATTTCTACTTCTCGCGGGAGCACATTTGATTTCCGAGGTTGTAATAATACATCGTCAAAAGTCAATCCTTCATATATTATTTTTTGATTCTTCATCTTAAACTTTCGTTATTTAATTATCAAAAGCAGCAAAACCTGTTATATCTTCACCAATAATTAATGTATGCATTTCGTGAGTTCCTTCATAAGTCTTTACTGATTCTAAATTGGCAGCATGACGCATAACAGGATAATCATCTAAAATACCGTTTGCTCCCAATATTTCTCTGGAGCTTCTAGCAATATTTAGAGCAACTTCACAATTATTCCTTTTTGCCAATGAGACTTGCTGAAATCTTAGTTTCCCATTGTCTTTCAATCGCCCTAACTGAACATTTAGTAGTTGCGACTTTGTAATCTCCGTTAACATTTGTACTAACTTCATCTGTGTTAACTGATAAGCTGCAATTGGTTTAGAAAATTGTTTTCTACTTTTAGCATACTCTAGTGCTGAATCATAACAAGCCATCATTGCACCAACTACCCCCCAGGCAATTCCATATCTCGCTTGATTCAAACACATTAAAGGAGATTTCAGACCTATTCCTTTCGGAAGAAGATTCTTTTCCGGAATGAATACATTATTAAATATCAATTCCGAAGTAACGGAAGCACGCAGGGAATGTTTCCCCATCATTTCGGGAGCAGAAAATCCCTTAAAATCTTTTTCTACTAAAAAACCATTTACAACACCATCCAATTTAGCCCATACAACAGCAACATCTGCAATCGTTCCGTTTGTAATCCACATTTTAGCACCGTTAAGTAAAAATCCGCCGTCTGCTTTTTCTGCTTTTGTAACCATCCCGCCAGGATTTGATCCATAATCTGGTTCAGTTAATCCAAAACATCCTATTTTTTCACCTTTTGCAAGTAGAGGGAGCCAGTAATCTTTTTGTTCTTCAGATCCAAATGTGAAAATAGGATACATTACTAATGCACTCATTACTGAAGCAAAACTTCTAACTCCGCTGTCTCCCCTTTCAAGTTCCTGCATAATTAAGCCATATGCAACATTATTCATTTCAGCACATCCATATTTTGCAGGCAATGTTGGACCTAGCAAACCTAGCTCAGCCATTTTAGGAACAAGATAATGAGGGAATTTTCCTTCTCTGTTGTACTTGACTATTTGTGGAAGCACTTCATTATCAACGAAACTCCGCACAGTTTCTCTTACGAGAAGCTCATCTTCAAAAAGGAGATCATCAATATTAAAATAATTAACACCTGAAAACTTTGCCATTTCTCTTTTGTTTTTTGTTATCAAAATTACAGAATAAGTCTTACCCTACAAAATTACTGCTAGTAAAAATATTTCTCTTTTCTCCCGTATTTGTTTGGAGTATTTTGCAAATGTGAAAACAAAATCATTAAATCAAATAAAGCAATACTTTTTACTTGCAGCCTATCTATTTCTAGTTACGGCCGGTTCATTTCATTATCATACTTATTCACTAGGTAATAGTGGGAATACTTCCATTTCTCTCCAAAATAAAAGTAATGCTGTTAGCGATTTCTTAGACAACTCTGAAATTTGTTCACTCGATCAATTTTTCCAATCCATTACTATTACAAATCTTTTTCCGTTGGGAATCAACATCAAACTTCCCTTGGTAGAAGAAAGCATTGTGACTATCCTTCCTTGTGTCCAAAATAAAATATTTAATCTTTCTTATCCGCTTAGAGCTCCTCCAACAATTTAGTTCCACCATCTATTTTTTCCTAATTACCACTTTTAACTAAGGAGTTTCTATGCTAAAATATTTTTTTGTATTTGTTATTTATTTAATGTTTTCTGTTAGTTTTTCTCAACAGAATTTTGTTTTGCAAGGTTTAATTATCGATTCACATAATCAGGAGCCGTTAATCGGGGTTAATGTTTTTCTGAAAGAAGGTAAAATATTCGTCGAAACCGATGAGAATGGAGTCTTTCAGTTCTCTAATCTTCACCAAGGGAATTATACTCTTGTGGCGTCCCTTACAGGACACAAAGAAGCAACGAAAAAGATATCAGTTCCACAAAAAGAAAAACTTGTTATTCAGATGCATGAGCATGTTATAAATTTAACTGAAACCATAGTTACAGGAAATCCTTTTTCCCTTGATCTAAAAGAACTTTCTCAGTCCACCATTTCACTTTCTCAACTTGATTTACAAATTAAAAGAAGTGCAACTTTAGCGCAATCCTTAGATTTTCAACCCGGTGTTGCAATGCGCTCAAATGGTACTGCCGCTGCTCGTCCTGTTATCAGAGGATTTAGTAATAACATGATCTTAATTTTAGAAGATGGTTTGCGTATGGGAGACCTATCCTCAGCTTCCGATGATCATGGAATTTCGGATGATGGAAGTGAACCGGAAAAAATCGAAATTATTAGAGGTCCGGCAAGTCTGCTCTATGGAAGTAATGCAATCGGAGGAGTTGTAAATGTTATTACTGATGCTATTCCCTCAACCATTCCTCAACAATTAAATGGTCACTTTCTTACTGAAGGGAGTTCCGTGAATAATCAATATTTAACAAATCTGCATCTTAATTACGGTGTCAACCTTTTTTCATTTCATGGAAATTTTTATAAAAGGAAAGCATCTGATTATAAAATTCCCACGGGTGGGACCACACTAAATTCTTTTTTTGAAACTTTTGGGGGGCAAACCGGAGTATCGTTCCAACCAGATTGGGGAATTACCGGAATAAGTTTTTCATCTTTCAATAATAAGTATGGGTTGCCCGCACCTTCTGGAAGCACTGCTCTAACATACATAGACATGCATAAAACTCAAGTTAAGTACATTACAGATGTTAAGTTGAAAAATAGTTTCTTATCAGAATTTGATCTCAAGGGGAGTTATCAAAATTACCATCATAATGAAATTGATAAATATAGTGGAATTATCGGCACTTCGTTCAATCTTGAGTCAGCCAATATAGATGTTTCTTCAAAACATCTCCCCGTATTATTTTTTTTGAATGGAATTTTCGGTCTCTCATCATCGTATCAAAAATATAAGATACTTGGAAGCGAAGCTATAACTCCAAATACTCAATCCATAACGGCAGCTGGATATATTTTTGAACAAATGAAATTCGGTAAATTAAATTTCTCATTCGGATTTAGAACTGAGATTAATTCAATAGATATAAGCCCAGCCGTACTAACTGATTCTTCTTTTATACATCAGAAGAAATATTTTTCGACACTCTCCGGTTCTTTCGGAGCAGTTTATTCACTTTCTGAGCAACAATCAATCTTTTTTAACCTGGCAAAAGCATTTCGATCACCGGGCGCCGATGAACTTGCCTCGTATGGTATCCACGAAGCAGCAAACAGTTTTGATATCGGGAATAGAAATTTATCAATCGAAAATAGTTTAGGATTTGACCTTGGGGTAAGATCAATTAGTGAAGATTGCTCTGCGGAAATAACCGGATATGTAAATTCAATTAGTAATTTTATCTCGAGAACTCCATTGCCACTCTTTTATAGTGATGAAACGAATCCGCTTACAAACATGCTTATAGGTTTTAATGATTCTACCGGATTTCGTGTAAAGCAGTATAGAAACGACGAAGCGATATTCTATGGTTTTGAAAGTAAGGTAAGTCTTAAAGTTGTGAATAATCTTGCAACTACAGTGATTGCGGATTATGTAAGGGCTATGAATAGTAAAACAAAAGAGAGTTTACCCCAAATTCCTCCGTTCCGGTTTTCTTTTGAAGCACGGTATACCGTTGATCAATTTTGGTTTGGTTCGACTCTAAAAATAGCTGCATCTCAAAATTATATTTCACAAAATGAAACTCCGACGCCAGGGTATTTCCTTGCTGATTTTTACGGCGGTATTAAACTCTTTTCAGGAAGATTTGCACACATCATCTCTTTAAAAATTGAAAATGCTTTCAATCGGGAGTATAAAGACCATCTTTCTGCTGTTAAGGAGTTTACCTTTATGCCGGGAAGAAATATTTCACTCAGTTATAAATTCCTATTTTAAGTTTGAAGAAAATTCATTAACTTTTCGGTGTAATTTTTTAAAAAACGGAGAGGTGGGTGAGTGGCTGAATCCCGATATCATCGGGATTGCGAAACTGCCGTAATGGCTCATTGGATCAATTTCATAAACTTGGAGAGGTGGGTGAGTGGCTGAAACCAGCGGTTTGCTAAACCGCCGTACGGGTAAAACTGTACCCCGGGTTCGAATCCCGGCCTCTCCGCCAGTTAAAATAAAGACGCGAATATTACGATTTTAAGCGATATTCGCATTTTTGTTTCTCCCAAATACACTCTTTTTCTTTCCCATGGAGATTTTTAGGAAACCTTTTTAATTTTATCCAGGTGACATTCACTTTTATATTACTAAAATAATTTCATTGTTCAATTCTCTTGTTACTTCACTTCCCTTTCAGTTAACTGTCCCCCAAAGATAGGAGTTATTTTGGGATTAATTTAAGGTGGATTTTGTTATTTCAAAATACCTGATTTATGGCTAAATAAAATATACTTCTGACGTTGTCAAGATGCAATCAAACTTCCGGTTGAATTGCAAAGCGTGGATATCGTTATAACACGTTGTCGATGAAAGCCATCAACACATATACTTCGAAAGACAAAAACAGTAAACTCCATATAAGCCCGGCTAATCTTGATGTTAATAAAACTCAGCGATAGACTGCCGCTTAATAGGAATTTCAATTACGGGATTAAAAGGTGAATAACTAACAGCACATGCGATGAATTAGTACAATGATTTTGAGAAACCAGAAGAAGTAAAAACTACGGAATTTTCCGGCGCGACAGTTCATATACAAAGGCAGCCTACCAATCTTCTTGCAGTTAGCGTTGAATAGATTTCAAATCTACTGTTGGAAACAAATTTGTTAATTCCGGAAATTATTTCACGTTTCAATTTCGCCGATGTTGAGCATATTTCACGTTACTTTAAGAAAGAAAAAGGGATAGACTTGAAACAGTTTCGTACACGCCAGAAGCATTTCAAACTTTTTTATTCTATCCTTTCAACAAAGTTTTAATTCTTTTTTAGAGGATTTTTAGAGAATAAAATGTATTTTTCGGAAAAGATGAATTGAAATTATTGTTTTTAATATCGCGTTCAGTTCAAAAAATTTTTACTTTTACATTTAGCAAAGCGGTTAAAAAAAACAAGAAAAGGCTTTTATAAAATTAATCACCGGTTATAATTACATAATCAAAACGGCTGGAGTTTTAAATGTTTTTGAATACTGAATCAGCACCAAACATTTTTATTTTCGCTTCGACAATTCCTTTGCATAGCAAAGCGCTTGTTCAATTCCCTTCTTCAACATCCCGAAATAATTTATTCTTCTCAATATATTCTTTTCTTTTTCAACATGCTTAGTCACAATACTTCTAACCACATTTTAACAAGGAATAAAATATGACCGATATTTTCAACCGGCAAATCACCATACTATTATCATCTTCGACATCGATATTATCGTTAGGCTGGGTAGATTCATTGATAGTTGCTGTGTACTTTGTATTTGTAATTGGTATAGGTTACTATTTGTTGCGTTTCACCAAAACGGGGAATGACTTTTTCATGGCTGGACGCGAGATGACAATGTGGATAGCCGGACTCTCATTTGTGGCTGCAAACCTTGGTTCACTTGAGCTAATGGGGTGGGCTGCTGCAGCTTATCAATATGGCATACTTGCCACGCATTGGTATTGGGTTGGAGCAATACCGGCAATGTTATTCCTTGGATTAATCATGATGCCTTTTTATTACATTAGCAAGACTCACTCGGTACCGGGATATTTGAAACTGCGATTTAGTGAAAGTTCAAGTATGTTGTCGGCGTTATCGTTTGGCTTTATGACGGTATTTATGAGCGGAATAAACATGTACGCAATGGCTATCGTTATGAAAGTGGTACTCGGTTGGGATATACATTTCAGCATATGGGTATCATCTTTAACCGTTATGGTGTATGTAGTTTTGGGCGGGCTGCTTTCAGCGATCTTTAACGAAGTGCTACAGTTTATGTTAATCTGGTTAGGTGCATTAATAATTCCAATAATTGGATTAATAGAAGCCGGAGGTTGGAGTAATATGGTCGCCAGGATCCAACATAACTTTCCGGCTGGAGATTATACCCATTTGTGGAGAACCCTGGGCTCATTCCAGGATAATCCAATGGGAATCCACTGGACTGGAATTGTTTTTGGACTAGGAGCGATAATTTCTTTCGCGTACTGGACGACAGATTTCCTGGTTGTACAAAGAGTTCTTGCTGCTAAAGATTTGCGAGCCGCAAAGATGGCTCCAATTATCGGAGCTGGTTTTAAGATGTTCGTCCCGCTCATAGTAATTCTACCGGGCTTATTGGGGTTAGCCCTCATAGTCCCTCCTTTAGTAGGAGAAAATCAAGTAAGCGCAGCCAATCCCCACAGTTTTAATGAGGTGTTACCTCTGATGCTGGCAAGATATGCCGGACCGGGTCTGTTAGGTTTGGGAGTAACAGCCTTGATTGCCGGATTCATGTCAGGTATGGCCGGCAACGTAAGCGCGTTTGCAACTGTCTGGACTTACGATGTTTACAGACCTTTGCATGCGAAGTTTTCAAAGAAAGAAAAAAGCGACGCCGCTTACGTAAAGATAGGCAGATGGACAACCATTCTGGGTGTGTTGGTAAGTATAGGAACAGCCTACCTGGTGCAGCAATTTGCAAGTATAATGGATTATGTACAGGCGCTATTTAGTTTTTTTGTTGCTCCGTTGTTTGGAACAGTAATATTGGGCATGCTATGGAAACGGGCAACAGCCGCCGGTGGTTTCTGGGGATTGTTAGCTGGCATTAGTTCATCAATAGGAATGTGGGCTTGGGTAAAAATGTATCCGGGGGCTTTAAAGTATATTGCTCTAAGTGAATATGCAAAAGATATGGCCGAGAATATGTACCGCGCTTTATGGTCATGGTTGATATGCGTAGGTGTTACCGTTATAGTAAGCTACATGACCAAACCGAAATCAGAAGCGGAATTAGTAGGCCTGGTAAGAGGATGCACGGAAATACCTTCCGAAGGACATTTGCATTTGTGGCAACGACCAATTTTTTGGGCCTCAATAGTTTGTGCCGTATTTATTTTATTAAACATAATTTTTTGGTAGGAGGCAATCATGATTGGAAATAAAGGAATATCGATCTGGTTTTTTATTGGTTCTCTCCTCCTGATTTACGGAGTAATAATTACGATAGCCAATGTGGTAGATGTGATAAATCCATCGACAGATAAACAGTTAGTATTGAGAGAGTTGCACTTCGGCGTATGGTGGGGAATACTTTTGCTAATAGTGGGACTGATATATTTTATTCATTTCAGACCATGGAAGAAAAAGTAGAGAACAAAAACAAAAATGTAAGAAAATTATAGTGGCAGGAGAAAAAAAACGAAAAAATAATCGTGCTCTGCATAACCGCGTTAGTAGTACTAACTTCATTCTCCTGCCAATCTAAGCAAGAAAGAAAATCAATGGTAGAAAAAAAAATATTCGGAAAGTTATCCGACGGACAGGAAGTAAATGTATATACGCTTAAGAATGCAAATGGAATGGAAGCAAAGATAATTGATTATGGCGCAACTGTGGTATCGTTAACAGCGCCGGATAAAAATGGAAAGTATGAAGATGTAGTGCTCGGTTACGATAGCCTGGATGGGTATGTAAAAGACAAAGCATATTTCGGATCGATTGTCGGAAGATACGGTAATAGAATAGGTAAAGGAAAATTCAATCTAGACGGAAAAGAATATCAACTCTCGATAAACAATGGGGAAAATCATCTACACGGTGGAACTGAAGGTTTTAATAAAAAAGTTTGGACAGTTATACATACTGATGTTGTTGAAGCTTTGGGTAGCGCATCCATAACTTTGAACTATAAAAGTAAAGATGGCGAAGAAGGCTATCCGGGCACCGTAGAGCTCACCGTGAAATATACGCTAACCAAGGACAACGAACTATCGATCAATTACATTGCGACAACAGACAAGAAAACGATCCTCAACCCAACACACCATTCGTACTTCAATCTAAGCGGCAATATGCACAAAACAATTTTAGATCATGAAGTAATGATAGATGCAGATAAGTTTACGCCTGTTGATGTGGGATTGATAACGACGGGTGCATTTGCCGAAGTTGCTAAGACGCCAATGGATTTTAGAGTACCGAAAAAAGTTGGCAAAGAAGTCGATGCCGATTTTGAACAATTAAAGTTGGCAGATGGCTATGATCATAACTGGGCATTAAACAAGGCTCCAAACCAGTTATTAAAGTTTGCCAGTGTATACGAACCGGTAAGTGGCAGACTAATGGAAGTATCAACAGACCAACCGGGGGTGCAGTTTTATTCCGGAAATTTTTTAGATGGATCTGTTAAGGGGAAAAATGGAGTAATGTATGCAAGGAGAACCGGGCTGTGCCTGGAAACTCAATTATATCCCGATTCGCCAAACAAACCGGAGTGGCCTTCACCAATATTAGAACCCGGTAAAGTTTATAACCAGACAACGGTTTATAAATTCTCCGCTAAATTATTATAAAAATGTCGCTTAATTGTTCTCTACAATTTTTTAACTAATTTTTCTCTTGCTTTTGTGGGAGAATTACAGAGCTATGATATGTTTGGTTAGTTAGAGTTTCCCCAAAAATCCTGGTGGAGAATTCTAAGAATAATATTTTTTGTATCGACTCAAGTAAATTGTAATAAAGGAACTTAGATCGTTATTTTTAACAAAACTAAGATTAGTCAACCAGCAGTACAACTTTTTCTGTCTCCATCGCAAATTTTATAAAGCTACCACAAAACAAACCTAATAAAGGTAAACATTTCCCATTGATAAATTTAATTTATTTAACACCTACTTTGCGTAAACATTTTTTAAAATACTTTCCAGAGTGAATTTCCAGTTTTGATAAACAGAATCATATTCCCTGAGTGATTCTTCCGAAGGAGATAATCTATCAATAATTTTTAAACTCTTAAAAGCTTCAACCGGTGAAAAAAGTCCGGCGCCTATTCCTGCCCCCCTTGCTGACCCTTGCGAACCGTCTGTATTATAAATTTCGAGATTTACATTACAAGTATTTACAAATGCTTCTCTGAATACTCTGCTCTGGAAAAGATTGGAATTGCCTGCTTTAATGATATTGAATTCCATGCCGATATTTTTCATGACTTCAAGACCATACTTGAATGAGAAGGCGATCCCCTCTTGAGCGGCTCTAATTAAATGCCCCTTAGTATGAATATTAAAATTGAGCCCCGAAAAATGACCGTGAAAATCAACATTTTTAAGAACCCTCTCGGTCCCATTTCCAAAGGGGAAACACAAAAGTCCCTGAGATCCAATTACGACACTTGAAGCAAAATCATTCATTTCATTATAAGTATACCTATTCTCAAAGATGTTTTGTTTAAGCCAACTATACTGAATTCCCGTTCCGTTTATGCAAAGGAGAACACCAACATTAGGTTTTTCTTTTAGATAATTTACATGTGCAAAGGTGTTTACTCTACTTTCGGGATCATGAATATTTTTACCAGCGACACCATAGATAACGCCTGAAGTTCCTGCTGTTGCTGCTATTTCGCCGGGGTTTAATACATTTAAGGAAAGAGCGTTATTAGGTTGATCGCCAGCACGGTATGTGATTGGGATACCTTCTGTTAATCCTAATTCTTTGGCTGCTTTTGACTTCAATCTTCCCTGCAGACCAAAGGTAGGAACAATATCCGGAAGCATATTTTTATTTAAACCATAATATTGAATCAGTTCATCAGCAATTTTCATTTCTTTAAAATTCCAGAAGATGCCTTCGCTCAATCCTGAAATTGTAGTAGTTATTTCATCTGTCAATTTCATAGCGATATAATCTCCAGGTAACATCACTTTGAATATCCGAGAATAAATTCCTGGTTCATTTTCTTTGATCCACTTAAGTTTGGAGGCTGTAAAATTTCCAGGGGAGTTTAAACAGCTCCCGAGACAATATTCAGGTCCCAAATCAGCGAATGCTTTGTTCCCAATCTCAACCGCCCTACTATCGCACCAGATAATTGAGGGATAAATAACTTCATGGTTTTTATTGACGATAACTAAACCATGCATCTGGTAAGAAATACCTATACCTGAAACTTCACAGTGGTCGGGAGATATTTCATTAAACATTTTTTTTGTTGCAATAACAATATGTTGCCACCACACTTCGGGGTGTTGTTCTGCCCATCCTTTGCGGGACGAGTTTATTTTCATTTCACTTTCCGGGGAACTTGCCGAGGAGATCAACTCCCCTGTTTCCGCATTGAGTAAAGAAGCTTTTATTGATGAGCTTCCTATATCGTAACCCAATAACAAATTCTTAATCATTTAATTCTCTTGTCTATAAACATATTTTGTTTTCTTAAAAAATTATTACTGATGAAAACTAAAGTGATGATATTTAATATTTCTAATTTTTATTTACTGAACTGTTTCAAAAATATGATAATTTTTTAAATTGTTACGGATTAAATTAATATTTCTTTCAAAAAATTATGAAGGTATTGTTCTTAAAATAAAATATTACATCTCTTCAGTTTAACGCAGTGCAACTTTTAAATAACGATTATCGTTACACAAACTCAGACTAGACATTGATGTTTCCAGGGAATTATTAAAGAACAATAAATTTAATTCTCTATCTCCGTTAATAATTAATTTGTCAATAAGCCATAAAATGACATGTCCCCTTCTTTACTTCAATGGATTTTTCCACCTAAGTTGCAGAGTAAAGAATTTCAAAAAATTACAACTGTTTTTGTTATGTGTTGTCCGTTGATTTTTATAGATTTGTTCATGTTCTTATTTATACTCCGATAAAGCCAAATTTAAACTTAGCAAGGGGTATCTTTTTATAATTTTTTCGTTGTCCTTTTCTATCGGACAGCAGAATATTTTTATCTACCATGTATAAGAAAATCAAAAAATGTTAATAACTAATTTCAGATCGGTAGCTTTAGCTTTCGTTCTCTTTGCATCGGTCAACTTCGCCCAAACCATTGATTCGTTAACCGTGTCAATCACTTCAGTACGCGCTGGAACGATTGAACTTGACAAATCCGGGTGGGAAAATATCTCAATAAACAATAGCCTCCCATTGTCTCTCAGTTTTGAAAATTCAATAAAGATAAATAAAAAGATTTTTTACAAAGTATTTCTGGATGGGCATCTCTTAGAGGCAAATCTATCGGAAAAATTTTTGTTACTAAAGGAGCTCAATGTAGGCACTCACTTGTTAAAAATTGTTCCAGCAACAAGTATAGAAAAAGAAGGCATTCCACTTCTTCTTACCATTACAGTAACCGACGAGAAACCGGTTGTGATAAAAGTGAATGAACCCGCTGCTCCGGGTTTGGAATCGAATCTCTATTTAAGCTATATACTGGGAGCTGTGGTCATCATTCAATTCTTTATCATCATTTTTTTGTTTTTGAGAAAAAAGAAAAAAAATGATCCACATAAAAAAGAAAAGGGAGTAAAAATTACAAACAGTCAGGCGCAAGACCATGCATTACAAGAACTCATAAGCCTTAAACAAACATTAACAAGACTGCAAGATGAACTGAAAGAACAACAAGAGACAAATGAATATCTTCAAAAACAATTAAAAGAAGTAAATACAAATGTGCTGGATCTGGAAAGAGCAAATCTCCATTTAATTGATCAGAAGGAAAAGCTCGAAGAGAGCAAGTATAAGATCGAAGTCCTCCATTCACAAAAAGAAGATATGTTCGCGATGGTTGTTCATGATATCAAGAATCCGGCTTCTGCAATCCAGGGTTATATTCAACTCTTAAATTCTTACGACCTCAATGCAAATGAACAACATGAAATAATGGAATCACTGGTAGCTACTTCAGGTGATATTGTAAAAATGTCGCAAGATATGTGTTCAATTCTTGCGAAAGCTATGCCTGAACCAACTCTTATTTTTTCCAGTAATTCTATTAACGATGTAATTGAAACGGTAGTGAACCAGAATGTATCTTATTCAAAGACAAAGAAAGTTAAACTTATCAAGAATACTTCAGGAAATTTGCCCAAAATTAAAATTGACGCAGAAAAAATTGAAGAGGCATTAGATAATCTTCTGAACAACGCTATTAAATTTGCACCACCGGATACAACCGTAGAAATCACAAGTTATTTTAAAGATGATAAAAAGAAAACCGTGGTTGTTTCAGTGAAGGATAACGGTGTTGGTTTATCGGAAGAAGATTTAAAATATTCTTTCCAAAAAGGAGCAGTGCTCAGCGCAAAACCAACGGGGTTAGAAAAAAGTTCCGGTTTAGGATTGTGGATTGTGAAGAAGATTATTGAGGAACATAATGGCAAAGTCTGGGTAGAAAGCAAATTAGGAGAAGGATCTACATTTGCCTTCGAAATCCCTATAGAGGAATAAGGATTAAGATAAAGAAAAAATTATTTCAAAATAATACCACGTATTTCAATTATTAAAAAATATAGAATTTTTTAATCCCTTCTAACTAATAAAAGGAGTAATATGAGCGGCATAGTTCTTATTCTTTTTGCGATGGCGCTGTTTTTTGCGGCCTATAAAATTTATGGTGGTTTTCTTTCACGAAAATTCGGTATTAGTGATTCCATTGAAACCCCCTCTCACACAATGTATGATGGAGTGGATTACGTACCGGCAAAATCTCCCGTTCTTCTTGGGCATCATTTTGCTTCAATTGCAGGCGCAGGCCCTATTGTTGGACCAATCATCGCAGCAAGTTTCGGATGGGTCCCTGTTTACGCCTGGGTTTTGATCGGAGCTGTTTTTATAGGCGGCGTGCATGACTATTCTTCGATAGTCGCATCGATCCGCCATAAAGGAAAATCGATCGGGCAAGTAATTGAAGTATACATTGGATTTAGTGGTAAGAAATTATTTCTTGTCTTTAGTTGGGCAACCTTAATTTTGATCATTGCAGTTTTTACACTCATTGTATCTGATACGTTTTATGCAATCCCCAGTTCAGGCACCTCGTCACTTCTTTTCATTTTTTTGGCTATAGGATTTGGACTTAGTGTCTACCGTTTAAAAGCATCATTATGGTTGTCATCTATCATAGGGGTCCTACTTCTCTTTTTTTGCATTTATCTCGGGAATATTTTCCCGCTGCAATTAAGTAAAGAAGTTTGGATCTTAATTTTACTCGCATATATTTTTATCGCTTCAGTTACACCGGTCTGGATTCTTCTTCAACCACGCGATTATCTAAATTCCTATTTTCTTTACGCATTAATGCTCGGCGGAATAATTGGTTTAATTTTTACCATGCCTGAAGTGCATCTCGCTCCAATTACCACTTTCTCTGTAGATAAACTTGGTTATCTCTTTCCTGCACTCTTTGTAACCGTTGCATGCGGAGCCATCAGCGGTTTTCATGCAATTGTAGGAAGTGGAACAACCTCAAAACAATTAGATAAAGAAAGTGATGCAAAAATTATCGGATACGGAGGAATGCTGATTGAAGGCGTACTTGCGATACTCGCGTTGTTGTCGGTTGCTTCTTTAGAACAAACTCATTTTTTAGAAATATTGAACACGCAAGGGGCGGTTCCCGCATTTTCAGCAGGCGTAGCTAACTTTATGCATAACATCCCTTTTTTAGGAATCGGGATTAATCCGGCAAAAAATTTTGCAGCTCTAGCTGTTTCCGCATTTGCGTTAACCTCACTGGATACGGCAACACGTCTAGCCAGATATACATTTCAAGAATTTTTTGAAGTAAAAGAGAAAAAGGAACAGAATATCCTGGTGAAGAACCGCTTTATTGCTACGGCAATTACTGTGTTTTTCGGAGGGGCTTTAACATTGAGCGGTCAATCGATGGCTATTTGGCCGGTCTTCGGAAGTGCGAATCAATTACTTGCCGCCGTGGCTTTACTAGCTATCACCGTATGGATTGCGAATCTGAAATTGAATTACTTATTCACTTTAGTACCGATGTTGTTCATGTTTGCAGTTACTTTTACTGCACTTGGGTCACTTTTTTATACGAACATACTTAAAAGTAATTTCACACTTTCAGGCATTTCATTGATTCTTTTTGCTCTCGCCTTGTTACTCGCTCATCAGGCATATAACGTACTTCGCAAAATTGGGAAAGAGGAAAAAGGCTGATAATTAAAAGATGGAAAGATTATCTGAGTAACAAGTGATTATAAGCATGATTAGCAAAGATTGAAGAGAATTGAATAAAGAGAAGATCATGATAGTTAAGAAACTTAGAGAAAATAGTGTATCAATATTATTGATCTAAAAATGTGCCCTTCATGCATGGGAAATTTGAACTACTTAGTTATAGGTGTGGAGGTAATTTTAAAACACAAAAGCCTTATAAGTTATTACCTTATAAGGCTTTGTAAGTGCGGGGTCGACGAGGCTCGAACTCGCGACCTCCTGCGTGACAGGCAGGCGCTCTAACCAAACTGAGCTACGACCCCTTGTTTCAAGAACATTTACATTTGAAGTACAAATATAACAGTGAAGATTATAAAAATCAATTAATTTCTTTAATCTCCAAAAGAAATTCCTACAGCCCGTGCCGCAATAAGAGCCTGAGTTTTAGGTTGAACTAATTTTTGTTTTGAAATAGCATCTATTATCTTCACATTTTTCACTTCGTTACCTCTAAGCGAAACCATTCTTCCAAATTTACCTCTTGCTACTAAATCAATAGCAAAAGCTCCAAATTTAGTAGAGAGGATTCGATCATAAGGAGTTGGCGATCCGCCACGTTGTACATGCCCCAAAACAGTAACTCGTGTTTCACGTCCGGTATTGGTTTCTATATGTTTTGCCACTACCTCGGCTATGCCGCCAAGTTGTTTTGGATCAGTTCTCTTAATATCATGCCCTTTAAGTACTATTTCTCCATCAATCGGTTTAGCGCCTTCAGAAACACACACTAAGCTGAATTTTTTTCCTTGCATTTCGCGTTGTCTGATTTTTGCGTATACTTTTTCCCAACTAAAAGGAATCTCGGGAATAAGAATTATATCAGCACCACCAGCTAAGCCTCCGTGTAAAGCGATCCATCCGGCATATCTTCCCATAACTTCAACAACTATCACTCTATGATGTGATGACGCTGTTGTATGTAATCTATCAAGCGCTTGGGAAACAATATAAACGGCTGAATCATGTCCGAACGTTACATCAGTAGAATCCAGATCATTATCGATAGTTTTAGGAACGCCAACGCAATTCATCCCCATAGAAGATAATTTATTTAAGATGTGCATCGTTCCATCGCCACCAATGCCAATTAGACAATCTAAATGCCAGAGTTTGTAATTTTTAACTGCTTCTTCACCAAGATCAAGAATTTCAATTTTTCCATCTTTTTCAACCGGAAAATGAAAAGGGTCTCCCTTATTGGAAGAGCCCAAAATAGTCCCACCGATTGCTAAAATTCCAGAAACATCCTTGCTATATATTTCTTTCGATTTTCCTTCAACCAATCCTTCAAATCCGTCTATAATCCCTACTACCGTCATCCCATGATCAATTGCAGATTTGGTTACGCCGCGGATAACCGCATTCAGACCTGGGCAATCTCCTCCTCCTGTCAATATTCCTACTCTTTTTATTTTTATTGGAGCCATTACTTTCCTCTTGTTCTAAGATATCTAAATCAAAGATATTATTTTTGTTGTTATAAAATGAAACGTTACAACAGTCTGTGGTTTATCAATTCTTTCAAATTGATCAATATTCTACGCGGAAATTTTATAAGATCGTTTAAAGAACCTTTCGGTAAGGGATATCCGAACGGTAATATTACTTGTCAAACCTTTTCGTCTTCTCTGTTGGAGGAAGATATATCATTTCTTTTCATTTAATTGATTTACGAAACTAAAGTCGCTTTTTTTTGAATAGCGTTTTTACAGATACTGCTTTTTTAAGGCTCTTCATCGAAATCACAAAATTATGGAAGTCAATTTAGTCGATTTCCTATAATTTCTTAGGTGAATACTTATAAATTCATAATTCCTATTAATTCCCAATTAAAATTTACGGATTTTTTTTGAATTGACGAATTTCAAATTAATCTTTTTTTTACAGAATTTTTTATCTGTTATTTAACTGGAGGAACAGCCCAATCCGGGAAAACGGAGAGATCAATATTAAAAATTATTCTTCCTAGAAAATAAACCGCCAGAAGCAAAATCGGAATACTAATTAAATTCAAAAACACTCCCACCTTTGCCATTTCACTTATTTTTAACCGCTGACTTCCGAAGACTACCGCGTTGGGGGGTGTGCCAACCGGGAACATAAATGCGAACGAGGCAGAGAGCGTTGCCGGAATCATAAAAAATAACGGATGCACATGCATAGCAACCGCCATCGATGCAGTGATCGGCAGAACCATCTCAGCGGTTGCAGTGTTGGAGGTTAATTCCGTTAAGGCTTGAACAAAAATTGCAATAATGAACATCATAAATATAGGGGAAACATATCCAAACGAGGTTAATGCTTTTCCAACACTCTCCGAGAGTCCGCTTGTTACAAATCCTTTTGCAAGCGCAAAACCACCTCCAAAGAGTAAAATTATTCCCCAGGGAATTTTTGCAAAAACTTCTTTATCAAGTAAATAAGTGGCTTCTTTTCTTTTTGATGGAATAACAAAAAGTAGTGATGCCATCGCAATGGCAACAACTCCATCATTGAAATATTCCGGATGCGCAAAAATATTTGACCACCCCGGAATAGTTGTAAAACCGAGAACCATATCCCCTCTGAATACCCATAAAATGGCGGTAGCAAAAAATACGCCTCCGACAAATTTCTCTTCCCAACTTATCTTTCCCATCCCTTCTTTTTCTTTCTTGATCATTTGAAGGTCGGCATTTAAATCTTTATGAATTCTGAAAAATACTTTAACAATAAGTAAGTAACATATCGCTAAAAGAAGAAGTGCGATGGGTAATGCCATCTGCATCCACGCCCCAAAACCGATTTCCGGTGCTTTCGGAAAAATTATATGTAAGATTCTTGTTAAAGATAAATTTGGCGGGGTACCAATTAAGGTGGCTATTCCTCCGATTGAAGAACCATACGCAATACTAAGCAAGATAGCTGCCGAAAAAGAATGTGTTATCTCTTCAGAAAATTTTTCTTCTAGTTGACTGATTATCGCCAGTCCTATCGGTAGCATCATTACAGCAGTTGCTGTGTTCGATATCCACATTGAAATAAACGCTGAAGATAAAAGAAATCCTAAAACAATTTTTTGCGGACTACTTCCAACAACGGAAATAATAAACAAAGCAATACGCCGGTGGAAATTCCATCTTTCCATCGCAAGCGCAATAAGAAATCCGCCAAGGAATAAAAAAATAGTCGAGTTTATATAAGTGAGTGAAGTCTGTTCGCCGTTGAGAATCCCCAAAACCGGGAAAAGAAAAATTGGAAGCAAAGAAGTTGCCGCTAAAGGAACGGCTTCCGTTATCCACCAAACCGCCATTAAGACGGCTACTGCAGCCATCCGGGTGATCATCGGATTTGCTTTATCAAAATCAAAAAAAAGAAGAATTATCGCTGACGAAATGAGCCCGACAAATAAACCGATTTTTTTTTTCATGGTTTCGCTTTTCTTTTGTGCTGATAGTAAAAATTAATTAATAAAAAGGAATAAAGAAAATTTATTTTCACTTACTTATATTTAATGAAAAGATTTAGCAAGTTACTTATAAAAATTTACGGAGTGTTTTAATGAAGAAGATTGCCGTCTATCCGGGAACGTTTGACCCTGTAACTAACGGGCACATCGATATTGTACAACGTGCATGTGAATTATTTGATGAGGTCATTGTTACGGTTGCAGTTAACCCGGCAAAAGACCCGATGTTTACGGTTGAGGAGAGGTTAAATCTTTTAAGGGAAAGTTTAAAAAATTTCCCTACGGTTAAAATAGATTCGTTCGCCGGACTTATTGTTGAACATGCCCATTCTGTAAATGCAGCTGCCATTATTCGCGGATTGCGGGCGGTTTCCGATTTTGAGTTTGAATTTCAAATGGCTTTGATGAACAGAAAACTTGCCGATGACATCACTACCGTTTTTCTTATGCCGAATGAAAAATACACCTACTTGAACTCAACGATTATCCGTGGTCTGGCGAGGTTCAAAGCGGATGTAAGCGAGTTTGTACCGGAAGCTGTGCAAAATGCTTTAAGGGAAAAAGTAAAAAGCCACTAAAATTTTTATTACCATCAACATTATTCATTATGAGATATTTTTCTATCTTAATGAACAGTTCGTGTTAATTCCCCGCCGTGCGGGGCAATTCGTGTCCGGTTTTTATTCTATTTTATTTTTAACACGGGCTTTTACTTTAACCGCTCCCGCATGTTTAAAGTAAAGAGTAACTTCACCTATCTGATCTCTCTTTAATTCTTTTTTCAAACCGATTAACATGACATGAAAAGAACGTGGTTTAAGTTTTAAAGTTTCACCGGGTTTAATTTCAAGGTTGCCCGCTTCTCGCATTCCCATCATCCCGTTTTCTTCAAATGTTTCATGGACTTGAACAAGTTTTGCTAACGGAGAAGTAACTTTATAAAGTGTATCTGCATTAGATGACATATTTTTTACATCCGCAAAAAAGGCGGTATTCATTCCTTTTCCGGCACTCCGTATCCACTGATTTTCAACAGTAATTTTTGCGCCGGTTTGAAAGAACAAAAGAAGGATTGATAAAAAATATAGCATGTTAGTCTCCCAGGTTTTTAATATCAGTGATTATCTCTTCCAAATTGATTTCGCTTCCTCTATAGCTCTTGCGGATATTCTGCTCTTGATCAACTAAAGTGATACGGTCTGTATGCGTGAAAAAATAAACCGGTTCCTTGTCATCTGTAAAGGTTGTATCGCCTGCGATAGCAACAATATGAAATGCCTCCATTAATGACTTTATATTTTCTCGTTTCCCGGTGAATAAATTGTAGTTCGATAGATCAAGATTTCTGATATCCGCATATTGTTTTAAAAGAGATGGCGTATCGCGCTCCGGATCAAAAGAGATTGCGGCAAAAGCAACATTCTCAATTTTATTTTCTTTTACTTTTTGTTGTATGAGTTGAAGATTATGCGTAGTAAGAGGACAGATATCCGGGCAGTTCGTAAAAATAAAACTTACAAGTAAAATTTTACCGCTATAATGTTTCGGAAAATTTATTGCTATGCTATCCTGGTTTACCAATACTTCCGAACGGTTACCAACAAATTCTTTTTCGGGGAATTTGCTTTGGCAGGAAACAAAAAGCAGAGAGATGAGTAAGAAAAAAAAGTGTCTCATATTAACTTCTATAATTCAAACTGTAACTTTTGTTTATGAATAATATTCCAGAACTTGAATATCGAATATTGAACAAGGAGTGATAAAGAAAGAAGTTTTTCCGCCTTCTAAATTCGACCTTCCTTGTTCGTTATTCATTATTCTTTTTTCCCCAATTTAGAATTTATAACCGCTTCGGTCCCGCATTATAAACTTCATCGGTGACACCTTTTTTAAAGAGTTTGAAATTATCGATAAATCTGGCAGCCAACGCGTCATATTTTTTCCAATATTCTTCCTTATTTCCCCAGGCATTTACCGGATCAAGAACATCTGAAGGAACTTCGGGACAAGTTAAGGGAACTTCAAATCCAAATAATTTATCTTTCCTGTATTCAACCGAAACAAGTTTCCCATCAAGTGCGGCGTTCAGCAAGTTTCGCGTATGTCTAATGCTAATGCGCTTTCCTATTCCAAATTTTCCACCTACCCAGCCGGTATTCACCAGCCAAACATGCGATTGGTTTTTCAAGATTCTTTCTTTCAACATTTCCGCATATTTAAAAGGATGCCTTACCATAAACGGTGCGCCAAAACAAGCTGAGAATGTTATTTGCGGTTCAATGCCCAAACCGATTTCCGTTCCCGCAATTTTTGATGTATACCCGCTGATGAAATGATATTGTGCCTGTTCAGGAGTAAGTTTTGCTATAGGAGGCATAACACCTGAGGCATCGCATGTTAGAAAAATAATATTCTTCGGATGGGTATGAACATATCCTTCCGGAACAACATTTGGAATAAAACTAAGCGGGTAAGAAGCTCGGGTATTCTCGGTAACACTATCATCGTTCAAATCAATTTTTCGCGAAACAGGATCGTACGTAACATTTTCTAAAATCGTTCCGTACTTTTGAGTACATGCAAAAATTTCAGGTTCGCTTTCGGCTGAAAGTCCGATAACTTTTGCATAACATCCTCCTTCAAAATTGAAAATACCGGTGCTGCTCCAACCATGCTCATCATCGCCGATCAATCTTCTTTTCGGATCGGCTGAAAGTGTAGTTTTGCCGGTACCGCTTAAACCGAAGAACAATGCTGTATCCCCTTCTTTTCCTACATTTGCGGAACAGTGCATCGGAAGCACATCATTAAATGTTAAAAGATAATTTAAAACAGTAAACACAGATTTTTTAATTTCTCCGCCATATTCGCTGTTTGCAATAATAGCCATCCGGTTTGCAAAATTTATGATGATTCCGGTTTCTGTTCTTGTTCCGTCAATTACCGGATCAACTTTAAATCCGGGAACAGCAATAACGGTAAAGTCGGGGACAAATTTCTTCAATTCATCTTTATTATCAGTTGTGATAAACATATTTCTCGCGAACAAACTATGCCAGGCTTTTTCCGTAACAATTCTGATAGGCATTTTATATTCAGG
Organism: Ignavibacteriaceae bacterium; assembly: GCA_041667115.1. GTDB lineage: Bacteria > Bacteroidota > Ignavibacteria > Ignavibacteriales > Ignavibacteriaceae > UBA1563. Next base: position 10,039 of record JBAYFO010000028.1, on the reverse strand, counting down.
ATCGGCGCCGGCATAACAATCTTGCACGAACAATTCTTCGCCTTGCGCCCATGCCTGGAGCCTTGCGAACAATGCATTAAATTTTTCAGCAGAGTAAGGGCGGTTGTGAACACCCCACCAAATATGTTCTTTGGTTGATTCTTCTTGAACAACAAATTTATCAGCAGCGGCGCGCGCCGTATGTTTGCCGGTGTTAACCAGCATTGCACCGTGTGCAGAATACCTGGCTTCGTTTCTGAAGATGGCTTCTTCATTTAATGCTGCGTCCGGTAAATTCCAGAATACTTTATCAAGAAAAGTTAGTCCTTGATTTTTTAATCTAAAATCGGAAGCCAATTCCATAGCTTCTTTGCTTGCGGGAGTTTTAAAATCTAAATACTTGCTCATAACCAATCCCTCACTAACTTACGGTCGCCAATATAAAGTTCATTCGGTGCATTTGGGTCTAACGCCCATTTGATGCGCTCAATCCCTTCGGTGATATCTTTTATCGAACCGCAGTAACTCAAACGCAAGTATCCATCCATCCCAAATTCTTTTCCGGGTACGGTAAGCACTTGAACTTTATCAATTAAAAATGCAGAGAGTTTATTTGAATCTTTTTCATACGCGCTAAAATCGGCAAAGCAATAAAATGTCCCGTCCGGTTTAGTAACTTTTACGCCATCAAATGAGTCGAGTAGATCCATCATGATGTTTCGGTTGTTTTCCAAAGTTGCACGAAGGTTTTCTACACTGGATTGAATTCCATTTAACGCGCCTACTGCTGCCTTCTGCAAAACAACCGAAGGACCCGATGTTTGATGACCCTGGATATTCGCCATTGCTTCAATTGTTTTCTTGCTTGCAACGCCCCAGCCGATTCTGAATCCGGTCATTGCATATTGTTTAGAGACTCCGTTGATCACGATCAATTTTGATTTATCAACACTTTCTCTCGTAAAGTCGTAACAACTAATCGGTTTTTTGCCGTCAAAAACAAGGCGGTGATAAATGTCGTCCATGATCAAGTACAAATCTTTTTTCTCACAGAATTTTACAATATCTGCAATAAATTCTTTCGAGTACATCGCGCCAGATGGATTGTTGGGACTATTAATGATAATAGCTTTTGTTTGGCTTCCGATGCGTTGTTCAAAATCCGATATGCGGGGATAAAAGGAACCGTCTTCCGGAAGAACCGGAACACCAATTGCTCCGCAAAGCTTTGCCATTTCAGGGTAACTTACCCAGAAAGGAGAAGGATAAAGAATTTCATCCTGCGGATTTAAGATTGCCTGCATCGCTACCATTAATGCTTGCTTGGCTCCGCCGCTTGCGATAACATTTTCAGGCATTACGTGCCGGTTATAAAACTCTTCTGTGTAACGGATAATTGCTTTTTTTAAAGGAAGAATTCCGTCCGCCGGAGCGTACCGCACTTCGCCTGAATTAAGTGAATTAACCGAAGCCATAATTGCATCCATCGGCGCCATTGATTTTGGCTCGCCACCGCCGAGATGAATTACCGGGTCTCCCTTTTCTCTAAGTATCGCTGCCTTTTCATTTAACTTTAAGGTCGGTGAGGGACTTATAGATTTTGCAATTAAACTTAGACTCATTTGTATTAATCCTATAATTTATTTAGTAATTAATTTATTTCTCTATGCAATTTATTCCTCATTTTACAGATAAACAAGAAAACCGATCCGAATAAAATAGAATTTCCCTTTGAGGAATAAATATTCAGATTTGGATGAATATTTCCAAGCGTTTTTTGATGTCTTCAACATAAGCACTATTTTTAATTCCCGTTTCAAAACAATTATTGATCGATTAGATTTTATTTGGAGTAGTACTTGTTATCATTATCAGAATTACTGTTGAGTGTTGAAGAAAGCAAAACGATGGCGCTTTCTGCCTTAATAATCGAATTAAAAAGAGAAGGAATTGATGTATTAAGTTTTACCGCCGGTGAACCTGATTTTGATACCCCCGAGTTTATTAAAAAAGCCGCCATAAAAGCAATTCATAATAACCTCACAAGGTATACCGCTAATGAAGGCGCTCCTGATCTTATAAGAGCAATCATTGAAAAGTTTTCTAAAGATAACAACCTTCACTTTGAACCAAAAAATGTTTTAGTCTCAAGCGGCGCAAAACATTCAATCTACAACGTTCTGCAAGCAGTTTGTAACCAGGATGATGAAGTTATTTTCCAATCACCTTATTGGGTGAGCTATCCGGAAATGGTAAAACTCACCGGGGCAAAACCTGTTGTAATTGAAACACATGCAGAAGAAAATTTCAAGATAACTCCCGCACAGTTGGAAAAGGCAATCACAGCAAAGACGAAAGTTTTCTTATTCAACTCTCCGTCAAATCCTTCCGGCGCCGTTTATTCAAAAGATGAAATTCTTGTACTTGCAGAAGTATTAAAAAACAAAGACATGTTTATTGTATCCGACGAGATTTATGAAAAAATAGTTTTCGACCAGGAGAAACATTTTGCAATTGGTTCGGTTGAAACTCTGCGAGATAGAACCATAACTGTTAACGGTGTAAGCAAAGCTTATGCTATGACAGGCTGGCGAATCGGTTACGCCGCCGGGAATGAAAAAGTTATCCGGCTTGCACGAAAGTTACAAGGGCATTCAACTTCGAATGCATGCTCAATTTCCCAGGCAGCAGCAATTGCAGCTTTAACTCATCACTCGGAAGAGATAGAAAAGATGGTTGTTGCTTTCCAGAAAAGACGCGATTTTATTGTTGACGAACTTAACCGGATAGAAGGGATTCATTGTCCGTTACCAAAAGGAGCTTTTTATGTTTTCTTTGATGTTAGTAAATTTTACGGAAGATCTTTGAACGGTACAAAAATAACTGATTCATCTTCGTTCTGTGATTATTTACTTAAAGAAGAGCGCGTCGGATTAGTTCCCGGTATAGCATTTGGGAATGATAACTGCGTACGAATGTCCTACGCTTGTTCTTATGAAGAAATTATTGATGGGATAAACAGGATTAAAAACGGACTAAAAAAGCTGGGATAAATTATTTTCAACTTGAAAAAAGTTATCCCGGCAAATTCAAAATTAAACTTTGTCAATATAGAGCGTTAATGCTTCCCTGATCTTTTCGACAGGCATTTTCTCTCCCGTCCACAATTCAAACGATTTTGCTCCTTGATGTACCAACATGTTAATACCATTGATAACTGTGGCTCCCTCACCTGCAGCAATTTTTAGCAATTGAGTCTGCGGCGGATTATAAACCAAATCAAAAACGATCTGACCTTTTACAAATGCATTATTTAAATTGATGATCGTGTCTTCTATTTCGGGAAACATCCCCACTGAAGTTGCGTTGACAATCAATTTTGAATTTCTAAAAACTTCTACAAGGTCCGGCGGGAAAAGCTCAAACGTTTTGAAATTTTCATATTTCATTTTTTCATAGAAATAATTTTTTAAACTATCCGCCCTCTGTTCGGTACGGTTAACAATATTTATTCTCGAAGGTTTAAAATTTCTTATCAGAGAATAAATGACCGCGCGGCAGGCTCCGCCGGCGCCAACAACGGTAACTTCGTTATTCGCGATTTCATCTTTAAACGGATTAAGCGTTTCAATAACTCCCGTAACATCTGTATTATAGCCAACAAGTTTTCCCATCTCATTTACAACCGTATTTACAGAGCCTATGATACCCGCTTCTTCCGATAAACTATTCACATACCCGACCATGGCTTCTTTGTGAGGGATGGTTACGTTGAAACCCTTAATGCCAAGTGCAACAACTCCCCTTAAAGCATTTCTCAAATTCGATTGGGGTACATCAAACGGCAGGTAAATGTAATCAAGCCCGAGTAAATCAATCGCCATATTATGAATAAACGGCGAATAGGTATGCTTAATCGGATGCCCGAGCAATCCAAGCACCTGGGTAGAGAGATGAAATGTATCTTTCATAAAAAAACTACTTTAAGTTGAAAAATTGTTCTAACGTACTTGAAAAATGGTATTATCTTCCATCAGGGCGATAAAAAGTTTCGAATGAATAACCCCGGGGAAGGATTCGGAAAAAATCTTCTTTAAATCCGGTTTCACGAAAAAGGCTTTCTTCAAATAGTAAAATCCGTGTTTACTCATTTTCTTTTGAAAATATAACTTTGAAAGTTTATAATAACTTTCCGCGTCATTTGTTTGAAGCTGCAATGCTCTGTACAAATAATCAATCGCTTTGTCGATGGCGAAAATGTCTGAATATTTTTTTGACAATTCCTTTACTACGGTAACATCGGTAGGATTCTTTTGGTTCAATTCAATAAGTTCATTGATGCGCAAAATAGTTGATTCATCAATTTGAAAATTTTCTCGCAGCGAAACATCCCACACTTCATCCGAAAAATAGTTCGCAGCTAATGAGAGACGAAAATCCCGTAAAGCCAACCGGATTTTATTCAGTTTATAATAACAAAATCCTCTTCCGAGAAAGGCTTCGTGGTAACCGGAATCTTTTTTGATCGCTCTCGAATAAAATTTGATCGCGGTTAGGTAATCTTCCTTTTCTTCGTAAATAGTCGCTATATTAAAATAAGCTGCTTCATCATTCCGTTCGAGCTTTAAAACATTCTTAAAGCATTCAATCGATTGATCAAATTTTCCCAAATCCGCAAAAAGATTTCCGAGATTAAACCAGGCATCCGTAAAATGATCATCGATAGCAAGTGATAATTCGTAACTGTTGATTGCTTTTTCAGGTTTATTCAAACTCTCTAAAACAATTCCACGGTTAAACCAGCCGACTTCACAATTCGGTTCTATATCTAAATATTTATCATACGCTTCCAACGCCGAGGGATAGTTGTTCCCGTATTCATAACTAATAGCCATCTGGAAAACAGCTTCGGAAAATTCCGGATCCAGTTCAGCGGCTTTTTCAAAATATTCGGCTGCTTTAACGTAGAGTTCCTTCATCTGGTAAAGCTTGCCAAAACGGTAGTAGATAAGTTCATTCTTCGGCTCAATAGCTAACGCTTGTTGTAAAACTCTTTGAGCTTCCTCAAAATTTTTCAAATTGATATTTACCAACGCTTTTTCTGCCAGCGCGTCAACATCAACAGGATTAAGCGAAAGAGATTTATCAATATATTTCATCGCACGGCGGTTCTGATTCAACTGAACCAGGCAAATCCCTTTTTGTAAATAAAGATCGGCATTGTAGGGAGCAACTTCAAGCAACGTATCAATAAAAAAAAGCGCATCGCGGTATCGGTAATTATCTACACAAAGATCTATTACTTCTTCAAGAAAGTTTTGGTTTGTAAAGCTCTTCCCTTCTTCAATAAGCGCTTTGGCTTTTTTAATTGAAGCCGGAAGATCAGTACTTTCTAAAAATTCATTTTCATTCTCAGAATATTCGGAATCAAAATATGACATCAAGTACCCATTAATTTATAAAAGCAGTCAAAATGTACTCTTTAATGACTATAAAATCAAGTTGATTTTTAGGGATAAATTACAGATATCGATGAAAATGCTATTTTAACAGAAATTTCAGCATAAAATCTTTTAAGCTCCGGTATTCCAAAAAGTTTGCCCTAAAATGATTCAGAAATCTTCTTATTTTTGCCTATCATAATTTTGGAGAACAAATGACTATAAAAATGAAAAAAATCTCTGTTTTGGCTCTTTTTCTCATCCCTTTTGGAGTATTCAGCCAAAATGCCCTTGAAAACGCTAATACCGCAATAACAAATTCACGTAAAAATATTTTAACGGAAACAGTCGCAAAAGTTAGTCCCGCGGTTGTTGGAATAAATGTAACTGAAATTAGACAATACCAGAATCTTTTTTCTAACCCTTTTGCAGATGATTCCTTTTTTAGACAATTTTTTGGAGACCAAACTACCAAACAAAAAGTAAAAAGCCTTGGCTCGGGAATTCTTGTTTCCTCAGACGGCTATATTATTACCAACGACCATGTTGCCGGAAATGCATCCGAGACCGTTGTTACCTTGACGAACGGGAAACAATACAAAGCAAAAACTATCGGCTCTGATCCGGTTTCCGATATTTGTCTCCTTAAAATTGAAGGGGAACATTTCCCGTTTATTTCTTTTGGAAATTCTGATGATGCGATCATCGGTGAGTGGGTCATCGCTCTTGGAAATCCCTTTGGACTTTTTGAAATTAACGACAAACCAACAGTTACTGTCGGTGTTATCAGCGCGACGGGAATGAATTTGGACCCGGTACAAAACCGCTATTATCTCAACATGCTTCAAACGGATGCGGCAATAAACGGCGGAAATAGCGGCGGACCATTAGTCAACAGCATCGGGGAACTCATCGGAATGAACACGATCATTTATACTGCCGGAGGAAATTCCGGAAGTATCGGTCTCGGTTTCGCAATTCCCGTTAATAAAATAAAACGGATTATGGAAGAACTTAAAACCAAAGGAAAGATCGAAAGAGATTTTTACCCCGGCTTTGCAATTCAAAATATTGACGAAACGATTGCCGGCTATTTTAAATTGGAATCGACACGCGGCGTTATCGTTACACAAGTTGAGAAAAATTCTCCCGCCGGAAGAGCCGGATTGAAACCGGGTGATGTTATCGTCCAAATAAACGATTTCAAAATAAATAACCAGCAAAACCTGATCGGCGTTTTACAAGAGTTTAGAACCAATCAGAAAATTTCGGTTAAAATAATTCGAGACAACGCCGATGAAACCTTAAATATGAAATTGGAGACACACTAATGATTGAACGATATACGCGCCCCGAAATGGGAAAAATTTGGGAAGACGATTTTAAATATCAAACCTGGCTGCAAATTGAAATTCTTGCCTGCGAAGCGAGAGCCGAACTTGGACAAATCCCGAAAGAAGATGTTGAACTCATCAAACAAAAAGCAAAGTTTGATGTTAAAAAGATTTTGGAGATTGAAGAAACTACCCAGCACGATGTTATCGCTTTTCTTACAAACGTTGCGGAATACGTCGGATCGGTTTCTCGCCATATTCATTACGGAATGACCTCTTCAGATATTTTAGACACAACTCTCTCCTTCCAGATGAAAACCGCGGGAGAAATTCTTTTAAAAGATTTGGAGGAATTGAAATCTATCTTAAAAGACAAAGCGCTTGAATATAAAAATACTCTCTGCGTCGGCAGAACGCATGGCATCCACGCTGAACCAACTACGATGGGATTAAAATTCGCTTTGTGGTTTGAAGAAACAAAAAGAAATATTGAAAGATTACATTCCGCTATCGAACGCATTAGCGTTGGACAAATTTCCGGCGCTGTCGGAACGTTTGAACATCTTTCTCCCAAAGTGGAAGAATACGTTTGTGATAAAATGGGTTTAACTCCGGCTCCGGTTTCCACACAAGTCATTCAGCGGGATAGACACGCCGAGTATCTTTCCGTCCTTGCAATTACCGGAGGTACGCTTGAAAAGATCGCTACAGAAATTAGACATTTGCAAAAGACCGAAGTGCTTGAAGCGGAAGAATTTTTCTCTAAAGGACAAAAAGGCTCATCTGCAATGCCGCATAAACGGAATCCGATTACGTGCGAAAGAATAGCGGGACTCGCGCGCATTCTCCGCGCCAACGCCATCGCCGGATTTGAGAACATTTCTCTTTGGCACGAACGCGATATTACCCATTCTTCCGTTGAACGCGTTATCATTCCCGACAGCACAATTCTTTTAAACTATATGCTCGCAAAGATGAAAGACTTGATAAAAAATCTTCTCATCTATCCCGAAAATATGTTGAAGAATTTAAATCTTACCCGTGGACTCGTCTTCTCACAAACCATTCTCCTTAAAATTACCGAGAAAGGTGCAACGCGCGAAGAAGCTTATAAAATAGTGCAAACTTCCGCTATGAAAGTCTGGGCTGATCAGAATAAAAATTTAAAGGATGAACTCCTCTCTTCAGACGAAGCGGCTAAATATTTATCCAAAGAAGAGATTGAGACAATTTTCAGCAATGATAAAATGCTGAAGAACGTTGATTACATTTTTAAGAGGACGGTGCTAAAATAAGCTTCTGGAATAATTAGAGGTTGCTTATCGTTTGAAGGAAGAATGAATGTTTGTTTGTAAACCAGATAAAATCAATTTAGTTTTTCTGAAAGATACTCGGCAATATATTCTTCGTTTTTGTTTAGATAAGAAAATTGCTTGTCTAAAAGATTTGTAACTTTTGCGCTTTTTTTAGGTGTAATATCTTCCATATTATCATAAATGCCGATCAATAAAGGATGATACTTACTTAATAAATAATGTTGAACGGTGATGGTAACTTGATCGCATCTATCATTCGAGGCAATAGGGAAAATGCAAATAGGAACATTTCGCTTTGTTTTTGTTATAGCCATAGGAGCTAAATAATCTTCGGCAAAAGGAACTTCCGAAGGGAGAAATTTCTTCTCAAAACCAGCGTCAATAAACTTTGAACTGAGAAATTCTTCAAGCAATTCATAAAAAGGATTTTTACTGATTTTCCGGTTTAATAAATTAAGCGAGGTTAATTTCGTAATAGTATCGGTCATAACCATCAGATTAGGAATTAACGATTCAACTTTAGTACTTACGGAAATATTACCGTCATCCATAGTAACTTGATTTTCGGAAAGAATTCTTTTTATCAACTCTTTTTTAGAATCGCTTTCAGTATCCGTATCATAAGATAATTTCATCAAAGACAATCCATAATCTTGGATTATAAAATTGTCTTCCTCTTTTTGCAAAAAGATTTCATAAATATCACCGTCGGGATAATAATAAGGCAGCAGTATCTGGTAAATTCCGGGGCGAACGGTTTTCAAGTCGAACATATCCAAATATTGTTCTTTTAAAATCTCTTTTATTTCAAGTAGCTCTGACATATTTTATTTACGTATTGTTCTGATTATCAAATAAATTTAATTCATCTAAAGAGTTATTTTCTATTTCGAATATTTCAAGATAATTCCGGTAATTATTAAAATTCATCTCTTTAAAAAACCTTAACAGTGCCTCTGAAAAATGGACATAATTAGCAATGCGGGCTGTGTGTTCGGGTTTTATTCCTTTTTGAAAAGCCTCCTCTGTTGCATAATGTTTGTGAAAAGAACTAAAGATTTGTCCATCCGTAAATTTGTTATAATGCATACCATGAGAGCCATTATATCGTGCTAACACGATATTTTCATCTTTCTCAGGAATATAGCATAACCCGATAGAGAACCTTTCCTCGAACTTTTCGCTCTGTCTTATAAATATTTCAAATCGAAATTGGTTGTCTTCCGACACTGCCTCTAAATTAATTCTTCTGCTCCTATTAACCGGTTTGAACTTTGTACGCGTAGAAGAAGTAATTTTTTTAGGCGTGGTTATTAAGCCGCTAATCTCTTCTTGTGTCATAAATGATTTAATTTATTGCTTACAACTTAAATAATTAAAAACAAATTAGAAATTTTTTTTTGACAGGGAGTTCTCCCCGATTACTTGAAAATAATATTTCGCATTACCAACCCAATTCCAAGTAGTATCTGTTTTTAGGAAGAGAGATTAAAACGATCTTCAACAATGATAAAATGCTGAAGAACGTTGATTATATTTTTAAGAGGACGGTGTTAAAGTAGGGTATGTACTCTTTAGCCTGTGCCAGCTGAATCCTTGACAGATTTTTAATCGACACAAATTTCACCCTTGAATATTCGCGGTTTAGATAAATAAAAAAATAAATTGCACATTTTTGACAGTAAATGCCTTTGAGTTATATAAACCTTGAAAGTTCAGTGTCTGCAAAACAAACAAAGATTTATCTAAGCGAGATCAATAAATTGCACAATGAACTTAATTCAGGTTTCTCTGACGCAGCCCCTTTCATAATGCATTCTTTTATTAAACTTGGATTTATTCTTTCTAATAAGGGAGAAATTACATTCATGATTTCTCCTCCTCTTAGACGTCTTTTATTATTATCTCTAACGTTTATCGGAGCAAAGAAATTAATGAAAACATATTCTAATCCGTCCAAAAACACATT
>JBAYFO010000027.1:0-48385 GCA_041667115.1 Ignavibacteriaceae bacterium | reverse complement strand
CGATATTTGATTTTTGATGTGCCAAAATCTTCTAACCATGGCAAGCCTTGGCATGCTTCTAAAATCGTTAATCCCCGTCTGAGCCGGGCATGCTTGTTCTGAGATCAATTTTGGTTCCGATTTATCAGGGTATATGTTAGAAGTCAGAATTAAAAATTTAAGAATAATGATTAACGATATTTGATTTTTGATGTGCCAAAATCTTCTAACCATGGCAAGCCTTGGCATGCTTCTAAAATCCTTAATCCCCGTCTGAGCCGGGCATGCTTGTTCTGAGATCAATTTTGGTTCTGGTTTACCAGGGTATATGTTAGAATTAAGAATTAAGAAGTAAGAAGTAAGAATGTTCCAGAAGTGTTCCGCGGCGAACTGATAACTGAATACTGAAAACTTCTTCGCGTGAAAGCGGGTATGTGTTTTTACCGGCGGGCTAGGAAAAAAATATTTTGCCGCTGAATTGGAAATATGTAGGGATATCCTTACGTTTGACCATGTAATTATTGAAAGATGAGGAAACTTTATTTCTGAGATAGTTTTACATAGCACAACATTACCGAACGGGGTAAAGACGTTACCCTCTCTCCTTTTATTACCCACAAAGAAAAAAACAAGAAAAGAATTTTATTTAAAATCAGTTAAATCTTTTTTAGCAGAGCATTTGTTTGTTAGAATGAAGAATAAAACAATTGGAATACATATACCTGTCCGCCTTTGGTGGATGCAGCGCCGTGCAGTAATGTATTCTTTAATTAACTGAACAGTGCGGCATGAGTAATAGTTATATGGCAGACAATAAATGAACATATTTAAAATTCTAGCATTTTTCTTTTTTGGTGGTTTATTATTCAAGTTGTTGTTTACGCATAGTTTTTTTCAACTCTTAATTGTGTTATCAATATTTGGTCTAGGGTTTTATTTTCTAATTAAACATAAATTATTTTGGAAAATTTATGCAATAGTTTTTGCTGCAATTTCAATTGCTGTTACTTTAGGCTTTACATTTATTAATTATGAATTTTATGACTACTTAGCTATTCCCTTTACTATTTTAACATCCATTGCTCTTTTTGGTTTTGCATACAAAAAAATAATATTGAACAGATTTATTTGGGTTATTGCATTTTTTATAAATGTTCTTTTCTTAATCATACCGTATGGAAACGAAACTTCAATATTCGATAATGTTAATGATTTAGGATTGGTTGGGGGAACTATTTTTTTAGTTTTATATTCATATATATTTTTACCTCAATTCATCGGATTGTTTTTGTATTCATTCTATTCAGATGATTTATGGAATGATTCTGAAATTAAAGAGGATATATTAGTAAATAGGTAGGCTTTGTTTATTTAAAATGCCATATAACTTCTTTAATAAGTAAAGAGTCAAGAGAAAAATAAATATCGCTGACATTCCGCAAATGAGGGTGCTTAGATAAGATGGAATTATAAATATTTAAATAATTAATACGGCAGTGTTGGAGTTTAACAACCTGTCACGCAAGGCGTGATAACAAGTCGTTATACTATCAAGCAATATTATGAACAATTAATAATCGTGACTTGTATTAAAAATTTTAGGTATGCTATGAAAACAAAGTTTTTGTGTTATGTGATTTTTCTAGTACTTGTTCTCTCAGAAAAACATAACTCACAGCAATTGCTATATCCCGATATCCCTTCCAACGCTATTAATGATTTAATATTTGTTAATGACTCTTCCGGTTATTTTATTACTTGTTGTGGGAGTATTTATGCTACAAGTAATGGTGGAAATACCTGGGCATTACAGAAGCATTACCAAAGAAATAATTTAACGCAAATAGAATTTATTAATGAAACACAAGGCTTTATCTACTCACCTCCTTCTTTTGTTGGAGATGATATTAGCTTTCTATATAGTAGTGAAGAAACCGGAAACCTTTGGAATAGTGCAGATATAAATATTGAGGATGTGTTAACTTTTATTCCAATCTCCAACAGTAAAATAATTAAATCTGATGATTACGGACAAATATCGATGTTGGATAATTTTTACGAAAAATGGGACATTAAATATCAAATGCCTCGATTTATAAGTGGTTGTCTTTCATTTCCATATGGTGAAATTGTTCAGTTCCATAATTTTTGGAATCAACGAATCCTAGCATTATGTAACAACGTGCATGCTTATAATAGTAATCTCATTCAAGATTCACTTTCTTTTATTTTAGAATCAACTAATGAGGGAAATTCATGGGACACATTATGGATTGGGCTAGAACACTTGATGCATTCCTTTGTATTTGTAGATGACTCGCTTGGTTGGATGGTCGGTAAAAATTCAAATATTTATCATACCTCTGATGGCGGACGAAACTGGATTATTCAATATGGTGATTCATCATCTCAAGAGAATTATAATTTCAACAGCATTAGCGCTGTTAACACTAAAAATATTTTTGCTCTTAATGCTAATAATGAAGCGATTATTTCAAATGATGGAGGAAATAGTTGGGAGAAGAAGCAACTAAATTTAACCAACAGCATAAATTGCAAAATTGAAGCTAAGAAAAATGGAGAAGCATTTGTATTTGGTAATGATCTAATAAAAACAAATGATGACGGTACTAGTTGGGCAAGAGTTAGTAAATCGTTAAAAGTAAATTTTTATAAGATCGATTTTGTAAGTGAAAAACTAGGGTGGGGTATTGGAAGTCTTGGGATTTTAAAAACTATTGATGGTGGGAGAAACTGGGATGTACAGTACGAAAAAGAAAACTTGTATGAAATTAGATATCTAGATATGATTGACTCTCTGGAAGGTTGGGCTATAATTAACGGAAAACTCTTACACACAAAAAATGGAGGGAGTGCATGGAATACAACCAATTTAACTTCTGATCTTTCGTTTATGCGTGGAGTAACTTTCTTGAATAAAGATGTGGGAGTGATTTTCGAATGTAGAAAACTATCTACCGATTCAGTTTTTAATATGGTAACGACCAATGGCGGAATAACATGGAAAGAATATTTAATTAAAACAAAAAATCAACCGTCCAACTATATTACTTCTTTTTTCAAAATGCAGTTTACCGATAAAGACCATCTTTGGTTTGTGAACCAACAGGGGGTTTGGTTATCAAGAGATACGGCAAAAACGTGGGATATAATTGATAATGATATTTCTTGTTTTTCAGGTTTTGATTTTTATGATTCACTAACAGCAATGGTGGCATATAAGCAGGGGACTATGGCTTTTACAAAGGATGGATGTAAAACTTGGGAGTATGTTGATAACCCATATTCTTTCCAAACGAATGACATTGAAATAGTTGGCCAAACTATGCAAGGATTGTTAACCTTTGCATGTGGTTATGATGGCACAATGATTGCCTATTATCATGAGGGAGGAAAATTTGATTTTGTTTATAATATGATTAGCTATACTACTAGCCCTATAAATGATATAGAAGTATTCATCAAAGACAAACGACCTAATATTTGGTGGGCAGGAAATGGCTCCATTATTGTATATAGAGTAGGTGAATATTTAATTACTGACATCAAAAATAATTATTCTTCCTCACCCCAAATGTTTTCGCTTTCGCAAAACTACCCAAATCCATTTAACCCAACAACGATAATTAATTATTCTGTTGCCGAACAAAGTAACGTTACAATAATAATTTACGATGCGTTAGGAAGAGAAGTTATAAACTTGGTTAATGAAGAAAAGCCGGCAGGCAATTACACAGCAGAGTTTTCCGCAGCAAATCTTTCAAGCGGGATTTATTTTTATCAACTTCGTGCAGGTGATTTTGTTCAGAGCAAGAAGATGGTGTTGTTAAGATAAATTATTTAAAAACGGAATGGTCGCGAGCGTTCCGCTTTTTATTTTGTTCCTTTCCGGAATTTGAAAAATTCTTTTTTTGTGATAATGAAAACAACTCCAAGAATAATGAACAATGCCGAGACAATAATTCTCCCCGATAGTTCTTCACCGGCAATTAACCATCCAAGAATAACAGCAATAACGGGATTAACATATGCATACGTAGAAGCTTTTGCAGGACCCGCAGCTTCGAGCAACCAGATGTATGCGGTAAAACCAATAACCGAACCAACGGCAATCAAATAAATGAATGCGGTTATTGAGTTGGGAGTTAATTGAGTTAAATGAAGATTATTCCATTCGCCAAAGAGAGAACCGGTAAGAACGAGAAGTAATCCTCCGGCAGCCATTTCCATAGCAACGGTTAAGAGTTTTGATTTGGGAAAATTAGTATGTCTTGAATAGACTGAACCCCAAGCCCATGCACAGGTAGCCACTAATAACGCTCCCGCACCATAAAGATTTACACTTTCACCTGACAAAATTGAGCTGGGACTAATCATAATTAACAACCCTGTAAAGCCAAACGCCAATCCCAAAACTATTTTTAAGGTTGGTTTATTTCCGTGAGGATGCATCCAATCAAACAACACCATCCATATAGGAACGGTTGCAACTATTAATGCGGTTAAGCCTGAAGGAACGACTTGTTCAGCCCAAACGACTCCGCCGTTGCCACCAAGTAATAAAGCTCCACCAACAATAAATGCATCTTTCCAATAAGCTAGTTTTATTTTTTCTTTACTGAAAAACCGGGCAATACCAAAAATTATAACGGAGGAAATGAGAAAGCGAAATCCCGCCATTAAAAAAGGAGGGAACGAAATGATTGCGTACTTGATTGCTAAATATGTAGAACCCCAAACAATATAAACTGCCGCGAAAGCAGAAATAAGTTGGAAACGTGAAGGAGTTTTTCTATCCAATGATTTTCCTATAAATAGTTGTATGTAGCTTTCCTGCCTAACAGCAAAGCAGGGTATTCAATTAATTAACGATACGGCGTTCCGTTTTGCATTTTGTGCTAAGTAAAAAAAAATTAAAAGGCTTGACTAAGACCGAAAAAAATGCGGTTTGCCGTAACTCTTTTTTCGGAAACAAATTCATACACCAAATTAAAATAAAGTAACCGCTGCAATTGCCAGCGAAGATCAACATTCACAATGTTTTGCGCAATTCCGTCTGAAGTATTCCTGGCAAAGAGGTAATCTACTCTTCTTAATCCAAAGCCTACATTGAGATAATCCGAAAGAAAATTTTTATTGAATTTGATCCCGTAGGCAAATCCATCTAAAAAATTACTTTGTAAGTAAGTAACATCAGCGTTGAAAGACAAATTTAACTTCGAGATTTCTGTTACCGAAACAGAAGTGCCCGCGTTAAACGAAGGATGAATATCACCATCTTGTTTTGCAAATCCTCCGTTTACACCGATCGATAAAGTTCTTGACCATTGATAGTACGCCCCCAACCTTACTCCTTGCCGCATTCTTGAATCTAAAATACTGTCAAGTACTGATTTGAATGATTCAAAATAATAAATCGTTTTACGCGCATCGTAGCTGAAGTCGAAAGAAAGTTTTTTATTGAACCTGTAAAGCGCTGAAGCATAAATGCTTGTCGGTGTTAAAACCGATTTTGCGGTATTCAACTCAACTTGATAGAGATCGAATTCCGAAGAAAGAGAAAACGCGAAATCCTTTAAACGGGTACGATGAAGAAAATAAAAGAACCTTCGGTCGGTTTTCCCATTATTCGTTTGGTTTGTAATAGAAAGATTATTACTTATTGCAGCTCCGCCGAGCGAATCTTCTCGCGAAAGAAAAGCACCGTATTGAAGGAGGTTTATATTTACTCCCATATTTTGCCAATCGGGATGTGAACCTACAAAAGTCCCGGCAGTAAAATTATGGAAAGCATATTCAAACAGGAGACCATCAAAAGTTGAAAGGGAGTAGAGATTCTGATTTCGTATTCTTCCAACTTGAAATTTTAAGGAAACAGCGGGCTGGTAAGAAAAGAAAAAGTCATAGACTTTTAAATTGTTCCAGATATTATTTGAATTTTTCCAGGTCTCTGCCCTGTATCCATACGTTGCTGAGGACTGAAAATCTAATTTTCCGGTTCCAATATTTTTTCCTCTAAGAGAAAGGGAATACCGCCAATATTGATTTTGTGCATGTGATATACTTGATGTATAATTTGTGAAAGACCGAACAGAAACTCTTCCGCTGAGATCAAAATTATCTCTTGCATTTATTTTCTTTAGACTGGCTCCGGAACCCGTTGTGAAGAAGTCTTCGTTCATCTCAACTTTTTGATCTGTGGTACCGCTGGCATCATCTATTTTTTCATTAAGAACATATACTTGTTGATTTAATTCAACACCTAATTTCAAAACATACGAACAAGCTGCAGATTGTGAAGACAAGTAAGTAATTCTTCCAGTTATCGTTCCTGTTTCGGAAGCATAAACAGTATCACCGACGGAAATATTCTTTGTGTTTTCAAATCGGACATAAAAATTTTGCGAAGAGATATAGGTTACCGTTCCGGTTATTTTTCTATTCTGCTGTGCTAAATAGGGAATTGAGAAGAGCACAAAGAAGAGAAGTAGAGGTCTCGACAATCTCATTCCCCGCTCCCTTGCGGATGACAGGAATAACAGGCACCGCTTTCATAAGCATAACCGCTTCTTCCATCGTGTCTGGAATCCATTTTGCTCTTTTCATGTTCATGGCAGTTTAAACATGAAAAAACGAGATAATTTGGTTCGGCGGTGTGGCAGTCACCACATACTTTCCAAGTTCCATTGTGCGATCCGGAATAAATCGGGAAGATACCGTCGTGATAAAAACTCCAATCATTTGCGAGGTTATGGCATGTTTCACATTCGGTGTTGAAGCCGCTTGCAATATGATTAGGGCTAGATGTAGCATAATATAGAGCTGAATGGCAATCAAAACACTTTATCCCGATAATATCAAATTTATATTGATCAAAGGATTTATGGCAATCTTCACAAGGAAGTACTGCATGAACACCAACCAATGGGAAGCGGCTGTTCTGATGTATCTCCCGCACATTTGTAACAAGCCACGTTTCAGGCGTGTGACATTTTTCGCAAAGGAACGAAGTTGTAGAATTGTGAACATCAAAATGACACGAGTTACAACTCTGATCGGCATTATTGAAAATCGGTGTTTTATGACATGATTGGCATGGAACAGTTTTATGCTGCCCGATTAGTTTGAAATCTGTTGACTGATGATCAAATCTCATTTCAATCCGAAGCGGATTCCATCTGTCGGTTGAATGACAATCAGCGCAATCGTTCTTTAAAGAATTTCCATGAGGAGATTGTGCAAGAAGATTGTACGATAAGAACAGCAGGAGAAAGAATGATAACTTAAAATTCATAAATTTTTCGTATTAAAAAGTGATGCATCATCTACAAAGAATATTAAAATTGGATAGAATCTTTTGTCCCGCCGAAGACAACTTCTTTTACAACATCTGAGAGAAGAAAATCATGCGGAAAGCCAAGATCTATTTTACTTATCTCGTTTAACCGATTCATTTGTTCATCGGTTAAATCGAAATTCAGACAATTCAGATTGTCTTTTATCTGTTCTTCTTTGCGTGCACCAACGATAGGAATGATTGTCCCTTTCTGATTTCGAATCCAATTCAGAGCGACATTACCAGCGGAACAACCAATTTCATTTGCAATTGCAACAACCTCTTTTGCAATTGCCGTATTCCGTTCATTTAACCGCAGGCTTCCCGGTTTAAGGCGAAGGGTTGGATCACTATTGTTTAAATATTTTCCGGTGAGCGCACCGCCGGCTAAAGGCGCCCATGCAGTAAGAGCAATATTGGTTGCGTTACACATTGGAATGATATCGCGCTCCGGTGTTCGTTGGGTTAAACTGTACTCTGCTTGTACTGCTACAAATGAACTCCATCCTCGAAGTTCAGCGATCGCATTTCCTTGAGAAATGATCCATGCAGGAGTATCCGATATCGCGATGTGTAAAACTTTTCCGGCTTGGACAAGATATTGCAAGTTGCGGAGGACTTCTTCAATACCAACTGTAAAATCCCACGCGTGAAGATAAAGGAGATCGATATAGCCGGTGTTTAATCTTTTTAAACTTCCTTCAACCGATTGCACTAAGTTTTTGCGGTGATTCCCTCCGTCGTTTACGCTGCCGCGATTTGTGTAGAGCGTATATTTTGTTGCGATCACAAGGTTGTTCCGCTCGGAAGAAATAAATTCCCCAAGAAATTTTTCACTTGAACCTTCCGTGTAACGATTTGCCGTATCAATAAAGTTACCGCCGCCGTTAATGAAAGCATCAAATACTTTTTTACTTTCTTCTTTGTTTGCGCCGTTAATCCATGCTTCTCCGAATCCCATAGTTCCGAGACAAATTTCCGAAACGCGCAATCCGCTTTTACCTAATAATTTGTATTTCATAAGTTATTTCCTTTTTCACTAAAAATTAAACCGATAACCGGATAAAACTGACGGTACAAAACTCTGTATTCTACCATTTTAAATAAAGTCAAATCATCCTTCCAAGATTGAGAATCTCTTTTTTTCTTTCAGCATCATACCTAACAAAATTAAGGAAAGTATGTATGCAAACACAACCGAAAGTGATTGTTTTTTCTACACCGACATGCAGCTTTTGCAATCTGGCAAAAAGATATTTCAGAGAAAAGAATATCAGATTTAATGATGTTGATGTTTCCCGGGATGAAAAAGCCGCAAGGGATTTACAAAGAATGACCGGGCAAACCGGCGTTCCTGTTATTCTTATTAACAACCGCCCGGTTATCGGGTTTGATAAACCTAAAATTAATCAGCTACTTAACATTAAATAGAAAGAAACAGTATGAAAATAAAACCGATGGATGACCGCTTACTAGTGGAATACAAAGAAGAAGAAGAAAAAACCTACTCCGGACTTATTATTCCTGATACCGCAAAAGAGAAACCGAGAATGGGACTTGTTATTGCGGTAGGAACTGACGAAGATTTACAAGAAAAAATAAAAGTCGGAAACAAAATCCTTTTCGCAAAATATGGCGGAGAAGAAATTTCATTCGACGGGAAAGAATATAAGATTGTCCAGCGCGCCGATGTGTTAGCGGTTATTGAAGACTAATTATTGAAAATGTAATTAGTTAATTGCAGTCTCCCGGTGGAACGACCGGGAGATTTTTAAAACATTAAAAAAAATAAAAGGTACTACAAATGTTACAAACAAATTTAACTCATATCTTATCAGAAAAAGAACACGCAAAATTATTGCAAGAAAATGAAAACGTAATGGTTTGCTGCGGAAGAATGGGACCGATGTGTATTCCCGTATATGAAGTAATGGAAGAACTTGAATCTGAATATTCGCATGTAAAATTTGCCGATATGGAATTTGATCTTCCTGAGGCGAGAGTCATCCGTGATTTAGAGGAATGCGCATCATTCCGAGGGATCCCTTTCGTTATTTATTACAAAAACGGAAAAGTAGTAAAAGCTACAAGCAGTATTCAATATAAAGATCAAGTCACTGCCAATCTCGATCAGTATTTAACAAAGTAATAAAGGTTAAAGCACAGATTTTTTAGTCTGTGCTTTTTCTTAAAATTGTAAGCATAAACAAACTATTCAGAATTAGAAAAAAATATCGGAGTTCAAAGTAGAGTGGAAAATCATTTTGATGTGATCATTATCGGTGCGGGCGCCGCCGGACTAACAGCGGGTATTTATCTTTCAAGAGCAAAAGTGAAGACACTCATTCTTAATGAAGGCGCTGTTGGCGGGCAGATGGTTTTAACCCACGAAATTGCAAACTATCCGGGAATAGAAAGTATAAGCGGATTCCAGCTTGCACGCAACATGAAACTTCAAGCACAAAAATTCGGTTGCGTAATAAAGTCCGGTGGAAAAATTACTTCACTCAACCTTGATAATGACATCGAGAAATCGGTTACCGTTAACGGGAAAGAGACCTACACGGCAAACGCTGTTATTCTTGCTACCGGAGGAAAGCCAAGACCGCTTGGAGTTTCAGGTGAAGAAAAATTTAAAGGGAAAGGAATTTCTTATTGCGCTACTTGCGACGGAGATTTCTTTCAGGATAAAGAAATTATTGTTGTTGGCGGCGGCAACTCTGCATTGGAAGAAGCTGTTTCGCTTACAAAGTATGCTAAAAAAGTTACGGTACTTCATCAGTTTGATCATTTTCAGGCTTTTCAGCATTATGTTGAAGAAGCAGAGCAAAATCCCAAAATAGAATTTATCATGGAGTCGAAGATCGTAGAATTTATCGGTGATGAAGACCTGAAGAAAGTAGTTTACGAAAACCAGCAAACGAAAGTCCTCTCAGAGATGAACGTTGACGGTGTTTTTATATTTATAGGATACATCCCGAATACCGAATGGTTGCAAGAGAAAATAACCCTCAACGCAAATGGAGAAATTATCGTCGATAAAAATATGCAGACGAATATTCAAGGTGTCTACGCTGCGGGTGATTCAATTGCCAAGCGATACCGGCAAGTAACCACTGCTGTTAGCGACGGAACCATTGCCGCACTAAGTGCTTCAGAATATTTGAACACTACGGTTAAGCAATTAGTGAGTTAGTTCCGCAACTACAAAAACCTATTTTAACACTAACATTTTTTTTACTGCAATAAAATTATCTGTTTGCAGTTTATAAAAATATATTCCCGAAGCTAATTTGGTTGAGTTAAAAACTACGGCAAAGTAGCCTTCGGATTTTTCCTCTTTAACCAGCGTTTCTACTTCTGTTCCAAGTACATCAAATATTTTTAATGTTACAAAACTTCTGTGCGGAATGGCAAATTGTATTGTTGTTTCCGGGTTAAACGGATTAGGATAATTTTGCATTAACTCAAATTGATTCGGAACCCCTTTCTCATTCTTCACTTCCGAGATTGCGGCTGTTTTAAACCCATTTGTGTTTGACCAAAGGCTAATGCCATATTCATTCTGAGCACTTACACGCCAAAAATGATTTTTAGAAGTCGCTAAATTGAATATTTGTATTGTTGTATCGGTGATAACCGTATCGGCTTTCATGGCTTCGCTAGGGAACTGAATTATGGTTGCCAATTGAAATCTATATGCCGTAGCCATTGGTTCTTTCATCCATTTAAATATTGGATTTAACGGAACATCCACTGTTGCATGTTTCGGTTCAACGAGAATTGGAATATTTGGGAAACCGGCTTGAAATGAATTTGTTGCGGAAAAATCACTATTAGCTCCAAGTCCTATCGCTTTTATCCGCCAGAAATATTTAGTTGAAGCAATAATATTATTTAACACGAATGAGGTATCCTTTACTTCCGGTTTGTTCACTATGAATGTTGAAGAGAACGTGGAATCGGTGGAGACTTGAATTGCGTAACCAGACGATAAGGGATCGCTCTTCCAAATTAAACTAACTGTCTCTTTTTGACTTTGGTCTCCGTTAAGAGGTGAAAGAAGTACCGGAGTTTTCGGAGTGTAATTTGCCGGATTAATTTGCAAAACATTGCTCATGGCGCTTTCATTTTCCAAACGGTCTAGAGCGGTAACAACAAAATAGTTTCCGGAGGCTGAAATTGTTTTTGTATATTTTGTTGAGAGAGAAAGTTCGCCCGTTGTTCCGAATAATTTATTTCCGTCATCCAACGTAGAAGGATTTGTAGTGAAGCGGTATACCGCATAGCGCGAAGCCGTATCTCCATCTGCGGCTGTGGAAGGTGCATCCCATGCAAATTCATATTTCCCGCTAACCGGATTTATCTGATAACGGAGATTTGCCGGAGCGTTTGGAGGGATTGGGTTTGCTTCTTTCCAATTCATGATTGGTGGGATTGCCGGAAAACGGTTTGATGAATATTTCAGAGAATCGGTCATTCCTTTTGGATTCTCAAAAAAGTTTCCTGCTCTAAAGAAAATACTTCCCTGGCATTTAGGATTATTCCTGTTAAAATTAATTTCCGCCGGTATTTCTTGAGCTCCGTAACTGCTCGCTTTGTAAGCTGCTTGTCCCACGTAAAGATGCTTGTTATAAGCTGAAGTTGAATCAGACCACCACTGATTTAATGTTGCATAATCTTGTCCCCCGCCGAAAGGCCAATAAAGTTGCGGGGCAAGGTAATCAACCGATTGATCTTTCAACCAGTTCATTGGATCGCAAAAAATAACCGAGTAAGCATCCATTCCCGTCATGCCAGCGGGGACACCGCTTTTCCAGATGCCAAAAGGACTTATGCCATACTTAAGATAGGGCTTAATGCTCATTAAAGAATCGTTAATTTCAGCAATTAAGGAATTCGTATTCTCTCTTCTCCAATCCCCTATATCAGTTATTCCATTATTATAAAGATTAAAAGTTGATTGATCTTGATTTGAAATATTATCCGGCGGATATGGATAGAAATAATCGTCAAGATGAACTCCATCTATATCATAACGTCTAGCGACATCCATAATAATTTTAGTGACGTAATTTGCTACGTCGGGGATTCCGGGATTAAGAAATTTGTATTGGTTGATCTGCAGTATCCACTCAGGATGTTGAGCTGTTATGTGATTGGCAGTGAAAGGATAAGCGCCAATAGTTTTTTCAGCCCGATATGGATTGAACCAGGCATGCAATTCCATTCCCCGTTTGTGAGATTCTTTGATAACAAATTCAAGCGGATCATAAAAAGGAGAAGGGGCAACTCCTTGCTGACCGGTAAGATAGTAAGACCAGGGTTCGTAGCTAGATTGATAAAACGCATCGCATTCGGTTCTAACTTGAAAAAAAATTGCGTTAATGCCTGAAATTTTTAGCTCATCGAGCAATGCGATTAACTGAGATTGTTGGTCGGCTGTACTGAGCCCCGGTTTTGAAGGCCAATCGTAGTTCACAACGGTTGCAATCCATGCGCCGCGAAACTCTCTTTTGGGTGGGAGCGGTTGTGAAAAAAGGTTACTGCTGAAAAGTAAAATGAAGAGATAGTAAACAATTTTTTTCATGACGTCCTCATGTTTTGTTTTGAATAAAATTCTAGGCTATTTGTATTTTCATCTTTCCAAAATCAAGTTTAATTCTTCCATCGGATTCCCATTTTTCACTTAACAAGTCTAATCATCTCTTGTACGGCTTCTTTCAATCCTACAAAAACAGCACGTGCAATTACCGCTTGTCCGATACTTACTTCATCAATATTTTCAACTTCGCGGAATATTTTTATGTTTGAATAATTCAATCCATGCCCCGCGTTCACTCCGAGACCAAGTTTCTTTGCATGTTTGGCGGCGATTCTCACTTTTTCCAATTCATCAAACTTATCAGCCTCGGTTAAAGCGTTGGCAAAAGTTCCGGTATGGATTTCAATATAATCCGCTTCAATTTCCGCCGCTGCATCAATTTGTTCTATTTCAGGTTCAATAAAAAGAGAAACTTCAATTTCACGTTTGTGCATCTCTTTTATTGTTGTTTTTAAAAGGCTGATGGAATCAATAACATTTATTCCCCCTTCGGTTGTAAGTTCCAATCTTTTTTCAGGAACGAGTGTCACAAGCTCCGGTTGCACATCGCATGCAATTGCAATAATTTCATCAACTGCCGCCATTTCAAGATCAAGTTTAGTGGTAATTAATTCTCGAAGCAGACGCAAATCGCGTTCGTTGATATGTCTTCTATCTTCGCGCAGATGAACGACGATACCGTCAACACCGGCTTGTTCCGCTAATAACGCTGCCGTTACCGGGTCAGGTTGAAATTCCCCCCGTGCATTCCGTAACAATGCAATATGGTCCACGTTCAATGAAAATCTCATGCTTTTTCCTCGAATTTCAAATATTTTCTAAATCTTGTTTTATAAATTAAGTACTAAACAAACATAAGTATGAAATCAATAAATTGGAACAGGTGGAATTATTTTTAAACAACTGAAATCCTACTGTGGTATTGTCACGGAAGGTTAGAAAACATTTTGTGTAAAACAGCAAGCGAAGTGTCCAATTCACTACACACTTTTTTGAATAAATTAAGTTTTTTGCCGGAATTTCTCCGGCACGATGATTGTTAAATTAAAAGAAACATTTGAGGTGTATCATGAAAAAGTTAGTTTTATTTACCGCAATACTTTCCTTCCTTTTCTTAAGTGAAAAAGTTGAGGCAAACAGTTATCAAGGAGGAATAGGGTTTAACTATTTTTATTCGAATCTTTCTCCCTACGGAAGATGGGTAGAAATAGACGACGGACTGGTTGTTTGGAGTCCAAGAATAAATAACCGTCATTGGCAGCCTTACTCGAATGGAACATGGATCTGGACAAACGACGGCTGGTATTGGGATTCTTACGAACCTTATGGAAACATTGTTTATCATTACGGTCGTTGGCATTTTGATGATTACTACGGCTGGATTTGGTTTCCGGATTATCAATGGGCACCTGCCTGGGTAGAATGGCGTTATGATAATGATTATATCGGCTGGGCTCCGCTTCCTCCATACGCAACATTTAACATTCATTCGGGAATTAATTTTTCAATAAATTTTTCTATTCCGTTTACGCATTGGAATTTTGTACGGTACAAATATTTCGGACATCAACATGCATATAATTATTATGCAGGAGCACAATACAAAGAACGAATTTTCGGCAGCACAAAAATGCGCAACGATTACGGATATGAAAGAGAAAGTGTAATCAACCGTGGAGTTGATTTCCGCACCGTACAAGAACGCGGAGGAAGGAATATTCAACGAAGAGAATTGATTAGAAAAAATGTTGAATCTGTCGATAGGAATTCGATTATTAAAAGTGGAAATAGGATTGAAATATTAACTCCGCGAAATCAAGTTCAGTCCGGCGATAGAAACTTTACAATCGAACGCGGCGAAAGACAATCTTCGCTTAATGTGTCTAAAGTTGAAGTTGGTGAACGAAGAAGAAATCTGGAGAACACTCAACCCGGGAAAGTAGATGAACGCAATAAAGTTCGAACAAATGAAAGAATTCTTGAAGACGGAAATAAGATTGATAACCGCAAGCCGGCTGATGAGCAATCCACTAAAGGCGGAGAACGGAAAAGAGAAGTACAAACGCAACCGCAAAGACAAGGTCAGAATAATAATTCGGTTGAAATAAAAAGCCGTGAAGTTGTAAAAGAAAAAGCAACTGAGCCTAAACCTGTTGAACGGAAACGTGAGGTACAGGCACAACCACAAAATCGTCAGGTTGAAAGAGCGGTTCCGAATATCAGCAGAAAAACTGAACAACGCGAGGCAACACCGTCACGTAAAAGTACTAACCGTGGGAGTGATGACAAAGCGAAAGAACGGAGAAGATAGTTCAGTTAATTAGGAATTGAGAATTAGGAATTAGGAATGAAAACAAAATGTCGGTCTAAATTTAGAAAATAATGATCGGCATTTTGTTATGGGGTATTTTGAGTGTCTACACCGGAAGGGAAACGGTAAATGTGGTTTCTGAATTTGGGATTGACTCAACTAAAATCTCGCCACCATGCCATTCAATAATTGATTTAACTACTGAAAGCCCCAAACCAATTCCACCCGTTTTCCGGTTGCGTGAGTTTTCAACTCTATAAAATCTGTTAAATATATTTGGAAGCTCTTCATCAGGAATACCTTCACCCTTGTTCGTCACCGAGATACGAATTATATCTTCTTCTTTTATGCACGCAAGTGCTACCGTCTGGTTTTCCTCACCATACTTAATCGCATTATCAACGAGATTCGTAATGACCTGCTGCATGGTTTCTTTGTCGATAAGAAGTTGAACATTTTCATTACACGCTAGAGAGAAGGAAATATTTTTTTCTTTCCCAAGAATTTTAAGATTCTGTAGAATTTGATTTAAAAACTGTTTGGCGTTGATCTCTGTTTTGGTCAACTGAATTTTTGTGTGGTCAACTTTGGCAATAAAGAAAAGATTATCGACAATCTTAATCAAACGCAGTGTTTCTTCGTAATTACTTTCAAGAATCTCTTTATACGCTTCGGGAGTTTTGGTTGATTTTAGCGTTACTTCAAGCTCTCCCCTTAGAATAGTTAGCGGAGTTTTCAATTCGTGCGCGGCGGAAAGTGAAAATTGATTCATATAATCGACGGAAAGTTTGATACGTTGGATCATCTTGTTCATTGTTCGGACTAATCTTCCGTATTCATCGTGGTATTGTTCTCCCTCAATTTTCTGGTCGAGGTTCTGTGCCGTAATTTCTTCTGTCTTCTCTATAATTCTGTCAATACGTGAAAGCGCCTTTGCCGAGATGACGGCTCCTCCGAATATAGAAATCAATAAAAATATCGGGGCTAAAAAAAGATATAAATTTTTCAAACTGTTCAGAGTTTGTGAAATATGTTCTTTCGGGAAAGCGACAATAATTTGAAATTTCTTTTCGTTTTTAACCGCGCACCGGATTAAGCTTTCACTTAACGTTGAATCGTTAAAATCAAAAAGTTGCATCTTTCCGGTTTTGTTAGGGAAGGATAGTTGCTGCTGAAACAAGCTCGCTGATTTAAAAATAATTTTCCCTTGTCTTGAAATTTGGATGAACGTATTTCGTCTATTCAGTGCAACGGCATCATATAAAATATCCCACATTAAATCTTCTTCACTTGTAAAAACAGAATCAGGAGTAAACGATTCAATATCAATATGTTTTTGAATCACAACAGTTTCAATGGCGTCTGCTTGTTTAAGTAAAGAAGCATCAAGGCTCTCATTTAGATTTTTGTACAGGTAAAAATAAACACCTAATCCAAGGAGGAGTTCAAGCAGTGTAAAGACAAAGACATACCATAGTGTGGTTTTGAATCTGGTAGTGGAAACAAAGCGGGAAAAATTTTTAAAGGGAAACATCATTCAGCCGGTTCTTTTATCATATACCCGGAACCGCGGATTGTATAGATAAGCTGTTGCTGGAATCCTGTTTCAATTTTTGCCCGAAGTTTGTTGATGAATACTTCAATTACGTTTGACCCGGTGTCGAAATGATAATCATAAATGCTTTCCAGTAATTTTGTCCGTGAGACAATTCCATCTTTGTTAAGAAGGAGCAATTCAAGAATTACATATTCCTTTTGAGTAAGAAAGATTTCTTTTTCTCCCCGGAGTACTTTATGAGATTTTTGGTCAAGTTGTAAATCAGCAACATGCAGCAGTGAAGAAAGATTCCCTTCATTCCTTCTTGCCAGCGCTCTCACTCTTGCAAGGAGTTCTTCGAATGCAAAGGGTTTTGTTAGATAGTCATCTGCACCGGCGTCCAATCCGGTAACTTTATCTTTCACAGAATCTTTTACCGTAAGTAAAAGGATTGGTGTGGTGATTTTTTTTTCTCTCAATAATTTAGTTAACGTAATTCCGTCAAGAAAGGGAAGCATGATGTCTGAAACAATAATATCATAATTTTCAACTGAAGCCAGATTAAAGCCTTGTTTTCCATCGAAGGCAACATCCACGGTGAAAAACTCTTCTTCAAGTCCCTTCTTTATAAAAGAAGCAACTTTCTTCTCATCTTCAATAAGTAATATTTTCATAGATTTAAAATAAAAAAAGGAGAGTTAAAAAACTCTCCTTTTCATATTTCATTCAGAAATTATTTTTTTTCTGGAGTTTTAGCTGCTTTTTTAACTTTATGTTTAGCAACTTTTTCGGTTTTTGCTTTAGCTTCTTTTACAACTTCTTTTTTAGCTTCAGTTGTTTTAACTGCAGCTACTTTTTTTACTGATGCTGCTTTTGCTTCAACTTTCTTCTCAATTTTAGCTTTTGGAGCTTTTGCTGCTTTAGGAGCATCTTGCGCAAAAGAAACCATTGAAAAAGTGAAAGCCAACACTACCATTAATGCAAATAAACGTTTCATTGTATGAACCTTTCTTTTTGTTTTATAAAATTTACATCTGAAACTTAATGAACCAACCTTAAGGTAATCTTAACGGAAGATTAATTTTTCTTAATAAAACTTCAGTCTCTTCCTTTAGTCTGATTTCAAAAAAAATTAATATTGAGGCAGTCTCTTTTTAGCTTAAGAAAACATTTCCTATATTTGAAACAAAAATTCAGAAATTTAAACTAAATCGATGCAGAAAATTTATATTAGTGATCTAGCAAAGTATGTCGGACAAGAAATCACCATTCAAGGTTGGCTTTACAATAAACGTTCAAGCGGAAAATTAAGATTTTTAGTCCTTCGGGATGGTTCAGGTTATTTACAATGTGTTTATTTCAAGGGGAATGTAACACCTGAAGTGTTTGACCTTTGTGACAAAATCGGTCAAGAATCAGCCATTGAAGTTACAGGAAAAGTAAAAGCTGAACCCCGCGCTGTTGGCGGGTATGAACTTGATGCCACACATCTAAACGTCCTTCACGAAACACATGATTATCCCATTACTCCAAAAGACCATGGAATTGAATTTTTAATGGATAACAGGCATCTTTGGTTGCGGTCAAGCAGACAAGTTGCAATTATGAAAATCCGCCACAGAATAGTAAAAGCGATCCGTGACTTTTTCGACAACAAAGGTTTTACTTTAATGGATGCGCCGATCTTAACTCCGGCTGCCTGCGAAGGAACCTCGACCCTTTTTGAAACAGAATATTTTGATCTGGGAAAAGCTTATTTAACGCAATCGGGACAGCTTTATGCCGAAGCCGGTGCTCTAGCATTAGGAAAAGTTTACACGTTTGGTCCTACGTTTCGTGCTGAAAAATCAAAAACCAGAAGACATCTTACCGAATTCTGGATGGTTGAACCCGAAGTAGCTTTTGCAGATTTAAATGATGATATGGATTTAGCCGAAGAATTTCTTGAATATATTGTTCAATCTGTTTTAACCGATAGAGCTGAAGAATTAAAAACTTTGGAACGTGATACCACCAAACTGCAAAGCGTAAAAAGACCTTTCCCAAGAATCTCTTATGATGAAGCTGTTGAAATCCTAAAGAAAAACGGTGTTGAATTTGAATACGGAAATGATCTCGGCGCTGCCGATGAGACCATCGTTTCAAATCAATTTGATAGACCGGTAATGGTGCATCGTTATCCTTCGGAAGTTAAAGCTTTCTATATGAAACGCGATCCCGAAAATCCAAAATTAGCTTTAGCCGTTGATGTACTTGCCCCGGAAGGCTACGGAGAAATTATCGGCGGAAGTCAGAGAGAAGATAATTTTGATTTGCTTCTTTCAAGAATTAAAGAGCATAATCTTCCGCAAGCAGCATTTGAGTGGTATTTAGATTTACGGCGATTCGGTTCAGTTCCTCATGCCGGTTTTGGACTTGGATTAGAAAGAACCGTGACCTGGATTTGCGGGCTTGACCATCTCCGGGAAACTATTCCTTTCCCAAGGATGATTTACCGGAACACTCCGTAAAAATTAGGAATTACGAATTAGGAAATAAAAATTTAAAAATATAAATGATAACATTACAAATTCTTCTTTTCTCGGTCTTTGCAATTATTGCAGTTGTTACTTCGATTTTGGTTGTTACTAGAAAGAACCCGATTATTTCCGCCCTCTTTTTAGTTTTAAACTTTGCGGCTTTAGCGGGAATTTATCTTCTGTTAAATGCCCAATTTATTGCCGTTGTACAAGTAATTGTTTATGCCGGGGCTATAATGGTTCTTTTCTTATTTGTAATCATGCTACTCCGCCCAGAACATGAAAAAAACTTTTTTGAAGAAAATCCCAAAATGAAATGGCTTGCTTTGGTTGTAGGCGTTGTGGTTTTCTTTCAACTTATTTACACTATATTTTTCGGAAAACTTTCCTCTTCAATTCCACAGGATGTGGAGAAGAGTGTGCAAATAGGAACTGTAGAAAGTATAGGGAGAGGTTTATTTACAACATATTTAATTCCTTTTGAAGCGGCTGGATTTTTATTACTTGCCGCGGCAATCGGCGCATTAGTTTTAGCAAAAAAACATTTTGATTGATTATGATTCCAATTGAATTTTATCTTGTGCTTAGTGCCTTTATGTTCATTACCGGAGTAGTGGGTGTGTTAACCCGTAAAAACGCCATCATCGTTTTTATGTCAATTGAATTGATGTTGAACGCCGCAAATTTATCGTTTGTTACCTTCTCATCGTTTCTCGGTAATAACATTGGTCAGCTTTTTGTATTTTTTGTTATGACGGTTGCAGCCGCGGAATCTGCCGTTGGTTTGGCAATTATCATCGCCCTTTTCAGAAATAAATTGACAATTAACATTGACGAAATCAACATCCTTAAATGGTAATCAGAAATTAAACAGCAGTTCATGACACAATTAATCTATCTTACCGTCCTTTTGCCTTTAGCCGGATTTCTTATAAACGGAATTTTCGGTTCACGGATCAAAAATGAAAAAATCATCGGTTGGCTCGGAAGTGGGACAATCGGAGTATCGTTCCTTATTGTTGTTGGTGCTTTTTTTGAAACGATCGCTCTCCCAACTGATCAACGGCAACATATTGTTACACTTTTTAATTGGCTTTCTGTAGGAAGTTTAAACGTTTCAATCGCATATCAAGTTGATCAACTTTCTCTAACCATGGCGTTAATTGTAACCGGTGTTGGTTTTATCATTCACGTCTATTCTATCGGTTACATGCATGGAGACAAAGGATTCTGGAGATTTTTTGCCTACTTAAATCTTTTCATCTTTGCGATGATGAATTTGATCCTTGCCGATAATTTTGTACTTCTCTTTTTAGGCTGGGAAGGTGTTGGACTTTGTTCTTATTTATTAATTGGTTTTTGGTACGATAGAAAATTTGAAAAAGGTACAACCGGTGACGCCGCTAAAAAAGCTTTCATCGTCAATCGTATTGGCGACTTTGGATTTTTGCTTGGCATGTTTTTAATCTTTTTAACTTTTAATAGTTTGAATTTTAATGAAGTTTTTACTCGCGCAAATGCTTTAAATATTTCAACTACGGTATATAGTTTTATTGCTCTATTTTTATTTATCGGTGCAACGGGAAAATCAGCGCAGATCCCATTATTTGTCTGGCTCCCGGATGCAATGGCAGGTCCTACACCGGTTTCAGCTTTAATCCATGCTGCTACAATGGTTACCGCCGGTGTCTATATGGTTGCCCGCTGTTCAATTATTTTTGCTTCTGCTCCTGCAATTATGACGGTAGTTGCTGTCATCGGTTTATTAACTGCTTTGTTCGCGGCTACAATCGGGTTGGTTCAAAATGATATTAAAAAAGTTTTAGCTTACTCAACGGTAAGTCAGCTTGGGTATATGTTTTTGGCAATGGGTGTCGGCGCTTTTTCAGCTGGAATTTTCCACGTGATGACGCACGCTTTTTTTAAAGCTCTTTTATTCCTTGGTGCCGGTTCGGTTATCCACGGGATGCACGATGAACAGAATATTCAAAAGTACGGCGGATTGAAAAAATATATGCCGACGACTTATAAGACATTTTTAGTCGCAGCAATTGCCATCTCTGGAATTCCGCCTCTTGCAGGTTTCTTCAGCAAAGATGAAATCCTTTGGAGCGCTTACGCAAACGCAGGATTCATCTATTGGTTTATCGGAGTAGTAACGGCACTCCTCACGGCGTTTTATATGTTCCGTCTTTTAAATTTAACATTTGAAGGCAAACATCGTTTCGATGAGCATCATGTTCATCCGCATGAATCGCCAAAATTGATGACCATTCCGTTAATTGTTTTGGCGGTACTTTCAGTTGTTGGTGGATTTATCGGAATCCCTGAAATTTTTTCGGGCGAACATGGAAACAATTTTCATAGTTGGCTTGCACCAATTTTTTCGGATTCGCAAATTCGCTTAGCTCAATATGGAAGTCATACTCATTTTGAAGAAATATTATTGATGGTTATCTCGGTTGTCGGTGCAGCAAGTTCAATATATCTCGCAAGATATATCTATCTTAAAAATCAAAAAGTTGCCGAACACACCGCTTCAAAATTCAAAGGGATTTACAAAATTCTTCTCAATAAATATTATGTTGATGAAGCATACAATAAAGCCATTATTCAACCGATCTTTAGAACATCCGAATCGCTTTTGTGGAAAATAACGGATGTTAAGTTGATTGATGGTCTGGTAAATGGCACTGCCTCACTAGTGGAACTTGTTTCTGGTAAAGTTAGAAAAATTCAAACCGGCGTTGCACAAACCTATGCAGTTGTTATGATGCTTGGAATTGTAGCCGCTCTTTTCTGGATAATTTTTAGTCTGTAACTATGGAAAATAATTTGTTGATCACCTATTTACTTTTTATACCGTTAGCAGGTGCATTGCTATTGCTTTTATTTCCTAAAGGAAAAGAAAGTTCAATTCGTGTTTTCGGATTGATAGTCTCCTTAGCCGCATTTGTTTTATCTCTCATAGTTTACTTCAAGTTTGATCCGGCGAATGCGGGCTTTCAGTTCACACAAAAATTTATTTGGGTTGAGAAGCTCAATGTTTCTTACTTTGTCGGAATCGATGGTTTATCGCTTGTCCTCGTTCTGCTTACAACATTTTTGACTCCACTTACTTTGCTTTCAAGCTGGAAGGGCATTCAAAAAAATGTTAAGGAGTTTACTTTCTTCATGTTAATGCTTGAAGTTGGAATGCTGGGAGTTTTTGTTTCGTTAGATTTATTTTTGTTCTACATTTTTTGGGAAGCGATGCTTATTCCGATGTATTTTATTATCGGGATTTGGGGCGGGCCGAAACGGATTTATGCTTCCGTTAAATTTTTTATCTATACGATGTTCGGAAGTTTATTAATGCTTGTGGCGATCATCTGGCTGGCTGTTTACGCCTCCGGACCGCTGGGAGTTTTCTCAACAAATTTACTTGATCTCTATCAGGTTGGTCCAACAATCGCAAAACAAATTCAATTTTGGATGTTTGCTGCATTCGCTTTTAGTTTTGCTATAAAAGTTCCTTTGTTTCCGCTTCACACCTGGTTACCGGATGCGCATGTTGAAGCGCCGACAGCAGGCTCTGTAATTCTTGCCGGAGTTCTTCTAAAAATGGGAACGTACGGTTTAATAAGATTTTGTCTTCCGTTATTTCCGCAGGCAGCAATTGCTTTTGCTCCCTACATTTCAGTGCTGGCAGTAATTGGAATCATTTACGGCGCGTTGGTTGCAATGGTTCAAAAAGATATGAAGAAACTTGTCTCGTATTCTTCGGTCTCGCACTTAGGATTTGTTGTACTCGGAATTTTCGCGATGACACAACAATCTATGCAGGGTGCCATTATTCAAATGGTAAACCACGGACTTTCAACCGGAGCTTTATTCCTTTTGGTTGGAATTGTTTACGAACGAACACACTCGCGTGAAATTGCTGATTACGGCGGAATTGCAAAAGTGGTTCCACTCTTTTCAGTAGCGTTTATGGTTGCTTCGCTTTCTTCAATTGGTTTGCCGGGGTTGAACGGTTTTATCGGTGAGTTTTTAATTCTTATCGGTTCATTTAAATCCGGTGTACTTAATAGTTGGTGGTTTACAGCGTTTGCAGCAAGCGGAGTTATTTTTGCCGCAGTTTATATGTTGTGGATGTATCAGCGTGTTGTGTTTGGTGAATATCACGCTACACCAAAATTAGAGCATCTAACCGATTTGAATGCAAGAGAAATGATTGTTCTCATTCCAATTTTTATATTCATTGTCTGGATAGGAATTTATCCCGGGACTTTCTTAAAATTGACCGACGCAGTTTCAGCATCAATTATACACCAGGTGACAACTGCTTCTTCATCAATTTTACTTAAATAAAAGTAATGTTTAAAAAGTTTTTTATAGTACTGTTGTTCTTTGTCAGTAAAAATATATTTGCTTCGGATGCGAAACCGGTAGCGGATTCGTTGGTGACCAGTACGGGACATGTGAGTCAGATGCCGCATCCATTAATGGTTTTACCGTTTCTTGTTTTACTTTTGCTTATAGCAACCGGTCCAATTATTTACAAACATTTTTGGGAAAGAAATTATCATAAAATTTCTATCCTTCTCGGATTGGTTGTAGTGAGTTATTATATCGCATTTTTAAATGACTTTAAAAGTGTTGAGCATTCCGTTACAGAATATATTTCGTTTATTGCTTTACTCACTTCGCTTTTTATTGCAAGCGGAAGCATCCTAATTAAAGTGAATTTTAAAGCTGCACCTATTTCAAATGTTTTGTTCCTTTTGTTTGGAGCGGTGATTTCAAATTTAATAGGCACAACAGGTGCATCGATGCTGCTCATTCGTCCCTTCATTAAAATGAACCGGGAAAGGATGAAGCCGTATCTGATCATCTTTTTTATTTTTATTGTGAGCAATATTGGCGGTGCTTTAACTCCAATTGGTGATCCTCCGTTGTTTTTAGGGTTTCTGCGCGGAGTTCCGTTCTTCTGGGTAATTGAAAATGTCTTTGGCATTTGGAGCATCGGAATTCTGATTGCACTTTTAATTTTCTTTTTGTTCGACATTTCAAACAAAAAGAAAGCTGAGACAGTGAATGAAAAAGGAAAGTATTTAGTTGAATTAAAAGGTTCGAAAAATTTGATCTACTTTTTAATCATCATCATTGCTGTTTTTATAGATCCGAAAGTAATGCATTGGGTTCCGAGTTTAAGTCCCCTTCCATTCGGTATCCGGGAAATCATAATGTTTTCGGTAGCGGTAGCGTCATTTAAAACTGCCGATTTGGAAATTCTTAAAGCGAATGAATTTGATTTTGAACCGATTAAAGAAGTTGCTTACTTGTTCATAGGAATCTTTTTAACAATGATTCCAGCTTTGCAGTTGATCGCTTATGAGTCACGGGTTTATAGCCATTACTTAACCCAGACAACTTTTTATTGGTCAACCGGTGCCTTGTCTTCTGTTTTGGATAACGCGCCGACGTATCTGAATTTTTTAAGTGCGGCAATGGGCAAGTTTGGCTTAGATATCAATCTTGCTTCAGACGTAAAACATTTTGTTACTGTTGATGAAGTTTATCTGCGGGCAATTTCGGTTGGTGCAGTGTTTTTTGGTGCGATGACGTATATTGGCAATGGTCCAAATTTTATGGTGAAATCGATAAGTGAACGGGCTGGAATTGAAATGCCGAGCTTTTTCACCTATATCGTAAAATATTCGTTACCGATTTTGTTGCCGATTTTTGCAATAATCTGGTTTTTATTTTTTAGAGGATAGCAATGTATACATTGGATGAAGTCATTAAAAATAAAATTAACGGTCTCTGCTACGGGAACAGAATTCTTCTTCCTTTTAAAGCGCAATTATTAAAAGTTATTGTTGAAAGCGACATCATTACTGATTTTTCCAGAAGTTCTAAAGGCATTCAACTTGTTGAGCATGAAGAGTTTTTAGATTTATATTTCCTTGAATATAAAGGACTTTCAGACTCACTTTCAAAATATGAAGCAATTAAAATGGTTCTAGTTGAAGAAGGAAAAAATATTTTCGATTGGAACAATCACCGGAAAATAGCACTGTACCTTGCTGAGAAGCATAAAATAACCATTGAAGAAACTGACGCAGACATTTTATTTATTGAATGAAAATAAGATAACCTATGAATGAAATTTTTATGATCACCCCGCTGCTAATTATTAGCGGTGGTATTTTACTTTCGCTTATCGTTGAAATGTTTTACGAAAAGAGTGAAATTATTCTCCCCTGGCTTTCGATTGCGCTCTTCGTTGGAACAGCATACTATTCACTCCTTACTGCTTACCAGGAGGGAATAGTATTTCATTCGATGCTTGCGGTCGGAGGACTTACGCATCTCTTCTATTTTATTTTCAATTTTGGTGCTGCCATTGTAGTATTGCTCTCGATCGATCACATAAAAAAAGTCGGGATCTATTATGGTGAATTTTATATTTTGATGATGTCGGCTGTGCTTGGCATGATGTTTCTCGCCAGTGCAAAAGATTTGGTAATGGTTTTTATCGGACTTGAGCAAATGTCGGTCTGTTTTTATATCCTCACCGGTTTTAACAGAAAAAGATCCTCTTCAAATGAAGCAGCTTTAAAATATTTTTTACTTGGCGCTTTTGCAAGCGGATTTGTTGTTTATGGAATGGCGTTAATTTATGGTTCGGTTGGTTCTTTGTCTATACCAGCATTTTCTGTCTATTTAATGCAAGGCAAACCGAGTATCGTATTTTTAGTCGGGCTTCTTCTTTTCGTTATCGGATTTTCATTTAAGATTGCGGCTGTTCCATTTCACATGTGGGTTCCCGATGTTTACCAGGGAGCGCCTACCACGGTTACAGCATTGATGTCTACCGGTGGAAAGGCTGCGGCTTTTAGTGCTTTGATCTTTGTGTTAATCCCAGTGATCGGAAATCTTGAAAAAAATATTTTCTCAACATTGTTATCCGTGCTTGCGGCAATAACCATGCTTTACGGTGCTATTGTCGCCATCTCTCAAACCGATTTAAAAAGAATGTTAGCCTATTCCTCAATTGCTCATGCAGGCTATATGATTATCGGCTTAGCCTCCGCTAATCAAGATGGTGTTACCGGTATTGTATTTTATCTTGCCGCATATACATTT
The DNA here is from genome assembly GCA_041667115.1 of Ignavibacteriaceae bacterium. GTDB lineage: Bacteria > Bacteroidota > Ignavibacteria > Ignavibacteriales > Ignavibacteriaceae > UBA1563. The sequence goes on along the minus strand of JBAYFO010000027.1, from coordinate 21,943 downwards.
ATGAATTTAGGCGCGTTTGGGATTATTTCAATGATTGAAGCGAAAGATAATTCACACGTTGATTTACAAAGTTATACCGGGTTGGCAGCAAAGTATCCGATGCTTGCCGCACTGCTTACAATTTTCATGTTTGCACTTGCGGGCATTCCGCCATTTGCTGGATTCTTCGGTAAATATTTTGTTTTTGTTTCTGCAATTGAAGCAAACTTAACATGGCTTGCAATCATCGGTGTAATCTCCAGTGCAATTAGTGCTTATTTTTATTTGCGTGTTGTTGTTGTAATGTATTTCAAATCAACGGATGCACCGATAGAGGTTGAACCCTCATATCAAGCGTTACTCGGAATTTTCATTTCAGCTTTGTTGGTGATAGTTATGGGGCTTTTCCCAAACTCAATTATTCAGCTTATTAGTTTTTTTGTTGGTTAATTTATTAGTCATCGGTCATTAATCATCGGTCGGTTGAAAGTATTTGTTTCTAATACGAGCAACAGAAAACTGATTACTGGCAACTTAAAAGAAATGTTATGATTCCGTTATTTACAAATAATCAAGTTAGAGCAGTCGATAGGTTTGCTATCGAACAACTCAATTTCCCGTCGCTTCTTTTAATGGAAAATGCCGCCTCAAGTCTCTTCAACATCATTTCCGAAAAAGGATTTCTAGATTCTGTTCCAACGACCGTGGGAATTTTATGCGGTAAAGGAAATAATGGCGGCGATGGTTTTGCTCTTGCTAGAAAAATTGCTTTTGCCGGTCACAAAGTGGTGGTTCTTCATCTTTCGGAGAAAAAAGAATTGTCTGCCGACGCAAAAAAAAATTACGAACTTCTCCTTTCATCCGCGCTGCTATATAAAAATATTTTTATTAAGAAGATCACAAAAGTTGGAGATATAAATATTCTCTGGTCTTTTGACGTAATCATTGATGCGTTATTAGGAAGCGGTTCGCAGGGAGATTTGAAAGGAGTACTAAAAGAAATTGTCGTAAAAATTAATACCTTTTCAAATAAAAAAATTGCAGTTGATGTTCCGACAGGATTAAACGCCGATACCGGTTATGGAGCAACAATCTTTAAAGCCGACCTGACAATTACTCTCGGTGCATTAAAACGGGGACTTTTCTTTGGAGATGGATACGCCTCTTCCGGCGTTATCAAAAAAGGTGAAATAGGTGTCGGCGATAAATATTTTGAAGAGGAAACTTCGGAAGATTTTTTAGTGGAAGGAAACGACGTAAAAACGATCATTCCTTCAAAAAGAAAAAATTTAAATAAGTACTCAGCCGGGAAAGTTTTACTTTTTGCAGGATCAAAAGAATATAGCGGTGCCGCAGTGCTTTCATCGAGTGCTGCATTCAAATCCGGTGCCGGTGCTGTTATTCTCGCTATTCCGGATTCATTACAAAAAATATTGCTGCAAAAACGTCCGGAATCCGTAATTCAATTTTATGGTGAGAAAAACACAGAGTATCTTTCATCAGAATTTTATTCTTCGCTAAAAGAAAAGTTAACCTGGTCGGATGTAATTGCTATTGGTCCCGGTCTTGGCAGACATGAAGAAACTATGGATTTTGTTCGTGTTCTTTTACAGAAACATCCGAATAAAAAAATTGTCGTTGATGCCGACGCACTTTTTGCTTTACGTAATAAAGAGTATCGAAATTATAAATTAAAGAATGTTGTGGTTACACCGCATCTCGGAGAATTTTCATCTTTGATAGATGTTGATAGTAAGTTAGTTGAAAAAGATTTGCTTTTTTACGGCAAAGAGTTTGTGAATGAAACAAAATCAACATTGGTTCTTAAAGGTCCAAGAACGATTGTATTTTCTGCCGATGGATTTGCCTTCATAAATCCAACTGGAAATCCGGGGCTTGCTAAATTTGGGAGCGGCGATGTGTTAACCGGAATGATTGCAAGTTTTCTTGCTCAAATTAATAATGTACAGCACGCTGTTTTAAGTGCAGTTTATATTCATGGATTGGCAGCCGACCAGTTAAAACATAAAAAATCTGCGTACGGATTTACTGCAAGTGAAGTCGCGGATCAAATTCCTTTTACTTTGAAAGAACTTAATAATGCTCTATAACTTTTTTGAAAAAAATAAACTTGTAACCGTGTTTGCCCCACTGGTCTTGTATTGGATTATTCTTTTTGTGGCAACAACGCTACCGGCACAACAATTACCAAAAACCGGTGTCAGTGATAAGATAGAACATTTCCTCGGATATTTTTTGTTGACTTTTTTATTAAGCAACACATTATTTTTCCAAAATAAAAATAAAATGTTTAAAAAATTTCCAATTCTTGTGGCTTTATTGATTGTAGCCTTCTACGGTATGATTGACGAAGTGCATCAATATTTTATCCCCGGCAGGTTTTGTGATTTTTATGATTGGACAGCCGATGTAACCGGTGCATTTGCCGCGGGAGTAATTTATTTCCTTGTTAAAAAATATTTTCAATCCGTCAAAGTCGGACAAAAAACAAGTTTAGAGAGTTAAGTAAACTAATTTTTCACACAAAAAAACAAATTATGGATAACTTTTATTTATGCCGGTAAGAAGAAAGAAACAGACTTCATCGATTTCGGTAATGAAGATTGCACTTTTTCTTCTTCCTCTCTTCAATTTGTTTTTGCTATATGGAATAAAATATAGAAATCAGGAACTTTCCTTAACTGATTTTAAACTTAGCTTTCCGGGAAATGTTCTCAATCTTATTTTTGCGGCAGTTTTATTGATCGAATTGATTGTTCTTGCTTTTAGAGATAAGGGAGGATTTTTTGGAAAAAGCAGCCTCTTTGTTAGGGTGATGTCATTACAGTCGGTTTTATTATTGTTGGCTGGTCTGGTTGTTGTACTTGAAATTCATCTTCCTGTCGGATATCTTTTTGGTTTTCCTATTGCGAAGATTGTTTTATGGTTTTTATTTTTTAGTTCGCAGTTCATTCAGTTTAGCCTGATTAGTTATTGCTGGCTCTTAATTTTTAGGTCTAACTCGTTACTTTTTTTAAGAACACTGCTTAATAGTATTTTTATAACAATTTTTCTTTATGGATTTGTTTTTCTTTACACGTTTGGGACCTTTCCTGTGGAAGAAAAGAATGAACCGGCAGGTGACGTTGGGGTGGTTCTTGGAGCCGCAGTTTGGTCGAACAACGTGCCGAGTACCATATTAATGGAGCGGCTAAATAAAGCAAGAGAATTATATGCGAAAAAGAAAATCGCAAAGATCCAACTCACCGGCGGAAACGCTCCGGGTGAATTGTCTGAAGCGGAAGTAGCTTTCAATTATTTGATGAAATTTTCGGTGGATCCAAAAGATGTTTGGATGGAAAAGAAAACAGCTTCTACAACAGAGCAGATCCGTTTTATAAAAAATGATTTGATCGGTGAAAAGAAGATGAAAAATGTGGTCATTATCTCCGACCGCTTTCACCTAAAAAGAATAAATGAGATAAGTAAGTTTTACAACATTAAAGTAAAACTGAGCGGTTCAAATGTTACCTTAAATTCTAAAAGTTTAGTATATTACAAACTGAGAGAAGGTATAGCTTTAATTAATTTTTGGTTCTTTGCAATTTAGAAAAGATAAAACCTATGGTGCAGAAAAAATTTATACGTCGGATTTTACGTGAAAAAGTAATGCAGATCTTGTATGCATACGAAATGAATAATGAAAATCTTGAAACAACAAAAAATGGAATTCTTTCCAATATTGAACTTCCGGAAGACAGAGAATTTGCCGAACAGATTCTTCGTTCTGTTATCATTCATCAGAGCGAACTTGATGAAGAAATTAAAAAACGGGTGAACAATTGGGAAATTGAACGAATTGCGATGATTGATAGAATCCTTATGCGGATGGGGATGTGTGAACTTGCTTATCTGCCTGATATTCCTCCGAAAGTTTCGATCAACGAAGCAATAGAAATAGCAAAAAATTTCAGTACTGCTTCCAGTGGAAAATTTATTAACGGCATACTTGATGGCTTTCTAAGCGATTTAAAAAAATCGGGTAAATTAAATAAAACCGGAAGGGGATTACTTGACGAAACTCCTGCGAAGCCTCAACCACCTCAATGAGTTCCAAGTTAAAAATTTTTGTTTGGACGTTATTCGATTTTGCAAATACTTCCTATTCTATCATCATAGTTACGTTTCTCTACGCGGTTTATTTTAAGCAAACGGTGAGCGAAGGGAAACCGATAGGTGATTTATACTGGAGCTTAGGTACGAGTATCGCAATGTTGATAACAGCGATTATTTCTCCGGTACTTGGGGCAATAGCCGATTATTCCGCCGGTAAGAAAAGATTTCTCCTTTTTTTCACGCTGCAATGTATTATTGCAACAGCGCTCTTAATTTTTGTTGAAAAGGGAAATGTCCTCTCCGGGTTAATTCTTTTTATAATAGCTAACGTTGGGTTTGAAGCCGGGCTGGTTTTTTATGATGCCTTTCTACCTGAAATAACAATACCGAAAAATTACGGTAGAGTAAGCGGATATGGTTTTGGGATGGGGTATCTCGGTTCACTTGTTTGCCTGGCGCTTGTTTATCCGTTTATTCAATCGGGTCAAATTAAAATTACGTTTTTGATTGCCGCGGTTTTCTTTCTGATCTTTTCACTTCCTTTATTCTTGAAATTACACGATAACCGCAAAGTAGTTGAGGTTCCGAAATCCTATTTACGCATTGGATTTAATAGGGTTTTTTGGACTTTAAAACATATTAAAAATTATAAAAATTTGTCTCTCTTTCTCCTCTCATATTTTTTCTATATTGAAGGAGTAAATACGGTAATCTTCTTTTCGGGGAATTACGCAAGCACCACACTTCATTTTTCAAATATTGAGTTACTTATCTTTTTCATTACCGTTCAAACAACCGCGATTCTCGGCTCTGTTGTTTTGGGGATCGTAGCTGATTCTATTGGACAGAAAAAAACCATCATGATAAGTTTAGTTATCTGGCTGATGACGATTTTGCTAGCCTATTATACTCAGCAGAAAGAAATGTTTTATGTGGTTGGACTATTGGCGGGAATCGCAATGGGCTCCAGCCAATCAACAAGCCGGTCGTTGATGTCTAAACTTACACCGGATGAAAAGAAGACGGAACTTTTCGGATTTTATTCTTTCTTCGGAAAAAGTTCCGCAATTCTTGGTCCGTTGGTTTTTGGATATATAAGTTATATCACCGGGAATCAACGTTTCGCTATAAGTTCAATCGCTTTTTTTTTTCTAATCGGCTTGTTAATCCTTATCAAAGTAAAGGATCCTGTAGCGGCAACTTAGTTTGTTCCAGCAGTACTTAAAAGCTTTTTAAATTCCATTTCAAGAGCAACGCCCTTATTTTTTGCATACCAAAGATGTAGTTGCTCTACAAAGGCGTCATGTTCCATCCCTTCATTTTTAAGCCGTGTAACAAGTTGCTGTGCTTCTTTAGGTCGCGGTCCCCAACGGAACAGCTCATTTCCTTCGGCATCAAAAGAGATGAGAATAGGAATGCTTCTCGTCCCGTTTGTTAAATACCGATCCATTATTTCCAAGTTTTTATCACGCTCAATTACTTGTAACACAACAAGAGGATTAACTTGAGCCATTTTTGCTATTGCCGGCAGGTTTTGAGCCGAATCACCGCACCAACCTTCGGTAAGAACTACCCAGTGTTGATTAGCAGTCGTTGATAAAAGAAGTTGTTTTAACTCCATCGATACTTCAAACGTTTTTTCTAGTCGTTTCATCCTTTGAATATTTAACTTTTTGTATTCGTAAAATTTTCTATCGTCGGGGTTCATTTCTTCCGGATGCGATTGAAGAACTTCGGATTCAACTTTAGTAAAAAATTTTTGATACGAATAACTTTGTTCGATCTTTTTTCCATCGATTGTTAAGAGTTCCATGCTGTCCTTTTGTTTTAATTTTTAAGTGAGATGCGAAAAGAGGGAATCGGATTTAAATTATTTTGTTGTCATCCTGAAAACACCGTCCCAGTCTTTGGGAGGAGGGAATTCGATAAAGTGCATACATCGCTTCAAGTAAACAAAAGATGGATGATCGTTTGATTTAATATTTTTTGCCTCGGCAAATTTTGTAGCCGCTTCTTTAAATTGAAATGCTTTATATAATGCCAATCCTTCATCGAAAACCGAAATGCAATCGAGAGTCGGTTGATCAAGCTGGTCATCTTTAAAAGCGATCAGTTCATAGACTTTGACCGGTTTAGTTTTTCCTTTCACTACTAACGCATCAAGTTCTCGCAGATTGAAATCCTTTTTTATGATTTCATAGGTCATTTCAGATACCATAATATTTGTCCCATACTCTTTATTAGCGCCTTCAAGTCTGGAAGCAAGGTTCACGGCATCGCCCATCACGGTGTAGTCAAAACGTTCGCTGCCCCCCATGTTGCCTACTACTACTTCTCCGGTATTGATTCCCATGCGCACTTGAATTTCGGTCTGTCCTTCTCCCCGCCATTTGGCTCTTAATTCAGATAAGTGTTGTTGCATCAGCAACGCACTTTTGCATGTTTGATAAGCATGGTTTTCAACGGGGAGAGGTGCTCCCCAAAATGCCATAACGGCGTCGCCGATATATTTATCAAGAGTTCCCTTATTTTCAAAAACAATACGCGTCATCTCGGAAAGATATTCGTTCAAAAACGTAACTAACTCCTCAGGTTTTTTTGTTTCGGAAAATGTTGAGAATCCGGCGATGTCGCTGAAAAAAATGGACAAAACTTTTCGCTCGCCTCCTAATCTCATTTTATCCGGGTCGGCAATAAGTTCATCCACAACGGTTGAGTTTACATACTGGCTGAACATTCCCTTGATGACTGCTTTTTGTTTTCGTTCTGTGATGAAATGATATGCCGTGCTTCCAACATATCCGGTCACTAAGGCAAGGGAAGGGCTAATAACATTAAACACATTTGAAAAGTGCGAAAACAAATAAAATGATAATTCTCTTAAACCGAAAACTGAACCGGCGATTAAGATGATGTTCCCAAGTTCTAATATCCCCCCGCGTTTTGTTTTTTGGTCTTTTAATAAAGAAGACAAATAAAAACTGATGAACGTGAAAAAGAAGATGAGAGCAATTTCTTGTGCCGGAGTTTCTTTTGTTAAAAAATCTTTACTAATAATATTTTGAATAGCCGTAGCATGGATCTCAACCCCGTACATCAAGTTATCTCCCTTTTTTTCTCCTCGTGAGAATGAGATCGGTTTTATATCCTGGTCTTCAGGTTCGGTAGAACCAATTAAAACTATTTTTCCTTTGAATAAACCGGATTTTAAAAGACCGATATCGGGATCATCCCATGTATTGATCTCCGTTTCAAGGTCCTTCTCATCTTTTGTTAAAAATTCTTTGTCGTCTAAAACTTCAAGAAAATTAAAATGGAGGAAGGTATTATCAGGCCCGTAATAATTTATCAGCATTGAAGTGTTATCGAATTTCGGAATTTCTATATTATTTAGGACAAAGAAATTATTCTTTTTAGTAATGAGCTCATCATTTTTTAAATTGAAATATTTATTTAAAATGGCAAATCCAAAAGTGGGGAGATATTTGTCCGATGCTTCGGAATACATCATCGGCACATAACGGCGAATGACTCCATCGTTATCACTTATCACTCTAACAATTCCGATTGAGCTGTCTGCATCAAAAAAAATATTATCATAGTTTTGATGTTCTTTATGTAATTGAAACTCTTGTTGCCCGGTTACTTCCGTTTTCCCGGCAACCACAACATTTTTCGCTTTTCTCAATTCATTGAATAACAAGCTGTCGTTTTTCTTAAAAAACCGATCCGGACTTGACATCACAACGTCTATTCCCACAGCTTTTACTCCGGCTGCGGAAAGATTTTTTATTACTTTTGCAAATAAATACCGTGAAAGAGGGAGTGAATTATAAGGGGGAAGTATCCCTTCAATTGTTGAATTGTTAAGGTCAAGAATGATAACGTCAGATTTCTTTTTTATCTCTCGTTCACCACGGTTAGCAAACCGCTCATCAATTTGTTTGAGTTCTAATTCCTTAATGCTTGATAGCGGGAAGAACGCATCCTGCGTTATAAGTGTAACAAAGAAAGCAATCCCGAGGCTAATTGAAAATTTTATCACCCACCCGGGAATGCTTTTCGACTTTTCCATCTAACCCTACTGTAAATAGAGTTGAGTAGTTAATCCCATTATTACGTCATTCGCTTTTAACTTAACTGAATAGGGAAGTTGAGTTATCTGATCTAATTGTGATGAAGTATAATCATAATTTAAATATCTTACTTGAAACTGAACGGTTAGGTTAGCCATGATATAATAAAGAGCGCTCGCATCGAGAGAAGTTCTTTTGTAGTCTCCAAAGCTTGGACTTATTGAGCCTCTAAGTAGTAATTTATCTTGCATCATTGAGTAATTTGCTCCAAGCGAAAGAGAGACATAATTAAAGGTTGTAGTATCGATCTTTGAATTATTGATACTGACATTAAAACTTGAACTTAAGTTATCTAACCACCGGGTTCCGCTTGAAACGGTGACCGAAGAGTTTGTTATATCACGATTTATGAATGACTGATCATCGCGTGTAGAATTAACAAAGCTGAATGAGACTGAATGACGATAGTACCATTCAAAGTTATAAGATAATTGTGCTGAAATTCTGTTTGTGTAATCTTTTATAGCAGAAAGATACGTGGAAGGTCTTACGCCGGAAATGTCAGGGCTATAAGTCATGCTATCAGCACTCAACCCGTTCGTATTATCCAAACGAGTGTAACCTACAATAATACTTGGGAGATTTGTCCGTGGATAATAAGAAATTGAACTGTTTAAAGTCCGGTAGGTTGTGGTTGCATTTTTTGTCTTTTGTAAATTGTCTTGCAAGTTTTCAAATCCGAGAGAAACGAAAAATTTGTTTTCGAAAAGCCTTAAGCGATCAAGGACGTTAATGCCTGCCACGTCCGTTCTAACAAATGACTGCCCATAAGATAAATACTGTTCACCACGATAGATATAAGAGCCTTTTAAATAATTGTTAAAGTAATTCAATGATAGTGCTGTTTCGGCGGCTAATGTAGGCAACTCCTTTGGATTTAACGGAGTAATATTTTGATTTACAGTAAAAATCCCATTCAATGCATCGCGTACTTTTTTTATCATTGCCGGGTCAACGTTCAGACCATCCGGTCCGAAAACAGAATCTATTTTAGCATCTGAGAGCGAACCCTGAGAAATGTCTTTATTCAAAGCACTAAAAGCTGCCTGAGAAGTAAACAAAATATTTTGATTATCAAACCCGAACATTAAATCAGCACCAACGACTAAATTTTCTTTAGGTGCAATTCCATATTCTATTGAATTGGTTTCATCTTTTGCATGGAGGAAAGATAGTCCGAACTGAAAATTTTCTCCTCTTCCAAATGAAGGACGAATGGCGAGTAAACTTCTTTTAAAAGTTCCGAGTTCCACTTCGGCATACTTGTTTCCAAAATTCTTTACCGGATCAACTTCAATAATATTAGAACCAAGAGTATCTTTATATTGAATTACCTTCCCTTCAATACTTCTATCAATTTCACCGAAACTTGTTTGAATATTGAAAAATCCGAGATTAATTTCGCCGCTAAAACCGCGCAACCGTTTTCCGTTTAGCACAAGTGAAGGATATTTAGGATAATGATCTCCCACCGTAACGGCTCCAAAATCTGTCGATAAGCTTAGCATATACCGGTTATTTGGTTGAAGATATTTTTTTTCTTCCGAGGTTGCATAAATATTACCCAGCAGGTTAACTCCTTTATAATCTGCCTGCACATTTAAATTTACATTATTATACCATGTTCCTACCGATTGAATGTTTTCATTTCGTGACTCTGCCCTTAGATCAACATTGTAATTAATTGCCGATTGACCGAGTAACGCATAACTTGGGTTAACAATGATGAACTGAGAACTTACAGAATGATAAAGCGTACCACTTGTATCATACAATTCAATGTTTACTATATGAAGTCCATCTTTTAATTGAATTTGAAAATTTTCAGGTGATATAATAATAATATCATCCGCAAAGAGAGCTAGGTCAGTTATATTCTTATTATCCAAATAAATTTTGGTAGCACTTTTATTAACGATATTTGAAGCGCGGAGAAGAGAAATGGAAATAAAAAATTCCTCTGAAAGAATTTTTTCATTCCGTTCAGGACTCATGATAATGACTTCCTTATCCTTACCCGAAACTCCTTGAACGGGAATCTGGAGAGGGTTATTGCTTGTAACAAATTCTAAAGGATATGTTTCTTCAGCTCCTGATGTCAAAGTAAAACGCATAAAATATTCGATATAGGGAGGGAAAACTTCTGCGGCAGGAATAGTAAAAAAAGCAGATGTTCCTTGCAGGTTCATTTCCGATTGAGTGTACTCGTTTTGTCCAAACGAGCGATAACCGATTACGGCTTTTGTAACTGAAGAAGATTGTTGAAATCTTGCTTCGATGGTGAGGGCTTCATTCTCCTTGGCATTCCCAATTTTCACTTCTGAAACAACATTGCTTACTTGTGCAATAATGTTTGGTATGAACGCAATAAGAAAAACAACAAATAGAAAAGTAGCTTTTTTAATCATGGAGCAATCTCCAGCGTTAGTTGATTTAAATGTGGATAAAAATAAAAATTCCGCCTCCTTTTAGAGACGGAACCAAAATTATTCTTCAAGATATTCTATGATCAGGTCGCCTTGATTAGTTTTGATAATTATTTTCTTTGTATTCGTTTTCTTTGAATCTTCCAATTGTTTTTGTTGATCCGGTGAAATAGTTGCTACAGTAACCTGCCCATCATTAGTAAAAATAACAGAATTTCCGCCTGTTACATTCCCTTTTGTTTGGTCGCCAAGGAGAGACTTATAATCTATAGCACCCTCTTCAAGAACTAATACCGTTCCATTATCGCCAACTTGTAAGAATCCCTTGGTTCCCCGTATTGAAGCGACCATAGTGGGTGTTGTAAACTGAAATTCTTCATTTTGTTGTTGTTTGGTTACCTCAAAGTTAACACCCCCTTTTTCAATGTAAGTGTTTTTTGAGATCTGTTTGTCATGCTTATCGGCATAAATTTTAATTGAACAATTTTCTCGGACTCGCAAGATAGAATTATCTGTAAATTTAACAATAGCAAGTGATTTCGCCCCGGTTTTGATTTCATCCCCCGTTGCAAGCGTTTGACCGATCTTTGTCGCACTCCAGTCGCCGTTAGCTTTTTTGAAATTAACATCTTTTACTATTTTCATAACAATTGCAATTGGCGCTTCGGAAGAAGGATTTTCTCCCGCAAAATTAGTTGCAGCAAAGGCAACTAAAATTAGAAGAGCAACTAATGGAAAATTTGTTTTTTTCATTTTTCAATTCCTCTACGGTTACTGATTATTATTATAAATGAATTGAGCACTTATAACTCGATCAGGATTAGTATTCAAATAATTAAGCAGGTTTCTTAATTGATCCTGGGAAATAGGCATCCCATTTTCATCAACTAACCGGGTAATTCTTAAATTTTTATCTGAGAGTACGTTTAAAAAAGTTGAGCCACCTGGCAAAGACTGCGTCATAGCCATTAAGTCGTTTTTTATTGAGTTATCACGCGCGTCATTTGCTCCGGCAACGGAAAAGTTAATGATTTCGCTGGATAATTTTTTATTCCCGGTTGCCAATGGAATTACAGCAACAACTTGTACAACCAACTCTTGTCCCTCTATAATCGATCGTTTATTAGGCAGTTCACTTAACATAACGGATGAGCTGGAACTCAGCACTTTATCATAATCAATTATTGGATTTCCGGATGCCAGAGCTGCCTCCAAGGATTGATTACTGTTTTTTCGTTCATTCACCTTAATTTCATAATGATCAGCGCCGGGAACAGGAATCCAAGAAATAATAATATTTCCCTGTTGTACTTCAGAATATGGGGTTGGTGTGAGAATAGTAAATGATTGTGTCGGATTAATGAATTCAAGATAATCGGTACGTGTAAATTCTGCGCCAGAAGCGTCTCTTAGAGTAAGTGTAAAATCAAACCTGCCAACAGGTTTTCCATATCTCTGTATCAGGTCTTTGATTACTTCGGTATTTGTATTCTGCGGACCAATTTTAATGAACGAACTTCCGCCAAGATCAGTGTTATAAAAAGTTGTGGATTTAAATGGTAATGTTGTGAAGTTGTAGATCCATTGAGGGGATGTCTTTCCAATGTCGGTCCAGGATATTTCTCCCTGGAGGACAACCTCAACATTAGCAGGCTGAATAGAAATTTGGAAAACTTTTTGAACGCTGGAGATATCTTTAGACATATATAATGCCGCAATATCAACTTCCGGTAAAGGTTTGAATATTGTGAAGTCAAAACTAGTTACCTGAGCATGTACTGATCCACTTAATAAAACTGCAAAGAGAAGAAGCAGGAAAGTTCTACATCGTTTCATTTTAAGCCTCTTATGGTTATTTAATAAATTGTCTTTGCGCAAAAAAGATAAAATCTATTTCGCCTAATCTAAGTTTTTCTCTTTAATAAATAAATGTTTTTTTGAAAAATTAACTAAAAACTTCTACCAAATCTAAAACCTCTAAAGTTAATATGTTGTGTCGCTCAACGAATTTTGGAGGTGGTGCACAAAGTGAGTGAGAGTTATCACAGTTCTCTCATGCACTGCAACAGAAAAACAAGTTATTATTAAAGTCGTTGTAAGATTTTTTTTTATTTGATAGCTTACAAATGTAAAATATAAAAATTTGAGGTATCATGAAATCATATATTGTTCTCTTCTCATTGGTTATTGTTTTCTTTGCTGGTTGTGGAAAAAGTGAAAAAGACCAATTTGAAGCGGCAACTCGTTTGGTTCAAGAAAAAAAATATGCGGAAGGAGTTTCTGCTTTTGAAAAGGTTGCGGATGAATTTCCGACTAGTGACTTTGCTCCTAAAGCCTTTTATGAAATAGCTAAAATCTATCAATCCGGTGTGATTAACGGAGTTGACGAGACAACCGCTCAACAAAAAGCAGTAGAATATTATCAAAAAGTTTTTGTGAAATATCCCAAGTATGAATTTGCTCCTTCGGCGTTATTTATGTCGGGATTTATTCAGGCAAATACTTTGGGTAAATATAATGAAGCTACCATAACCTATAAGAAGTTTTTACAAACATATCCTACTAACGAATTGGCAGATGATGCAAAAGTTGAATTGGATAATATGGGGCTTTCTCCTGAAGAAATAATCGCAAAACACCAAACACAGTTTACAATAGCAAAATAATAATGGAAAATCCGGAACAAGTTGAATATAAACGGTTTCTTGATCCTTCGGTAATTTCTAAGATTTCCAGTTTAGAGTTACGGGCACGATTTATTGTTGAAGGTTTTCTCCTTGGACTGCATAAAAGTCCGTATCACGGTTTCAGTATTGAGTTTAGCCAGCACCGCCCCTATATGCAGGGAGATTCTCCAAAAGATATTGATTGGAAAGTTTACGGCAAATCCGATAAATTTTTTGTGAAGCAGTACGAGGAGGAAACTAATCTTAAATCATATTTATTGATGGATGTAAGCAAGTCAATGACTTTTTCAAGCCCCGGGAGAATTTCAAAACTTGAATATGCATCTCAACTTACGGCAAGTTTAAGTTATTTAATGCTGAAACAAAAAGATGCGGTAAGCTTATCCATTTATGCAGATCAAATAAAAAAATATCTTCCGCCAAATTCCTCGCGAATCTATTTGAAAGAAATAATTTCTGTTCTCAGCAAAATTACTCCTGATACAGACACAAACACTTCGGCTTCTTTAAATCAAATCTCGGATAAGATTACAAAGAGGGGATTGGTTGTTATTATTTCGGATTTTTTTGATGACCCGGTTAGTGTAGTTAATGCGATAAAGAAATTTCGGTTCTATAAGAATGAAGTGATCGTATTTCAGATATTGGATCCGGTGGAACGAAATTTCTCTTTTCAGAAAGATGCAATATTTCAGGATATGGAAACGGGAGAAGAAATAACCACGCAGCCGTATCAAATTCAGAAATCGTACCGGGACGCGATGGAATCTTTTTTGAAAAATTTCAAGAGTGAATGTTTACGTAACGGTGTGGAATACAACCTCATCGAAACTTCGAACAGTTTTGACAAAGCCCTTTTTACTTACTTGCAAAAGCGAAGCAGACTTTTATAAATCTGCTCACAAATTATCTATAGCTTCTCAATCATTTTAAAATATTTATCAGAGAGTTCTTCAGCTTTTTTAAAAGTATCCGCTTCTGTAATAATTCTTATGATCGGTTCGGTGTTTGATTTTCTAAAATGAACCCAGTGATCAGCAAAGTCAATTCTTAAACCGTCTTCGTTATTCATTCTTTCATTCTTGAAAGTTGCCGATAATTTCTTAATAACTTTGTCGGGATTCTGGTTCGTTAAACTGATTTTCTTTTTCGCGATGAAATATTGCGGTAAAGCGTTTTTTAATTCCGCCATCGTGCCGCCGAACTCCAACAAATGTTGAAGCATGATAACTGTACCGGTTAATGCATCTCTTCCGAAGACTGCTTTAGGTAATATTACTCCGCCGCTTCCTTCGCCGCCGATAACCGCTTTTACTTCTTTCATTTTTTGTACAACGTTCGCTTCACCAACAGGAGAACGGAAAACTTTGCAGCCGAATGCTTCCGCTACATCATCAACGGCGCGCGTTGTGGAAAGATTGACGACTACATTTCCTTTTTTCTTAGAAAGATAAAATTTCACCGCTTGTGTAATTGTATTTTCTTCACCAAATGGTTTTCCATCGTTGGTAATTAATACCAAGCGGTCAACATCGGGATCAACTACAATACCGATATCGGCTTTGTGTTTTTTTACTGCTCTCATGGTTGCGGTAAGATTTTCGGGGATTGGTTCAGGTAAGCGGGGAAAGATTCCCGTCTTTTCGCAATTCATTTCAATTACTTCGCAACCAAGTTTTGCCAACAACTCAGGCATTGAGTATGCACCGGCTCCGTTTACACAATCCAAAAGCACTTTGAATTTTCTTCTTCTGATCTTCGGAATATTAATGTGTTCAAGATTTAACACGGCTTTAATATGATCTTCTAATCCCTTTTCATAATTCTTTAACTTTCCAAGTTTATTCCAGGGCACAAATTTTTTGTCGGCATCAGCTAACATGTTCAACATCGTTTTATTTTCTTCTGGACTCATGAACTCACCTTTACGGTTGAGCAGTTTGAGTGCGTTCCATTCATTCGGATTATGACTTGCGGAGATTTGAATCCCGCCGACTGCTTTTTGACTCTTAACGTTAAACAAAACAGTGGGAGTTGGACAAATGCCAATATCAATAACATCGTTTCCTTTTGCAATCAAGGTTCCTATCACAATGTTGCGAACCATCTCGCCGGTAATTCTTCCGTCGCTTCCTAAAATAATTTTTCCTTTACCGCAGAAATCGGCATACGCTGAAGCATATTTTACTATTGTATGCGGGTCTAAACCGTCTCCCACAATTCCTCTAATACCAGAAATACTAACCATTAATGTCGGCATACTTTATCCTAACATGTTGTTAAAAAGTTAACGCAAAGTTACGAAGAATGAAGAAAACTATTTCCGCGTGAGAATTTTTTTATTCTTTGTATTTTGAGAGGGAGATTATTAACACCTCGATTAATCGAGGTGTTAATGGAAAGGAAGTTTGTGATCGTAACCGTTTCAACGGTTTTTGTGATTTTATTTTTAAAGCAATCAAATTGAATTATGAAAAAAGAAATAGAAAAGATAAACGAGTTGTTAATAAAAGAATTCGGTATACCTCCACGTAATCCGAATAAAGCTACCCCGCTTGATACATTGATCGGGACGATCCTTTCTCAAAACACGAACGATAACAATTCGTTTAAAGCTTACAGCAATTTGAAAAAATCATTTTCGAGTTGGGATGAAATTGAAAAACTTTCTATTAAAAAATTAGAACAATTCATAAAAGTTGCGGGACTAGGATTCCAGAAAGCGACCGCAATTAAAAAAGTTTTATCTTATCTGAAGAAGGAAAAGGGAAGTCTCTCGCTTGATTATTTAGTTGATAACTCCGACGAAGAAATTTTAACCGAGCTTACTTCCTTTCAAGGAGTGGGACTAAAAACCGCAAGCTGTGTTTTGCTTTTTTCGCTTGAGAGAAATGTTTGTCCCGTTGATACGCACGTACACCGGACACTGAATAGAATAGGCATTGTTAAAACTTCATCGCCTGATAAGACTTTTCTTGTAATAAAAGATTTTCTGCCGGAAACGTCGGCGCACACATTTCATACAAATTTAATCAGACTCGGCAGAGCGATCTGCAAACCTGCAAAACCGGGCTGCGCTGTTTGTCCGCTTCTAAAAATTTGTAGTTACGAACAAAAGAATTTGGAAAAAGGAAAAGCGGTAACGAAAAGAGATTTTATGCTGCTGGATAATCTCTGAAATTCCAAAAAACAAAAAACAAAGAACAAAGAACAAAAAACAAATTTCAAAGTACAATGTCCAAATTCGTAGGAAACAGTCATGATTGTTCTATGTTAAATTATAGAATCTGAAATTGCAAATGTGCGAAGCTACATGGTGTTGAAGAAATGGAATTTTACTACACAGAAATGCCAAACTACAATGAAGAAATAGCTGATAAAAAAAGTGAAATGAAGGATTGCATTGACGAAATTAAAAGTCGCAGTGAAGAAATGTCAGCTTGCAGTGAAGAAAGGAAGAGTTACATTGATGGGGATCACAGTTGCAGTTAAGAAATAGAAAGTCGCGTTTGAGAAATGGGAAGTTGCACAGAAATATTGTCAGCTCGCACTGAAGAAATGTCAACTTGCAGTGAAGAAAGGAAAAGTTACATTGATGGGGATCACAGTTGCAGTTAAGAAATAGAAAGTCGCGTTTGAGAAATGGAGAGTAGCACAGAAATATTGTCAGCTCGCACTGACGAAATGTCAGCTTGCAGTGAAGAAAAAAGGAGTTACGTTGATTCGACGCACAGTTACAGTTGTTCAAAGTCACGTTGCAGTGAAACATTTTAAAGTCACAGTGAAGAAAAGTGAAGTAAATGTTGAGAAAAGCTGCGATTTTTTGAAAAAAACGAGGAAAATGGATGATGTTTGTGGGATGAGGGGTGATGGAAGGACTTTGAGACGGGGAGAATTTGGGATTTAGGAAAGTATTCCGTTCCTACGGAGCTGTATTAGGTGGGAGGTTATTAATTCTACCATATTTAATCCCGAGCGGAATTTGAGATAGCTCAATTGTAAACCGAAACTCGATGTGAAAGAAACCACCAAGATTTCCAAAACCCTGGTGGTTGTACTACTATTGAGATGTTGTTTTACTTGACCAGCAGCATCTTCTTAGTAGCCGTATACTCATTTACCCGTAATTGGTAAACGTACATACCGCTTGAAAGGGAAGAGGCTCCGCCTTCGGCGAAAAATTGCACTGTGTACGTGCCCGCACTCCTTTGATCATTTACGAGCGTTCTTACTTCGTTACCGAGTATGTCGAATATTTTTAACGTAACTAATCCGTCTTTTGGAAGTTGGTAAGTAATTGTTGTTACCGGGTTAAAGGGGTTTGGGTAATTCTGATACAATTGAAAAGTAAGAGGGATTTTTTTTTCGTCAAAAACAGAGGTCAAAGTGCCCATCCTTTTTCCACCAATAATGCAACCTCTTAATATCATTGTTGGACCTAGATCAATATCCCAAAATGCATAGATGCCTACACCAGCGACAAGATAATAATCCCAAATATACACGGGTTGAGCTTCATCTGTTGAATCCACAAAGGTATCTTTTTGATCAGTGAAATATCTAATTTGCATCACGGTAGTAGTATCACCAAACACTATAGTATTAAACTTTCCCAGAGCCTTAGCTATAATATATGTTGTGTCTTGATTAATGCCGTTGGTATCTGGATCAGAGGTGTGTACATCAACAATCCATGTATCACCTGAATCAGCATTAAGTTTATAAGAAAGCCAGTTATAACCTTGTGGATATTCATAAACATTGTAAGCTGTATCTATTCTATAAGCCGCTTCGGTGTTAGAGTTGTAGTAAATCAATTTACTCCCATCAGGCAAAATTGAGTCTTTAACAATCTCATATCTTAGTATTCCAAGTGGTGTTTTGTAGTATTCCCATACATCTCCGACTGCAGATGGAAAGAAACTATATGGATTTGGCTCTTGTGCAAAAGTGCAATTTGCTAAAACGAATAAGAGTATTATTGTTTTTTTCAAAATAAGCGTTCCTTTGTTACATGCACGAATCAAGTTAGAGGTGAGTCGCCGGTACTCAAGAGTAATTTACTGCATAACATAAACTGACACCTCTTATTTTTTGTTATTTGAATTTTGTTTTTTGGAACTTCATCTTTAGTCTTCATCCTCAATTACTTTTAAAAACGCAGCTCTTCTTGTTCCGGGATATTCGGCGTCCAAGCCTTTAACAGCGCACCAGATAATTTTATTAAAATCACCGTCGGGAATTCTATCGGCTTCGGTAAAATCGTTAACGGAGCGGTCCCGACCGCTCCCTACATTTTATTTTTTTATATTAGAAACAATTATCAATATTTTGGGAATTTATGTCTGTCACTAACCGGCCAAACATCTCCAAAATGAATTAAATAACCCATTGAACCGGCTTCATCATCTCCGATTTCATTTAAATCTGAGTTCTCTGATTTTTTAAATTTTGTACCTTCACCGAATTTCTTTATCCAGGGTTTTAACTTGTTAAAATACCTCAAGCCGCTCTTTGATTTTATATTATAAGGGTATCTGACAAATGTTGTATCTACATAGATAGGGTTTGTCTTATAACCTGTACTTGCTCTTCTATATTTTTGTAAAATAAATATTTGCCCAATTCCGAATGCGATAATGTTTCCTTTATTATTTATCTTATAAACAAAAGCTATCATCCCGCTTTTGCCTTCGAAAATACTTTCCGGAAATGGTATTGATGGGGGAATAACCTCACCACTACCTTGAGAAAAGGTTACACTCATCGAAAATAGTAACAAGAACAAACTTAATTTTGTTTTCATATTTATTTTTTCTTAAATAGTTCTAAAATAAAATTTTATCTTTTAATCTTCTTCCTCAATTACTTTTAAAAACGCCGCTCTTCTTGTTCCGGGATATTCGGTGTCCAAACCTTTAACAGCATACCAGATAATTTTATTAAACTCGCCGTCGGGAATTCTATCGGCTTCGGTAAAATCTAAAGTCTCACTTTTCTCTTGCCAAAAATTTACAGCAGTATTTTTTGCGTCGAGATCAACATTAATGGGGCGCGCTGTAAACGGAGCAATGTTCGGAACGGTAGAAAAGCATCTCCACATCGGTTCGGCGGCGGCATCGTATTGGCTCATCGGCGGAAGTCCGAGGATTAGTTCCATTGTTCTTAACATTGAGGAAGTTGAATACATCGTGTGATCAACGAAATTGCGTTTAACAAATCCCCCCGCAACATAAGCGGTTGTTCTATGCGCGTCAACATGGTCGGGTCCGTCTTGCGCGTCGTCTTCAATTATAAAAATCGCGGTCTCTTTCCATATCGGTGAGCGGCTTAAATAATCAACAAACAATCCAACCGCAAGATCATTATCGGCAACGTGCGCGAATGGTGTTGGTCTTCCTTTTCGCAATCCTTCGGTGTGGTCGTTAATAAATCTTAGTGTGTTGAACTGAGGAACTTTGCCGATCGCGAGAAGAGAATCAAAATCATTTTTCCATTGATAGAAGCGGGTTGTGTCTCTTACTTTCATATCCCATTCGGTAAAAGATTTGCAAAAATGATTTTCTAAAACGGGGATCGTTGCTTTCCCATTATTTGTAAATTCAGCGTAGGAACGGAAAGAAACGTTATGCTTGCTGCAAACATCCCAGATGAATTCTTTATTATTTGCGATTGCTCTATTTCCCTCGGCATCATAACCGCCGCCGCGGCTGCCGTAACTTGTCACCCAGGTTTTTTCAAGATAATCGGTTGCGTAAGCGCCCATACTCCAGTTGTGTCCGTCGGCGCTCACTTCTGCATCCGCATAAAAATTATCAAGCAAAACAAATTGATTAGCTATCGCATGTTGATTCGGCGTGTAAAATTCTCCAAACAACGTTAAACTTGTATCGCCATTGCCTTGCGGTAAATCTCCAAGCACTTGGTCGTAGGTTCTATTTTCCTTTATCACATAAAAAACATATTTGATAGGGGAGCGATCGCCGACTTTTTGCGGGATCGGATTTCCTTTTTCTCCATGTGCGGCTAATTCTTTTTCTTTTTGATAAGGAGTGTTTTCATAAACAAGTTTTGAATATCGGGCTAACGTTTTTTCATCGGGAATTCTAATTGAACTCAACGTTCCTTTAAATAATCCGCCGATGTATTGCTCTTTCACAACTTTTACAGTATCGCCCTTTTGATAAAGGGTGTTGCGTCCCTTTCGTGTGGGATTTGGTCCAAGGGGATTTGCGAGCGATGAAAAGCCTTTTCCATTTGCAACATAAATGGAATTCTTTACAACGCGCACACTTGTAGGATACCACCCTGCCGGGATAAATCCTTTCCCTTTGCTTGAACCGGGATTTGTTACATCAAAAACCGTTAGGCAATTGTTATCCGCATTCGCAATGAAGAGTGTTTTATCATCTTCGCTTAATGCAACACTGTTTGGTGTTGAGCCGATGGGAGCTTGAGGATAAAGAGCGGTGTTGAGTGTTTCAATAACTTTTTTTTCTTTTATATCGATAACCGAAACGGAATTGTCGTTCGCGTTCGCAACAAAAAGATAGTTGCCGTTTTTAGTTAAACATAAATCATTTGGATTGTCGCCGACTTTTATTCCTGAGATGAAAGATTTTTTTTCGGTATCGAAAATCAAAACTTTATCGCATCCCCAACCCGATATGAACAATTCTTTTTTGTCCGGGGATAAACGGCATTGATACCCTTCACCGCCCAAAGGATACGTTCCGATAATTGCTTTTGTTTTTGTATCAATCAGGTAAAGGGAATTATTCTCTTTAGTTACAACATAGAGAATGTTTTGCTGATCGTCTAAAGCCAACCCCGCCGGTGAAATTTTCTCAGGCCATTTCTTCCCGAGGATCAATGTATCTTGAACAATCAATTTATTTTTTTGAATTGCATATCGGAGAATCCAATTATCATTTCCGCCGGAAGCGTAAAGAAATTTTTCATCATCGCTAAAAACAATCCCGAACCATGCTTTCGCAATAGAAACTTCGCTCAACATCTTAAAAGGTTTTGTTAAAAATAATTGGATGGATTGATCGCTTTGACCGTTATTGGTTACAGCTAAATATTTACCGGATGAGGAAACAGCAATTTGCAGAGGCAAGTCTCCCAGTGGTAGACTTTTCCCAACCGGAGATACTGCCCAGCCGTTCGGAAGGTTTATTCTTTTAACTTTGTCCTGTCCCTTTGTAAGAGAAGCAAGTAAGAAAACAGTAATGAAGAGGGTGTTTAAAATTGTAATCGTGTGGTTTTTCATAATTCATTAGCTCCGGTAATTCACATAAAATAAAAGAGTAAATAAAAATTTTTTCTACCGGATTAAATTTACCAGTAATCTCTTAGAAAACCAGAAAAGTTCAAAAACGTATGGAAGGTCAAAAAAAGTTGTATAAATTATTTTTCTAAAGTTTTCTTGGAAGTGCTAAGAAATCATTCTTATATTTGAGTTAACATTTTCAAATTAATTAATTTAGTTCTTAATGATTATAAGAGGTTGAAATGTCCGAACAAAGAAAATTTGTCCCTTTTGTCTCTTCAGAAACGAACATCGCGGAATTTACCGTTCGCGCGCTTGTTATCG
>JBAYFO010000026.1:0-48951 GCA_041667115.1 Ignavibacteriaceae bacterium | reverse complement strand
TTTATTAAGTATCTCTCTTTTGCAGTTGGTGATACTATCAAACGAGGTTTTCTCGTTCCGGGAAATAACGCAGCATGGAATTACAGTAATGTTGCGCCGATGATAGATGAATCACGTGATGACGGATTTGATAATGATAAAGACTGGGATCCGGTTTTAGATGATGTTGGTCTTGATGGTGTTGCTCATACCGGCGATGTTGGTGAAAGTGATGGAAAACCGACGAGTGGTGTAAATACCGAATTCCCCGGCGAACCGAATATCGATAAAACCGATGTGGGAGAATCAGATCAGTTAGGAGTTACAAGTGCCGTGCAGATTCCCGTTGGTTCGTTAAACTTTTCTACTGCGGCAGATCAAGGGCTTTGGGACTTGTTGATGGTTCCCGGTAATATCAATCTTATAAGAGGTATCGGCGATTATGATGTTTATGTTTCTTCCGGATTTTTCCCGTTACTTCCGGGTCAGCGGCAAAGGATGGCTGTTTCAATTGCAATTGCCGGTGGTGGTAAAACTAAAGACGATGACATTGCGAGCGTGACAAGCAAAATGCATCAAGCTGATCTCGCATATCAGGCAGATTACCAATTTGCTTCTGCACCGCAACAAGTAACAGTTACAGCAGTGCCGGGAGATAATAGAGTAACATTGTACTGGGACGATTTTGCTGAAAAATCATTCGACCGTTATATAAATAAAATTGGCGGGAACGGCCGTAATTTTGAAGGCTACCGGGTTTATCGAGCAACCGATGCTGCGTTCCTCGATGCAAAAGTTATTACCGATGGCTTTGGTGTGAAAACTCTTTTAAATCCATCCGACCAATCCGATTTGATAGATGGAGTGAAGGGCTTTAGCCAGGTTGATATTAACGGAGTAAAATTTTGGCTTGGTAGTGAAACCGGACTGAAGCATACTTTTGTGGATACGAGTGTAACAAACGGGCAGCGATATTTCTATGCGGTTACCGCGTATAACTTCGGTTATCCAAATGCGAATATCGCTCCGGCAGAAACACCAATTCAGGTTAGTGTCTCTCCAGATGGAACTATCACTCACGGAATAAATGTAGCGATAGTAAGACCGACTCCGGGAGCTGCCGGATATTTGCCTCCCGAAGTAAATTCATTTGCTCACGCAACAGGAGGAGCTAGTGGTAGTATTGGAATTCAAGTTGTTGATCCGATGGCAGTAAAGAACGGAGATGAATATCAAATATCATTTACAGATACTACCTATAAAGTAAATAATAAAGATTTCACAACAACTAAATCTTTTGCTTTAAAAAATGTTACCACGAATCAAGAACTCTTATCTCAAGATACTGTCTTGACGAATGGAGCAGAACTTCCGGTAACAGATGGTTTCCGGCTAAGCCTTAACAACGTTCAAGCAATATCACTTAATAATAGTTTAACGGGATGGAATAGTCCGGCACCATATTCATTTGATTTTAATCCGGTTACTTTATTAACTGTGAATGGGTTCAAAAGTCCGAATGATTATGAATTAATTTTTGGTGATGTCGGGATCGGAACTTCGAAGGATACTGCGATCAGCTTTATCAAATTTCCTTCCAAAGCGGTTAACTTCAAACTTATTAATCTGACGCAGAATAAGGAAATTCCGTTTGCTTTTAGTGAAGCTGACGGCAACGATGGAAAGTTCAGCATCAATCCATCGAATTCAAATCTTGCAGACGCAATTTATTTTCTTGAACCGGGCAGTAATGGGAAACTACAATTCACCTGGCAGATCGTGTTGAATGTAAGGCAGGGAACGAGAGTTCCGCAAGCGGGCGATACTTTAAAGATCACTCTTTTTAAACCGTTCCTTTCGTATGATACTTATACGTTTAAGATGCAAGGTTCATCCATCTCAACCGAAAAAGCCAAAAGTGATCTCAACAATATCAGAGTTGTTCCCAATCCTTATCTAGCCGCTGAAACATGGGAACCGAGGAATACCTATTCAAGCGGCCGCGGTCCGCGTGAGATTCATTTTATAAATTTACCGACGCAGTGTACGATCAGAATTTTTAATGTAAGTGGAGCGCTTGTTAAAAAGATTGAACACAATGCACCGGCTGAAAATGGAACGGAGGTTTGGGATGTGCTGAGTGATGAAAAATTTGAAATTTCTTATGGTGTGTACGTCTACCACATTGATGCACCCGGAGTCGGACAAAAAACCGGAACATTTGCAATCATTAAATAAAATTTGAACAGACATGAAAATGAAAAAAAATAAAAGTTCAGCAGTTGTCAGTCACTTTTTCGTGGCAGCATTAGTTTTTACATCATCGCTTTTTGCACAAGCAATTAATAAAGTTGGAACTGCGGGAGCTACATTCTTGCGGATACCGGTTGGGGCGCAAGCAATAGGCATGGGAAGCGCGTTTGTTTCTATGAAGAATGATCCTTCTTCGCTTTATTGGAATCCTTCCGCTATCTCATCGATACAGAAAACAACACTTCTTGTTGATCATACGCTCTGGCTACCGGGAATTTATTTTGATTTTGTCGGATTAACACTCCCGCTTGCCGATATTGGAACTGCGGGATTGAGCGTTGGTATTATGCACACAAATGATATGGAGATAACTACGCCCGATCAGCCAATGGGAACCGGGGAAACGTTTAGTGCATCAAGTTTTGTGTTTGGAGTTTCGTATGCGCGTTATTTAACTGAAAACTTTTCCATTGGCGGAACTTTTAAATATATACGGGAAACAATTTATAATGATTACGCCAGCGCCATTGGTTTTGATGTCGGTACTTTATTCCAGACACCATTTGCCGGTATCAGGCTTGGTGCAAGCATTTCCAACTTCGGGTCAAAAATTCAGATGACGGGAGAAGACCTTTATATTCCCGCGGTTATTTCAAATCAGCAAGGAACAAATCAAAGTATTACCGCAAAATTAAATACCGATGCGTTTGATCTTCCGTTGATCATGCGGATAGGTATTTCAGATGAGGTTATAAAAAGTGAAGACTTCAGGCTTACTCT
The DNA here is from genome assembly GCA_041667115.1 of Ignavibacteriaceae bacterium. GTDB lineage: Bacteria > Bacteroidota > Ignavibacteria > Ignavibacteriales > Ignavibacteriaceae > UBA1563. Next base: position 45,939 of record JBAYFO010000026.1, on the reverse strand, counting down.
TGCAATGGATGGAGTAAGCCCGAACGATAACGCGCAAAGTGTGAACGTTGGCGGTGAACTTGGATTCTTAAATGATAAATTTCAGCTTCGCGGAGGATATAAAGATCTCTTCCTCCCGAATAATGAGGCGAATTTTACTTTTGGACTAAGTCTGCACGAGATCAATCTTCTTGGCGATGTATTCGTAACCGTCGATTACGCGTATCAAAATTTCGTTCACCTGGGAAATTCGAGCAGGTTCTCTTTACAAATTAAATTATAACAGATGATGTGCCGGTTAACAATGAAAATTAATTACCGAAAATCTTTTAATAAACTGAAATGTATTTTCAACAATAATATATTAATCAACTAAAGGATAGAATTATGAAAAACAGACTCACATTTTTCTTTGCTTTGATCATGTTCGTTATGGTAACGGGCTCAGCTTTTTATCAGACTGTTGCACAAACAGTAAATGTTACCATGACTGTTAACACCTCGACTTGTTTGGATACTCTGCATTCAAACAACACTGTTATTCTTTGTGGAGCATCGAGTAAGGGAACGATCCCTTCGGTTACCTGGGACACTACAACCGGGATAAAGCTAAAGAATATCGGCGGTGATTATTGGCAAACCACTTTTCAAGCCAAGCCGGGAGATCAGTTACAATACAAGTTTGTAACCTATCTCTCTGATTTTAAACATCCTACATTTCATTGGACCGGTTGGGAAGGACCAATTAATTCTGGTGCCAGTTTTGCTGGAACAAACCGGGCAATTATTGTAGGTAATGCAGATACGACTCTTAAAATTCAATACTATAATGGCTGGGAAAGTGCATTAGCACAGTATTGGACTCCGTTTAGAAAAAACCAGGATACCCTTGCAGTTTATTTTCGTGTAAATATGGGAGGAGTTTCTTCATTTGCACCTGCAACGCAAACCCCAGATGTAAGGGGAAGTGCGCCATTAGGTGCGTCTCCGGATTGGGTAAAAATTATTAATTTAACGCGTGAAACAAATAGCGTCAATAGCGGTTCATTCTGGTCAGGCGTGGCTTATATTGCTAAGTCGCTCGTAACTGCCGGAGTTGTACAGTCATATAAATTCACCATTGACGGTTCAACATGGGAAAAGATAAGTGACCGCAAATTTACAATAAGTAGTGATGTCTTAAGTGCCGGAGATACAACAATCAGTTGGTCATATTTTGACAATCAACCTCCAACGGGTCCTGCGATTACAGGAACTATTAATTTCAGACTTCGGTTAGATGCTCTTGAGAAAGCCGGGTTATTTGACCGGGGACTTGGTGATAAAATTGCTGTAACCGGCGCAAAAGGATGGCCTCCTTCATCATTTAATTTTGATACGGAACCGACGATGTTGAAGATGACTTACGTTCCTACAATACAAGAATGGGTGCTTTCGGAACCATTCACCATGTCTGCTGGTACCGAAATAGTTTATAAATATTTTATTGCATGGGATTCAACAAGAATCGATACAACAAACGCACATTATATTCCGGGTTTGTTCTTAGCAAATGGATGGGAAGAACCGGGAATCAACGGCGGTGGCGATAGAAAATATAGTTTCCCCGGGCTTGCAGATCAAACCGTAACCGGTGATTTTGGAGCTGAACAGCAATTTTTTAATAGTCTTCACCCAAATAGTGTACTAGAAACTCCAGTCGATTTAACATTTAATATTGATATGACACCGGCAACAAACGCCGTAACTAATCCTACAAATACACTTTTTAGACCGGGAATAGATACTGTTTATATTCAGTATGACGGATGTTTTATTCCGATTACACAGGGACAAACGATGTACGGTACAGATAACCGTGTATTGCTTTCGTCTCCAAATGCTGATGGAAAATATACTGCGACAGTTCATTTGAAAGCTCCAACATTTTTCCAGGTATGTTACAGAATTGTTTATACCTCAACTACCGGAGAAGTGGAGAATGGCGGCGGCACCAATTTAGGGCGAAGATATTATCAGTATATTGTACCAACAAATGTTAGTGGAAGTAGTGTAACATGGCCAACTTCGTTCAGTCTTGCCGAAGTTCCCTGGATGCAGAATAATCTTTCGGTTGAAGATCCGCCAAACCTTGGATCGATTAGCGGCGTAGCAGAAGAAAATAAAATACAACCAGATAATTATGCGTTATATCAAAATTATCCGAATCCGTTTAATCCTTCAACGGTTATTACGTATTCAATTGTAAATCCGGCGAATGTAAAAATTGAAGTATTTAATATTGTTGGAGAAAAAGTTGCAACGCTCGTCAATCAAGTACAAACTGCCGGAGTCCATAGTTTAGTTTGGAACTCAAAAAATGATAATGGAGTTTCTCTTAATTCAGGTGTCTATTTACTTAAAATGCAGTCCGGCAATTTCTCCCAGGTGCAAAAAATGTTATTGCTTAAATAATTGATATGAAAATTTATTTTGTTTTATTCTTTTTGTTGCTGTTCACACTTAGTGCTTCTTCGCAAAGCAGCGACAACTTTATCCGAGGAGTAGACATTTCGACTACTCCTCAAATTATTAACGCCGGCGGCGTCTGGAAATCAAATAACGTCCCGCAAGATGTACTTGATATCTTTAAATCTAATGGCGCAAACTACGTAAGGCTTCGTCTCTGGCATTCTCCCTCAAATGGATACTGCGGATTAGATTCTACGCTTGCCTTTGCTAAACTTGTAAAAGCAAAAGGTTTTAAGTTCCTTCTTGATATTCACTATTCAGATACCTGGGCTGATCCGGGAAAGCAGGCAAAACCTGCTGCATGGAATGGACTTTTGTTCAATACACTCGTTGATAGTGTCCGGTCATATACTAAACGGGTAATTAAAGCGTTAAAAGATCAGAATACTTTGCCGGATATGGTTCAAGTTGGAAATGAAATTACACCGGGAATGCTTTTCCCGGAGGGAAAGATCAGTACAAGCGGATGGGGAAATTTTACAACACTTTTAAAAGCCGGAATCCAAGGAGTAAAAGATGTTGATTCTACAACGATCAAGATCATGATTCATATTGACCGCGGTGGAGATAACGCAACCTCACGCTGGTATTTTGATAATCTTCTTTCGTATGGAGTTTCATTTGATATTATCGGACTCTCGTATTATCCTTGGTGGCATGGATCGTTATCGCAGGCGCAAAACAATCTGAATGATCTGGCAACACGCTATAACAAAGATATTATTATTGTTGAAACCGCTTATCCCTGGAATTCCCAATCTATGAATGATGGCTATAATGTCGGTTTTGATCCTACAAAACTTCCGTCCGGTTATCCGGTGAATCCACAAGGGCAAAGAGACTTTTTAACTTACCTGATACGGATGATCAAGAATACTACATCTAAAAAAGGGATTGGATTTTTCTACTGGGAACCGGCTGATATTTCTGTTCCTCCGGTTGGATCAGCATGGGAAAATTACGCAGTATTCGATTTCACCTATAACGCGTTGCCGGCATTAAAAGCATTTCAAAATAATGATAGTTTAGCTGCTGTAAAGATTACACTTCGGCTTAATACATCTACGCTTGGAGACACTCTCAAGAGTTCCGCTTTTGTTCAGGCGAGAGGACAAGTGTACGGGGTAAGCTCGGGATTTTTCCCAAGTGGAGAAAAATTTGCTTGGGATCAAAGTTCGCAAATCACGATGAAAAATGTTGGGGGAGATTATTGGCAATATCAGTTTCAAATGTATCCTGCTGACGAACTTCAATTTTTATTTTGGGCGGGACATTCTGCGTCCGTTCCATCATATAGAAATTTAGGATGGGAAGCGCAAATCATCCCGTTTGATAGTTCGACTGTTAATTACCGTGTTTTTACTGCCGGACTTAAAGATACTGTTTTAGATGTAGAATATTTTAATGGAACCGCGGGCAAGATTCCACAATATTTTACTCCAATACTCCATAAGACTGATTCGATTGGAATTCTTTTCAGGGTGAATGTAGCTCAACTTATTAAAAGCGGTTTGTTTGATGCTGCAGCGAATATGACTATTGCCGTTCGCGGTGATTCTGCAAGTTCAACGGGAATTTTATCATGGAACTCAAACAAGCTGATGTTAGAGAAAGAACCAATTAGTGTTGGCTCCGGTACATTTTGGTCGGGAGTTGCTTATTTCCCTAAAAATAAAATTAGCTCAGGTGCGTCGATCAATTACAAGTTCTTTGTTAATAACAGCGCATTTGGCGGTTGGGAATCGGGAATTGAAAATAGAGTTTTTAAATTTCCGGAATCAGATACTACTTTAGTTTGGAAATTCTTCAATGATAAATTTCCAATTACCGGAATTGAAAATGATGCGCAGTTGCTAGTTGATAAATTTAAGCTCTACCAAAATTATCCAAACCCGTTCAATCCGAAGACCACAATAAAGTTTTCAGTACCGGAGAAAACGATGGTTCATCTTAAAGTGTTCAATTTATTAGGTGAAGTTGTAAAAACATTAGTAAATGAAACGAAGGAGGCGGGGGAACATTCGATAGAGTGGAACAGTTTGAATGAACTCGGCAACCCGGTTAATTCAGGAATTTATCTCATCCGTATGGATGCCGGATCATTTAGTCAAATGCGCAAAATGATTTTATTGAAATAAATTTTTAGAAGGAAGATAGTGTGTGAAACATTCTGCAGTTATCATGTTTATTTTTTTGCTTATTGTAACATTTTGTAGTGCGCAAAAAAACGTAACAGGAAAGCAAGATGTTTTTGTAGATGACAACGGCATACTTCGATGGAAAGGTTCTAATGAGGAAGTAAGATTGTTTGGAGTAAACTACACAACTCCGTTTGCTTATTCTTACCGGGCACAAAAAAAATTGGGTCTTTCACTTAAGAAAGCAATTGATCTCGATGTTGCACAAATGGTCCGCCTTGGATGTGACGCGTTCCGGGTACATGTATGGGATAAAGAAATATCGGATAGCGCAGGCAATATAATAGCGAATGAACATCTTGATTTACTTGATTATCTGTTGTGGAAATTAGAGTCAAGTGGAATAAAGACTATCCTTACTCCCATTGCGTGGTGGGGAAACGGCTGGCCTGAGCCGGATGAAGTTACTCCCGGGTTTGCTCAATCTTTTACAAAACTTCAACTTATTACGGATCAGAACGCAAGAAAGTCCGAACGCACTTATCTGAAACAATTTATAAATCATAAAAATCCTTATTCAAAATTCACAAATGGAAATGATCCATCTATAATCGCGATTGAAATTATTAATGAACCGTCACATCCGGGAAACGGAAAAGAAGTAACGGACTATATTAATGAAATGGTTGGAGTAGTGCGTGCGACAGGATATACGAAACCGATTTTCTATAATATCAGTCAGAACTGGAATGAAGTTCAAGCGCAGGCTGTTGTCGATGCTGATATACAAGGTGTTTCATTTCAATGGTATCCGACTTATCTTGTTCATAACAAAATGTTACAAGGAAATTATCTTCGGAATGTGAGTCATTATACTATTCCATCAGAGAATGTAAAGAGATATAACCAAAAAGCAAAAATGGTATATGAGTTTGAAGCTGCCGATATTGGCGGTTCGTATATGTATCCGGCTATGGTAAGAAGTTTTCGTGAATCCGGGATGCAGTTTGCAACAATGTTTTCTTACGAGCCATCGCAGATCGCATGGAGCAATACCGAATACCCGACGCATTATTTAAATTTATTGTACACTCCTTCAAAAGCGATAAGTCTGATGATTGCCGGTAAAGCGTTTCATGATCTTCCTCTCAATAAATCTTTTGGAGATTATCCGGCGAACAATAACTTTGGAGATTTCCGGGTAAGTTATGATGAAGACTTAAGTGTTGCAAATTCCGATTCATGTTTCTTCTACTCAAATACCACTTCAGATATTCCTCGCAATGCATCAGAGTTAAAACATATCGCCGGTTGTGGAAATTCTTTACTTGTTAAGTACGACGGAACAGGCGCTTATTTTCTGGATAAACTTGAGAATGGAATTTGGAAGCTTGAAGTCTATCCTGATGTATTATGGCTGCAAGATCCTTTTGCACCGACAAGTCTTTCTCGACAAGTCGCGCGTTTATACTGGAGCGAAAGATCATTCTCTATCACGGTTCCCGATTTGCAGAATAAATTTTTTGTGAGTTCGATAAATGGGAAAAAGCAAATTTCGCTGTCGGTAGAAAATTCTGAATTAAAAATTAAACCGGGTGTTTATTTATTATCAACGTCGAAGTTAAATAAAAGCAAGGTTGAAAGAAATCTTTCCGGGAGTGAAAAATTTCTTTCCGATCTCTATACTCCTCCAGTTCAATCGAATCCTTGTGTGGTTGTGAATCAATCGCCAAAGCGGACGACCGATGCAGTACCACTTAAATTTAAATTTCAAATTGCGTCTGTGCAGGAAATAGCAAGTGCGGAATTGTACGTTAAACGTTTTGGCTGGAGAAGTTTTGCCAAATATCCGCTTAATAAAGAAAAAGGATTTGCTTATACTTTTGAAGACACTGAAAAAAAGTTTGGTGAAGGCGAAGTCATCTATTGCGTTGCAGTTAAATCCGGAGATAAAAAATATATTTTCCCCGGTGGAATGCAGACTTCACCGGATGCATGGGATTTTCGTCTTGATGCTCCATGGACAACGCTTATCTCAAAACCTGGAGAAAATGTAAATTTGTTCAGTGCATCGAAAGACAAGGGAGATTTAGTTTTTCCTCATTTTAGTAGAGACATGCGTTATAGTATTGATTATGAACCGGGATCTGATGGCGCTAAAATAGCTCTTGCAGTAAAAGTAAATTATTCCGTTGAAAATAAAATTCCTTTTGGCTTTCAGCTTTCGGTTGATGAAAAAATTAAATCAATGTTAACGGAAGAAACTGGTTATAATTATATTGTTGTGCGGGGACGTTTTAATCAGGCAACGAGTTCAATGGTGTGGTTAAATCTGTTATTAACCGATGGGAGAAATTATTCAGCTTCTGCAGAACTAAAAAAAGATTGGACGGATATTGAAATTCCGTTATCTGCTTTCAAGATCGGTGATGCACTTCTCTTGCCGGCATTGTATCCTTTATTTCTTTCAAAGATTTGGTATTCACCAAATGCCGGAGATGATTCCGTTTTGAATCCGCTCTCTATCGATGCTATACAGATAGTTTGCGACAAAGTAAAGAGAGACAGCGCATCAGAAACCGGGTTTGAGATTGAATCAATTTATTTAACAAAAAAATAATGATGAACAGTCATGCTTTACGAAGAAAGAAAATAAAATTTCAATTTTTAAAAGAGATCAACCATGAAGTTTTCAAATCATTTTTATAAACTTGCACTAAGCCTTACCGTTTTCGTCTTCTTCTCGTATAGCACAAAGAGCATTGCGCAGAGTGTTGAAAAAGAACCGCGGCGAATCTTGCTAAATTCAAATTGGTTGTTTGCTCTTGGCGACCAATCCAATGCAAACGAGGTTTCATTCGATGACAAAGATTGGCGTGTACTGGATCTTCCGCACGATTGGAGCATTGAAGGAGCGTATGATAAAGAGGCGTCAACCGGAGGAAGCGGTGGTTATCTTCCAACGGGAATTGGCTGGTACCGTAAGCATTTTCAAGTTACTCAAAATGATCTTTCGAAAACGGTCTGCATTGATTTTGATGGCGTTTATATGAATAGCGAAGTGTGGATAAACGGTACTTCGCTCGGCAAACATCCTTATGGATATACAAGTTTTCAATATGAGCTTTCGTCTTATTTAAGGGTGGGTGAAAATATTCTCGCAGTTCGTGTTGATAATAGTCTTCAACCTAATACTCGGTGGTACACAGGTTCCGGGATTTACCGGAATGTCTGGCTTGTTAAAACTAACAAGCTTCATGTGGCGCACTGGGGAATATCAATAACTACTCCTAAAGTATCACCGGAATCAGCAACTGTAACCGTCAAAACGATGGTTGAAAATTCCGATACGAAATTAAAGAACGTCACCTTGCGTTCAATTCTTTTAAACTTGAAAGGGATAGAGGTGGCGAGAGGGGATAAACCATTCTCCAGTTCAAAAAAATCGCAGGTTGAATTAGTTCAACAATTAGTTGTTCAAACCCCGGAGATTTGGTCTCTTGAAAATCCTTCGCAGTATAAACTGCAAACAATACTTTTAGAGAATAATTTAAAAATAGATGAACTCACAACAAAGTTTGGAATTCGGGAAATTGCCTATGATGTGAACAACGGTTTTCTTCTTAACGGCAAATCAATAAAAATGAACGGTGTCTGTTTGCATCACGATGGCGGATGTGTTGGTGCCGCTGTTCCAATTCAAGTTTGGAAACGAAGATTTGAGAAACTAAAAGAAATGGGGTGCAATGCTATCCGCACTTCACATAATCCTCCTGCACCGGAATTTTTAGACCTTTGCGATGAGATGGGATTCCTCGTTATGGACGAACCGTTTGATGAATGGAAAATTGGGAAACGAAAATATGGGTATCACGATTATTTTGATGAATGGTGGGAACGTGATCTTGTGTCGATGATTCACCGGGATCGCAATCATCCGTCCATCGTTCTCTGGAGTGCAGGCAATGAAATTCCCGAACAGAAAACGGAAAAAGGGGTGGAGATGCTAAAAGCTTTTAACGCTATCTTTCATCGAGAAGACAAAACTCGTCCCGTAACATTGGCGTGTGATAATATTGTGGCAGACGGTGGTGCGACCACTCTTGCATTTCTGAATGAACTTGATATCATTGGTTATAATTATGTCGACCGCTGGCACCGGAGGCGCGAATTGTTTTATAGCGTCGACCGCCACGATCATCCAGATTGGAAAATGATCGGAACCGAAAGCATTTCCAACAACGGAGGAGTTCGCGGGCAATACACATTTGATGCAACCGGAAAAGCCAATTACAATTTCAATATGATTGATGCCGAACAATTATGGAAGTTTGTTGCTACCCGTGATTATGTAATCGGAGATTTTATGTGGACGGGCGTTGATTATCTTGGCGAAGCCGACTGGCCTGAAAAAAGCGTAAGCTTTGGAGTCCTTGATCTCTGCGGCTTTCCTAAGGATGGATTTTATTTCTATCAAAGTCAATGGACAAAAACTCCGATGCTCCATCTTTTCCCGCATTGGAATTGGAAGGGGAGAGAAGGAGAAGTTATTCCGGTATTGTGTTACACAAATTGTGACGCGGTTGAACTTTCCCTGAACGGAAAATCTTTTGGTGAGAAGCGAATGGAATTCCCGAGACAGGGAAATTCCGGTGGATGGAATTTGTATGATAAACCGCAAGTTCACCCGACTACTGCCGACCTTCATCTTGCGTGGGATGTAGCTTACGAACCTGGTATTTTGAAAGCAGTTGGCAAGAAAGATGGAAAGGTGGTTTGCATCGAAGAGATTCGTACAACCGGACAACCGGCGGCATTGCAGTTGCAAGTTGATGTAGATACATTAAATGCTTTAAGAAGAGATGCGGCAAATGTCGCGGTTAAAGTAGTTGATTCATTAGGAAATGTTGTTCCTGTTGCAGATAATCTCATTCAGTTTTCAATTGAAGGAGAAGGGAAGATCATCGGAGTAGATAATGGAAATCCGGTTGACCATGCCCCATACAAAAGTAGTAAGCGGAAAGCATTTAATGGGTTGTGTCTTGCGGTTGTGCAGTCGACCGGAAAAGCAGGCAAGATAAAACTGACTGCTTCAGCGGAAGGTCTTAATAGCGCCTTCATTGAGATAGTAAGTAAGTAAAAGATAGTGTCTATGACATAGAGTTATTCCATTCATTCTTTTTCTAAATGGTAAATGTTAGAAATGAGTTCGGCTTTTCAATCTGTTTCGTATTTTTGAAACATCAATTATTGATCGGTGAAATATGATCCAGTTTAGATTTCTCTTTGGCGTACGCGCATCAAGTATTATCGGTTTAGCTTTAATTTTATTCGGCGGTTTAACTCTTGCCCAATCAACAATTTCCAAAGAGAAAATCAAATTGAAATCTCATGGTGCCCTTTGGATCCCGGATAATGGAGATGGCACATTTAAGAATCCAATTCTTTACAGTGATTATTCCGATCCGGATGTAGTGAGAGTTGGAGATGATTTTTATTTAACGGCATCTAGTTTCTCAAATTTTCCGGGTCTGCCAATCCTTCATTCGAAAGACTTGGTTAATTGGGAAATCATCGGTCATGCGGCAATTCAATATCCCATCGAAGCATTTAATAAACCACAGCACGGCAATGGAATTTGGGCGCCAAGTATAAGATATCATGAGGGTGAGTTTTTAATTTATTTTGGTGATCCGGATTATGGGATCTTCATGACGAAAACAAAAAATCCATCCGGACCTTGGGAACCATTAAAACTGATCCGCAAAGCAAAAGGGTGGATTGGCCCTTGTCCGTTATGGGATGATGACGGTAATGTATTTCTTGTTCATGCGTGGGCAAAGAGTCGTTCAGGGATCAAGCACATTTTAACAATCAATAAAATGAATGCCGACGGGACACAAATTTTGGATGATGGTGTAACTGTTTTTTGCGATTCGATAAAACATCCAACTTTGGAAGGTCCAAAATTTTATAAAAGAAATGGTTACTATTATATTTTTGCTCCGGCGGGGGGAGTAAAGCATGGCTGGCAAGTTGTGTTGAGATCTAAAGATATTTATGGTCCGTATGAAGATAAAATTATTCTTGAGCAAGGAAGCACAAATATTAATGGACCACACCAAGGGGGATGGGTAGAGACGCAGACCGGCGAAGATTGGTTCATTCATTTTCAAGATCGATATGTTTACGGAAGGATCGTTCATCTGCAGCCGATGAAATGGAAAAATGATTGCCGGTGATCGGAATTGATTATGACAAAAACGGAATTGGTGAACCGGTTTCCCGTTATAAGAAACCAAATGTTAATAAAAAATATCATGTTTGTAATCCAGCGACAAATGATGAATTTAATTCAACTAAACTCGGACTTCAATGGCAATGGCAAGCCAATTACAAATCGGAATGGATTTCTCTTAAAGCACATAAAGGGTGGCTAAGACTATACTCTCAACCGGAACCACAAGGGTATAAAAATCTTTTTGAAGTCGCTTCTCTTTTGCTTCAGAAATTTCCTGCTCCACAATTTACAACAACAACTAAAGTCTTGTTAACTTCTGAACATACTGGTGATAAAGCCGGATTAATAGTTTTTGGATTGGATTACTCTTACATCGGGATCATTAAAACTGAAACCGGATTTAAAATTTCGCAGTTCATTTGTAAAGATGCAGACGAGTGGAATGGAGAAGAAGAGGTTGATTTTATTGAGGTAAACAATCCTCTCATCTACCTACGCGCTGAAATAAAACCCGAAAATGGGGATGACATAATTCCAAAAGTTCTTTGCTCATTTAGTTATAGCTTGGATGGAAAAACATTTAAACGAATTGGAAAAGAATTTATTGCAAGAGAAGGGAAATGGGTCGGTGCTAAAGTTGGAATATTTTCATCGACTAATTATGAAACCAATCAAAAGAGTTTTGCTGATTTTGATTGGTTCCGATTTGAATAGAAAGTCCATGCAAACATTAACTGTTTGAGAGACTTCACTAGAATTAATATCTAATGTTATTAAAACAGCCAGAGGTGTCATATTTCCATTTTTATTTTCCTAATATCTCCTCAAACTGTTCCGGTGTAACTTTTAATAATCCGTTTGGAAGAAGACGCGGAGTCAAGTCTTTCCAGTTCTTATCTTTCTTAAAGATTTGTTTGAACATTGGCAAAGCTTCCTTCATCATACCTTTATTTGCCAGGGCAACAGCCGTCCAGAATTTCATTTCAAGATTATCCGGAAACATTTTCATTGCTGAAGAATATTCATTCATAGCTAAGTCCATATTATTTTTTTCTACGGCAAGATCACCGTTGTTCATATGATCATAAGCGCGGTGAACTTTTAGTAATCTTCTCAATTCAGGAAGAGGAGCCGGAGAATCATCAATGCGGAGATCAACCAAACGATCTTCCCAGACTTTTCCGGTAGATTTTGCGCGAACAACAAGTAGTGCTGCCGATTGTTTTCCTCGAACATCACCGCCTGCCTTTTCTGCTGCTTCTAGTGCAAGAAGCATTCTTTCGGCAAGAGGTCCTTTTGAGTTCTGAAAAGCTTCAGCCATTGCGGGCCAAATTTTATCATTCGACATTAAATTTGCCTGGACAGAAAAATTTTTCCCCACAATATTTCCTGCGGGTTGAATACAATCTTTGCCCGTGTAAGACGCGGCATTTCCTTTTGCATCTAAAATTGCTAGTTGGCGGAATTCCCGTCCTTCATCGCTTTTAAGTAATTCATCAACTGCTTCCTGCGGAGTTTTTCCTTTCTTCAACAAATCTAATCCACCTAGTCCGAATGCCGGATTAACAAATGACTGGGTTGCGACAACGCCAACTCCGGCTTCTCCCCAAGTGACAATTGTTCCAACTGAAAACCAATGCGACTGAACGGCAACACCCATATCGCCCGTTTGTTCATCATAAGCAACGATGGAATAGGTATGCGCGAAAGGGGAATCTGATTTATAAATTTGAGCATTGAGAAGAGATGAGTGAGCATTCATTAAAGAGAGTAGTACAACAAAGTAAAAGCGTATAGAAATTTTCGTGTTCACTTGCTAACTCCATATTTAATTTATGCGCAAATTAGAATTTAGAAATCGATTTAACAAATCATTAAAGGTTTGTGCATTTTAAAAATTATGGGGCGGAAGAGAGAAATGATCCAATTTGATTAAGTTATTCTTAGCCTGTGCCTAAATTGTTTATGGGAAAATATGCACTCCCGTACATTTAATTTCAGAAAGAAGAAAAAAAATGGCTTTGAAACTTGACAAGTGCGCTTCCTTCTGTTATCTTTGCATCAATAAAAAAATGAAAAATCGATCACAACATAGTACACAAAACAATTTTAGCGGTTCTACCAGCATCCCCGGTAGTCCGTCTGTTGTGATTTCTCCAATAACTATCCTTCCGATTTTTTCTGTCGTTATTGGGATTTCTGTTATTATTAGCCTACTAAGCATTATTATTCTAGGCTAAGAATAAAGTCAATCCCAAATCAAAACATAAGACTAACACACATATATAATTAAGATTTCGGGATTGACGAAAACCGATTGGTTTTTCTTGTTTGTCAATATTTAAACTTGAGGTCATCTTGAGATCTGATTTAATAAAAAAAGGTTTTGATAAAGCTCCGCACCGCAGCTTGCTGAAAGCTACCGGCGTGATAAAGAGCGATGAAGATTTTAAAAAACCTTTTATAGGAATTTGTAATTCGTACATCGATTTAATTCCCGGACACGTCCACCTCCAAGAATTTGGAAGAATAGTTAAAGAGGCTGTCCGTGAAGCAGGCGGTGTGCCGTTTGAATTTAACACAATCGGTGTTGATGACGGAATCGCGATGGGGCATATCGGTATGCGTTACTCACTCGCAAGTAGAGAATTGATCGCCGACAGCGTTGAGACTGTAGTTGAAGCCCATCGTTTAGATGGAATGGTCTGCATCCCGAATTGCGATAAAATTGTTCCCGGTATGTTAATGGCTGCCGTTAGAGTGAATATCCCTACAATTTTTATTTCCGGTGGACCGATGAAAGCCGGAAAAACTCCATCCGGTAAAAAAGTTGATCTCATCTCCGTCTTTGAAGGAGTTGGAGAATATCAATCCGGAAAAATAAACGACAAACAATTAAATGAATTAGAAAATTTCAGTTGCCCAACCTGCGGTTCCTGCTCGGGAATGTTTACTGCCAACTCAATGAATTGCTTGATGGAAGCGCTCGGGATGGCTCTTCCCGGTAACGGTTCAATCCTCGCAATAGACCCGCTACGCCATGAATTAGCTAAAAAAGCTGCGAAACAGATTGTTACATTGGTTGAAAAGGATATTAAACCAAGAGATATTGTAACAAAAGAATCCATAATGAATGCTTTTGTTCTTGATATGGCAATGGGTGGAAGTACGAACACTGTTCTTCACACGCTGGCAATTGCGAACGAAGCTGAAATAGATTTTGATTTAGCGGAACTGAATAAACTTTCTCAAAAAGTCCCTTACATCTGTAAAGTTAGTCCGGCAACAAAAGATGTACATATGGAAGATGTTGATGCGGCTGGAGGTATTTCGGCTATCTTAAATGAAATCTCCAAAGTTGAAGGAATCCTTGATTTATCAAGACAAACAGTTACCGGAAAAACTCTTGGAGAGAACATTGCTCAAGCGGAAATTAAAAATTCCTCGGTTATTCGTACAGTTGAAAACCCTTATTCAAAAACCGGCGGATTGGCTGTTCTTTTTGGAAATTTAGCTCCGCTTGGTTCAATTGTAAAAACCGGTGCGGTAGATCCTAAAATGATGAATCATACCGGTCCTGCAAGAATTTATAATTCACAAGATGAAGCGATGGAAAACATTTTAGCCGGAAAAGTTAAAGCCAGCGATGTTGTTGTTATCCGGTATGAGGGACCAAAAGGAGGACCCGGAATGCCGGAAATGCTCTCTCCAACCTCTGCTATTATGGGAATGGGTTTAGGCGATAAAGTTGCCTTGATAACCGACGGAAGATTTTCCGGTGGTACACGTGGGGCTTGCATCGGACATATTTCCCCGGAAGCTGCGGAACGCGGTCCCATTGCAGCATTGGTTGAAGGCGATTTGGTTACCGTTGATATTCCAAACAGAATATTAAGCGTTGGGCTCACCGATGAAGAAATTCAAAAACGTTTAACGGCGCTTCCTGCATTTGAACCGAAAATAAAAAAAGGTTATTTAGGCAGGTATGCAAGATTGGTTACTTCTGCCAACACCGGTGCAATATTAAAATAAATAATACACAGAACTGAGAAAGGATATACCTTATGAAAGAGACGAAACAAAAGATGAGTGGTGCAGACATCTTTTTTGAATGTTTGCGAAAAGAAAAGGTTGAGTATGTTTTTGGATACCCGGGTGGATCTGTTCTAAAACTTTACGAAAAACTCTATGACGTTGATTTTCTTGAACATATTTTAACCCGCCATGAGCAGGGCGCTACCCATGCTGCCGAAGGTTATGCAAAAGCTACCGGAAAAGTTGGTGTGGTTCTCGTTACTTCGGGACCCGGCGCCACAAATACTGTTACGGGAATTGCCGATGCCTATATGGATTCAATTCCTATTGTTGTTTTTACCGGGCAGGTGCCGACTAAATTAATTGGGAACGATGCTTTTCAAGAAGCCGATATTATGGGCATAACAAGACCGATCACCAAACATAATTTTCTTGTACGTGATGTGAAAGAATTAGCCGAGACAATTCGCAAGGCATTCTTTATTGCTTCAACGGGAAGACCCGGACCGGTACTTGTTGATCTTCCGAAAGATGTCATCAACTCTTTTTGTGAATTTGAATATCCTGAAAAAGTTGAAATACGCGGATACAAACCGACTTTTCTCGGACATCAAAATCAAATTAAAAAAGCTGCCGAGATGCTTAAAAAAGCTAAGAGACCTTTGCTCTATGTGGGGGGCGGTGTTATCATGTCCGGTGGAACGCGTGAATTAGCTCTTCTTGCAAGAGAAAATAATTTACCAATTACTATGACGCTACAAGGATTAGGGGCTTTCCCGGGAACAGATGAACTTTCTCTTGGTATGCTTGGAATGCACGGAACCTATTGGGCAAATCAAGCCGTTAATAGCTGCGACTTACTCATCGCCCTAGGCGCCCGTTTTGATGATAGAGTGACTGGAAAAGTTGAATCTTTCTCGACGAAGTCTTACAAAATTCATGTTGATGTTGATCCGACAGCGATAGATAAAAACGTGATTGTAGATTTGCCCATTGTTGGAGATGTTAAGCATGTGCTCGCGGAATTAGCTGCCGAAATGGATGAGCATCCTGATTTTACAGAATGGTGGAAACAAATTGAAAAATGGAAAAAGGAATGTCCCTTTGAACTTGACGCGAATGATGGAAAGTTGAGAACACAATTTGTAATTGAAAAAATTTCTGAAAAAACAAAAGGAGAAGCCGTTGTTGTTTCAGATGTTGGTCAGCACCAAATGTGGATAGCGCAGCATTATAAATTTGTTCATCCCCGTTCGCATCTAACAAGTGGTGGACTTGGAACCATGGGATTTTCCGTTCCTGCTTCTATCGGTGCTGCGTTTGGAATTAAAGATCGTCCGGTTATTTCAATAAGCGGAGACGGTGGATTCCAGATGAATATTCAGGAACTAATAACTGCTGTTGCTTATAAACTTCCTATCAAATTTTTTGTAATAAATAATAGTTTCTTAGGAATGGTACGGCAATGGCAAGAACTTTTCCATGCAGAAAAATACAGTTTTACCGATCTCTCAAAGAGTAATCCCGATTTCAGAAAAGTTGCTGAAGCCTTTGGACTTGCGGCGTTTTCAACTGATAATCCGAAGGAAGTTGAATCGATGCTTGATGAAGCTTTTGCAATTAATGATCGTCCTGTATTTATCGAATTTAAAGTTGTAAAAGAAGATATGGTTTTCCCGATGGTTCCAGCCGGAGCTTCAATCGGTGAAATGATGACAAAAAGATTAAATCCAAAAACAATGGTATAACAAATGAAACACACAATTTCTGTTTTAGTCGAAAACCGTTTTGGAGCTTTTAACCGCGTAGCAACTATGTTTAGCGGAAGAGGGTTCAATATTCACAGTATTTCTATTGGTGAAACCGAGGAGCCTGAAATTTCCCGCATGACGCTGGTAACTTCAGGAGATGACCAAATCATTGAACAGGTTGTTAAGCAGTTAAACCGTTTGATCGATACGATCAAAGTAATAGATTTAACCGGGCAGCCGCGCATTGAACGTGAACTGGCGCTCATCACGGTCTTCTATCAAAAAGGAACCAGAACCGAACTGACAAACATCTGTGATATTTTTCGGGGAAATATTGTGGATATCAATAATAGAACGTTAACCCTGGAAATAACCGGTCCGCCGGATAAGATTGACGCTGCGATCAACGTATTAACCCAATACGGAATAAAAGAGATCGCGCGTTCCGGAACCGTTGCACTTAAGCGCGGCGAGCAATCAAAAATTCAACCAAAAGTTTCTTCACAACTAAAAGAAAAGGAAAAAGTATGAAAGTGTATTATGATGGCGATGCCAATTTAGAATTTCTAAAAGATAAAAAAATTGCGGTGCTTGGCTTCGGAAGTCAGGGACACGCGCATGCACTCAATTTGAAAGACAGCGGAATGAATGTCTGCGTTGGTCTTCGTAAAAACAGTCCGCGTTGGGAAAAAGCCGAAGCGCTTGGTTTTCAAGTGAAAACGGTTTCCGATGCTTCTGCATGGGCTGAAGTGATCATGTTGCTTTTGCCGGATCAGACACAAAAAGAAATTTATGACAACGATATTGTTCAGCATGTAACCTCTGGAAAAACATTAGCATTTGGGCATGGATTTAATATTCATTACAAACAAATTATTCCTCCGGAAGATGTGAATGTTATGATGATAGCACCTAAAGGTCCGGGACATTTAGTGCGCAGAACGTTTACAGAAGGTTCGGGCGTTCCATGTCTGATTGCGGTTTACCAAGATTCTTCTGGCAAGACAAAAGATCTTGCGTTAGCGTGGGCAAAAGGTATTGGCGGTGCGCGTGCCGGCGTTATCGAAACAAATTTCAAGAATGAAACTGAAACTGATTTATTCGGTGAACAAGCCGTGCTTTGCGGCGGTTCGGCTGAACTGATTAAAGCTGGATTTGAAACCTTGACCGAAGCCGGGTATCCGCCGGAGCTAGCATATTTTGAATGCATGCATGAAATGAAACTTATCGTCGACCTTTATTATGAAGGAGGTCTTTCACGAATGAATTATTCCGTTAGCGATACTGCCGAGTATGGCGGTATGACGCGCGGTCCAAGAATCATTACGCAGGAATCGAAAAATGAAATGAAAAAAATTCTTGCTGAAATTCAATCAGGTAAATTTGCAAACGAATGGTTAGCTGAATATAAAAGCGGCGGACCTGAGTTTGAAAAACTGAGAAAGAGTAACCGGGAACATTCAATTGAAACCGTCGGAGCAAAACTCCGCGGAATGATGAGCTGGTTGTTCAATCAAAATAAAAAAGAAGAAGTCGACGCCTAAGCAATTAGGAATTTGGAATTACGAATTAGGAATAAAAATGAAATATAAAATTGCTCTCTTACCCGGAGATGGAATTGGTCCCGAAGTAACGGATGCCGCTGTTAAAGTGTTACAATTTGTTGCCGAGAAAACCGGGATTGACCTTACCTATAGCTATCATTTAATCGGTGGATGCTCCTACGATGCGAACGAAAATCCGTTAACTGATGCGACATTGAGTGCTTGTTATGATGCCGATGCGGTCTTTCTTGGTGCGGTTGGAGGAACGAAATGGGAAACTTTGCCGCATCATTTAAAACCGGAAGCGGCATTGTTGAAACTAAGAAAATCGCTAGGATTATTTTCTAATATTCGTCCGGCAAAAGTGTATGACGCGCTCCTTGATGCTTCATCACTGCGTCCTGAAGTTCTTTCGGGAACCGATATTGTAATTTTTAGAGAATTGACCGGTGGCATTTATTTTGGCGAACCACGTGGTTATGATGAAAATAAAGGATGGAATACTTTAGTTTATTCGAAAGAAGAAGTAGAACGAATAGCCAGGAAAGCCTTTACGGTTGCGCGTCAACGAAGTGGAAGAGTGACTTCGGTTGATAAAGCAAACGTGTTGGAGAGTTCTCAATTCTGGCGCAAAGTTGTACATCAAATTCATAAAGAAGAATATCCGGATGTTAAATTAAGCGATATGTACGTTGATAATGCTGCAATGCAGTTAGTCCGTAATCCAAAACAATTTGATGTTATCCTAACGCAAAATTTGTTTGGTGATATTTTAAGTGATGTTGCAGCGATGATTACAGGTAGTCTGGGAATGCTTCCATCCGCAAGTCTTGGCGAAAAATATGCTTTGTACGAACCTGTCCACGGGAGCGCACCGGATATTGCCGGACAGACTAAAGCTAATCCGCTTGCGTCAATTGCTTCAATTGCCTTGATGTTCAATTATTCGTTCAATCTTCCTGAGATTGGTTCAACGATCGAAAAAGCAATTGCAAAAACGCTGGAAAAGAATTTTAGAACTGCAGATATTTATTCGGAAGACATGACGCTTGTTTCGACAACAATCATGCGTGATGAAGTCTTAAAATCGCTTGAAGCAATATTTGAAGAAAAAAATTCCACTGTGGAAGTTTAGAATATAAAAAATTACCCTCGAAAGGGAAGACAATGGATAAAAATAGAGTTTATATTTTCGACACAACATTAAGAGACGGTGAACAATCTCCAGGTGCCTCATTGAGCATTTCAGAAAAAGTTGAAATTGCAAGACAGTTGGAAAAACTTAATGTTGATATTATCGAAGCCGGGTTTCCGGTCTCGTCACCCGCGCAATTTGAAGCTGTTCAACTGGTTGCAAATGAAGTGAATGTTGTTGTTGCGGGTCTTGCACGGGCAAAAGAAGGCGATATTAAAGCTGCTTATGAGGCGTTAAAACATGGAAAGAAACCACGGATCCATACCTTCACCAGTACTTCGGATATTCATATTCTTGGAAAATTCGGTGATGACAGGTACGGAAAAACTCTGGAAGAAAAAAGAAAAACCGTTTTGAAGATGACGTATGATTCTGTTGCTTACGCAAAATCTTTTATGAAAGATGTCGAATATTCTGCTGAAGATGCGGGAAGAACCGATATCGGTTATCTTGTTGACATCGTTGAAACCGCTATTGAAGCGGGTGCGACAACAATCAATATTCCCGATACAACCGGCTATACTTTCCCCTCGGAATTCGGTGCGAAGATTGCGGAATTGAAAAGACGCGTAAAAAATATTGACAAAGCGATTATCAGCGTTCATTGCCATAACGATTTAGGTTTGGCAGTCGCAAATTCTCTTGCCGGGATTGAGAATGGTGCGCGTCAGATTGAATGCACAATTAACGGAATTGGTGAACGCGCCGGGAATGCTTCGCTTGAAGAAGTTGTAATGGCGTTAAAAGTAAGAAAAGACCTTGTGAAATATTTTACAAAAATAAAAACCGAAGAAATCTATAATTCAAGTAGAATGGTTTCTTCCTACAGCGGAATTGTTGTGCAGCCAAACAAAGCGATTGTTGGCGATAATGCATTTGCACATGAGTCGGGTATTCATCAGGATGGAATGTTAAAGAACCGCCAGACATATGAAATCATGCAGCCTGAAACAGTTGGTGTTCCAAAGACAAAAATAGTTCTTGGTCGCCATTCAGGTAGACACGGATTAAAATCACGTTTGACAGAACTTGGCTTTCATCTGCCGGAAAAAGAATTGCAAAAAATTTATGAGAAATTTTTAACGCTTGCAGATAAAAAGAAGGAGATTTATGATGACGACTTGCGCATATTGATGGAAGAAAGCTCAATCAAATTTGCTGCATCCTTTTATGAACTTGATTATTTGCAAATACATTCCGGGACAAATTCAATCCCGACTGCAACGGTTCGCATAAAGACGGAAAAGGAATTACTGCAGGAATCAGCAACCGGAGACGGTGTTGTAGACGCAACGTTCAATGCTATCGAACGGGCTTTGAACACAAAAGTTTCGTTGGAATCTTATTTTGTCCGGTCGGTTACCTCCGGTCGTCAGGCACTTGGAGAAGTTATCGTTAAAATAAAAAAGGATGATGTTGTTTTTACCGGAAGAGGAATATCAACCGACATTATTGAAGCAAGTGCGAAAGGATTTCTCCAGGCGCTTAATCACCAGGAACAATATTTTAAATCGAAAGATGAGCTTTCAACTTCATATTTATCTGAAATATCACAAGCTGTATAAGGAACAACGTTAATGAAAATGACAATCACAGAAAAAATATTAGCTAAATCAGCGGGTAAAACTTTTGTTGAACCGGGACAAAATATTTGGCTGAATGTTGACGTACTGATGACACACGATGTTTGCGGTCCGCCGACAATTGAAATTTGGAAAAGAGAATTCGGCGAAGCTGCAAAAATATGGGATAAGAATAAACTGGTGATTTTTCCCGACCATTATATCTTTACGAAAAATCCGCAGGCAAATAGAAATGTTTCATTGCTGCGAGAGTTTGCGAATGAATATGGGATCGATAACTATTACGATGTAGGCACTGACAGATACAAAGGCGTTTGCCATCTTGCGTTGGCGGAGGAAGGATACAATGTTCCGGGGACAGTTTTATTCGGAACAGATTCGCACACGTGTACTTCGGGCGCTTTCGGAATGTTCTCAACTGGTGTGGGGAACACCGATGCGGCATTTATTCTCGGTACCGGAAAAATATGGGAGAAAGTACCTGAATCAATGAAATTTATTTTTGAAGGTGAGCTTCCACCATATTTAATGGCGAAGGATTTAATTCTTCGCATCCTTGGAGATATTACTACAGACGGCGCAACGTACCGCGCAATGGAATTTGACGGCGAAGGAGTCTTCTCTTTGTCAATGACCGAAAGAATGACTCTTACAAACATGGCTATTGAAGCCGGTGGAATGAACGGGATCATTGCTGTGGATGCCGTTACTGAAGCGTATGTAAAAGAACGCACCGATAAAGAATATGAAATCTTTCACAGCGATGCCGATGCAAAATATCATTCGGTGAGAAAATACAAAACAGCAGAGCTGGAACCTGTCGTAGCAAAACCGCACAGCCCCGATAACATGGCAACAGTCCGCAGTGTTGCGGGAACAAAACTTACAAAATGTTATATCGGTTCATGTACCGGCGGAAAGCTTTCTGATTTTCAAGCAGCCGCAAAAATTCTTTTAGGAAATCAAGTAAAGACTTCCACTTTTGTTGTCCCGGCTTCAACTGAAGTGCAAAGAGCGCTGGAAGAAGAGACGATTAGCGGAATATCATTAAAAGATATTTTTGAAAAAGCCGGATGCGTTATAGCTGAATCAAGTTGCGCTGCCTGTCTTGGCGGACCGGCAGATACAATCGGAAGAGCAAAGGATAACGAAGTTGTTATCTCAACAACGAATAGAAATTTTCCGGGAAGAATGGGAAGTAGGCAGTCGGAAGTTTATTTAGCTTCACCGTTAACGGTTGCGGCTTCGGCGATTAATGGTGTTATAACCGACCCGAGAGACTTTTTATAATTAAAACAGAAATTGAAAAAGGGAAAGAAATGGAAAAAATAGTAAACGGAAAGGCTTTCGTATTAGGAAATAATATTGATACCGATCAGATAATACCTGCGGAACATTTGGTGTACAGTTTGTCTGATCCGGAAGAGAAAAAAATGTACGGGAAATATGCCTTGTCTTCAGTGCCGTCGGAAAAGTCCGGTTTGCCAAATGGCGGAATTAAATATGTTGAAGCAAATAAATTCCAAACGGAGTTTCCTATCATTATTGGCGGGGCGAATTTCGGTTGTGGATCTTCAAGAGAACACGCACCATTCGCCTTGCAAATAGCCGGGACAAAAGTTATCGTTGCGGAATCATACGCCCGCATCTTTTTTAGAAATGCGGTTGACGGTGGATTTGTTATTCCTTATGAATCAGTTGAGAAACTAATTGATAAAATAAAAACCGGTGACGAAATCAACATCGACCTTGAAAAGAATGTACTAAAAAATCTGACGACAAATGAAGAATATAACTTGAAACCATTAGGAGATATTCTGCCGATACTTGAAGCAGGAAATCTATTTGAATACGCACGGCAATCAAAGATGATTGCCTAAAATCTTAAGGATAATTAAGATTAAAAGAGGAAGCTGAAATGAAAAACACAATAGAACTATTTGATACGACATTACGAGACGGCACACAAGGCGAAGGCGTAAACCTCTCAATACAGGACAAACTTGTTATTGCTCAACGGTTAGATGAGTTTGGTATTGATTTTATTGAAGGAGGCTGGCCCGGAAGCAATCCGAGAGATGAAGAATTTTTTGAAAAAGTAAAATTATTTCATCTGAAAAATGCTGTTGTTTGTGCATTCGGTTCTACCGCCCGATCACTAAAGAATCTTGAAGGAGATGCAAACTTAAATGCATTGTTGAAAGCGGAAACGGCAGCGGTTTCTATCTTTGGAAAGTCGTGGAAGCTCCATTCAAAAGTTGGTTTAGGGTTAAGTGATGAAGAAAATGAAGAATTAATATTCCGGTCGGTTGAATTATTGAAGGATGCCGGAAGAAAAGTTATTTACGACGCCGAACATTTTTTTGACGGCTATAAAGATGATCCTGAATTTGCATTGAACATGTTATTAGCTGCCGAAAAAGGAGGCGCATCTGTTTTAGTGCTTTGCGATACTAATGGTGGAACATTACCATATGAAGTATCATCAATACTAAAAGATTTAAAGAAAGTTGTAAAGACTCCTTTTGGAATTCACACGCATAATGATGGTGAACTTGCTGTTGCAAATACGCTGGCAGCTGTTGAAGCGGGTGCGGTGCATGTGCAAGGAACGATAAACGGTGTTGGAGAACGATGCGGCAACGCGAATTTGTCAAGCATTATTCCAAATCTCATTCTAAAAATGAAATGCCAAACAAAACAGGAGATAACTTTAAATCATCTTACCTCACTTTCAAACTTTGTTTATGAAGTGATGAATCTGAATCCGAATATCCGAGCGGCTTTTGTCGGGCAATCGGCGTTCGCACATAAAGGAGGAGTGCATGTAAGTGCGGTTCTAAAAGACAGCAGAATGTATGAGCATATTGATCCCCAAATTGTTGGGAATAAACAACGCGTACTTGTCTCGGATCTATCGGGACAAAGTAATGTTAAGTATAAAGCCAAAGAATTTGGTATCGATCTCTTTAATGAAAAAGAGATAAGTAAAAAAGTTGTTAGCAATATTAAGAATTTGGAATACGACGGATATCAGTATGACGGAGCCGAAGCTTCTTTTGAACTTCTTCTAAGAAATGAACTCCATGAGTTTTCTCCTTTCTATAAAATTATCTATTCTAAAGTAAATGTAAGCAATGATCACGTAGGGGGAGACAGAACCGAAGCGGTATTAAAGGTTGAAGTCAATGGCGAAATTGAACATACCGCCGCAGAAGGCAACGGACCGGTAAACGCTCTTGATAATGCGTTACGCAAAGCTCTGATAAGATTCTATCCCGAAATTAAATCGATAAAATTAATCGATTATAAAGTCCGTGTATTAAATGAAAAACACGGTACAGCGGCAAAAGTAAGAGTAATGATAACCTCTCGCGACGGAGATGAAAGCTGGTCAACAGTTGGTGTTTCTGAGAATATTATTGAGGCAAGTTTTCAAGCTCTAAACGACAGCCTTAACTTCAGATTATACAAATTATTCCCGGCTGAAAAACACGAACAAACTGTCGACTGTTAAAATTAATTCTTAATCATAATCGTAATCTTAATCTGTTTTATACCGAATCAGATTATGATTACGAATAAGATTATGATTAAGATGACGAAGTAGAACAATAAAAATATTTACCAATAACTCAATGATCACTCTCTTTTAATTATTCCTCCTAGTAAAGAAGGAAGATGAATTATGAATACGCAAACACTTTACGGAACAAATTTATTTGATACTGAAAAAGATAACTGTGCAATAATTGCGCGTGTTAGAAAAGACGGTGTTGCTACACACGGAAATGTTAAGCGGACGCTTCTTGCACTCGAAAATATGGGGCATCGAACAGGAGAAATTGATCTCGAAGGTGACGGCGCCGGTATCCAAACCGATATTCCGCGTCAATTATGGATGGAACGGATTGAATCAATCGGTTTAAATTCCCGCATTCCGTTCTTACCGGATTTTTGTGTAGCGCATATTATGATCCGTCCGGTTGTGCAGCCGAATGTTGAAGAAACGGTTGAGCAAATAATTTCTGTTATGAAGAAACATGGTCTTGAAGTTATTTACAGCGCCCCTCTTCCGGTGCGAAGTGAAGTTCTCGGTCAACGCGCAAAGAGAATTGAACCGGCAATTTATGCAATGGGGATTGTTCCAATCGGAAGAATAACCATAACAGATAAAGTTATTCACGAAGCGCATCTGGAAATTGAAGATACTTTCCAGCATGTTCACTTTGCTTCCTTCAGCCCGAACAGTGTAATCTATAAAGTGCGCGGAGATGTGAAAGCTTTGATCAATTATTATCCGGATTTGAAAAACCCGGAGTTTAAAAGCGCTATCGCATTGGCACACGGCAGGTATTCAACAAATACCGATTCAAATTACGAACGGGCGCAAATGTTTTCAACGCTCGGGCATAATGGAGAAATCAATACAATTCTCCGCTTACGTCGTGAAGCTGAAATGATGGGGCTTCCGGTTGTTGGACGCGGCTCAGACAGCCAGGATGTTGACCGTTTAATTGAAGGATTAATGTTTTATCATAACTTTTCGTTAATGGAAGCGATGGAATTAGTCTTTCCTCCGATCTGGTCGGAGATAAAAAGTTTTTCGGAAGAGCTGCAAAACATGTATATCTTTAACCGGCGGTTGATGGGAATGATTGCGCAAGGTCCGGCGGCAATTATTGCACGGCAGGGAGATGAAATTGTCTTCTCGGTTGATGCACTTGGTCTGCGCCCGCTATGGTTTGGAGAAACCGATAAAGAATATTTCGCTTCTTCAGAAAAAGGAGTTATTGATTTAGAGGAAATGCATACGGATCCGATCCCTCTAGCGCCGGGAGAAAAGAGAGGATTTCTCTTACGCCGTCCCATTACGCAACTTGACGCTTCAAATTCATTGATATTAAAGGGAAGTACGGAAGTATTTGATTATCCTCATTTGCAGAAACAAGTTTTAAAGGAATTCCAATACCGCAGAACAAAAGTTCATCAAGTTTTACAGCCGCATAAAAGCGATGCAAACGTTATTGTTTCATGGAATTCTCCCGAAGCGACAACCGCACATTTAAAAAGCTTTGGCTGGTTCCGCGAAGACCTGGAGAATCTTGAGTCGATGGCGAAACAAGGGAAAGATCCAATCGCTTCAACGGGATATGACGGACCGCTGGCGATTCTCCGCGATGACATTATGAATATTCCGGAATATATTAAAGAGACGGTAGCCGTTGTTACCAATCCGGCGATAGATAGAGAAAGGGAACAATCCCATTTTTCTTTGCGTGTGTTTCTCGGAGCGCGTCCTAATTTAAGTGATAAGAAAACTCTACCGCAAATTCAATTGGAACATCCTGTACTTCTGGATGGAAAGATCGATCCTTCCTTTGGAACGAAGCTGGAAGATTTGTTTACGCAAGATGGTCCAATGGTGATATTCGAGGAACTGCATGGTTCAGCCGGTACGATGAAAGAACGGCTGGATGCATTTGTTTCTTCAGTCATTTCAAAAGTGGAGAATCTTGAATCAACATTAATAATATTATCGGATGTAAATTCATTCAAACATGAAAAAGCTATTGATCCGTTTTTAGCATTAGGGAAATTGAATGAAGAACTAAGACGATTAAAAAATGATAAGAACATCTCGTTAAGAAGAAAGACAAGCATCGTATTACACAGTGGACAATTACGAAATGTTCACGATTGCTGCGTTGCTATCGGGCTTGGCGCCGACGCAGTTGCACCGTATATGATATGGAACCAGGTAACAGGCAATCAAACCGATGATACACAAATTAAAAATACGCTTGTTGCACTTGTAAACGGAATTGAAAAAGTTATTTCCACTATGGGCATTCACGAGATCAGCGGGTACGGACCAATTTTTGCTTCTATTGGCTTAGCAGAAGAGTTGACAAGTCAAATGGGGATTACTTCTGCACTAAGTTACGGTGCGGCTTTCGGGTTTCCTCAACTTGAAGAGCAATATGAGAAGCGGATCGCTGCATTAGTTTCAAAAGATTCTAAACTTCCGGCTGATAACCGCCTTTATGTTAAGTTATGGAAGTCTCTCGGCGATGTTTCTCAAAATAAAAATGAATATAAAGAGTTTGAAGAGAGGTATAAAAAGCTAACAGACAAACAACCGGTCTCTTTGCGGCATATTATCGGTTTGAAAAAAGAGAATACGGTAGTTGAAGATTGCGATATTAAAACAGGACATTTCGATGCACCATTTTATATTTCGGCAATGTCGTTCGGTTCGCAGGGTGAAGTCTCCTACCGCGCCTATGCAGAAAGCGCTTTCCGTTCTAATATTTTATGTATGAATGGAGAAGGGGGAGAACTCCCCGACTTGATGGGGAAATATTATATTCACCGGGGGCAGCAAATTGCCTCAGCACGTTTTGGTGTTAATGCACTCCTTTTAAATTCTTCAAAATATCTTGAAATAAAAGTTGGACAGGGAGCTAAGCCGGGAGAAGGAGGACATTTACCCGGTTTCAAAGTAACTGCTCAAATTGCGGAAGCGCGACACGCAACCAAAGGGATCGATTTAATTTCTCCTTCAAATAATCATGATATTTATTCAATCGAAGACCTAGCGCAGTTGATAGAAGAATTGAAAACAGTAAATCAAGATGCAAAAGTAAGCGTAAAAATTCCCGCGATACCAAATATTGGTCCCATTGCATGCGGTGTTGCAAAAGCGAATGCAGATATTATTACCATATCAGGGTACGACGGCGGTACGGGCGCAGCGAGAGCGCACTCGTTAAAGTATGTAGGGTTCCCGGTAGAGCTTGCAGTGTTTGAAGCGCATGAATCTTTGCTTGCGGCGGGCTTGCGCGGTAAAGTTGATCTATGGGCTGACGGCGGCGCTAAATCAACTGAAGATATCTTAAAGTTGATGGCGCTTGGTGCAAACCGTGTCGGGTTCGGTACGCTTGCAATGGTAGCTATCGGCTGTACAATTTGCCGCGATTGCCACACCGGAACTTGTCATACCGGTATCACCGCCCATTTTCCAACGCAGGAATTAGCTTTTGCATCCGGTTTAAAGGAATATGAACCACGCCATCCTGATAAATCGGTAAACAGACTTATATATTTATTCGATCAAATGAAAATGAGTTTAAAAGAAAAAGGGGCGGAACTCGGTTATCAAAAACTTTCGGATATTGTCGGGAAACGGCAACTGCTCGAACAGTCAGCGTATACCGATAAAGTAAATCTTTCGGCAATGTTTATTCCGTCGTTGTATGAGTATAAACAAAATGACCACGCAAATGAAAGGGTGATAATCCATCGTCCGCGGACTTCACTCTCAAGAATCATTGCGCAAAAAGTTACAGAGCAAATTGATGCAGGTGCAAAGTATATTAAATATCAGGATGATCTTATCGGTAACGGAGACCGCGCCTTAGGTGCGGCTACTGCAGGCTCGATAGCTAAATATCAACTAAAGGGAACTCCTTTTGAAGGAGAATTGGAATTGGATTTTAGCGGTACAACTATTCCCGGAAACGGTCTTGGAGCTTTTATAACTAATAACATGCTAATCCGTGTGCAGGGAGGGGGACAGGATGGTGTGGCAAAAAGCGCTTCAGGCGGAAAGATGGTTATTCTTAAAGGATATAATCATGACGGATTGCTGGTTGATGGTTCGGTAGGAAAATGTTTTGCATACGGGGCGCAAAATGGGAAATTCTTTGTTCAAGGAACAGCCGACTCCCGTGCATGCATCCGTTTATCCGGCGCTAAAGTAGTTTTTGGAGCAAGATTGAAGGAACAAATCCAGGATCATCTGCCAAATCTTGCTTCACGCGCTCATCTAAAAGGTTTCGGATTTGAATATATGACAGGGGGAACGGTAGTCGTTCTTGGTGATCCTGGTCCCTGGATTTGTGCAGGCTTTTCCGGCGGAGTAATTTATGCATATATAGATTTAGATAAAGGAATGACGGTTGACGCATTGAAAAACCGCCTTGCTCCCGGTGCTAAAGTGAAGTTCTTAAAGCCAAGTATGGCGGATTTAGAATCAATTAGAGGTCTGTTAGTTGAATATGCGGATGAATTAAAGGCAACGGGACAGAAAGAACAGATGGAAGAAGCCGAAGTAGTCTTAAAAATATCGGAAAATGCCCATAAACATTTTTCTTCAATTAGATATATACAAGATCCTATATTCGCGAATGTTAAGCGACTTGATTTATTAGAGATGGTAGCTTAACTCACTTTATAAATTATACTTAGTAAATTTATCTAATCCTTTGTGTAAATTCGTGGTTTATCTTCGTGCGCTTCGTGTAAGTATTAAATTCTGTCACGAAGAAGCACGAAGGTTTTCACGAAGGAACACGAAGAATGGTTCCAGCACATTTTTAGGGAAATAAACCCCAATAATTATTAATATTCTTAAGAAAACTCTCCGTACTACTAATAATAACCTCCGTACTACCTCATAAAACTCATATACGAGCTATAAAAAGCTCCGTACTACTAAGTGGATCACACGCGTAAGCAGTGTGAAGCTCCGTACTGTTAAGAACATCACACGCATAAGCTGTATAAAGTTCCGTACTACTACGAGGATCATAAGCGAAAGCTGAGAAATGCTCCGTACTAATAGGGAAAGGAAATGCGATAGGAGGTTGGACTGTGGAGAAGTTGGAAGGAGGGAGGAGACGGTGGGAATGTGGGAATATGGGAATGTGGGAATATGGGAATATGAGAATATGGGAATTTGGGAAGGGGAAGAGTCAATTTTAAAGCAATGGGATGCTGATGAACGCGGACCTTCTTCGGTGGGTAAGTTGAACGGATTTGCAATGATTAACTCACCTTACACATTTTCGTAAGTCGATCTTCAAGGCTTTCGGGATCGAACAAAAAAAGGGCGAACAGGAGGAAAAGAGATGGGCGATTCAGAGAATCGCCCTACAATTATCATAATATTGCATAAGGTGAGTGATTAAATAAATCCGTGTTATATCCATTAAATTCATCTGCTAATAAAGAATCTCTCATGCCGGTATTATTGTTAAATGAAATTGATTGATGAAGTAATAATCTGAAAAAAGTATTTTGACAATAAAAAATATTTTTGTATTGTTACATCGAACAAAATTTAATTGAGGAGTTTTTATGAAAGAATTAAAGAAAAAGTTCAATGTTCCGGTCGAGGACCTGCCGGTTATAGCGGGTTTTGTAGCCAAAAGTTTCGAGTCCAATTTAACAACCTTCACTGATTATTCTCCCGATTTCCAACAACCTTATTTATCCAACTACCAGGCAAAGATCGATTTGGTGGAGGATATTGTCTTTCCCGAAAAAATACTGAAAGAAATAAAGGTTGTTACGGGAAGAATGAATGCCGCCATGGATGCAACGCGGGATAAGCTTAACCGTCTTGAGGGTTATATAAGCAGAGCGGCAAACTTAACTCTTAATCCTGAGGATTTCGGCATTAAAGGAGTAAGGGACGCTATATCTCGCAAAGATGCGGAAAAGTTCTGCTTAAACATGGGAAAGTTGATAACCAATGTGGATGCAAACTTCGAGTCGATAAGCGCCAAAGGTTTTACATCCACCGCCAAAGAGTTTTTGGTGAACACTAAAAAAAGTGTTAAAGCCGATAATGATTTGCAAAACATTAAAGAGAATGACAAACGCGATCTTGTTGAAGATAATCTTGAGATCCTAAACGACCTCTGGGATAATATGACGGATATTCTTAAAAACGGAAAGATTCTTTTTAAGAATAGCGACAAGAGCAAAACCGAGGAATTTACTTTAACAGCATTAAAAACGCGGGTTAAACAGGAGCGGAAGACGAAAGAAACTCCCCCCGAAGACCCCGGAACACCGGCTGCGTAGGTATCAGTAGGCAGTAAGCAGTAGGCAATAGGCAGTAAAAGGTTAAAAGAGTTAACTACTCTTTCAATTGTACTTATATGCATGGATGCATATTTGGATGGATGCATGTTTTTTGTTCAAACTGATCCATAGGGGGGATGTAAATAAAATGATAAGAATATTTCGGGAAAAATTTCTCGCGACGCACGCAAAGAAGGCGCAACGTTCGCAAAGTATAATGTCGTTGCGAGCGTAGGGGTTCGTAGCGAGCTTTGCGAGAAAAAAGAATTTCGGAAGAAGTTAAAAGTGAGTAGGTAGAAGAAAAATTGGATTATTGATGAGTGACTATTTCTGCGGTCTTACATTCCTTTGTTAGGTGGACTGTTAGGCTGCGGGAAATAAAGTAAATGAAATGAAAAGAAGCTTTATAGTGAAATATAACATTCCTAGACTTGGAGTGTTAGGCTGCAATATTGCAGTATAAGTAATAGTTTAGGTTTTTGATTTTATTGTTTGTCCATTTTCTAAGGCGTGGTGCTATATAGCAATGTTCTAACATAAAACCAGTAAAACAAACAGATAGTCCTGCAATTCTATTTATAATATTGAGGTTAAAAATGATTTCTACTGCTATGTATATTGGTAGTATAATTATTACGGCAATTATAACTTCTTTAGTTGTCATTTTTCTTACTCCAATAAAAAATTGGGTCAATAACACACGAAAAGAAGTTTGCGCTTATGAGAAAGATCAAAGATCTAATCCTTATCTCAAAGAAATTGTAATTACTGAAAAATTTGGCAAAACTTCTCATATAAATTGTTACTGGTTTAGCCGTAGAGAAGAAAAAGAAATTGATGGGATTAAATATCTTCACTGCTTCTATGGCACGAAAACTAAACTCCCAAGTGGAAGAAATGTTGTAGAATGTCCATTTATTAAATAAAAAACCTAACCCGTGCCTCTAGCTGACCGCATTATCGGTTCGGCGGTTTTCAGATTTTTGGTATTGATTACTTCGTTTTCGTTTTTTGTTCTTGGTTTTCATTTTATTAATTTCTCATAAAGTTTTTAATTAATCGTACTATTCAAAATTGTTGTGCAGTGCGGACAGCTAAAGCACAACACCGTTATGTGTGATCGTAAATGAGCAAAACAGATATAAATACTTTTGAAAATAAATTCCCTTCCATTGAAAAAGCAAAGAGTTTTATCAAAGAACTTAGAAATATTGATTTGGCAAATACAAGTCTTGAAGAAATTGATAATTTAATTAATAGAGTTTTTAAATATATTCCATTTCAAACTGGCACCATAAACAAAGGGGAAATCCTATTCCGAGTAAGAGTAAATAAAAATCAAAGTGGATTTGAAAATATTTCTCAACTTGGATTAAATAGACGCGATAAATATTTGGATTCTGATTATGGCAGAGCAAACCGTCCAAACGAATCGATTTTTTATTGTTCAGATAATTTCGGGTTAGCTTGTGCTGAAGTTTTACATAATCTAAAAGATTCATTTAATCGAAAAACAAAGATTGCTGTAGCTACAGTAAGTGAATGGGAAACATTACGAACTATAAATATTTCTCCCGTTTTTTATAGTGAAGCAGTGTTAAAAGTGCGAAAAGATGTTGCAAACATCAAGGATAGTATATCTAAATTTTATCGCTCTAAAGAATTATTTAAAACAGAAACATTAGATGTTAGTGATTTAATTCTTGAATTTTTTTGTGATGAATTTTCTAAAGATGAAATTAGTGTATTATCCGATTATAAATTTAGTGTTTGGTATATGTGGAAACTAAAACGGATGAATGATTTAATTCATCCTCAATTTATAGAAAATAAATTTGATGGAATAGTTTATCCTGGTGTAGCTATGAGATATAAAGGTGATAATATAGCTCTTATTGCAGATGATTTAGATAAAAAAATTAAATTTAAGACTGCATATGAACTACTATGCACCGAATTTGATTTTGAGAATGCAATATTTAAATATGCTAAAATTGGTGAGTTAGAATCATTTGATACTAATGGTAATTTAAAATGGAGAATAATTTAATTACTATAAAATCACACATAACCCGCCAATCGAGCGGACGCCGTTTTCGCACTCGGCATTTTAGAAATTGTACTATTAGTCGTTCTGTTCGGCTTACTTGTTAAAGGTAGTTCTATTAAATAACATTGTTGCAAACTGCGCTTATGATAAAAGTTTAGAACAATTTGCTTAATCTTTGGTACTTGTTTTTTATGTGGCATCTCCATTCAGATTGACGAATTAAAAATAAGAAAACAGTTAAAAACATTTTGGGATTTTATAAATATGATTACAAATAAAATTATTAGTGCAGTTATAGGAATCACGGGTTTTATTGTGGTCCCGATTCAAATAATAACAACTTTTGTTTTAGGATTATTAGTAAAACTTACTTTTGGGTTACTTCTAATACCATTTAGTATTATTTGGATAGTTTTATTTCTCGGACCACTTCTCGGTTTATCTTTTGTTTATGAGAGAATAGCTATATTAAGACCATTCGTGGCAATAATAGGAATCCCTTTGGCAGTTGTGGGAGACACTTATGTAGCTCTACTTCCTTCAATGGGTGAAATGAACAGTAGATACTCCAAAATGATTTACTGTCAAACATTTCCTTATACATGGCGATATTTACAATTTTCAAACAATAAATTGAATTTAGAACAAGATGATATTTTAGATAAAATATTTCAAGAGGTTTCTAGTTCTAAATCACTTGGTGAATTTTTGGAAAACATTAAGCAACAAAATTATAATAGTATTAATAAACAATAAAAATATTTTATCAAACCTTTTTAATCTGTCGGAGTTAGGTAAATAAGTAGAGAGTCCGCAACAAAATAGCGTGATTGATAGACAAGAGTTTTGAATAAGATGAGGTAAGTTCTTATAAATCCTCTACGAGGATTAAGTAATGAGAGAGAGTTGTGGTTACAATAATATGACCTCTACGAGGTCATAAGTAATACCGTGGAGTAAGTACAAGAGAAAAAAGACACCAACAAGAATTAGGAACAAGAACAAAAACATCGTAGATGTTTAATTATTGTAGAAAAATATAACCCCGAAAAACGATCCTCGTAGAGGATCAATAAAGCATTTGACATAACGGGAAGTTTATAAATCCTCTACGAGGATTACGGTGAGAGAGAGTTGTTTTTACAATAATATGACCTCTACGAGGTCATAAATAAAACTGTTTTAGGAAAGACATTAACAAGAGTTATTAAGCAAGAACAAAAACATCGTAGATGTTTAATTATTGTAGAAAATTATAACCCCGAAAGATGATCCTCGTAGAGGATCAATAAAGCATTTGAGATAACGGGAGGTTTATAAATCCCCGTCTGAGTCGGCGGGCTCTACGAGGATTACAGTGCGAGAGGGAGTTATTATTACAATAATATGACCTCTACGAGGTCATAAAAAACAGTATCTCATGCTATTTGTAATTATGGAATGCGAAGTATTATTTTGAGCATTAAACATCGTAGATGTTTAATTATTGTAGAAAAATATAACCCCGAAAAATGATCCTCGTAGAGGATCAATAAAACAGATAAGACGCATTATAAAGGAGAGATTCAAATGAAAAACATATATATCTTTATTCTAAGTTTTGTTTTAGCACTGATGTTCGGGTGCAAAGAAAATTCTACGGAAGTAAAGGAAGATACTACGCCAAGATTAGTTCTTACCGCGGACAAGACTTCAGGTACAGCGCCATTGACAATAAAATTTAGCGGAACCTTCCTTGGTAAAATTGATACCGTAAGCATGTTAGTCCCGGATTATTTTTTATTACCCGGACATGAAAAGACATTGATTCGATATGCATTACCGGATACGACACAATCCGCGAGGCAAGTCTATACGGAAGAACGAACTTATAACACCAGCGGAACAGTAAAGCTGGTAATGTTACTTCAGAGTAAGTATAAGGATTACTATTCAGATTCACTTCCCATCACGATAAAATAAAAAGATAGTCCCAGTCGAATAGTGGGTGATGAGAGAGAGATTTATAAATCCCCGTCTGAGCCGGGCAGGCTCTATGAGGTCATAGCTAAAACAGCGTAGATATTTATATTAAATTTAGGAGTATAATTTGAAGATCACATTTCATCATGTTTGTATAGAAACCAATTGTTATGATAAGAGTATTGACTTTTACACAAAGATATTTGATTTTACTATTATTGAAGAAAAGAAGGATTTTCACGGGAGAGATTTTAATACGTGGTTACAGAACGATGAAATAATCATTGAGCTTCAAACGCCTAAAAGAAACAATGCAAAAGAAGTTGTTATAAAAGGGAATAATGGGCTAAAGCATATTTGTTTTAAAGTAAATGACTTAGATGAAACTGTAAAAGAAATTGAAAACAAAGGGTATTATAGCTTTCTGCTGGGAAAAAGGATTTATGAAGTTATGGGGACTAAACTAAGTAAACTGGAAGCCCCTGAAGGAACTATAATTGAGTTGAGAAATTAACATTAGTATTTTAAGCAAAGCGGAAACATTCCGTTAACCGGTGTGAGCGTCAAATTAATTAAAGAAAGGTTAAGAATATTATGAACAACACTAAAAAGCAGTCTATGAATAAACGAGCGCTTACGTCAATGTTTATGTTTATTTCTTTTATCTTCTTACCACTTTCCGGTATTCCATTACATTTTAGCCGGACCAGTGCAGGCGTAGGGGTACTTGAACATTTTTTGATGAGTGTTCACAATATGAGCGCTTTACTCTTTCTTATTGCGGTTGTGATTCATCTCAGTCTGAATTGGAATGCATTAATAAAGTATATTGCAACAAAAACGAGTGAATATTTCCGGTTTAGGAAAGAAATGATCGTTGCTTTAGTAACAGTTGCACTCATCGTCGGTTTGTTTTCTTCTCATGCGTTGCATACACATTAATGTTTAACATATCGATGAATTTTTTTTCCCACCGGAAGCAGATAGGGAAGCAAAGAAGAATCAACATGAGAGAAATAATTCCAGCAGTAAGTATCAGGGGTCCACATACAACAAAAAGGAAGACAAATGACGGTTAATCCTTCATCCGAGCGGTATGAACAAACAATTACAATACTGCCGCAGGATATTGATTTTTTTGATCACGTTAATAATGTAGTGTACCTACGCTGGGTACAGGAAGTATCAACTGCGCATTGGTATGCAGCAGCAACTGAGGTACAAAAAGAGGCAATCGGGTGGGTGGTTGTCCGGCATGAAATAGATTATTTGTATGCGGTGCGTTTAGGTGACGATATTATTGCCCGCACTTGGGTAGGTACAGCACAGAAAAATATTTTTGAACGTCATGTAGAAATTATTCGAGTCCGAGATCAGAAAGTAATTGCACGTGCGCGTTCACTCTGGTGTCCGATTGATTTACACACGCGGAGAGTAACACGCGTTGGTGAGGAAATTTATGAACGGTTCTCGGTACCGGGCAACAAGTAAAGGAATTATATAAAAACATGGTAAAGAAAAGCAGTTTATTATTCGTCTTAATCATTACCCTCAATTTTGTAGGCTGCAGTCAAAGTATTTCTCTCCGGAATAATGAAAGACAATTCAGTAAGGATTCATTAGAATATTATCAAATAAGAACGGATACACTCTTTAGCACTAAACAAGTAATAAGTATCTTGGTACTTCCCAAAGCCTTACTCAATAAATTTCATGTTGATATCGATTATAACAAACCCGGTTTGATGACGACAAGCAAGTTTGGAGAACTAAACCATGCGGTCGCCGCGCTTAACGGCAGTTATTTTGATATGGACAGCATCGCGGGAGTTGTTTATCTTGAGAAAAACGATTCCGTTATTAATAGAACAAGATCCCCTAAATTAAAATGGGCGAAACCGGATAGCATAATAAATGGAGTGGTGGTTATTACAAAAGAGAATAGGCTCTTAGTGCAGCAAGCAAAGTCCGATCAATTTTATGAAGCATCAAAAGCAGAAAAAGCCGTATTAGTCTCGGGTCCTTTGCTTTTATACGGTGGAAAGAAAACGCCATTAGCCGATCTGAAGTTTGTAACAAACCGGCACCCGAGAACTTTTTTGTGTACAACGGAGAATGATATTTTATTTATAGCCGTAGATGGAAGGAGCAGCCAGGCAGACGGAATGAATTTAATTGAAGCTCAGGATTTTTTAATCAGTCTTGGCTGTGAAGAAGCAATTAATCTGGATGGAGGAGGTTCTACAGCGCTCTGGATAAGAGATAAAGGAGTTATAAACCATCCAAGTGATCTAACCGGTGAGAGACCGGTCTCAAACGCATTCATAATTATGAAGCAATAGAGAGGAGTAACCGGGGGAGAAGGAAGCACCTCTTTTTTCACCACAGAGTCACAGAGGCACTGAGAAATGTTCATTCTACATTCCCTCAAATTCCTTATATTTACAGCAAAAATTTTATAAAATAAGTCCGCCAAAGCGGAAGGAAACCGGTTATATGGCTCAACCAGATGTAATGGATAAAATTGTCTCTCTCGCAAAAAGAAGAGGATTTGTTTTTCAATCAAGTGAAATATACGGCGGATTGAACGGCTGCTGGGATTACGGTCCATTAGGCGTTGAGCTGTTAAGAAATATTAAAGAAGAATGGTGGAAAGCGATGACCTACCGCGATAATATTGAAGGACTTGACGCTTCAATATTGATGCATCCCCGCGTGTGGGAAGCTTCGGGACACGTTGAAAACTTTACCGATCCTATGGTTGATTGCAAACAATGTAAAACAAGATACAGATTGGATTTTGTATCAAGAAGATTTAGATGCGAAAAGTGTGGTAGAAAGGTAAACTTAGAACTTAATTCTGATACGGTTGAGGATCTTATATCGCAGCATGGAACTATGGGTGAGTCAGCGCTAAAGGAAATTATTTCTAGTTATCAAGAAGAATGTCCCTATTGTCACGAAAAAGGTTCAATAAAAATCGAAATTTATTGTGGAAATTGTGGAAGTACTGAAATGACCGCAGCGCGTAATTTCAATTTGATGTTTAAAACATTTGTAGGTCCGGTTGAGGATGGCGGTTCTGTTGTTTATTTACGCCCCGAAACCGCGCAAGGAATCTTCGTAAATTTTCTAAACGTGCAAAGTTCGGCAAGGCAAAAACTTCCTTTCGGTATTGCGCAAATTGGTAAAGCGTTCCGCAACGAGATCAACACGAAGAATTTTCTTTTTAGAACGCGTGAGTTTGAGCAGATGGAAATGCAGTTCTTTGTTAAACCGGTGAACGATGTTGAATGGTATGAATACTGGAAAGCTGAACGGATAGCATGGTATAAATCGCTCGGCATGAATGAAAGCAAATTACAATTCCATGATCATCCTAAAAATAAGTTGGCGCATTACGCTAAGGACGCTACTGATATTGAGTATGAGTTCCCGTTCGGCTGGGGAGAGATTGAAGGCATACACAATAGAACGAATTTTGATTTGAGTAGACACGAAGAATTCTCCGGTAAATCGTTAAAATATTTTGATGAAGAAGCGAAAGAAAAATATACTCCTTTTATTATCGAAACTTCGGCAGGAGCGAGCCGTTCCTACATGGCGTTTTTGATTGACGCCTACCACGAAGAAGAAGTGAACGGAGAACAGAGAGTAGTGCTTCGTTTTAATCCGAAACTAGCGCCGATAAAAGCCGCGATCCTTCCGTTAGTAAACAAAGACGGTATGCCGGAATACTCGCGCAACATCGAAACCGATCTGCGGAAAAATTTCAAAGTGTTTTTTGATGATAAAGGTGCTGTTGGTAGACGCTACCGGAGACAGGATGAAGCCGGAACACCATTCTCAATTACGGTTGATACGCAAACGCTGCAAGACGGAACAGTGACGGTGCGTGAACGGGATACGATGGAGCAAGTACGTGTGGCTTCTGCGCAGTTAAGAAATTATTTAATTGAAAAAATATAATCTATTCTCCATTAACTTAGTGAGTCTTGGTGTTCTAAGTGTCTTAGTGGTAAAAAATATTCACCACAGAGGCACAAAGCCCACAGAGGATCACTAAAAAGAATTCTTATGAAAATAAAAGTATTATTCTTTCTGACTCTTTTTTCACTTTTTGTGTTTCCGCAGGATGCAAAGTTTGATTCGCTGACGACTAACGGAATAAAGCAGATATACAACATTCAGTTTGATGATGCAGAGAAAACGTTTCGCACACTTATCGCGGATTATCCGCAGCATCCGGCAGGAAGATTTTTTCTTGCCATGATTGATTGGTGGAGAATACTTTTAGACATTGATAATGAATCGTATGATGATATCTTTTATCAAAAATTGGAAGATGTAATCTTTCAGTGTGATGGCATTCTTAAAAAAGATGAAACGAATGTTGATGCGCTGTTTTTTAAGGGAGGTGCAATCGGGTTTAGAGGAAGATTGCGGGCTCTCCGCGAAAGCTGGTTAAAAGCTGCCGATGATGGGCGAGAAGCTTTACCGATTGTGGAGCGAGCAGCAAAGTTGAATCCTAAAAATCAGGATGTGCAACTCGGTTTCGGAATCTATAATTATTACGCCGCAGTAATTCCCGAACAATATCCGCTTGTAAAACCGCTTATGATGTTTTTCCCTTCAGGTGATAAAGCTAAAGGAATTGAACAATTAAAAAACACTGCCGCCAACGGGAAATATGCAAAGTACGAAGCACAATATTTTTTAATGACGTTGAATTTTCAATATGAAAATAATCCTAACGAAGCAGATATTTATGCAAAAATGTTATCGGCTCAATTTCCAGCTAACCCAAATTTTGAAAGATGGAGTGGAAGAATTGCCGTAAGAAAAGGAGAGACAGCGAGATATTTTCAAATATTTTCCGATGTATTGGGAAAGTGTGAGAAGAAACAAAATGGATATAATAAAGTGGTTGAACGGGAAGCAGATTATTATCTAGGCCTCTATTACAAAACAATTAGTAAATCTGATTCTTCAATTATCTTTTTTGATAAAAGTTTGCAAATTTCGCTGGTGCTGGACAAAGATGAAATTTCCGGATTTCAGATTAACTCAGTTTTATATCTGGGTATGATGAACGACGCAATAAATCAACGTGAGAAAGCGATAGCATATTACAACCGCGTGCTTGATCTAAAAGAATACGGTTCTTCAAAAGAATTAGCAAAACAATATTTGCAAACTCCATTTAAAAATTAGTGCTCACACCAATTCGGTGCATAGCTCCGATTTGTCCCAACGAAGAATACGCATAATTAAACTGATAATCTTTTACAGTAACACCCAAACCAATTGCAAACCCGGCTAACCCTGCAAAGTTTCCGATTTTCAACTCAGTTCTTTTTTCATTATCAAATCCAGCCCGGAGTTTTAAAACTTTGCTGAGTGTAAACTCACCACCGACTGAAAAGTTTTTAAATCTGTTGAAAAATTTAGTCTGGTTTTCATTCAGCTTATGAAAATCGGCGAAAAATCTTAGCGGGAAATGAAGAAGTCTCTTTGAAATTCCAACGGAAACATCAAGGGGAAGTTCTTCTTTTGATGAGACATATTTTGAAAGTTGCGTGCCGATATTTGATATGGCGAATCCGGCTGAAAAAGATTCTTCCGGCATAAGATATTGCAAGCCGATATCCATTCCAACGGCTGTTGAACTGTACTCGGCGATTCCGGAATAAATAAATTTTACGTTTGCGCCGTAAACAAAATTCTCTGCAATAAGTCCTGCATAAGCCGCGCTGAAAGCAACTTCACCTGCGCCAAATTCACCATTCTGGTTAGCATATTCATCGGTACGGGGAAACGTTCCATAGTTAATGTATTGTACTGAAGCACCAAATTTGCCAATTCCTTCAAAGTTTCTTGTTACTGAAAGAGAAGCCAAATTTATATCGAGTAAATGATTAACGTACGAAAATGAAACGGGAGTTTCAGGCAATGTATAGATACCTGCCGGATTATAAAAAATAACATCCGGGTCATCGGTTGCGGCAACGAATGTTCCTCCCAACGCAGCAGCGCGGGGCGACATCCCGACACGAAGAAATTCATACGTGTTATTTTGTGCGTGTGCAACTGTGACTGATATACTTAAGAGTAGTACCAATTTGGCTAGGCTGAACTTATCAAAGAAAAACCGTTTCATAAACCTCTCAAATTTCTTTTATGATGTTTAACTGAAAAAACAATCAGCAAATCCCAAATAACAAAATGATTTTTGGGATTTGCCTTTTGCAATTTCCATTTTAGTTTATTGTTTTTTGTCCTGGTTTCCAATTACAAGGAGTTAATTTACCCGTTTGTAATGCATCCAAAACGCGGAGTACTTCGGGAATATCTCTTCCAACTCCCAAATCGTTCTGGCAAACCCAGCGAATTGTGCCTGTCGGATCAACAATATAGGTTACGCGATACGCAACTTTTTCCGGATCGGAGAGAATTCCCAATTCTTCTCCTAATGATTTTGAGGTATCTGCAAGCAAAGGTATTCTCAATCCTTTTAAATCAGGGTGACTCATTCTCCAGCCAAGATGTGAGAATTCCGAATCAGTTGAAGCGCCAATTAATACGGTATCCTTCTTATTGAATTCTTCCAGATGTGCATCGAATTCAACAATTTCGGTGGGGCATACGAAGGTAAAATCTTTCGGATACCAAAACATCACCATCCATTTTTTAGCTTTTTTATGGTCTTCTGAAGTGATGTCGGCGAATTCTTTGCCTGATTCTATTGAAACAACTGCTTTTTTTGTATATGTTGGGAAAGCGGAACCAATTGATAATATTCTATTAGACATAATGTCCTCTTCTTTGTTATTAATTTATTTCGACCCAAATTTAGTGTAAATGCCTTTGTTAATCAAATAAATTCAGTGGTATATTTAATACCTAAAAAAGGAAAGGTTCGGCGATGGTTGTTTCTAAAACAAGGATAGATTTTTTTGATGCGGACGCCGCAGGAGTAATGTTTTATGGAAAGGTTTTTGAACTTTGCCATTCAGCTTTTGAGTCATTCATCTCTTCGCAGAAAAAATATAAGGAATATTTTTCTTCGCAAGAGTATGCCTTTCCGATTATTCATACGGAAGCCTCTTATTTTTTCCCACTCATTCCCGGAGAGGAAGTAAATATTGAAATATCGCTTGGTGAAATAAAAAATTCTTCTTTTTCTCTTCTTTACCAAATTAAAAAAGCCGGTGGCGAAATTGCGGTGGAAGCTAAAACTGTTACGGTTTCAGTTGAAAAAAAGAAATGGCAGAAGATTGCTCTTCCGCCATTTGTAAAGGAATTGTTGCAGACTATATAAGACTATTTATAGTTCACAAATTGTGTGGGGAAATCAAGATCAGCTTCTTTAACTAAATTTTGTACGGCTTGAAGATCATCTATCTTAGGCGCCTGAACTCTTACCTGTTCATCTTGAATTTGCGCGGTAACTTTAAGCTTTGCGTCTTTGATCAAACCAATAATTACTTTCGCGTTCTCCTTTGAGATGCCGCTTTGTAAATTAATCTTTTGTCTCAATCTTCCATTTGAAGCAGCTTCGGGTTCTTCAATTTTTAACGCTTTAATTGAAATTCCTCGTTTGATAAATTTTGTTTGAAGAATGTCGATGCTTTGTTTCCGGGAATAATCATCCTTCGTATTCATCAAAATGAATTTATCTTTTTTGTTGAGCTCAATTGTAGTTTGAGAATCTTTTAAATCATACCGCTGTTGAATTTCTTTAATTGCCTGGTTAACGGCGTTATCAACTTCTTGAAAATCAATTGAGCAAACAATATCAAACGCATGATTTTGTGCCATACCTTCTTTTCTCCAAATTATTTTTCGGTTGTAATTTTTGCGTCTTCAATTAATATTTTGTACGAGTATCCTGCTCCGAAATCTTTATTTAAGACAACTTTACCTTTTGCAGTAATAATATTACCAACTTGGGCTACGTCTTTTGAAGTTACAAGTAAATCAAATTCTCCGTTAGCGTTTGTTCCATCTTGAATATGGATCCAATTCCGGTCCAAAATGCCTTCGTTGTATTTAGTTACTTTTCCTTTTACAATAACCGATTTACCGTCAAGCGTTTCTCTTTGACCGAGAATTTGAGCAACGGTCTTTCCATTAGCAGCCGGTTGAATGGATATTTCTTCTTTTTGGAGTGTTATCCCTTTAACGTGAGGATTTTCTCCCATCGGGCTTTGACCGTTTGGAGAAGCAATTGTTTTACTGATATCCTGTACGAATAAGATGGAAGGGAAGTCCTTTTTCAATGTTTCGCTATGGAAATTCTTCATCTCCATGCTTTTTGAATAATAGACTATTTCATCGTTTTCAACAGGCAGTTGTGGAACAGCCATCCAATATTCTTTATCATTTTCTTCAACCCGTAAATATGTATAGTTAGATGCGTTCATATGTTCCAAAACTTTTACAGCATGGTAACCTGCAGGAAGTGGTTGGACATTTTTTTCTTCCTTCTTGCACCCG
This sequence comes from Ignavibacteriaceae bacterium, assembly GCA_041667115.1. GTDB lineage: Bacteria > Bacteroidota > Ignavibacteria > Ignavibacteriales > Ignavibacteriaceae > UBA1563. Next base: position 2,575 of record JBAYFO010000026.1, on the reverse strand, counting down.
GCAAAAACTAAAACTGAAACGCTAACCACAAGTAATAATTTTCTTAAAAACATTTTGTTTCCTTTTTATATTAAAAAAAATACTATTCAAATATAAGAAAGAGTTAGAGATTGATGAAGGCAAAAGTAAATGGGGTTGTGAATTTCAGTTTTCTCTTTATTTGTTTGACCATTAAAGATTCTGTTTGAAGAGCGAGGGGAAGAGAATATACGTAGTATAAAACATGTCGGGGCGGGGAGATTCGAACTCCCGACCTCTTCGTCCCGAACGAAGCGCGCTAACCGGGCTGCGCTACGCCCCGAAATATTTGTGAATCAAAAATAACTTATTACATGTTGAATTACAATCTTCCTTGCGGAAAAAATCGCTATTTTATACATATATTTTAATATTACTTGTAGTTCATGGAAAACTGGAAAAGAAATTTATTTATTCTTTGGTTAGCCCTTTTTTTTGCAGCGGCGGGATTAAGTGCTGTTGTTCCATTTCTTCCATTATTTATTAGAGAATTGGGAGTCACAAACCTGGCAGAAACTTCAAAATGGAGCGGATATGTTTTTTCTGCTCCTTTTATTGTTTCTTTTTTCGTGATTCCATTATGGGGCTCATTGGGGGATAGATATGGGCAAAAATTGATGACGTTGCGGGCTATTCTTGGATTATCGGTTGCGCTGTTATTAATGGCATTCTCTCAAAATGTTGTTCATCTTTTTATTTTTAGAATGCTGCAAGGTGCCTTAAGCGGATTTTATCCTGCTGCCTTAGCGTTGGCAGTTTCGACCGCACCAAAAGAAAGAACCGGTTTTGCATTGGGAGTTATTGAATCTGCCAGTACCTCGGGAAATGTTATAGGTCCGCTTTTTGGTGGAGTGTTATCACAGTTATTTGGATTTAGAAATGTTTTTATCATTGTAGGAGTTCTAGTTTTTATTAGCGGACTTTTAATCTTTTTTTATTTGAAAGAAGACAAAGAGAGCAAAAATGAGAATGAAAATAGGTATTCAGTTGTTGATAATTGGAAGTTTGTCTTTTCCTCAAAGCAAATTTTACTTGCCGGGATGCTTATAGCTCTCAGTTCGTTTGCTATTTCTTCACTTACGCCAATTTTTGTACTTTATGTTGAAACATTTAAAGTTAAAGCCTCTTCTGTTCCTTTAGTTACGGGACTACTTTACAGTATCCTTGGATTATTTGCTGCAATTTCATCATTAATATTTGGCAGAAGGATTGATGAGAAAGGGTTGAAAAAGAACCTCCTCCTTTCCGCTTCGGTTATGGGAATAATGTACTTTCTTCATTTTTTTATTTACCAGATTTTCTATTTAATACCGGTCCGGATTCTTTTAGGGTTAGGATACGGATTAATAATTCCTATTTTGTTCACAGCGCTAAGTAAACGAGTAGTAATGCAACGAAAAGCCGGTATTATGGGAATCGGTTCAAGTTTTCAGATTCTTGGAAGTATGATCGGTCCAATTAGTTCGGGGTATATCGCAGCGATGTTTGGCGTTCGCTATTCTTTTATACTTGCAGGAATTATTTTTACACTCATTACAGTTATCACATTAAAATATGTAAAAGAATAAAAATCATCAATCATTTCCCAAATCTAAAATTGATGATGATGAGCCATAAGCTATATAACAGCTTGATTACAAATCCAAACTGGTAATAGAAACAATTTGCTTAAAGATGGGATAAATGGTTAGAGAAGAAAATTATAAGAGCGGCTTAAACAGAGTTTTATCTGATTTTACAGATTTGTGATTTTTTTTTCTATAAAAGAATTTGGGATTAAGGCACAATACCCGGTTGCAAGACCAAAAGTGAAAATAATTTAAGGAATAATTTGATTTTGGTTGACGTTTCTTTAAATTTGCATTACTGAATTGGGGCTATAGCTCAGCTGGGAGAGCGCTTGAATGGCATTCAAGAGGTCAGCAGTTCGATCCTGCTTAGCTCCACAAAATAAAGCCTTATAAGAATCACTTATAAGGCTTTTGTGTTTTAAAGAAACTCAATGTTTTAGTGACTCTACTCCAAACTGTAAAAAAAGTGTAAATCATACTTAGAATTTGAGAGGGTAAAACTAAAAAATTGATGGTACATGGTTAGCAAAGTCAGACTTAATATTGATGATGATGGACATGTAATAGCTAAGAAATCCTCGGTTGAATTATTCTTTATTTGTTTTTTTCGAAATTAGTTTATGCGTGTGGATGTGGTGAAAAATTTTCAACATGACAGCGTGAAAATTTAGTAGTAAAAAAAAGATTAAAGGGGTACCGTTTATGAATGTTATGATTAGCCTGGTGTATTGGAGTCGCCAAAGTTTTGGTGATAGCGATTGCAGGCGGGAGGTGGTGTTAAGTCTTCGACACTTTGCGAAAGTGGAAAGATTCAGAAAACTTTTGATAGTTAAACAGACAAATCGTATTCTAAATTTAGTTATTAACTGCTAATGAACCACACTTGGCACTAACGACAACCCTAGTTTTTTAGCTTGTTTTTCTAATCGTTGTCTTAAATGTTCTTCATAAGTTTGTTGATATTTGATTAGACCTTGTTCCACATA
>JBAYFO010000025.1:0-49535 GCA_041667115.1 Ignavibacteriaceae bacterium | reverse complement strand
TGGCTTCCGAAACAAATTGTTTCTCTTGGAACAGACGGATTTGGCAGAAGCGAAGCGCGTCCCGAACTCCGTGATTTCTTTGAAGTTGATGCGCGCTATATTGTAGTTGGAGCTTTATTTGCACTTGCAAAAGAAGGCAAAATAAAAATGACCCAAGTTGAAAAAGCGATTAAAGAATTAGAGATCAATCCGGAAAAATTAAATCCGATGATTTCGTGAGGTATAAATTGCCAACAGTACTATTCATAAACGGTTGGAGATTTTTCTTCTATTCAAATGAAGGAAATGAACCAATACACATTCACGCCAAGAAGGGTGCACAAGAGTGTAAATATTGGCTTGACGTAGAAGAGTTTAGTGCAATCGAAGCTTTTTCTTCAAACATGAATTCAAGCGATAAGAGATTGGTAAAAGAAATAATTTATACAAACTTCCGACTGATTGAAAATGAATGGAATAAATTTCAAGAAAGGAAACGATGATGAACAAATTTTATAAAGTTGAAAATCTCACTTTCAAAGATGATACGATGGTTTTGGAAATTGATAATGTTGAATACAACTTCAATCTAAAGAACGTTTCCGAATTACTTTTACATGCTTCAAAAAGTGAAAGAGAACATTTCGAGATATCTTCTTCCGGTTATGGAATCCATTGGTCTTTGTTGGATGAAGACTTATCCATCGACGGTTTGCTGGGTATTTCACACAATCCGCCAAACTCAAAAAAAGAAAAATTCTATGTTTAATTTTAATGATAATCGCATCGCAATTAATAAGAGGTTGAAATGAAGTTTACCATAAATATTTTTCAAGATGAAGATGGCGTATTTATCGCAGAATGTCCTTCAATCCCCGGCTGTGTTAGTCAGGGCAAGACGGAATTGGAAGCGGAACATAATATTCAAGATGCCATAAAAGAATGCTTGGAAGTCCGCACCGAAGTTGGCTTGCCGCTTACAATTAAAACTCTTGAAATTGAAGTAGCGGTTTAATGCCTCCCGTACCGTTATTAAAACCGAGAGAAGTTGTTAAAACTTTTGAAAAATTTGGTTGGGCAGTTAAAAGACAAAAAGGAAGTCATATCATTATGACGAAAATTGGAAGCATCGCAACGCTTTCAATTCCAAATCATTTTGAAGTTGCAAGAGGAACATTGAGAAGCTTAATTGGAAAATCCGGAATCAACATTGAAGATTTTCTTGAAGCTGTTGGGAAATAATTAAAATTTAAAATTATTAAGAGAACTTATGAAAGAATTTATCCTTCCCGAATTGGGAGAAAATATTGAATCTGCTTCTATCCTAAAAGTGCTTGTGGCTCCGGGCGATATGCTGGAAATAGAGCAAGCTGTTTTAGAAATTGAAACCGATAAAGCAACTATCGAAGTCCCTTCAACCGTGAGCGGAAGAATTAAAGATGTTTTTGTAAAGGATGGTGAAAAAGCTAAAGTCGGGCAAGTGATTCTTCGTGTTGAAGAAATTGAAAAACAAGAACAATCAACAAAGGCAGTCCAAACTGAAGCGAAAACTGTTTCAGCAAAAGATGATAAAGTGGCAGTTGAAAACCAATCTCACACTTCCACCATTGCAGAATTTAAACTCCCGGAATTAGGTGAGAATATTGAATCGGCGAATGTCTTAAAATTACTTGTTGCGGTAGGAGATGTCATCCAAAAAGAACAGGGAATTTTAGAAATTGAGACCGACAAAGCTACCATCGAAGTCCCTTCAACCATAAACGGTAAAGTTGTTGAACTCTTCGTAAAAGAAGGAACAAAAGCTAAAGTTGGACAAGTGGTTTTGCGTGTTGAAACTTCCGGTCAACAAACGGCATCAACTAAAGTTGAAAAGAAAGTTGAACCAAAAATTGAACAGACAGAACCGGTCCAAGAAAAAAAGGAAGAACCGATTGAAATTGTCCGTGGTTCCGCAACCGCAGTTATCATTGACAATCAACCTTCGATCACATTACATGCAGCTCCGGCGGCTCCTTCTGTAAGAAGATTGGCGCGGGAAATTGGTGTGGATATTAATCAAGTCCCCGGAAAAGGTCCGGGCGGTAGAATTCGCATGGCTGATGTTAAAGACTATTCTAAAAAATTACATGAAACCCGTGACTCTGGTAATGGGGCAACCGGCGTAGGAATACGAACGCAGCAACTTCCGGATTTTTCTAAATTTGGAGAAGTTGAGAGAAAAGCGATGTCAAGCATCCGTTCAAAAACAGCCGATCATTTAAGTTATGCTTGGGCAACAATTCCGCACGTTACGCAGTTTGATAAAGTAGACATTACCGATCTGGAAAAAGTTAGAAAAGGATTGTCGGTGGTTGCCGAAAAAGAAGGAACAAAGCTGACAGTAACTTCTTTCTTGTTGAAAATAATTTCTGAAGCGCTTAAAGAATTTCCGCAGTTTAATGCAAGTGTGGATATGGAAAAGAAAGAAATTATTTATAAAAAATATATGAACATCGGTGTAGCTGTTGATACGGAGAATGGGCTCATCGTTCCGGTTGTTAAAAATGTTGAGCAGAAAAATCTTTTTCAACTTACAAGAGAAATGAACGAACTTGCGGAAAAAGCGCGCAAAAGAAAAATTGGATTAGAGGATATGCAAGGCGGCTGTTTTACAATTTCAAATCTCGGTGGAATTGGTGGTACCTATTTTACACCAATTGTAAATTCACCCGAAGTCGCCATTCTCGGAGTTTCCCGCGGCGCATACGAACCGGTTTATAAAGACGGACAATTCATTCCCCGTTTGATGCTGCCGTTAGCATTATCGTATGATCATCGTTTGATAGACGGGGCTGATGCCATCCGTTTTTTGAGATGGATTGTTGAAGCGCTTGAAAATCCTTATAAATTTTTAATACAATAGTACGCTGATTTTTTAGGATCAGTTATGATCGGCGCAGATCATAAATAATCTTAATAAATCTGTGTCCCATTTTTTTATTTTATTATCGAAAGAATTATGGAAGAAAATAAAAGTGTAGTAGTTATTGGCGGTGGTCCCGGTGGATACGCTGCTGCGTTTGCCGCTGCCGATCTTGGTATGCAAATAACCTTAATCGATTTAGAGAAAAATCCCGGCGGCGTTTGCCTTTACCGGGGATGTATTCCTTCAAAAGCTTTACTACACGTTGCAAAACTTTTAACCGAAACGAAAGAAGCGAAAGCCTGGGGAATTGATTTCGGCGAACCTAAAATTGATTTAGATAAATTAAGAACATTTAAAAATAAAGTCGTAGCCAAACTTACCGGCGGTTTGGGTGTTCTCTCTAAACAAAGAAAAATTACTTATGTTCAGGGCAAAGCGAGTTTCCTCAACTCATCAACACTGAAAATCGAAAAAGTTGACGGAACAGTTGAAGAATTCAAATTTGAAAAAGCAATAATTGCAACGGGTTCTGTTATTACCACGATCCCATCGCTTAATATTCAAAGTAAAAGATTATTGAACTCTACATCGGCGCTTGATCTGCCGGTTATTCCAAAATCATTACTTGTCGTTGGCGGCGGTTACATCGGACTTGAATTAGGTTCTGTTTACAACGCACTTGGAACAAAAGTTAGTGTGGTTGAAATGATGGATGGACTTCTTCCCGGCGCCGATAGAGACTTAGTTCAATTTCTTGCAAAGCGAATTGAAAAATCTTTTGATAAGATTATGTTGAAATCAAAAGTATTGGAGATGGTTGAAGTTGAAGAGGGAATAAAAGTTAAAATAGAGTCAGCTGATGGAACCATTAACGAAATAGTTTACGATTATGTTTTAATGTCAATTGGAAGAAGACCAGAAACAAAAGGACTTGGACTTGAAAACACAAACGTAAAAGTAAACCAACGCGGATGGATTGTGGTGAATCAACAATTGCAAACTGAAGACTCAAACATTTATGCAATCGGCGATATTGCCGGCGAACCAATGCTTGCGCACAAAGCGTCGCACGAAGCGCGAGTTGCAGTTGAACATATCGCGGGACATAACGTAACATTTGAACCGAAAGCAATTCCTGCAGTCGTTTTCACCGATCCAGAAATTGCCTGGGCTGGATTAACAGAAAATCAAGCGAAAGAAAAAAATATTGCTGTTGAAGTCGCAAAGTTTCCTTGGGCTGCTTCAGGCAGAGCGGTTACACTTGATAGAAATGACGGAGTAACCAAACTAATAATCGAGCCGGAAACAGAACGCATTCTCGGCGTTGGTATTTGCGGTCCCGGCGCAGGTGAACTTATTGCCGAAGTTACACTTGCAATTGAGATGGGTGCAAATGTTAGAGATTTAGCGTTGACGATCCATCCGCATCCAACTCTTTCGGAAACGGTGATGGAAGCGGCAGAAGTATTCTTTGGACAAAGCACGCATATCTACAAACCAAAAAAATAAAAGTCGTTTCTTTTTTTGTGTTTGGCATATATAAATCTTTTACTAATTTAAATAGGTTTCTTTGATTATTTAAAAACTATTTAATGGATGGGAGGAATGTATGAAACACATTCTGTTATTAATTGTTTTAATTTTGTTTGTCGGTTGTAAAAAAGACACTACACTTGTTTCTTCTCAAGCAGAGAGCAAGGGGCAAGTATTATTGAAGATTGATAAAACTCAAAAACCGGACAACGTCATTTCTGTAATCGCTTATCTTTCTCGTAGTAATTCCGACACACTTAAAAGCGTTTTAAACTTTGTGTCTGACTCTTCCGCTGATATTTCATTTAATTCAATTGAAGTTGGGAATTGGCATTTAAGAATTGATGCTCTTAATGAAAACGCAAAAGTGATATATACTGGCGAAACAGATGTGACTGTTATTGAAGGAATTACTACACAAGTAAATTTAACATTACTTCCTGCTTCGAGTGGCTATGGAAGTCTTTATATTCTCGTTAATTGGGGAACGAATAACACTGGGTGGAAGGATTTCAATTTAAACCCAATATTATCGAAGACTGGCTCTAGTTTTGATGTTGGAGGAATAATTCAACCCAAAGTTATCTTTGATGAGAATATTTATAAAATGTGGTTTTCAAATGAAGCAAATAATGGAATTCATAGTATTGGATACGCAACATCAACAGATGGATTTCATTGGTACAGAAAAACAGATAGACCCGTTTTGTCTCCAGGCGAAACAGGAACATGGGATTCATATGGAGTTTCTCTTGGTGCAGTAATAAAAGAGAATGGCATTTATAAAATGTATTACACTGGAAACCCTTATCACGATGGCCCATATCAAATTGGTCTGGCTGTTTCTGCTGATGGAATAAACTGGTCTAAGAATCCCAAGCCGATTTTGAACACAGACACCCTTCCTAATTCTTGGGCAACTGCTTCAGAAGTAATAAAGGTCAACAATAAATATTATATGTATTATTCTACATCAATATCTTTTAAAAGAGTTGTTTGTCTTGCTTTTTCCGATGACGGAATAAATTGGGTAAAATATTCTAATAATCCTATTCTTACTGTTACAAAACAATGGGAAGGAATAGGAACTTATTATCCCTCAGTAATCCAAAGTCAAAATAAATTTGTCATGACCTATCAAAATTCAAATGAATCTGCCACGGCTTTCGGAATAGCAACTTCAACGGATGGAATTGTTTGGAACAAAGATTCCCTAAATCCAATTTTCACAAAAAACGATACCTATAATCACTGGACTAATTACATACAAAATCCATCCATGATTGAAGTAAATAATGAATACCGGTTATACTATGTTGGATACAATTGGTCGACGTATGAAGCAAGAATTGGAGTTATAAGAAAATTTTACTAAATAAAAAAGGGCTGTTCACTTCAAACGGCCTTTTTTATAATAATATTAGAAGTTCATTTAAATCCCTACGTTTAAAGATAAAGAGAACTTATAAATATTGTCATATTCCCCTTACAAATTATAAAGTTCAAATTAAACTTCATTTTAGAATACCCCTTTCTCAATCACTTAAACTTTTCTATTTTCGTAAAGAAAAAAAACGAAAGTCCTTTATGAAAAAATTATGTTTCCTTTTGCCGCTTCTCTTAATACAAACTTACTTTCCGCAGCAGGTAAATCTCATTCAACAAGAACGGTTGATGAAAAGGATAGAATTTCTAGCTTCGCCGAAAATGCAAGGAAGACTTGCAGGAAGCAAGGAGTACAATAACGCCGCCAAATATGGCGCTAATGAATTTAATAAAGCCAAACTTAAACCCTTCGGCGATGAAAAATATTTTCAGTATTTGAATATTGAGTACAACCAGGTTTTACCCGATGAAGCATTTTCCGTTATTCGCGTTGACGGTTCAAAAAAAATATGTAAAATTGGAAAAGATTACATTTACCGCGGATTTACAGGTTCGGGAAACTTTACTGCTCCGGTTGTATTTTGCGGTTACGGAATTTCTGACTCTCTTTATGATGATTATAAATCAGTTGATGTAAAGGGAAAAGTTGCGATGGTTTTTAAATATCAGCCGAAATGGAATATTGAAAAACATCCGTGGCAAAATGGGAACCCGAGAGAGAAGGCAAGCATCGCGTTTCAACATGGGGCAAAAGGCATTCTCTTTGTCTCGTTTCCGAATGATGAGAAGCCACAGCTGCCCATCGGAAGCGTCATTAGCGGCTCCGGTGAACAGAACGTTAACTTCCCCGAATTGCATATCGATATTCCAATAGCAGATGAAATTTTAAAAGGAAGCTCTTTCACATTAAAAGATTTGCAGACAAAAATTGATCTAACAAAACACCCCTTCTCCGTTTTAACTAAAAATAAAGTGAGCATAAAAGTAAACACCGATTACAAAAAAGCGATGAAAACAATGAATGTTCTCGGAGTACTGAATGGGAAAGATGAAAAATTGAAGAATGAATATATCATTATCGGCGCGCATTTAGATCACGTTGGAGGACAAGGTGGAAAAATTTATTTTCCCGGCGCGAATGATAATGCATCCGGTTCAGCCGCAGTAATGGAAATTGCTCAAGCGTTTGCCGATGGAAAAATTAATAATAAACGTTCTATCATTTTTGTTTTATTCACTTGCGAAGAACAAGGTTTGTACGGAGCAAAATATCTGGCAAATCATTTGCCCGTAAAGCAAGAGCAAGTTGTTGCAATGATAAATCTGGATTGCGTCGGGTATGGCGACAGTATTCAAGTTGGCAATGGAAAAAGCGCTCCGCAACTTTGGCAGATTGCAAAACAGATTGACACGAATAATGATAAGACGATGATTGAGACAACCTGGAACGGCGGCGGAGCAGATGCGGCTCCATTCCACGAGAAAGGAATTCCCTCAATTTATTTTGTAACAAAAAATAGTTACGAGCATCTTCATCAATTAACAGACAAACCGGAAACGTTGAACAAAACTCTCTATCAACAAATAACAAATCTTGCATTTCTTACGGTTAAAGAAATTGCCGGCGGGAAATATCAAAGCGAAACGATTTTGAAATAGCTCTAATAATTTAGACCTCGAGGGATATACATAATATTCGGATATATCCTTCGAGATCATTCTAAAAATCACTTCATCAAAACAAATTTCTTTGTTTGGACAAAATTGCCCGCCCTAAGTTGATAAAAGTAAACACCGCTTGGAAGTATGCTAGTTGTTAGTTGATGGTTGCTAGTTGCATCAAACGTAACAGAATAAGTCCCCTCGTGTTGTTCTTCATCTACTAATGTGGCTATTTCTTTCCCGAGAATATCAAATATCTTCAAACTGACTTTGCTTGCAACCGGTATTTGATAGCTGATAGTAGAAGTCGGATTAAACGGGTTGGGGTAATTTTGAGAAAGTTGAAATCCAGACAAAGCAAATTTATCCTTAGCTGAAAGAATAAAATCGCTACTAGCTGTAAATCTAAAAACATCGTTGGAGGTAATCGGTTTGGTTGTCACTATTTTCAATGTATCACCCTGCGCAGGTTTCAAGTTAGATGCAAAATTAAAATTGACCTGATAACTTGTCGTAGCACCAGTCGCATCTTGAGGCCGCAAAATAATTGATTTGGTAAAGTCCCATTTTCCATTGTTTCTAGTTGACAGTTGAGTTTCGTAAATCAAGCAATTAGCTTTTTGAGAAGATGGATAATTGATAATAGTAAATGGACAAATAACATTAGTCCCCGTCGTAGTTTTTACAGTATCCCCCGGAAATTGATATTGGCCGTTTGAAAGTGTATCTAAACTATTAAAAACAATAGTCCAATCTTCAGCAGCTTTTATTTTAGGATTACCAACCAAAGCTAAGTTAACGGTAAACGTCGAATTTAATTCCGTCCGGTTAAATTTTGAATTAAGGTAATCAAGTTCTGGTTGTTTATCTAATACAATTAATTTTAATCCTTCAAAATATGGAGTTGTAAGCAATGGGTCTAAAGGGATTCCGGTTAAAACAAAATTATCCTTTGTAAGATTTTTTATATTTAACTTTTTCTCCGCCCCAGCAATAGCAAATGTAAGTTCATAAGAATCACCAATAACCTTTAAAGGTTCAACCACTTGTAACTCGAAATCGGGTGTTCCGTTCCCGCTAATATGTTGAAAAATACTTTGTGGGTATTTCCCGACCGATTGATTGATGGCAAATTTTGGAGTCAGAATTGCTGTCTCACTATTTCCATCGGAAGCAATAAGTTTCAAATAGTAAGAATCTGAATTCGGAAGACTAGTGAAATCCCAGTCATATATATAGTTCCCCGATGTCTTTTGTTGTGCATTAATCAGTGGGATAAATGGACCGTCACTATTATTTGAATAAGCAAGTGTCGTGATTAAAGGGTCGTTATCAGCATCTTCGAGGGTCATATTTATTCTGAATGGAGAAGATTTTATTATCAGGGTGTCAAAAGAATTAATGAATTCTATTTCCGGTTTGCCATTCCCCGGGTTGTTAATCGTAAATTTGTTATCACAAACATCATAATAATATTGAGTAGGGTTATTTGGATTAAACGCGATAACCCGTAAGAGATAATTAGTTCCGTCATTAAGATTACTTGTATTCCAGATATACGGTGTATTGACCAATTGTTCAAATACTGCAGGCAACCATGTTTTGCCGCGGTCGAAAGAAAAATCTACAAATACTTTTGCATCCGGGTCTGTTCCCGTATAATTCCATGTAATTGGAACATTCCCCTCAACAATACCTCCGTTGGGTGACGTTAAATTAATTTTATAATTAGTATTTCCTCCTTCAGTTCCAATTTTATTGTTCAAGGAATTCCAATTATGATGATAAAAAATATTAGTCACGTCGTTTTTCATATCATCAAAATCATCAGATAGAGCGATAGCGAGCTTTACAATTTTACTTTCACCCGAGTGAAGTGTAAAGGGACCTGTACCGAAATGAAGAATATTATCGCCTTCATTAGTTAATAAAAAATTTGTCGAATCAATTCCGCTTGTGAACCATTGCCACATGAGGGGGCGATTTTTAGGAACATTGGGTAAAGAATTTGTGTACGTTGCAGGATGAAACGAAGTTAATCCAAGATCATCCGGTGTCTCAAGAAGTTTGAAAGATAAGTATCCCGTCTGTTTCCCTCCCATTCCAATCATATCATTATCCCATGCATAAATAGTATTTCTTAAAGCCGGTGGATTAGAAGAGTTGTTTTTTATAAAGTTAATTCGATCGTCGCTATAATCTGTAACTCCGCCAACATGCGGATCTCCCATAAAACCAAAATAAACATCGTGTAATTCTTTAGGACTCTCATTGGTTATCTTATATTTAATTATCAATGCATCTTGCATCCCGTTAGTAAACTGATAAACTCTTACTTCGGCCTTAACACCAAGTCCACGTTTAGTCGTATCATCAGGGAAAGGGTAATAAGGGAATTCGGCATTAGAAAAATCATCCATTACATAATAGACTTCATCTTGTCCGATGATTTGTCCGTCACCATATTCACCCGGCCATTGATTCCAATTTGCAGGCCAGGAGGAAGGATTTTTTGCGGTAGCGATATTATTTTGAGAAGGATTCGAAAATCCTTGTCGGGGGAGCCATCCCCATTTAATTTTCCCATCCGGTGAATACCCACCTTGCGAGGATAAAATATGAGAATCACTAATAATACTCACAGAATCTCCATTTTTATCCACAACTCTTGCAGCAATCATTGGCCCGAATTCAAACATATAACCTAACCCCTTCCATACTAAATCCGCTGTATTAGGAAGATAATTTGGCTTGCCGATTGAGCCGTAATTAAAACACACCGTTGTTATTGCGTTGGAATCAAGAATAGACTCCTTTATTTCGGTAGCGCTACCTTTATTAAGTTGAGAGAAATTGTTAACGGAAAGAAACAAAACACTGACGAAAATTTTTACCGAAAGATTTCTTAAAGAATTCACAGATTGCCTCCCTTTAAAATATTAAGGTGTAAAAATGTTTTTGCTATTCAAAATTAAATTTTTATTCCGTTATAACCAACTTCTTTGTCTCAACAAAGGTTTGTGTTATAAGCTGGGATAGATAAACACCGCTTGAAAACTCCTAATTCCTAATTCTCAATTCTTAATTATTTTCCTCCCCATTTCAAAATATCAACTCTCACTTCGGCAGTACCATCGTTGATCATTTCGATTTCTTGCGCAGCTTTAAGGGAAAGATCGATCTCCCGGTTATTAGTGTCGGGCTTTCTATCATTTATTCTAACAATAACAGATTTTTGATTTTTTAAGTTTGTAACGCGGCAAATAGTATTAAACGGATATGAAATATGCGCAGCAGTTAGATCGTTCATGTTAAAGACTTCGCCGTTAGCGGTTTTCCTTCCGTTAAATTCATCAGCGTAGTAAGAAGCAACTCCGGTGAAAGTTTCAAGCGCATTTGGTTCAACAATATTATTTAATCTTTTATATCGAAATGAAATTTCTTCTTTGGTATTATTTTCTTTTGCGTAGCGGAGAGTTGCTGTACACGAAATGAAAACGAAAGGTATTGAAAGAAAAAATAACTTTTTCATTTGCTTGAAGAGTAACGAATGATCTCCACTTTTTCGATAGTGATCAATCCACCACATTTAGATGATTCAAAAAGCTCATCCAATTTTTCTTTAAAGGATTCACTCTTCTCTTGTGTATCAACTATTTCAATAACAATGGGAAGGTCTTCGGACAATCGTAGAATTTTAGCTGTATGAATTCGGCTGTCTTTACCAAAGCCCATTATTCCTTTGGTAACTGTGGCTCCTGCTAACCCAAAAGCTTTTGCTTCAAGAACAATTTTTTCATAAAGTGGAATTACACCGGCTTTATCACTTTCGCCGATAAAAATTCTAATAAGTTTTGCTTCACCTTCAAGATGCATGTTGAGCTCCTTATCTACTTAAAATGTATGCTAAATAGACACCGAGTATTGAGAGAAAAACACTTGCAATAATGTAAACAGACGCCAAAAGGAATTCCGAATCGAGAAAAAGTTTTATTGCCTCGAAGCTGAACGTTGAAAAAGTTGTAAAGCCGCCGCAAAACCCAATCGTTAAGAAAAGTTTTACCGGTTGGCTTAGCAGCTCCCGTTCATCAAAATAAAAGATGATTATTCCGAGTAGAAAACTTCCAATGATATTGATAAATAACGTCCCGAACGGAAAGAACGAAGGGAAGAATTTATGAACGAAATTCCCGAACCAGTACCTTGAAACACCGCCAAGTGCAGCCCCCAACGCAACAAAAAGATAATTCATCGGTTAACTAAATTGGCCGGACATATTCGATTCTTACGGCGCGATCGGCAGAACCGGCGCTCCACTTTTTATTGTTGAGCAAGTCGCGAAGATCAAATCCCAGTGTTAGCCCTTCGCCAACCGACCAACGAACGCCAAGATTTAGATAGCCGTTTCCTTTTCCGTACAATCTTGCCGCGTTATCGTTAAAAGCGAAATCATATTCCAGAACTGCAGAAACACTTTTCCCGATTGTTTTTTCTGCTCCAACCATAAGGTTTAAAAAATTATCTCCGTCTTTACCTTCGAGCGAATAATTGACTTCGCTGCTAAAACTTAAGTAACCGAGAAATTGAAAATTCTTTGATCCGCTAACAAAAAATCCGGGTGATTTTATTCCGAAACGATTTGTTGCTTCATAAAATTCCCCTTTCCCTTGCGAATCAAATCCAAAGGTTAGTGAAGGATAGGTGAGTGATTCACCCAAAATTCTGAAGCGAAGATTGACGCCGGGATATCTGTACCACTTTGGTGAACCGGAACCAATAATGTTTGCACCGCCGTAAGAAATACCAAAAGAGATATCCTGAAAAACGCCTACTTCCATTCTTCCTATGACAATTCCGTCCGGCAAAATATCAGTTGAAATACCGACACTTCCTTTCTCCAGAATTCCGGAAGAAGGCATGTCCACTAAATAACGATATTCCTGTTTTGCATCTTCACCTGCGGTTCCCTGACCAAATGCAACGATTGAACAAAATAGTAAGCTTAGCGATAAAGTAAAAAGACGTTTCATTATTTTCTCTGCAATTATTTTGAATTTCACTTTCAAATATAGGTAAAAAGTTTTTTCATTCACTCAAAGATGTAGAGCGAGGTTCGGAATAATTTTTATTTCAAATTCAGTGGGCAGAAGTGAGTATTTAGATTTCACCCGAATAGTAACCGTCCCGGGTTCATTCTTCGCACGAATGATCAAAATCCCTTTATCATAATTATTTTCAACGATTTCAATAAGGTCTTTCCCTTCGGTAATGGAAAATTTCGCATAACTATTTCGGAAAGGAGTTCTGAAACCAAAACTGTTTATTGGAACCGCTTCAATCATAATCTTTGTATCAGATTGAAGATAGAGAACTCTAGAGGATATTTTATACTCTACTTCATAGATTGAAAAAATATACTGATGAACTAGCACACCAATTAGGGTTACGATTACCCCCGCCGCAAAATATATCTCAACTTTTGACATTACTTTATATCTTTAATTTTTTCTTTAGCTTTATAACTTCGTTCTTTGCCGCGTGAATTATTGCCGAAATGATCGCATCCGGGACCCCGTCAGGATGCGCGGACTGAAACCGCAAATCACATTGATCGTTAACATAATCAATGACAATAAATTTTTGTTGAGCTGTGAGCACGATTTCTGTTGAAAAAAAATCGAGTTCGACAGTTTTATTAATTGTGCGGGTGATCTGAAAAAGTTTTCTCAAGTTGAACTTGGTAATTTCCTCATGAGTCAAAATCTCATACCTATGGGTCAGATCATCCCACCAGGTGGGAATGATTTTTCCGAACGCATAAAACACTCTAAACCATGCCCGCCTTCCCTCAAGCAGCACCGGGTAAATTTTTTCCTGTAAAAGATATTTATCCTTATGGTTAAATTTTCTTTCATACAGAACATCACTAAGCGTTTCTGCACCGGTAACCACCCCAATACCTCCACCGGTTATATTACATGGCTTGATAATAAAGGGGCGACCTAAAATTGCCAAATTGTTTAGCGAAATATACAGTTCTTCAGTCTCTGATACCGGGGGTATGATAATAGAATAAGGAACATTTATCCCGGCAGTAATTAACTCAAGATGCATTGTTGCTTTATCTATCGCGTGCAAAACTTTTTTGTATGGGTTGAAGAGCAATGTTTTGCGTCTCACTAGCAGATGTCCAAGGGTTTCAAACGAATCTTCAACATCCCAGGCTCTATCAAAATAAAAATTGAAATGAAGTTCTCTTTCTTTAATCCTTTCCCTCACCTCTTCAACATTATGATACCCTACAATAAAAGTTGTCAAGTTATCAGCATGAAAAATTTCTTCAAACTTATGGATAAATTCTTCGTCAAATTCCCAAACATAGGCTAATCCGATGTCAAATTTTTCAATCATTTTTATGTATCTTTACCATGAAAATTTTGATTCTAAAATAATTTATAACCAAGATAAAAAAAAAATCATTCTTGATGAAGAGATACGGAGAACGGTGGTATCTACAAGGAATGGTGTTACACTTTAATCTAAAAGAATACTTAATGAGAATAGTTTTTTTCACACTTTTAATTCTTGGATTTTTTGGTTGTTCTTCTTCAGTTAAAACCACAAAAGAGACTGAAGACGGACCACAACAAAAGATCCTTAAATCCGATACGAAAAGAAAAGCGCTTGATCTTTTTCTAAACGGTACTAACGCAGACGCAAAAGGCGATTTTGCCGCGGCAATCCTGGAATATCAGGAGGCGGTGCAAATAGACCCTTCTGCCGGAATTTATTATGCAATAGCCAAAGATTATTTTTTCCTCGGCAAACTTTCATTTGCTCTCCAGAATATCACTAAAGCAGTTGGCATTGAACCTGGAAACGTTGAATACTTAATGCTGCAAGAAGAAATATTTTCCTCGGCAAAACAAAATGATGAAGCGATTGCCGTCTTAGAAAAAGTAATATCGCTGGATTCGACTAACATAAACGCATACTACAAACTTGCCCGGTTATATGAACCCAACAAGCCCAAACAAGCAATTGAAGTATACCAAAAAGTTACAACACTTATCGGGAATGAGTGGACAGTCTTAACACGTGTTGCTGATCTCTATGAACGGTTGGGAGAAAATGAAAAAGCTGTTGAGACGCTTGAATCTCTTTCTGAAATTGATCCGGCAAATAAAGAACTGCAAAAAGTAATTGTCGATTTTTACCTCCGCACAAAAAACTACGCGAAAGCATTGCTACAGGTCGATGATGTACTTCGTTCTTATCCGGACGACTTGGAAGCCCATGAAACAAAAGCAAGAATTTATGTGCAGCAAGATAGTTTGGCAAAAGCTTCGGAAGAATATCAATTTATACTCGAGCAGAAAAATGTTCCTTTAGCAACGAAGATTAGTATTGGGGCAAGTTACTTTCAAAATTCGTTTAAAGACTCAACCCTATTGCCGATCGCAAAAAAACTTTTCATGACCATCGACAAAGACACAACTGATTGGCAGGTGAAATTACATCTCGGAGCAATTGCCACGGTTGAAAAAAATGATTCTCTTGCAACCTTATATTATAATCTTGTTATTGAATTAGCGCCATGGCACCCGGAGGGTTGGATTCGTCTCGGCGGACTTTACTTCGATAATAAAAAATATAATGAAACCGTTAAGGTTCTTTCAAATGCTATTAATAAATTCCCGGAAGATTTTACGATTAATCTTTTACTCGGTGTATCTTTCGCTCAACTTGATAAACAGGACAGCGCAAAGCTTTACTTAAGCAAAGCGGTTGAATTGAACGGGAATGATATCAACGCCCTTTCATCTTATGGTTACACGCTTAGTCAACTAAAAGAAAACGACAAAGCTATTTCCGTTATCAATAAAGCGATAAAACTTGATCCGGGAAATGTGGACCTACTTGGAACGCTCGGATTAATTTATGACGGACAGGAAGCCTGGGCTCAATGCGATAGCGTTTATTCGCTTGCATTAAAAAGCAGTCCGGATAACGCGCTTATCAACAACAACTACGCCTATTCCCTTTCCAAACGGGCAATAAGATTAGACGAAGCTCTTGCAATGGCAAAAATTGCCATAACTGCCGAACCGAAAAATTCTTCATATCTTGATACTTTCGGCTGGGTTTATTATCAACTTGGTGATTATGAGAATGCAAAAAAATATATTGCCGAAGCTCTGCAAGCCGGTGGGGATAAAGGTGTAATTCTCGATCATTACGGAGATGTATTGTTCAAACTTGGCAAGAAGAATGAAGCTATTTCATCATGGAAGAAAGCTTTTGAACTTGATAAGACCATCGGTGGATTGGAAACAAAAATTGAACGAGGTGCCCTTTGAAAATAAAATTCTTCTTGCTTACATTTGTTTTAGCTTCAATTTTAGTTTCTTTCTTTTATGGATGTTCTACATCTACTACTACATCGGAAACCGTAGAAATTTTGCCGGCTGACCGTTTGGTGAAACGCCTTGAAGCCAACAGAAGAAAAATTCGCTCGTTTGAGGGAAGCGGAACTCTCACAATAAAAACGCCGGACTTCAACAACTCTGCTTCATTCGATGTGGTGATGATTAAACCCGACTCAATTTACCTGACCATTATGGGACCGTTTGGGATTGAGCTTGCGCAAGCATTGGTTACAAAAAGAAATTTTACATTTTACGAAGCACTTTCAAATACCGTATATATGGGTGAAACAAATGATGATGTGTTACGTAATATTTTACGAATTGACATCTCATTTTCAGATTTACTTGATGCAATAATTGGTGCTGTTAATTTGACT
The DNA here is from genome assembly GCA_041667115.1 of Ignavibacteriaceae bacterium. Taxonomy (GTDB): domain Bacteria; phylum Bacteroidota; class Ignavibacteria; order Ignavibacteriales; family Ignavibacteriaceae; genus UBA1563. Next base: position 33,264 of record JBAYFO010000025.1, on the reverse strand, counting down.
GATCGGCTTTATAAAGATCCCGATGCATACCAGGTGCAAGATGATAAATATGTTGTGACTTATAACGACTCGCTTCAAAATACAGTTTCGACATACGCAATTGACATTAGAAATCTCGGCATTACCAAATACACGTTGAAGTCCACTAAAGGAAAAGAATTGTTACTCGGAGAGTACACTAATTTTTCGCTCACGGAAAATGTTGCAACGCCAAAGAATATTGCAATATCAAATAAAAATGAGAATCAATATTTTCAAATTGATTATAAGAGTTTTTCAGCAAACAAGAAGGACATTCAGATTGATTTTAAATTTCCACCCGACGCAACTATAATTAAATGGTGATGGTCAAAAAGTATTTTTTTTTTGCGCTAATTTTTTTTTCAGTTGCTCTCCCGCAGCAAAAAGAAATATCTAAAAAGAAACAAGAGCTGAACAGCCTGAAAATGGAAATTCAATCTCTTGAAAAAGAGATTTCCGATATTTCGAAACGTGAAAAAAAATCTTATTCAGTCGTCGAAAAATTCAACAAACAAAATTACCTCCTCAACAAACTTATTATTTCTTACAAAATTCAAATTGATGAAAAGCTGGAACAGATTGATTTGCTTCAATTACAAATCGAAACGCTCCAACAAAAAACAAAAGCGTTAAAAGAAAATTATGCCAGGTATGCCTCCGCTATTTACAAAGGTATTTACCGGAATGAATTTATTTATCTCTTTGATGCGGCATCACTCCAGCAAGCCTTGGCGCGTTATAAATACTTACAGCAATTCTCCAACAGTAGAAAAAAAGATTTGCTACAAATAAAAGAGAATTCACTTCAGATTGCCACAAACATTTCTTCGGTAGAAAACGAAAAAAAGATAAAAGAAAATCTGCTCGATCAGAAATCTTCCGAGGAATTACTTCTTCAGAAGAAACTTGCCGAGGAGAAAAATGTTTTAAAGAAATTCAAAAATGATAAGTCGGCAGTCGCAAAAGAGTTAGCAAATAAAAAACAAGCTGAAATAGCAATCAGAAATCTCGTTGCCAAATTAGTAGAGCGAGAGGAGTTACGCAAAAAAGAACTTGCAAGAAAATTAGCCGAAAAAAGGAAACGCGAATCTCTCAAAGAAAATAACAACACAGAAAGACCGAACACCTCATTATCCAAAAACGAAATGGAAGATTTTCCTTCCGAAGATTTTGAGACTGGAAATTTCAAATCTTTTTCCGCCATGAGAGGAAGAATGCTCTGGCCGGTTTCGCGAGGCGCAATCATTCGTAAATTCGGCGAAGACAAAAATGAAAAACTTAAGACCGTGACCTTGAATTATGGAATTGATATTAAAACCTCAAGCGACCTACAAGTTAGATGTGTGGGAGAAGGAATTGTTTCAGCAATAGAATGGCTGCCGGGATATGGCAGTGTTGTTATTGTTACTCATAGTGAAGGATATAGAACCGTCTATGGACACCTTGGTCAAATATCTGTGCACGAAGGAAGTAAAGTAAGTTATGGCGAAACCCTTGGCGATATTTCCGAAAGCATTGAAGGAAGAGTATTACATTTTGAAATATGGAAACAACGCGATCATCAAAATCCGGAAGTGTGGTTGGTGAGAAAGTGAGAGGAGATTTTTTCAAATTCTCTTTAAAGTCAAAGTTGTTCCAAAATGTAGTTTCACTTTCATTTCTTCAACTCCTAAATAATCTCTTACCTCTTATCACTTTCCCTTACCTAGTGCGCGTATTCGGACCGGAAAAATTCGGATTAGTTAATTTTGTGACAGCTTTTGTTGCCTACTTTTCTATGATCACTGATTTTGGTTTCAATTTTTCCGCAACACAACAAATTTCAATCTGCAGAAATGAAAAAGAGCGATTGTCTATAATTGCCTCGGCAGTTTATTCAATTAAAATTCTTCTGCTGCTCCTTTGTTTTATTACATTTTGGGTCTTGGTCACTTTTATTCCAAAATTTTCCGTCGAAAAGGAATTATTCTTTTTTTCTTTTCTCATTGTACTTGGAACCACATTCACACCGGTTTGGTTTTTTCAAGGATTAGAAGAAATGAAACAGCTTGTTGCCGTCTCCACTATTTCAAAAATATTAATGATAATTGCAATTTTCATTTTTATTAAATCCAAAACTGACGATGGAACTTATGTAATGTTGATAGGTTTAAGTTTTGTGTTCAACGCAATTGTCTTAACCGGAATGATGAAGAAATATTATGAGGTGCGATTTCTCTTTCCATCGATGAAGGAAATTTTTTTTCAATTAAAGGAATCGTATTTATTATTTATCTCCAGCGCTTCAATCAGTCTTTATACAACTACAAATATTTTTTTACTTGGACTTTTGTCAAATCATGCTGAAGTGGGATATTTTGCAGCGGCAGATAAAATTCGTTTAGGGACTCAATCTTTGGCTAGCCCAATCAGTCAAGCTCTTTATCCCCGAATTGCTTTTCTTGCGCAGAACGATGAAAATAAATCAAGACAACTTCTTATGAAATTCACTTTGCTTGGTGGAGGAGTTCTCCTAGTTGCAGGAATTGTAATTTTCTTTTTTGCACAACCGTTAGTTTTATTGCTTGCAGGAAATAACTACTCAAAATCAATTTATGTTTTACAAATTATCGCTCTTCTTCCATTTATTATCTATTTGAGCAACATGTTTGGTATTCAAGGATTGTTAAACTTCGGGAAGAAAAAAGAATTTACCGCAGTAATTATTTTGGGAAGTGCAATAAGTATAGTTCTCTCTTTTTTATTCGTTCCATTGCATGGTTCAATCGGCTCTGCATTCTCCATACTGGCAACAGAAATATTTGTGACGCTGGGAATGATTTATTTTTACTTCAGAAAAAAGAATTTGCATGAAGTATGACTACTTAATTGTCGGCGCCGGTTTTGCAGGCGCTGTAATGGCGGAACGGTTAGCTTCCCAATCGAACAAAAAAGTTTTGATTGTTGAGAAGCGCAACCATATTGGCGGGAACGCTTATGATGAATATGATGAACACGGAATACTTATCCATAAGTATGGTCCCCATATTTTCCATACCAACAGTAAAGAAGTTTTTGATTATCTCTCAAAGTTTACTGAATGGAGATTTTACGAACATAAAGTACTCGCAAATTATCAAGGTGAGCTTTTTCCAATTCCAATAAACAGAATAACAATCAATAAATTCTTTGGCCTAAATTTAGAAACCGAAGAAGAAGTAAAGCGATTTTTATCAACAAAGATTGAAAAAAGATTTCCTATTCTGAATTCAGAAGATATAACTGTTAATCAAGTAGGAAGAGAGTTGTTTGAAGCGTTCTTCAAGAATTATACGAAGAAACAATGGAATCTTTTTCCAAATGAATTATCACCGTCTGTTTGCGGAAGAATTCCGGTGAGGAGTACTGATGATTGCCGTTACTTTTCGGATAAATATCAATTTATGCCGAAAGAAGGTTATACAAAAATGTTTGAGAAAATGCTTTCTCATAAAAACATTGAAATTGCATTAGACACAGATTATAAAAACTTAATGAATGAAATTAAGTTTGATAAATTGGTTTATACCGGACCGATTGATGCGTTCTTCGATTATCAATTCGGAAAACTTCCTTACCGTTCGATTAGATTTGAATATGACTATTACGAAAAACAAAACTATCAAAGCACCGGACAAGTTAATTTTGTTGATATGAAAGAAGAATATACGCGAGTAACGGAATACAAATATCTAACATTACAAGATGCAGCCGGAACAACGATAAGCAAGGAATTTTCCTTAAAAGATGGAGAGCCCTATTATCCTATTCCAACAGAGCAAAACCGGGAATTATTTCTGAAATATCGGGCAATGAGCGGTACTTTAAGAAACGTAATCTTTTGCGGAAGATTAGCTGAGTATCAATATTATAATATGGATCAGGTGGTAGCGAATGCAATTCATCTAACCAGGTTAAACCAGAATTTATTATAAAAAGAATAATTCTCTTTGCCTAAATGATATTCATTCATATTTGAAATTATTTTAACAAAACAATAAAATCTTTCAAATAAACCGTAACATGATTCAAATTAGTTATAACGAAATTCAAATGAATTGTAATCTAATTCAAATTATTTATAATCTAATTCAAATTAATTGTAATCTAATTCAAATTAATTGTAATCTAATTCAAATAGATTTTAATTTAGTTCGATGAAATACTAGCATTATTCAAAATAATTCATTATTTATTGCTTATAAAGTCCTTTTTTTAACGTTTTTTAGAGGTTTTTTATGCTAAAATATAACCTTAATAGATTATTTCAATTACGGGGAATAAATTATCCTGTGCAATTTCTCGTTAGCAAATGATACCAGAAAGATACGGCATATAGAATTGTAAATAATATCGCTAAAAATCTTATGGCATATCAAATTGAAGATTTTTGCAAATGGTTAAACTGCACGCCAAACGATTTATTTGAATGGGAGCCGGATAAAAATGACGACCCGACAAATTACCCGTCGCTAATGCAGTTAATGAAAGTTAAAATAACTGATTTTTCTCAACTTACTAAGGATATTCCCGTTTATAAAGTGCCTGAGTTTATGAAACAAATTGAAGAATTGAAAAAAGGATTGTGAAAAGGTGGAAGTTACCGAAAATGGTTTAGTGACCAACCAAAGTGAAATATCTCCGTTGGTTACGGTTAACATTCTTTCCTTTAACCGGAAGGATGAACTGCGTAATACCCTAACAAAAGTTTATGAACAAGACTATAAAAACATTGAAGTAATAGTTGTTGATAATGCCTCTTCTGATGGCAGTCCTGAAATGGTAATAAACGAATTTCCGACTGTTATTCTTATAAGGATGCAAAAAAATATCGGGATAGCCGGGTGGAACGAAGGGTTCAAAATTGCGAAGGGGGAATATGTGCTGGTGTTGGATGATGATGCTTATCCAGACTATAACACAATCCAAACGGGTATAATAATTGCTAAAGGTGAAGAGCGGATCGGTATCGTTGCATTTGAAATATTTAATCTTAGATACAACACTATTGAAACTTCTTTTATAACTCAACCACCCAAAATGTTCGTTGGATGTGGTGCATTGATATCTATGAAACTATTATCCACTATCGGATTTTTTAGCGAACTTATTTTTATTTATAACCATGAGCTTGATTTTACAGCAAGATGTTATAACGCTGACTTTAAAATTATCTTTGCTAAGACGGCAATAGTTTTTCATTTACAAACACCAACAAGTAGAAAAATTGGACTCGATAATCCATTAACCTCCGGTTTTCGATACTACCAGCACTTCATTAGTTTTTCTACTTTTCTTATAATTCATTTTGATTACAAATATGTTTTTTATTATCACACAAAATGGATTATAAATAGACTGATTGTTGCTGCAAAATTTTCTTATATCTATTACTTTTTAAAAGCAAATCATTTCATTATCTTAAATTTTAGGACTACCCTTGCAAAAAGGAATCCATTACGGAAAGAAATTCAAAAATTATATGAGTATGGAAATCATCCTTTAATCGATCGGTTCCATTTCCCAAATTTTAAGAAACCAAAATTTCTATGACTAAACCGATTTTATTTACCTATCTAAATAATTTAATAGCTTATTCTATTTTTAGTTTACTAAAAATAATTCTTCCAAAAAAAAATTACTCTAGTGGTAAATCTATTTTATTCATTAACAGTGGACAAATAGGCGACTTAATTGTTTCATCGATTTTATTTGACAACGAAGAATTTCTTTTCCGAGAATACACTAAAATTATACTTCTAGTCAAAGATGACTATCAAGAGTTATTTGTTGCTTATCATGGGAAATTTTTAATTGAATTCTATAATTATCGAAAATATAAATGGAACATTTTCTACAAAATTAAACTATTAATAAAACTTCGGAGTGTTGGCTTCAGATATTGTTTTAATCTAACTGCTGCACGAGGAATCTTGAACGATGAAATGGCTATCCTAAGCGGGGCGGAAGAGACCCTTGCTCTAAATTCCGACTGGAAATATCTCAAAAAAATATTTGGTAAAAGAATGGATTCCTTATACAAAGAAATCATCGGGAAAGATCATATTAATGAGTATGAAAAACACTTTACTGTCTTGAATTATTTGGTTAAAAGTCCCGTTCTATCTTTTACCTCCAGGGGGAATAATTTATTTTTCGATTTAAATAACTTAAATAGAAGAATAGTTGAACCAATCACGCAAAAAGAAAAATTAATTGTCGTTGCTCCATATTCTTCTGAACTGAATAGAGATTGGCCTATTGAAAAATATAACCCATTAATTGGTTTATTAATAAATGATGGGTTTAAAATTATTCTCCTTGGTTCAAAATCTCAAAAAAGAAAATTAGAACTATTTAATGTTTCAAATAATGAGGTTGTAGTACTTGCTGGTAAATTAAAGTTGCATGAAATTCCAACCTTGTTAAATTTGGCAACTCTTTTTATTGGATTAGACTCAGGGTTAACTCATATTGCCTTGAGATTAAATATCCCGACAGTTGCGATTATAGGAGGAGGAATGCATGGCAAGTTTTTACCAGCCCCTTTTATATCTGAAAATATTAAGTACTTGTCTGCCGGATGTGAATATTTTTTGTGTGAATGGAAGTGCAAATATCATGTTCAAAAATGTGTCGCCGATATTCAGACAGACGTAGTTTATGCTTCAATTCTTACTTTGTTAAAAAAAGATTAACCTTAATGTTCATTCTTGAAATTGCCCGCTCCTTTTATCCATCTGTTGGTGGACTGGAAAAATTTCTTTCAGATCGTTTTCGTATGTATGATGCATTGAATATCAAGTATGATTTAATTGCAACTGATTTTAATACGGGTAAATTTGATAAATCGAAAACAAAATCAAATGTCAGATTCGTTAAACAATTTACTCCTTACAACTTTACTCCTTCAATTCATACGTATCTTTCAAATAAATATGATCTCATTAGTGTTAATCAGATTGGGAGATTTTTTAGCGATTATGCAATTCGCTGGGCTAAAAATAATGGAGTGAAGACAGTATTAACTCCTCATTTTACTTTCCATACTAATAAAAATAAACTCATAAAAAGCATTATAGAGAAAACTATAGTTAAAAATGGACTCAATTTTTCAGATGCTATCGTCTGTTTTACCGAAGTTGAAAAGAACTATTGGGTAAAGTTAAACCCAACGATAGAAGGGAGAACTCACGTCATTCCTCATTCATTCATGCCAAAAAAAGTAAATCAAGAAGACATCGTTGATGATAAATATCTTTTGTACTTAGGTCGTTTTGAAAAGAACAAACGCATTGACCTATTGTTACAAGCCTTTGAGCAAGCTAAGTATGATGATTTAAAACTAAAACTTACGATTGATGTTAATGATTTACCCAAAGAGCTTAAACATTTTAAAGAAAATAAAGATATCTTTTTCCTTGGTTATGTAGATGAGATAGAAAAAGAGTCGCTACTAAAAAAATGCTCGGCATTAATACTTCCTTCTGACTTTGAAGCTTTCGGTATTGTTTTACTGGAAGCGTCAAATTATTATAAACCAATTCTTTGTTCAAATCTGGAAGTTTTTAATGAAGTGGTAGACCCCAAGGGAGCAATTAAGTTTTCAAATAATGTTGATGAGGTAACAAGGGCATTAAATAAATTTCAGAGACTTACTCTTACACAAAAAAGAGAAATGGGGGAAATTAATTTTCATAATCTTCAGAGATTTGATATAAAAACCATTTATCCAAAGTATGAAACATTGTTCAAACAGATGTCCTGATTTAATTTTTGAATAGACTCTCTACTTGCTTGATGAACAAAGGTTAATCACAAAATAAATATCGCTTCTATAACCCCGCTGGTAGTCTCCGTACCCACTCGTTTCTGATTTTCTGTAATAATAGTAGATATCTCTTTGTAGAATATTTTTACTACCTATATAACTCCAATTTATTTCGTTACCGGGGGTTTCTCGTTCATCATGCTGTTAAGCTTTTTAATTCGGTCGTCAAGAATCTTTATGCGACTGTTTATATCCTCTAAAAATTTATCCAACTTCTGTTCATAGCCGGGTTTGTCAAACATACCGCGCTGTTCAAAATAACTCTTAAACAACCAATTATATTTTAACGCTTCCATATCTTCAGCAAACCGTTCGGTTCCTAATTTGGTCTCATTAGTAATTTTAATAAGATTAGAGAAAACCTCTGTGATTGAAGAGTCGAGAGGTGATTTATCCGAAAGCATCTTTCCCAGAACCCCTTGTCCGTCTTGAACATTTTTAACCAGATCGTCAATTCCTTTTACAGTATGGTCAACATTATGTATAACCGATTGTACATCCGAACCCAAAGTATTTATTACGTTGGCAAGCGTATCCATTTTAAAAGAGATTGCCCCGAGGCTTTTATCCGCAGTAACGATCAGTCTATTAGTGTTGTTATAAAGATCATTGTTGTTTACCAGTTTGCCGATAGAGCCGGAACCGTTATTTACTTTTGCTACAATCTCAGCAAGATTTCTAGCCATATCCTTTGTATACTCCAGTGTTCCTTTTGCTTCTTCCACCAGGGCGCCAAAATTTAAAGGATCATCAGCGAGAATGGTTCCTCCGTTTTCAACCGGCTTGGAAGCAACTGAACCTACATGTAAAACAACTACTTTGTTTCCCACCAATCCTTCGGTTTCAATGGTAGCGCGCATATCTTCTTTAACAAATGATCTGATGTCTGAGACCAAGCTAAGCGTTACTTCAACTTTTGCAGTGGAGTCGCTCGTTATTCGTAAGTCGTTAACAGTCCCTACTTCAATACCGCTAAGCCGTACCGGGGCTCCTTTACGCAATCCTTCAATAGTTGAAAAATATGCCTTCACTTCAAAGGTAGAAGCAAAAAGTGATTGCTTGTTCCCCAATAAAAAAACCGCCACAAGAAAAAGTATTGCGCCGATGAGAATAAATATTCCCAGCCGGATAGTACTACCTTTTGATTCCATAAAAACTCCGTTACTCTTCTTTTATATCACTTGTGAAAAAGTCATGCAAAAAAGGATCGGTTGAGGCGGTTAACTCCTTCAAGCTTCCTTCATATTTAATTTTTCCTGCTTCTAAAACGACTGCTCTATCTGAAATGATCTGCGCACAGGCTAAATCGTGCGTAATAATGATAGAGGTCATTTCTAATTCATTTTGTAAATCTCTTATCAACCGGCTAATTTCTTTCGTTGTAATCGGGTCAAGCCCGGTAGTCGGTTCATCGTACAACATTAATTTCGGTTCGGTAATAATTGAACGGGCAAGCCCGATACGTTTACGCATACCGCCGGAAAGTTCCGAAGGCATTTTATCGATTGCGTGTTCGAGCGAAACCATTTCCAGAGCACGTTTCACTTTCGCTTCAACTTCATTCTTTGTAAAAGAAAAATTACGTATCAGCGGAAAAGCAAGATTTTCTTTTACCGACATGGAATCATACAACGCTGCGCTTTGAAATAAAAACCCGAGATTTTTTCTAAGTTCTTTCAATTCATTGTTCGAAAGGGTGTGAACATTTTTTCCTTCAATAAATACTTCTCCTTCATCCGGCACTAAAAGTTTCACCATACATTTTAATAGAACGCTCTTTCCCGTTCCGCTTTTTCCGAATACCACAAGATTTTCTCCATGCTTTACCGAAAGCGAAACATCATCAAGGACAACAAAGTCATCAAACGCTTTTGAGAGGTGCGATATTTTTACCATTTCTAGGTCGGCCATATCCACAACGTAATTTTCACTAAAACGGTATCGGTTATCAAAATTAATAAGGAAGCAAGCACAACAGAAGTAGTTGAAGCTTTGCCAACTCCTTCGGTTCCTTTATCGGCGTTGTAGCCTTTAAATGCTCCAACAATACCAACAATAAATCCGAAGAAAAATGTTTTCCCGATACCGGGAATGATATCGCCAAACTTTATTGCATCAACAACAGAAACTACATAGAGTTGTAACGACATGCTCTGTGATAAGATCATCGCGAGATAGCCGCCGAATATTGCAAGGAACACCACATACAACGTCAGCACCGGTAAGATCAATGAACATGCAATAACCCGCGTAACAACCAAAAAGCGGAAGGGGTCAATTGCGGAAACTTCCATTGCGTCAATCTGTTCTGTAACGCGCATTGAACCAAGTTCTGCGCCAATGCCGGAGCTTACTCTTCCCGCAAAAATTAATGCGGTGATTACAGGCCCCAACTCCCGCACCACCGAAAGCGAAACCATCGCCGGTAAAAAAGATTCTGCCCCAAACCGCGCCATGATCGGCTGGCTTTGCAATGCCAGTACAACACCGATGATGAATCCCGTTACGCTTACAATAGGGAGTGTTTTCACGCCGAGTTCATCCATATGTTTTTTAATTTCGTGAAATTCATATGGAGGAAGGAAGACATTTTTTAGAAAGCGGAGGGAAAACTCGAATAACTCCCCGATCCCGAAAAGGAATCCGGTAAAACTTTTATATGCCGCGCTATGTTTTTTTGATTTATTTTTCAATGAGGAAATACAATTACGTTAGATTCTTTTCTTTTGTTAAAATAAAAATAACAAAAAATGTTAATTCAAGAAACCCGTCCATCAAAAAGCTTAAAAAGCATTCTCGTAATGGGTGATAGTAACTTCTTTATTCAAGAACAAAATTGCTACAACATCAAACCTGATATTTTCATCCGTAATGCCCTTTTCCGCAAGATACGCTTCGGCAATCTTTCGGATTTGCGCCATTTTTCTTTTTGTCACGGCTTCTTCCGGCAAACCATATTCTAAACTTTCACGCGATTTTACTTCAACAAAGACAAGAAAATCTTTTTCCCTTGCGATAATGTCCAATTCACCTTTGCCATACCGGTAATTGCGTTCAACAATCTCAAAACCCTTTTCAACAAGAAAAGAGACCGCAAGCTCTTCTCCTTCTTTCCCTTTTTCTTTAGTCGAGGAGTGCAAGTTGTTCTCCGCTTAGAATATTTTTTAAAAAAGTTTTACGATGATACTTTGTTGCACCGAATTTTCTAATTGCAAAAATATGTCCGGCGGTTCCGTACCCTTTGTTTTTATCCCAGCCGTATTCGGGGAATTCAGTTGAAAGCTTTGTCATAAATTCATCACGCACTACTTTTGCTATAATTGATGCGGCTGCAATAGAGAATGACTTTGCATCTCCTTTTACAATAGCTTTTCGTGAAACTTCACTTGAAAAGGTCTTGTTCCCGTCAATTAAAATGAGATGAGGGGTCAACGTTAATTTTTCAACCGACTTTTTCATTGCAAGCAATGAGGCTTGCAAAATATTTATTTCATTAATAGTAGTATGGGGAATAATTTCGTACGCGAAGGAGAGTGCTTGTTCGGTAATCAGCGTGAATAGTTTTTCGCGCATTGCTGCGGAAAGTTTTTTTGAATCGTTTACACCGGCGATAAACGTTGAAGGATGGAAAACAACAGCAGCGGCAACAACAGGACCCGCCAACGGACCACGCCCGGCTTCGTCAACCCCGGCAATTAATTGAATTGCATCGGTACGGAAAGTATCATCAAATTTTTTCATGCACCTAAAAAGATTGCGAGCAAACCAAAAATCATTTGTAATTTAAGAAGCAGACTAACTCTACCAAAGGAGGCTTTGTCGTTTTTTTTGTGAACAATTTGCATACTATACATAAGCATCGGAACTACAGCAAACGCAATGATAAGTAAATATTTTGCGTTATAAATTTTCAGAAGAAACGGAATGAACATTGCAATCACAAGAATAAGAGCAAAGAGATAAAGAAGTGTCTTCGTTTTTTCATATCCATATTTCACCGGAAACGTAAAAACCTTTGCGCTTGTGTCTCCTTCAACGTCTTCCATATCTTTAACGACCTCTCTCATAAAATTAATGGTGAAAGCAAAAATAAAGGGAAATACGGCAGGGCGAACATTCCCAAATGCAATACCTCCGAAAAGAAATGCCAATCCCGTTAGAAATGCAACAAGTGTGTTTCCCAATAAGGGGATTTTCTTAAGGTTATATGAATAGAGAAACGTCAATATTATTGAACCCAAAAGGATAATCCTTGCTGAACTATTCATAAGAAATGATAATGCTACTCCACCCAGAATTGAAAAGAAATAAAAAGTAAGAGCTGTTCGCTTTTTCATTTTACCACTAGCCAACATTCTCTCCGGTCGATTGATGCGGTCAATTTCTATATCATAATAGTCATTAATAATGTTTGCAGAGGCAGTAATAAATGCTGCCGCAATTGCAGCAATGAGCACCCCAAAGGTAACCCTCTTATTTCCCGAACAAATAAATCCTGAAACAATAACGGTAAAAAAAGTTATTGCAGTATTCCCGGGACGAATGATCTTCAACATTTTAATAATGACCTCTTACTTTGAATTAAAATTCATTCAAAATACCAAAGTGAATTTTCCCTTCGCTGAAAGAATCTCCTTTCGCAAATGCAAAGTTAACATTTAAAATACCAAGTCCGGTTTCTACATGCAGACCAATTCCATAGCCGATCTTTGTTCCGGAAGATTTTTGAATATGGAGTTCAATATTTTCTCTTTGCAAAAAATATCCGGCATCAAAAAAGGCAAAGGCAAAAGTCCGTTTTGTTAAAAGAAGACGATATTCAAGATTCGTCCATGCAATGCGTGAAGCTAAAAATTGATTTTCGCGGTAACCACGGAGTGAATTTGTTCCACCCAGTAAAAACATATCTGAGATTTCAACCTCCGGACCTTGCAGTTCCCTTCCATGTAATCCGAGAGCAACCACTTGACGTTTAAAAAGCTCGTAATAAATATTAAAGTCTGCAATAATTTTTTGATGTGTTACTTTCGTTTCCGTTGAAGAGTTAATAAGCTGCGCCGGTCCATTGATCTTTTTTCTTGTGTAGACATACGCATTAGAAAAAAACAGTCCTCCGGTCGGCGAATACGGATCGTCACGCGAATCATATTTAAGAGTAAGTCCGGTAGAGATTAATGTCGCATCAAAAACCGAGATAAAGCCGTAATCGTTAAGCGATGGAATAACTTTTTCATAATCGAAGGTTCCCGAAACGGTGATGTTACTTGTGGCAGTATAGTCCAGCGCGATGCTGTATTTACGCTGTACAAACGAGCTGTCTTGTTTCTTCTGAAATAATCCTATATTAAGATGAAAAGGAAAATCAAATAACCACGGCTCGAAATATTTTAATTCAAGTTCCTGCGAGAGACGATCAATTTTCTGCCAGCGGAATGCAGCAGCTCTGCCGGTGCCGAAAAGATTGCGCAAACTTACATTTACCAGACCGGAAAAATATCCGCTCCCGGTTTTTGTGTCGCCGGGAAGATACCCGATAATTCCATCAAAGTTATTTGTCTCTTTTTCTTTTACATCAATTTGAAGAATGCCTTCATCTTTCTGTGAAAGAAAAAATTGCGGTTCTGCTACCGGATCAAAAAAGCGAAGACGGTTTAATCTCTTTGGTATCTCGTTAATCTTTGTTTGAGAATAGTTTTCATGATACTGCAAACCAAGTTCGCGAAGGATGACATAATCTTTTGTTTTGCTATTCCCGGTTATAACAATTCGATCAATTTTTCCTTTCTTCTCCTTATTAAGCGAAAGATAGATGTCGGCACAATAATTATCTGAGGATGAATCGGTAAAAAAAGAAACCGACTCGATTTTTATTTTTGCAAAAGGAAAACCTTCTTCGTCCAAGGTATTAAATATTTGCTCGATGAAGCTTTCTATGGTTTGATTGGCAAAGATTGTGCCTTCCAGATATTCCGCTTCCCTCAAAATATTTTCATCATTAAGAGAATCTATTCCACCTAGCACAATTCTATGAATATTGGTTGGTGTTCCTTCGGTTACGAACAAATGAATTTCATTAGACAAACTATCTTCACCCTGAGTCGTATTCATGCTGTCAAGCCGGGAGTGAAAATATCCTGCATCGCTATATACATGCAGCAGCTTATTTTCTATAGTTTGTTTACTGCTGTCGTTAGAAAAATTTATTTTAAGAGAAGAGAGTTCTTCCATCAATATTTTTACAGGAATAGCCTTGTTGCCGTAAAAGAGAATTTTCGGCGTCGTTTGCGGAAGCAGTAAAACAGAGAAAAAGAAAAAGAAGAGTATTGAATTACTGCGGTGAGTCATCTAACAATTTTATTTTTTTGCCAACCGGTTTAAATATGACTTGTTTCTGCAGTTCGGAAACTTCGGCAATGCTTACTGCACAAACATCAAGCTTTGCCGCGTTACCCGCACCAAGTGCAGCTGCTAATTTACAAGACTCTTCAAAAACAAAATCATTGTGCCAACCGAATACTATTCCCGCAACGAAAGCATCGCCGCTGCCGGTTGAATGAACAGCCTTTACTTCCGGTGGAAGTATTTTAAAATGATAATCAAAGTTCGAGGCATAAACCGGATGTCCATCATTGGTGATGAATGCCTGTTTTATTCCTTTTTGATAAAGATGATCGAGGAAGTTTAATTTTTCTTTTTCAGAATTTAATTTTACATGCAATGACTTTTCAAGTTCATCAACATTGTTGTGAAGAATTGTCGGAGAGGCATTAATACATCCGGCAAGATGCGTTCCGTAAGTATCCAGCACTGAAATCTTATCATATTTATTTGCCAGGGAAATACCATAAGGAAAGATATCATCCGCTTCCGTTGAAGGAGAAGAGCCGGAAAAAACAACAATCTCGCAATTCTGGATCATCTTTTCGAGTTTCGATTTAAACTCATCAGCCTCTGATTTCGTAACCGTTTTATTTTCTTGAAAATATGTTGAAACATTTTTAGCGGATTTATCAACAATAATTGAGGCTATTCGTGTCTCACTTTCCGTTCGTATAAAAGAAAATGAAAGTTCTTCCGCCTCTAAAGTAGAACGAAAGATCTTGCCGTTTGCGCCTCCGGCAAAAGTAAAACCAAAACTTTTTGTCTGCAAATATTTTAATTGGCGGCTTACGTTTATTCCTTTTCCACCTGCACTGTAAGTTAGTTCACCGTTTCTATTTTCAGCTTCAACTGAAAGATGATCATAAGTTAAACATACTTCGAGCAATGGATTTATGGTAACTGTAAGGATCATATTTTTACCGGTACCGATTAATGTCATCATAAAAGGGTGTAGTTAAGCGGTAATCACCAAATCCGGTGTAATCAACAAAAACAAATTGCCTGTTAATCTGATAATATTCCCAGATTTCGTACGGCTTCGAATCATATTCAAACGGATGCCGGTCAACCGAATTAGGTGCCCCTAGGATAATATACACCATTCCCATGTCCGATTTCCAGCCTTCCGTGTAATGTGAAAAATGAGTGTTAGCATAGTCAACTCGACGGTAATACTCGTTGAATGCCTCGTTTTCCGGAGTAGATTTATTCGGGTCTTTTGCTTTCCAAAAATTCAGAAATCGCTCAAGTTTTTCAGCGGAATTTTTTGCTTCTTTAATTGAATCAAGTTCGTTCGTAGTGGCTAAATAGATCAACTGGGAGATCGCTTTATCTATATTCGTGATACTCGGCGGGACTCCTTCAATCCGTGCGAAGAAAGTATTATTTGACGATACTTTTTTTGAAGAATTCATATCACTAACCGTTAACGTAAAAGTATAATTATCAAGGGGAAGCTTGAGGCTGTCGGTTTCAAGTGTGATGTAATTGATCCCGCTGTGCAAGTCTTTTTCTGAAGTTTTTTCAAGAATTAATTTTTTATCTTTAGAGGTGATCTGATAATTTAATAATCCAAGCGTTGCTGAATCTGCATATACTTCTGCATAAACAGAAAGTTTTGTCTGTGCTGTTGAAATAATTTTCGAAATATTTGGAAATGATTTTCCTTTGCCGTTAACCACTGTTTTGTTCCGGATGAACAAGAGATCGCTTATATCAACCGGATGTTCAAACTCTCTTACCGTAAACTTTGCTTCATAAGAACTTTTCTTCCGGGAGTCTTTATCTTCAACGGAGATGACAAAAACATTCTCCCCCGGCCGGAGGATAAAAGATTTCACGCTTAAATTAAAATTTGAAAGTGAATGTGTTTCGTCAAATTCTTGCAAAGATATTTTTTCGTTCCAGAGCTTTTCAGTCAGAAGATTTTCCTTTTCTTTGTCATACACGGAAATCGTAACTGCATATTCCGCTTTAAATCCGGAACCCTCTTTAACAAACTGCAGTGAATTAAACGGCACTTGTACAAATGCATCAACTCGTGTAAGCGCTGATTTTTCATCCTTATAATTCAGTAGTTCAAAATAAAATGTTGGCAAACCTAACTTGTTATAGGTCTCGGAAGATTCTTCAACTTGTCCAAACATTAGTAAGGACGCAAAAAAAACCAACACAACTATTATTGCTTTCATATTTCCGCCGTTAGACATTTGCAAAAAGATCATACTCGTTACAATCAAAAACTAGTGCGTTATAGAATGTACCCACTTTCAATTTTTTAGTTTCCACGGGAATTAAAACTTCTCCGTCAACTTCAGGAGCGTCTCTATAACTCCTGCCAATATAATAATCTCCTTCCCTACCTTCAACTACAATTCTTAACTCTTTTCCAACGAGTGAAAGATTTTTTTCGTGCGAAATACTCTGTTGAATTTTCATCAATTTATTTTTTCTGCGGATTTTCTCCTTTTCAGGAACCGGATCGCCAAGAAGATAACTTGGTGTGTTTTCTTCAACCGAATAGGTGAAAACTCCGATGCGGTCAAACTTAAATTCTTTTACAAACTCACAGAGTTCATCAAAATGTTCTTTCGTCTCATTCGGGTAGCCGACTATAAACGTTGTACGAATGGTAACTCCTGGAATTTTATCCCGCAAGGCATGCAACATTTCAACCGTTCTGCGCTTGGTTATTCCCCGCCTCATCGAACGAAGAACATCATCGGAAATATGCTGAAGAGGAATATCGATGTACTTACACACCTTTGGATTGTCCGCCATTACTTCGATCAAATCGTCAGGGAAATGGGATGGGTAAACGTACATCAAACGGATCCACTCAATCCCTTCAACTGCGCTCAACCGGTTGATAAGTTCGGCAAGGTTTCTTTTATCATAAAGATCTTTACCGTAATCGGTTGTGTCTTGCCCGATAAGGATCAACTCTTTAGTGTTATTCTTTGCGAGAAACTCTGTTTCACTTACAAGTTCTTCTATTGACTTTGTTTGGTGTTTGCCGCGCATCAACGGAATTGCGCAAAATGAACAGGGATTATCGCAACCCTCGGATATTTTTAAGTAAGCAGTATAAGAAGGAGTGG
Source organism: Ignavibacteriaceae bacterium (assembly GCA_041667115.1). Classification (GTDB taxonomy): domain Bacteria; phylum Bacteroidota; class Ignavibacteria; order Ignavibacteriales; family Ignavibacteriaceae; genus UBA1563. The sequence continues at coordinate 15,912 of JBAYFO010000025.1, read as the reverse complement.
TAAGCAAACGTTCGCCGAGCAGTTCGCGTTTTAATTCACCGCCGATCTCTTTCATAATTCCTTCATAATTTTCCGTTCCGAAGAAGACATCAACTTCGGGAATTTCCTTTTGAAGATCCTCTTTGTAACGTTCGGATAAGCACCCGGCAACAATAACTTTTTTTATTTTTCCATCATTCTTCATTGCAATCGCATTGAGGATGGTGTTTACTGATTCCTCTTTTGCTGCTTCAATAAAACCGCACGTGTTGATTATGATAGTATCTGCACCGTTTGGATCGGTTTGAAGTCTAAAATTATTCGCTTCAAGCTGTCGCATCAACCGTTCAGAATCCACGGTGTTTTTTGAACACCCTAAGGTGATAACACTTACTTTATTTTGCTTTGCCATAAACTCTTTTATTGAGAAATGAAATATTTGATATACAAGAAAACGACCGGCGTTGAATAAATGAGAGAATCAAATCTATCAAAGATTCCGCCATGCCCGGGAATTATGTTTGATGAATCTTTTACGCCGGCGTCTCGCTTAAGTAACGACTCGATCAAATCACCAACCTGCCCAACCGTTCCTAAAATAATTCCGATGATGATTACATCCTGCCACGATAAAAATTCCACGACTAATAGTTTTGCCGCCAGCATGGCGATAATTGAAAAAATAAACCCTGCGATTGCACCTTCCCAGCTTTTCTTAGGACTAACGCGAAGAAACAAGCGGTGTTTCCCAAACGACAGACCGAAAAAATAAGCAGCCGAATCGCAAATCCAGATTGTAGCGAGCATAGAAATGATAACAAACGCTCCCTTTTGATAATCAAGAAAATACTCTCGTACCAGAACAAATGAACTGACAAATAATCCGATATAAAACACGCCAAGAAAAGTGACCCCTAAATTTACAATTGCAGATTTTTTATTTCTGAAAAGTTCGCGCAACATGGAAATGAAAACAACAGCAAAGACAAGAGAGGTTAAATCAGTAAATTTAAAATACGCATTTACAATAATTAGTAATACAGCAGGCACCCCGATAACAAGTGATCCGGCAGCATCCTTATGTCTTGCAAATAAAATAAACTCATAATATGCCACCGCACCGATGACCAGTGTAAATCCCAGGAACAAAAACTTTCCCCAAAAACAAACGCCCAAAATTAGGGGTATAGTGAGTACCGAAACTAAAATTCTTACGAACGTATTTGACACTTTAATCCTCGTCTGTTAAAGGAGATTGTTTAATTATGTTTTTCAGGTAATCTAGCGCAGAGGCTTCATCGTCTTTCTTTACAAATATTTTTATTGCAGATGCGTTTCCTAGAAACGGATAATTTCTGTCCTGCTGTGATAAAATAAAAGCATCGATATCGGCGCTTTCTAAATTTGCTTTGATAATTTCGGCTTCGTACATCTGAGTACAGCTAGTAAGCAAAACCAAATCCTCCTCATCCAAGAAAATTTCTTCAGGAAGTGAATCGACCAGTTCAACTCCACATTCGCTGCAATCTTTCACCGATGCTTCAAACATTTTTTTACAATGAGGGCAAAACGGCATGCTACATTACTTACTTAATGCGGCAGTTTCCCGCTTCTTTTTCCGGTAATAATATTGAATTCCAAGAAGAACTATAACAAATAAGAGAATCTGATACGACAACGAAACTAATGTCGGAGTTAATTCTGCTGAGGTTATGGATTGAGTTTGTTTAAGTTCCGCTTCTCCAAAAATTAAAAAAAGTACAACTGCAAATAGATTATTAATAAAATGCAGCACAACAGGGACAAGGATCGAATCACTTTTATAGGCTGCGTACCCAAGGTAGAACCCAAGTAATACTAACGGGAAAAATGCATAGGGATTAAAATGATAAATGCCAAAAAAGATTGCCGTGATCAATGCGCCTAGAAAAGGTTTATATTTTAGCTCAAAACTTTTTTGAATAAATCCCCGGAACATCACTTCTTCACAAATTGCAGGCGTGATGGCAACAACCGCAATCACAATCGCTCCGTCCATAGGCGAATTGACTTTTAATAAACTGCCGTAAGAATTTTCAACTAATTTATCTAAGGAATCTAACGAGGCTTTAATCATATGGATAAATCCGTTTTGTTTCGCCAGCTGTTCAAAATAATAATTTTGGATGTAAACATAATTCTGAAGAATCGGCGTTAAGGCAATAATACCAATGGTAAACAGAGCTATCTCAATCCAGGGCGCCGAACGGAAACGAAGTACGCGGGTAACATCTTCGTAAATAACTTTTGAAAAGATCAACGCAGGTAAAAGAATAAACAGAACTTGCCCCGCCATCGTTATTAAACGAAGCGCGTTGGCGTCGGCTTTTTCTAAATCGAGACCAAAAATGAGAACAGTTAAAAGTCCACCAAAAATTTGATAAAAGAAAAATCCGCCTGCCAATCCAAGGATGCCGGCTTTTACCGGTGAAATTTTTGGAGTTAATTCCGGGATAATATTATTTTCATTTTCCGGCTCAACTGCATTTGGAACATCTTCAGATGGTTTCTGATTATTGAGATCGCCCATACATTATTTCTTTGCTTTAAATTTCCCGTTTAAACCTTCAAAGGAGGTTAACTCTGCGTCAATGGCTCCTACAATAACTTTTGTTTTTACTTTTACAGGAACTTTCAACTCATCATCAGTCAACCAGACAACAATCGTTCCTTCGCTTTTAAATAAACCACCTTCTTGCACCAAGGGTTCAACCATTACACAATCGAATGTTCCGGCGCCAACAGTAATTCTTTCTCTTCCGAGAAATCTCACATCCAAATCATACACTTTATCTTTATAGAAATTTTGAAGATTTACTCGGTCGCCGGTCTTCATGTTAGAGTAATTAAAAGTACGCGCCAAATAAAATGCAGAGATAATATCATTCACATATTTAGGAATATCATAAGATCCACCGGATGTTTTTGCTTTCCCTTTCCGCTGATCGAAGAAGGCGGAAAAATCTCTCGAGTATTTCCCTTCACGGATATGCTGCTCAAAACGCCACGGAAAAATTCCTTCAACATCGATGTAGGTTTCATACCGGTCGCGCACTTTGTAGAACCAGTCAAAACTTGAAACCGAATTCACTTCGAATAAAACTTTGTATGTATCTCTACCGGTAATTTTTGTTATCTCGGGAATACGCATGGTCGCTACACCCGCAGTTACAAATCCGTACTTCACATCGAAAGTCAACTTTTCACCAGCTTTAAAAGCTTTGTTTTCAATTTTTCGAAAACCTGTTCCTGAATTTTGCGAAAAAAGAATTCCACTAAATAAAAGGATAGTAAAACTTCCGCAGAGAATCGGGAAAGAATACTTTTTCATTAAAAATCTCCGTTCTTTTGAAGTAACATATAATTTTTTTTGATATTGGCAAAAACTTCAGTAATGGAAATTGTGTCCATGCAATCTAAGCGCTCACATTGTTTTCGAGAACAATTTTGGCAGTTGAGGGTAGGTTCATAGATCACTTTATTTTCGGTAAACGGTCCCCATCTGCGAACCGAACAGGCATCAATCTTCGGGTAAAACCCTACAACATATTTTCCTAAGGCGGCAGCAATATGCAGCGGTCCGGTTGAATTAGAAATAAAAATCGAAGATTTATCAATTAAGGCAATCAAAGACGCAAGCGAAAACCTCCCTGCAACATTAATTGTATTTTCATTTAGAACCAATGACTGACAGATTTCTGTTTCATTACTGCTTCCGGTAATTAGCACCGTAGCCTTTAGCTCTAAAAGATGTTGAACTAGCTCTTTCATTCTCGACAACGGCAGATCTACAGCGCTTCCACCGCTTCCGGGATGAACAATAATTACCGGTCTACGTTCATCTATTTTTTTTTCAAGAAAAAATTGTTCAACATCAGTCTTTCCCGCCTCGCTGATTTGAAGATGAAATTCGGCTTCTCCCAAGTTGAGTCGTTTTTCAATACCAAAGACTTTTAACAAGTTCAAATTATATTGCAGTTCATGCTTCTCGGCATACTTTCTGTGTTCATAAATTTTCTTTGTGAAGAAGAAAGAATATGAGCGGTAACCGGTCCCGATTCGATTTTTTATCCCGGAAAGAAACAAAAGGAATGCAATCTTAAACGTTGGGTAGACAACAATACAACTATCAAAATTTTTTGATTTAATTTTTTTTACATTAGAGAAAATGTTGGGAGATTTCTCAGTTTCGTCCAGTGTTAATACTTCATCTATATAAGGATGATCTTTTACTAAATCCAACGTGTACGCCTTTACCAGAAAACTAATCTTACATTCGGGAAATGCTTTTTTAATTTCTTCTGCAAGAGGGAGTGAAAGAACAACATCTCCAATCCGGTCAGTGCGAACAAGTAATATGTTTTTTGGGTTAATCATCTGATCGAAATATATGGATTATCTTTTAGATAGAATCGCCAGGGCAAATCTTTAGATTTCTTTATCCCTATTCTGGACGTCTGTATAATATTTTTCTTCGGAACTTTTTCTCCTTCATCGATGAACATGTCTTCACCACAAAGATCAATTCCATTCTGATCTTTTGAAACGTTAAAAGCTTTACAAATTTTTCCGGGACCGTTAGTCAAATTTAATAATTCTTTTCCAGTAACTTCACTTTTTTGAAATCTTCTTCTTGCCATCACTTCAATTCCTTTTAACGGTTCAAGCGCACGGATCAACACCGCAGAGCCAATCCCTTCTTTCCCGCACACAACATTACAGCAGAAATGATTTCCATAAATAAAATAAACGTACAACTTTCCACCGGAGGAAAACATCGGGGCATTTCTTTTGGTCATACCAATAAAAGAGTGAGAAGCTTCATCAATCTTATCTGCGTAGGCTTCTACTTCTACTATTTTACCTAACAGATACTGATGTTCTTCTTTTTTTACAAGATACTTTCCGATGAGTCTTGGAGCAATTTTAAGTACATCTTTTTGATAAAACTCCACCGGTAATTTATGGAATTGCATCGAATTAATGTTTAGCATGAAACGTGGTGCGATGAGTTTTAGTCAAGATTATACTTTGCTTGCAGTTCTGAAATGCGTTCAAGAAAGTAATCTTTTTTTGAAGGATCTTTCATAATTAAGCTATGATACATTTCTACCGCTTCTTTATATTCACCCTGAGCAATATAAATTTTAGCGAGTGTTTCCGAAGCAATTTTAATTTCCGAAGTGGTGTTGTTTCCAACCTCTTTTTCTTTTTTTATTGACTCAGGAGGCGGTTGACGTTTTATGGAAGAAATTTGTTCGGCTATCTCACCAAGTCGATCTTCGAATGCATTTTCTTGTTGATTGTGCTGGGGATTAATTTCGGATGGTGATTTTTCTTCATCATAGAAATCATTTTCAAAAGTAAACGGCTGGCGTGGAATTTTTCCAAAAGCCGAACGCTGTTTTTTGCTATGAGCAACTTCTTTGAAAAAAAAATCGTAAGAGGCTTCGGAATTGATCAGCCCGCATCCTATTTTATATGAATATAATGCATCATCATATTTACCGAGCATGGTTAACGCCTTAGCAAGCACAATATGGGCGGTCGGGTAATCAGGGAAAAGTGGCAATCCTTCCTGTAAAATCTCAACAGCTTTGTCTACATTATTAGCAAAAATCTCCGCATTTGCCTTTCTGACAAATAACGGAGATTTTTTATTATACTCGTAAATTAAACTTACTTTTTCGTCGAAAATATTCTTTGCGGTTTTTCCCACGTCAAAACCTATTTTTTAGAATAGGCATGTCTGATTGACGTTACTGAGACAAACGAAAAACCAATAAAAAATAAAAGTTGAAACGGGATAGCGGCAATTTCTAAAAAGTAAATAGATGAACCGATGCCGACCAAACAGTAAAGAGCCATTATTAATTCAACAATAACCGAAGGCTCTAACTTTTTGTTTACGTATTTATTGTTTGCCCATGAATCCTTTTGATCAACAACTTTAAATTTCGGAGTTCTCACAAAATCGCTTTTTCTGCTTAACAATCCTTCGATCACTGCACGAGAATTGTTGACCGCAAAACCCATGCTTCCCGCCATAAACAGAGGAAAGAGGACAATCTTTTTGCGCCAGTCTGTGCGAATATCTTTTTGTGAATAAAGATAGAAAACAAACGAGCCGATAAAGGCGAGAATAAAAATAGACATTACTGCAAAATATGCTTCGTGTGAACCGCTATTTTTGATAAAAATTAACGGCACATTCAAAATAGCCGCTAAAAGAATAAACGGGAAAGCTAAATTGTTTGTCAAATGAAACGTCGCCTGAATCTTCACTCTTAACGGCAATTTCGATTTCAAAACGAGAGGAAGAATTTTCTTTGCAGTTTCAATGGCGCCTTTTGTCCAGCGGAATTGCTGAGCTTTTAAAGCATTAATTTCCGAAGGTAATTCGGCGGGAGAAATTTCATCGCGGAGGAAAACAAATCTCCAACCTTTTAACTGAGCACGATAACTTAAATCTAAATCTTCAGTTAAGGTATCAGCATGCCAATTACCGGCGTCTTCAATGCAGCTTCTTCTCCAGATACCGCCGGTTCCGTTAAAGTTGATAAAAAATCCGGCTTTGTTTCTAACGTTCTGTTCAATAACAAAGTGACCGTCCAACGCCAAAGCCTGCGCTTTAGTTAAGATTGAATAATCACCATTAAGATGTTCCCAGCGTGTCTGTACCATGCCGATTTTATCATCGGTAAAATGTGTTAGCGTCTTTTTCAAAAAATCTTTTGAGGGAATAAAATCAGCATCAAAAATAGCAATGAATTCACCGGTAGCGGTTTTCATTCCTTCTTTTAATGCGCCTGCTTTAAAGCCTTCACGGTTAGTTCTTCTTACGTGAAGAATGTCAAAACCTAACGCTTTCTTTTCTGCAACTTTACGAGCAACCAAATTAACAGTTTCGTCGGTTGAATCGTCAAGTACTTGAATTTCCATTCTATCTTTCGGAAAATCAATCTCGCAAACGGAATCAATTAACCGTTCGACAACATATAACTCATTATACAACGGAAGTTGGATCGTCACTTTCGTATCAGGATTAATCTCAACATCTGCAGCCGGTTTAACGTTTTTGTATTTGTTGTAATAGTAGATCATAAAAAATCCATGACTACTAAAAACAAATAAAATGAACAACGAAACAAAATATGAGATAAGTACTATCTCATCCATAACTTCTCCTATAAATTAAATTACCAACCAGACACTGTATCTAACAGAATATCATCACTTATTTTATCAATTGCCGTTTCAATGCCGGAATTTCTTTCTGTAATTCCACCGGAATAATCACCATAGTTAGAGAACTGTTTTTCATAAACGGTTCGTCTCTTCACTAAATCTTTAAAGACAACATGTACTGTAATGGTTATTCTTCTTGAAGCCACATTTTCACCGGCGGAAACAATCGCCGGAACATCTGAAAGCGAAACTACTACACATTCGAGCACCGCGTCGGCGCTGCTTTTATCTGCAATTTGCAGATTGTTATCATCAATAAATTTTTGCGTTAATTTTTCTGTGAGCAATTCACTCAGCCGGGGTTCTCCAGAACCGCTTCTATCTTCCGCAAAAGGTATTGCTACCGATTTCAAATGTGGTGGAACAGAAGCTCCGGAAAACGAATAAGGGCATCCGGAACACCCCGTAAAATTACTCAATATTCCGATGACAAACAACAAAACAAGAGGTTTTAGGAACGTCTGTGCTTTACTAAAAATATTCGATTTTTTCACTTTTTGCCAACTTTTTAAAGATTATATTCTTTTATTTTTCTGTACAACGTTCTCTCACTAATTCCAAGTATTTCTGCAGCGATTCTCTTGTTCCCTTTTGATTTTTCCAGTGCAAGCATCGTTGCTCTTTTACTGGCTTCCTCAACACTGTGTGCATCATTTGCATCATCTTGAATTTCGAGATTTTCTTTCTCTTTTTGCAACAGAATTTCCTTTATATCAAGGATATCTTTTTTCAACTCAAACAATGCCCGATAGATAAATTCTCTTTCAACTTCCTCTGGAGTTTTTCTGGTAACAACCGGAAAGTTCATAGAGGTCCCGGATTTAGGATAAGGAATAATCTGTTCGAAAATTTCTTTCGTGATTTTCGCGTTTTTTGTTAATGCAATAGAAGTTTCAACGGCGTTTTTCAATTCACGAACATTTCCGGGCCAAGGATACTCATGCAGGTAATCTAATGCTTCAGTTGAAAATACCGGCTTTGCGGTTCTATTCTCTTCGGCAAATTTATCGGCAAAGAAATGGACCAATTCAAAAATATCCACTTTTCTTTTCCGTAGCGGCGGGATATGAATTGTAACAGCTTTTAACCGGAAGAATAAATCTTCCCGAAATCTTTTTGCATCAACTTCGTTTTGTAAATCCTTATTTGTCGCCGCCAAAAATCTGACATCAACTTTTGTAAGAGTTTCCGCGCCGATACGCATAAACTCTTTTGTTTCGATTGCCCTAAGGAGTTTCACCTGCGTAGTGACTGGCATTTCGGCAATTTCATCAAGAAATAATGTCCCACTATTGGCAAGTTCAAAATAACCTTTACGTGCATCGGTAGCCCCGGTAAACGAACCTTTATTATGCCCAAACAATTCACTTTCCAAAATGCCTTCGGGGATTGCGCCGCAGTTGACACTAATTAGAGGATTTTCTGCACGGCGACTTGCACTATGAATAGCTCGTGCAAAAACTTCTTTGCCAACGCCGCTTTCTCCAAAAATTAAAACGGAAATATCAGAGGCTGCAACCTGGATAAGGATATCTATCAAGTCGTGAATTTCTTTTGATTTTCCGACGATGCCGAATTTTTTTTGTAATTGTTCTATTGTCATCATTTAAATTGAGTTTACTGCTCCAAAAATAAGAAATAAATCGATTGCATAAAGGAGGAAAGGAAGGTTTATATAATTTTTAGCGATCTTGTTCCCATAGTTGAAAATTAATCTTTTACAATCACTTTTCTTTCGGAACAACTCTACTGTTTAATTGAAAATCAAGATCAACTTTATCCCGTATCTTTTCAGCAGATGTTTTATCCTCAAACTTGCCGAGATACAAAACGTTGAATATAGTCCCCGCGACATTTTTTTCGGTCATTTCAACCTCGTACCCTGAATCTTCAAGATCAGCTTTTAAGGCTTCGGCATTTTTAATATTGCTAAACGCACCAACCTGAATTGTGAACCGGTAGTTTTCGGATTTTGACGAGGTTATTTCTTTAGTCTGGTTTTCTTCCACATCTATTGCGGCAACTTTTTCAACTGAAGGGATATAACTCGATTTAGGATATTCGGTTTTTAATTTTTTAAGATACCCGGCAGCTTCTTTTTCATTACCGATTGCGGTGTAGTAATTGTAAATTCTAAAAAGAATAGCGTCGGCATATTTTGATTTAGGAAACATCTTTACAATTTTAAGATATTTTTCATTTGCTTTTGCCCCATCTTCGGTAAGTAACGCCGAAAGAAAAAGTAACGACGGATCTCCAGGATTCCGCTTCAATAAAGGTTGAAGTTCTTCCTTCACTTCACCGCTTTTTCCTTCTTCAATTTTTTTAAGAAGAGGAACGATATTATATTCTTGCGAAAAAGACTTTTCAGTAAAAAAGAAAAGAAGTGATGCAAAAAAGATGAAATTTTTAAGTGTCTTTATCATTTAAAACCAAATTCTCTTAACTGGCTAATCTTACTTCGGAGGAATCTTTTTTATCGAGAATCGTAACGACTGTTCCGAACAATGTTGCTGAAGTTGCACGATTAATTGAAACTTCAACATAATCACCTTCGCCAATGCTTTCATGCCTTGGGATTATAACTATTTTATTTGCATCTGTTCTGCCGGAAAAAAAGTCTTCCGATTTTTTGCTTGCTCCTTCTACCAAAACAATTTCATTCTTTTCTAATAACTGTTGATTTATATCGAAGGAAATTTGTTGTTGCAATGCGATTATTTCCTGGAGGCGTTTGGATTTTGTCTCTTCCTTTACATCATCCTCCATTTTGAATGCTTTTGTTCCTTCGCGCGGCGAATACTTGAACATATAGGCTCCGTCGTATCTCACTTTTTGCATTACATCTAACGTTGCAAGATGATCTTCAAACGATTCGGTAGGAAAACCGCTGATAATATCCGTTGAGAAGGAAACATTCGGAATAATTTTTCTGGCTTTATCAATGATAGTGAGGTAATGTTCAATCGTGTAGGTTCTGTTCATCAATTCCAAAATTCTATTTGAACCCGATTGCACCGGGAGATGAATGTAGTTACACAGATTGTCATGTTCGGCAATCGTGTAGAGAAGTTTGTCAGATAAATCTTGCGGATGAGACGTGGAAAATCTTATACGCATTTTCTTGTTCACTCCGGCAACGGCGGCAAGCAGATCGGCAAAATCATTCTTATCATCCAAATAAGAATTTACATTTTGCCCAAGCAAGGTTACTTCACGAAAACCACGCGAAGAAAGCATATTCACTTCGGTCACAATTGATTCAAGACTCCGGCTGCGTTCTCTTCCCCGTGTAAACGGAACAACACAGAACGAGCAGAACTTATCACAGCCGCGCATAACCGAAAGCCATGCATGCAAGCCATCTTCTCGGAACGGAAGAATATCGTCATACGTTTCAGAACGGGAGAGTTTAACTCCGATTCCTTTTTCACCACCGAATGCGGCATCAATAAATTCGGGTAAGCGTCTGTATTCGTCGGGACCAACAACCAGATCGACAACTTTTTTTTCTTCAATTAAATCTTTGCGCAACCGCTCAGCCATACAACCGAGTACCCCAAGAATCATCCCCGGTTTTTTATCTTTTAAAGCCTTGAAGTTTCCGAGCCGTCCATAAATTCTTTGTTCGGCGTTATCGCGAATACTACAGGTGTTTAGCAGAACAACATCCGCATCTTTTACTTCTTGAGTAATGGCATATCCCTGAGAATTTAGAATTCCCATCACTACTTCGGAATCGGCTAAATTCATTTGACAGCCGTACGTCTCGATATATACTTTACTTTTTTGCATTAAACCATTTCTATATAAATTATGAGGACTAAAAGGTATAGTTGATTGGAATGACTAGAATCCATTTAGTTGAAAAAGCACTAAACTGAGCAACGCAATAGTCAGACCCAGGTATTAAAATGTCCAAACAATTGCTAATAATTTTCTATTTTTGTTACAAATATAAGGTATTATTTGTAAAAGAATCAATGCGAAAGCGAATATGAAAAACTACGATATTCTTATTATTGGTGGAGGTATTGTCGGAACAGCAACGGCAATGCAGATCCTCAGACAAAGACCACAATTAAAACTTTTACTTATCGAAGAGGAAAATTCACTCGCTCCTCATCAAACGGGAAACAACAGCGGTGTTATTCATTCGGGACTCTATTATAAACCCGGTTCGTTAAAAGCCCAAAACTGTGTAAACGGCAGAAAGTTGATGTATCAATTCTGTGAAGAGAACGGAATTAAATATGAGCGATGCGGAAAACTTGTTCTAGCGTCAGATGAAAATGAACGCCAAAAATTGGATGATCTGGAAAAACGGGGAAAAGAAAACGGGTTAACACAAATGAGAAGAGTTCCAAAAGAAGAAATAAAAAATTTTGAACCGTACGCTTCAGGTATTGACGCATTATTCGTTGGAGAAACCGGAATTGTTAATTACACAGAGGTTACAGAGGCGTTTGCAAAAAAAATAAAAGAGCTAAATGGAGAAATCAATCTCAACACAAAATTTCTTGGAATAAAAAAAGAGAATTCCCGGTTAATAATTGAAACTTCGAATGGAGTTTTTACCGCTTCGTATTTGGTTAACTGCGGTGGTTTGTATTCGGATAAGATAGCGGAAATTTGCGGCATCGATCCCAAAGTGCAGATCATTCCGTTCCGTGGAGAATATTACCAGATAAAAGAAGAAAAAAAATATCTTGTAAAAAATTTGATTTATCCTGTCCCCGATCCGCGTTTTCCTTTTCTCGGGGTTCATTTTACACGTATGATAAACGGAGGAATAGAAGCAGGGCCAAATGCAGTGTTAGCTTTCAAACGCAAAGGATATTTAAAAACTGATTTTTCATTATCGGATATATCAGATTATTTTTTTTCGCTCGAATTCTGGATCATGGCAAAAAAATATTACCGGATGGGCTTTGATGAATTTAGAAGAAGTTTCAGTAAAAAACTTTTTGCCGAAGCGCTGCAAAAGTTAATTCCCCAAATAACGGAAGAAGATATTGAGCCAAGCGGTTCAGGTGTGCGAGCCCAAGCTTTAGATAGAAATGGAAATCTACTGGATGATTTTTGCTTAATTGAAGCGGAAAGAATGATGCATGTAGTAAATGCCCCTTCACCTGCAGCTACCGCATCAATAAGTATCGGGCAGACTATCGCGGAAAAAGTAATTTATAACCTTAAATGATTAAAATATAGGGTAATAACTTGAGCTTATTCTTTTGGCTCACCTATTTCCTTCTTTTTTTCCGAAGAGTTTTTATTTAATTGTTCAATAAATTTTGCTATCCTCTCATTCAATAAAATGGGATCAATAGGTTTTAAGAGGTAACCGGAAATTCCTTTTGCAATAAATTTTGCAATAAGTTCCTTATCATTTACTGAAGAGTAGATGATAACCGGAAGGTTCTTAAATCTGAGATCTTTTCGAATTTCATCAAATATTTCCACGCCATTCATTATGGGTAGATAGATATCTAAAAAAACAAGATCAGGTTTTTCCCGTTGAATTGCTTCCCATCCGTCAAAACCGTCATGCGCTTCAAATACCTCGAAGCCGAACCTCTTCTTAAGCATATTTACCAGAATGCGACGATTTATAATATCGTCTTCAACAACTAAAACTTTTAGGTTACCCATTCTATTCCCACTGTTTGTCTCTAAAATCGCACTGTTTAGCTCACACAAAAATAATAAAAACCTCTATCAAACATAAAAAAATAATTTTTAAAACAGCGTTAGCTTGTCCAGCAATAATAAATCTATTCAGTACAAAAAGTTGATTATTACCTTTTCAAAAACTCAGCGATGGTGTCAACAACAAACTTCAGCTGCGCTTCTGTCAATTCCGGAAAGATCGGCAACGCAATTGTATCGCTTGCTGCACTGTTTGAAATTGGAAAATCCGCATCCTTACAATGAAGATTAGCAAAACATTCCTGGCGATGGAATGGAACCGGGTAATAAATTTCTGACCCAATTTCTTTTTCCCCTAAATACTGACGAAGCTCGTCCCTCTTTTCAACTCTAATAATGTACTGATTATAAATATGATAATTCTGCACACCGGATTCCTTATAAACCGCTTTTGGAAGGAGTACTTTATTCTGATTATCAAAACCAAGTTTTCCCTCTTCTTCAGTCAGACCGGCATTAACAAAAAACTGTGTGTAAAGTTTTGCGTTTTGTCTTCTCTTTTCAGACCATTGATCTAGGAAAGGAAGTTTAACATTAAGTACGGCAGCCTGGATTTCATCAATTCTAAAATTTCCGCCAATGACTTTATGATAATATTTCGGTTTCATACCGTGAACACGCATCATCCTCAGCATTTCACCTAACTCATCGTCGTTGGTAACCACGAGTCCACCATCGCCAAAACAACCAAGATTTTTGCTGGGGAAAAAAGAATAGCATCCAATGTCTCCTATAGTTCCGACTTTTTTTCCATCTTTATACTGTACACCGATTGCCTGAGCTCCGTCTTCAACAACTTTTAGGTTATGTTTTTTAGCAATGGCCATAATTTCATCCATCGCTGCGCTTTGTCCATAAAGGTGCACGGGAATGATCGCTTTCGTTCTTAGTGTAATAAGATTTTCAATCGCCTTGGGATCGAGATTAAAAGTGATTGGATCAATATCGGCAAAGACGGGAACCGCGTTTAACCGGGAGACAACTCCGGCGGAGGCAAAAAATGAAAATGTTGGTACAATAACTTCATCACCGGGTTGAATGTTTAGAGCCATCAAAGCAAGGAGTAATGCATCAGTTCCGGATGAAACACCGATTGCATATTTACATCCGAGATATTCTTTTAAAGAGGATTCAAGTTTTTCAACTTCTTTCCCGAGAATAAAGTATTGCGATTCGGCGACACGAATAAGTGCTTCATCAAGCTCTTTTTTGTGTGCTTGATATTGGAGTTTCAGATCTAATAATGGAACTTTCATAGTAGTAATTCTTCTTTTATTTATTGTGAAATCTAATTTTATTTATTTAGTGAGTGAAATAATCTTTAAAGTAATGTTCCTTTTAACAAGAGTAATGCAATTGAAAAATAAATCATCAAACCGGTAACATCTACAAGTGTTGCAACAAACGGAGCTGAAGAAGCCGCCGGATCAAAGCCGATTTTTTTCAACCCAAGCGGAAGCATTGAACCCATTAAGGTTCCCCACATAACTACACCAATTAATGCAACACTAACCGTGAACGCGATCAACAGCCAATGTGGTCCGTACATTCCCGAAAAATTTTGCCAGAGCGTTATCCGCAAAAAACCAAGAACGGCTAAAATTGCTCCCAGAATTAATCCTGAAAGCAGTTCTCTTTTCATAACAAAAAACCAATCCCTGATACTCACTTCGCCCAAAGACAAAGCACGTATAACAAGTGTAGCCGCTTGAGAGCCGGAATTTCCACCACTTGAAATAATCAGCGGAACAAATAAAGCAAGAACTACCGCCTTACTTATTTCATTTTCAAAAAATCCCATTGCTGATGCCGTAAATAATTCACCTATAAATAGCACACTTAACCAGCCCGCCCGCTTTTTTATCATTTGTAATAATGGAATATCAGCATATGATTCTTCTAAGGCTTCAACTGCACCTAGTTTCTGAAAGTCTTCAGTTGCTTCTTCTTCGGCTACATCTAAAACGTCATCAACCGTAACGATACCAACTAAAATTCCTGATGAATCGGTAACGGGAAGAGCTATTCTATCATATTTTTTAAATACTTCAACCGCTTTTTCCTGGTCATCAAACACCTGTAGATAAGTAAAGTTGCCATCCATTAATTCATTAACACTTAATTCAAGAGGAGCTAAAAGAAACTCCCCGATTTTAATATCATCAATTAATTTCCCTTTTTCGTTAGTAATGTAGATAATATTAAGCGTTTCAATATCTTTTCCATGTGTCCGAATATAATTGAGAACCTCCTGTACCGTCCAGTTTTCCCGGATTGCCAAATAATCCGGAGTCATTAAACGTCCTACACTGTTTTCTGGATATCCGAGCAGCGATTGGGCAACGTGGCGCTCTTTTACGGAAAGAAGACTCATCATTTGCTTCAAAACGGATGCGGGAACTTCTTCCAACATAGCGGTTCTATCATCGGGAGACATATCGTTGAGAATAAAGGCAACTTCCTCATTCCCAAGAGCTTTAAGAAGAGAAAGTTGTACGTCAACGTCTAGATATTCAAAAGTGTCAGTCGCAATATCTTTTGGAATAATGCGGAAAAGGATGGCTTGTTCGTAATCCGGTAAATCGGAAAGTAAATCAGCTATATCAGCCGGAGTCCAATCAAGTAAAACCTCTTTCAAAGAGGAGAAATCTCGGGAATTAATTAAGTCCTTAATTTCCGGTTGCAAAATTTGTCCCAGCATCATAGTCTCCTACTCTTGACGATCAATTTTCTACATTGGATTGTTACTTTTTGTTATTAATAAAGGAATCATGCGTATAAACAGATGAACTTTACGAAAAAATTTTTGATTTATAAAAATATAGTATTAAATTTGCAATTCAAAATTATTTTGAACGGGCGCGTAGCTCAGTGGTAGAGCAACACCCTTTTAAGGTGAAGGTCGGTGGTTCGAGCCCACCCGCGCTCACAAAAAAG
>JBAYFO010000024.1:0-50569 GCA_041667115.1 Ignavibacteriaceae bacterium | reverse complement strand
TTTTAATACCTATTATTGGAGGCTCATCTTACGCATTTTCGTAAGTCGATCCCGAAAGCTTTCGGGATCGACCAATAAAAGGGCGAACAGGAGGAAAAGAGATGGGCGATTCAGAGAATCGCCGTACGATTTTCACAATCTTGCCCGCTAACTTCTAGATCAATGTTAGCTAAAGCTAAAGAATCCAATCCCGAGCCACATTCAATATCCGCAACTGTCTGGATATTTCTTTGAGCAAACAATTTTTTATAAAATGCTTTCCTTTTCTCAAGCGATCGCTCAAACGAGATCATCGAATCATAAAAAGGAGAAACAGCATTATAGAAATTTTCATTTTTCATTTTCTCTTCATGCTTTTTCTGTGCGTGTATGAGGTGAAGAAAGAAGTTTGGACAACTCATCTAATTCTTTTTCCGAAAACATTTCCTGCACTTTTTGAAAATAAACCCGTTCTTCAAAACGGATATGTTTTTCCAACAGCATGCCTATTTTATCCAGCACATTTACGAGATTTCCCGTTGATGATAATTGATGCATCAAGTTTTTCAATTTTTTATGTTCATTGATAAGCATCGCAGTCTCTTCCGTTAAGAGAAGACTCTGCCGGCTGACAAAAGTGAATAAGATTTCTTCTTCATCCCTAAAATGTTTTACTAATTCCGTCTTGTAAAAGAGAAGTGTGTAAGTCCGTTTCCCTTCATCATCAACCGGAAGATCTTTAAAATTCGGACCGTCTTTTTTCAGTATCTGCGCAAGTATTAACGCATTGTGATGTTCCCGAGAAAAATTGATGAGCGCTAAGTGTCTTTTCATAATTATTTATTGGTTTCCTTTCTCTAAAAGTAAACTTTTCGGGAATAAAATATTATTTTCTAAATGAACATGTTTATGTAAATCATTTTCAAAATTTTCTAACTCTGCGTAATAAACTTTGAACGTGTTGCAGGCATCAGCCGGTGGAATGTAGTTTTGAGATAATTTTTTAATTGAGTCAAATGCAGCACCGGCATTTCCGTGTTCAGCTTCCATAACCCTAATTGGATTAGCAATTGAACCAAAATGTGGAGCAACATATTTCTCCTCACCTCTTTTCACTTTAGCCAACATTTTTATTTGTGGGAACAAGATCATTTCTTCTTTTACCAAATGCCCCTCAAATTCAGTTTTTACATCCCGGAACAATTCGGCGATAATTTTTACTTCAAGATGATGTTCTCCATGTGCATTTACAACTTTGCTTCCTAGTTCGGTAATAAATGGAAGCTTTTCCCGCACGAATGAATGATGTGTGCTGATGATATAATCCACCAACGCATCCAATTCCATATTGTTAAAATCAATATTTGAAGTATCGTTGAATTGAAATGCTTTCGCAAGATTCGTAAGTATAAGTTCTGCCGGAATTTGTTTCTCACTAAGTGCATCAGCAAGCGGCTTGTTGCCGTGGCAGCAAAAATCTAATCCGTATTTTTCAAAAACTGCCGCAGCTCTAAAATCATTAGTCACAATTTCTGATAATGTTTTTAATCCAATGTTTTCATTTTGTTTTGTGTTCATGTCTATCTTCTCTTTATATTTTTTTTGTAATTTCTTTTGTGTCCTGGTTTAGTCCGATGAGCTGAAAGGCGATTTCTCCTTTTTCATTTAACAGGGTAATCATATTTGTATGCGAAAAATCTCCGTTAGCGTCTTTTCGGAATTTAAAACCAAGTAACGCGGCAAGTTCCAAAATGTCATCATTCTTCCCCGTCAATAATGTCCATCGGTTCAAATCTAAATTTTTCCCTTTTGCGTATTGAAGTAATTTCTCAGGTGAATCTCTCTCCGGGTCGATAGAAGCGAAAACAAACTGGGTGTTTGCCAATTTTTCATTCGATAAACTTTTTTCAATCTTCTGCATGTCGTTTAATATGATCGGACATGCATACGTACAGCTAGCGAAAAACATCGCCAGCACTACTTTCTTTCCTTGAAATTTTCCAAGTTGAATTGTTTTATTGTTCTGAGTAGTCCAGCTTCCGGTTAATTGATAGATTGATTTATCGCTATAGTTTCCTTCACCCATGTCCTCGCTGCAGCATGATTTTTTTGTTGAATCGCCATGAACTTCAGCAACTTTTTCTTCAGCTTTTTTCTCTTCGTTTTTGCCGCATGAGAAAAGAGCGACGGAAACAAAAGCAAGCATAAATATTTTTAATGAATGAACAATTTCTTTTTTCATTTTACTTTTTCCTTTTTTGTTATATCTTTTACACATCTAAAACCAAGATTATGAATTGCATACGTTGCCTGCAAACTGCTTCGAAAACCAAAGCGCATAAATGCGGCGTAATCCGAGAAATCGGTTGAACCGACAGCACCACTGCCGCAGAATAAATTTCTTTCAAGATTTGTGTCTCCGCGCGATTCACCCGTTACTAATGCCGTATTAAAATCCAGCACCCATTCCCAGATTAAGCCGTGCAAATCATAAACGTGATAATAGTTTGGCTTTGATTTTCCAACTTCTTGTAAACTTTTTGAATTGGGAACGGAGTACCATTTCAAAATAGTTTTTTTGAATTCGCTGTCATTTATTCCATCGGCTTTGGTTGCGCTTGCCCTACCGATATATTCCCATTCCGCAATTGTTGGAAGCCGTTTCCCAACCGATGAAGCATAAGCTTTTGCTGCGAACCATGAAATATTTGTCACCGGACTTTTAGGATTAACATTTTCACCTAACTCTAAATCCGATTTCCAATGGTTTAAATAATTTGAGTCAGCAAAAATTCTTTTCACTTTCGATTTCCTCCATCGCGGATTCTTGATAACGAATTGAAGAAATTCTCCGTTGGTAACCGGATATCTATCTACCCAAAATGATTTTACTACTACCTTCACACGGTTTGAATCACTAAAAAACGGCTTGTATGAACCGGCGGGAATGAGCACCATTTGTTCTTTTTCATGTTGAACTTCCTTCTGTTGTGCAATAACCGGCAGCACAAAAAGAATGAAAAGGGAAAAAATTATTACGGAATGCTTCCCGGTCTTCATTTTTATTTTCCTCTAACCTTTTCAACTTCTTGCGGGGTAACAATATCTGTTTGATTTCCGAAAGAGTTACGAACATACGTCAGCACTGCAGCAATTTGAACATCATCAAGTACTTGCGGCGGCATAACATTGTTGAATTTTTTCCCGTTGACGGTAATTTCTCCCTGTAACCCTTTAATAACCGTTGCTATTGCGCGTTCTTTATTTTTTAATAAATAATCTGATTGTGCTAGCGGCGGGAATACATTCGGCAACCCTTTGCCGTCCACTTGATGACAAGCCTGACAAGTTGAAGTAAAAACCGTTTTCCCGAATGCGGTCAATTCTTCTTTAGACATTTTTTTGTTCGGATCGGGTGCACCATTGAGAAGATTCGCTTTTAGCATTGCATCGCTCGGACTACCGTTGCCAAGATAAACTTCATCTTTTTGTTTGCCGGAATAAATATCGGTTTGAGGTTCACCACTAACTTTCAGCATCCCGAGCGCCCCTTTATTGAACGCTCTAAAGATTGAGTGATCAACCAAAATAAATGTTCCCGGAACATCGCATTTAAATTCCACAATAGAAGAACCGCCGACAGGAATAAGCGTGGTCTGCACATTATTTTGATTAACATGTGATCCCCCTTCACCGTACACTTTGTTAAATATTTCTCCGATAACATGAAAAGATGAAATTAAATTCGGTCCACCGTTTCCAAGGTATAGACGAACCGTTTCACCTTTATTTGCAGTTATTGCGTTATCTCCAACTAATGCACCAACTGATCCGTTAAAAACTACATACGGAGGATTTTCATCAACCGCTTTTGCTTGACTAAAAGGCTGCAAGCCCGGTGCTCCATAACCGCCCTCTGTATAAAATTCACTTTGCATGATGTAGTATTCTTTATCAACTTTTGGCAACCCTTCTTTGGGTTCAACCAAAATTAAACCGTACATCCCGTTAGCGATGTGCATCCCCACAGGTGCAGTAGCGCAGTGATATACAAACAATCCGGAGTTTAACGCTTTAAATGAAAAAGTTGATGAGTGCCCGGGAGCTGTAAATGAAGAAGTCGCTCCTCCCCCTGGACCTGTAACAGCGTGAAGATCTATATTGTGAGGCATTTTACTCGTCGGATCATTGTGAAGATGAAACTCAATTAAATCACCTTCCCTTACTCTGATAAATTTTCCCGGAACATTGCCGCCGAAAGTCCAGAACACATATTCAACTCCGTCGGCTAATCGTTTTACAACTTCCTGTGTCTCAAGATTAACAATTACTTTTGTCGGATGCGTTCGTGTAATCGGTGGCGGTAAATATGGGGCATCCGTTAATACTGCATTTTCTTCTCCTTCAATTTCAGTTGAACCGGTGCGATCACAACCTAAGAATGTAAAGGAAAGAAAGGCTGTTACCGCAAGAAGTTGCAGCGCCGTAAATATTTTTTTAGTGTTGTTCATAGAATCCTCTAGTGTAATTATCTATTTCGTATTAGAACTATCTGATTTAAGTTCATCATAACTACTAACATGACCGATGCGATCGATGTTTTTATTAAGCAAAAGATACTCTTCTTTAGTTACCTTGTTCTGCCATTGGCCTGTTAGTACTCCTACAGCCGTAATAATTAAAAATATTCCTACAACTCCAAAAGCAACCATTTTTTTGTTAATGATCGTCTTAGTTTTTACCGGTTGGAGGTTAAGCGTATCGGCAACGGGGCACGCATCAACACAGCTCATGCACGTGGTACATTCATCGCTTACTACGATGTTTACTTTATCAACTTTGATAGAAGAAGGGCAAGCTTTTGCGCATAAACCACAATCTATACAGCTTGCGGCATTACGTTTTATTTTGTTAGGGCTGAATAATGAAAAAATTCCAAGCAGTGCACCGTACGGGCACAAATACCTGCACCAAAAATTTCTGATGAACACCGATAGTACAAATAAAACTGAAAGCACTATAATCGAAAATCTTGTGATATCTGCAAAAAAATAATAAAGTTTCAAGTCCGCAATAATGTTGTAGGGACTATCAAGGAACAATTTCAACGTTAGCGCGTCCATTCCCATAAAAATTGCATAAGAGAAAAATGCTAGGATTAGATATTTTAAACTGCGGAGTAGATAATCCAAATATTTTGGAACGCGGATTTTTCTTCCAAATAATTTTTCTCCAAAATCAGCGATAAGTTCGGAGAGAAAACCGATAGGGCAAAACCAACTGCAAAATGATTTCCCAAAAACTAATGAAACCAGAGCAATTGCAAGAAAAATAAAAAAGCCTGCCGGGTGAATTTGATGCACAGAACCGGTTAAAAAAAAGTAATAGACACTCATTAACGAACTGATGGGAAGAAAGCCTTCAACACCCGGAGGACGCTGATAAAACGCTGCCGTGCCACCACTTTCTAGATATTTAGCAAAAAGAAAAAATTCAACTCCAATCCATACGCAAAGAAGTGTGAATAATATTTGTACAGTAAACCGGTATTTCTGTACCGGTTTTTCTGCGTTCTTTATAAGATTAATTTTTCTCATTATCGGATATTATAGTCTGATTATGTTATAAAAAATTTTACCTGATCGAAATAAACAAAGCAAAAAACAATGAGTAGCCTAAAAGCGTTAAGCCTACTTTCTTAAAATCCCTTTCAACTCTTCCCGAAAAATAGACTTTGAAGGCAACAATAACCATTGGAAGAAAAGCTAGAACCTTCAGATACTGATCGGGATAAATGATAATAAAGGAAATAAGAAAAAGTCCTAAAGTTAAATGATAAACAAAGTGAATATTCTTTGAAGATATTTTCCCTTGCGCAAAGCTCTTCCCTTTCGAGTCTGACAACTTTTCAATTAAGAAATTAACATAGCACGTTCCGGAGAAGAAGAATAGGCTGTTTAAAATCCAAAGTGTGACTGCATTATCTGTAAGTTGATTTGATAAACAATAGACGGCAATTGGTGCTGTTGAAGTTAAGATGATTACTCCAAGAAATTCTCTTAAGAAGGAAAACGTTCCCGAGGATTTAATAGTAACGCTTATCAAAAAAATTACAACTGCTACAGTTCCAAAAACAAGAAGCAAATATTTTTGCAAGAAAAGGATTTCATACGCTAAAAAACCGGTGGCAAAAAATCCATAGACAATAAATGAAGTCAACGCATTTTGAAATTTTTGACTTCTTCTTCGACTAGCAACCCACTCATGAAACATAATTTCTGCAGGTTTGTACAGCAAAAATGAAAAAAGGACAAGAAAAAAAAGAGGGAGTAAATCACCGGAAAATTTTTTTGTTGAAAGAATTCCGGTAACCATCGGAACAAACAATACTGCCCATGAGCCATGTTCGTTTGTTATAATCAAATTTTTATTTCCGATTTTCATATCACTTCAAAGAATTTATTTTTCTGAGAACTTTATTTTTATAATTATCGATAGTTTCTTCATTCAGCATTTTAAACGTTTCATCAATAAGTTGTGACCAAGTGTTATGCATAGGGCAAGGAGATTCACTCGAACACTTTGGAAATCCCAAAACACATTTTGAAAAGACGTCCGAGCCATCAATTGCCAAAACGATATCAAGCAAATGGATTTTGTTCGGATTTTTCGCCAACAAAAATCCTCCCATCTTTCCCTTTTTTGAAGCCACGATTCCGCTTGAAGTAAGTTCTTGAAGAATTTTTGAAATGAACTCTTTCGGGATTTTAAGTTCATCCGCAATTTCTTCTGAAGGGATTACTTCCTTTCCTTCAACCGAAGCTAAATAGAGAACGGCTTGAATTCCGAGTTCACATTTTCTTGAAAATATTATTGCCATATAAATCAGATATTTTTGTCTGATTAAAGTTAGGGAGTTTTTTCCAATAAGTCAAGAATATTTAAAAATATTTTTCTATTTTGCTTCAGAATTTTTTCAAAAACCAATCGGAGTTTCTATGAAAAGGGCGATACTATTTTTCATCCTTTTCTTAATAGGAGGGATCAGCTTAACATTTAGCCAAAAGGTTAAAGTTACTGATTACCAGGTGCCTATTAGCAGAGCGACAATCTTCCGTTTTGACGGAAATTGGAACTGGTCGCAGAACGGATCAAATGTAACAGCAAACGATGCTCGCGGACACTTGATGTATAATACGTTTTACTCTTCCCTTCCCCTTGCCTGGTTTTTAAATTTTGATGCAACCGGTGGGAAAAACCTCTCATCATATAACCACAATCTTAAAGCCGATGCGAGTTTTCAAAAATATTTTTTGGAGAGCGAGGATTTTTTTGGATCCGCACAACTGGTTATACAGCATGAAAATACATACAAGCAAATCGCATCGGATATTACGGTTGGATTTGGTTATGGTAGATATATTAACGCCACGGCACTTGCAAAAGCTGTACGTATTGAAGGGCATTTGCTGCATGATAACGTCATCAAAGGAAATCTTCCAAAAGAAACCATGATTGCCATAGCGAATATTATTGACCGGCAAAACGAATATGAAGAAGTATATCAAGCTACGTATGAAACATTCTGGTTTGACGATATAGAAAAGGAAATTCAAAAAAGCGGAATGATTGATGAATTTGGAGGTGTAGGATCAATCGGGTTTCAAAGAATCCGGCAAGTATTATTTAACATCAACGAAAAAGTAAATGACCGGTATTACGGCTGGGTAACTTCTGCAGGTATTTTAATCCCGACTTCTACAAAAGACCGTTCTCCCGTTGGTTCGCCAAACGCAAATTTAAGCGGCAGGTATTCTTTCCCTATTAGTTGGGACACTCAAATCAATTTTAAGATCGACGTTTTTTCTCCACTCGACAGTTTATATCTTAAAAAATATACGGTTCGCGCTAATTTAGATTTCATTTATGAACTAAGTAACCGAATTAATTTTGTTTCCAGTTATAAATTCGATTTTGTAAAACAGCCGGGATTAGTAGCTGAACCCGTTCATATTATAGATACCGCATTTTGGTATTATATCGAGAACAATATTTATCTCACGATCAATTCAAATCTAACAAAACAAGGATCCGACCCGAAAATTTTAGGAACTTCGATAGGATTGAATTACAATCTCTTCTAACAATAATTTTGTTTAGTTATTTTGAAAACATAGAGAATTGTGAGGATGTTCTTGGCGGTTTCTTTCTATCATTGAATAGTTTGCCCATTTCTGCACCGATAATGAAGACGACTGCCGAATAATAAATCCAAAATGCAACTACAACAGCCAGAGCATAGGTTCCGTAAATTTTTCCCAACGTGGCAAAATTATAGATATAAAATCCAAAAATTTGTTTTGCGACTTCCCACAACAACGCAGCCCACATCGCTCCAAACCTTACTCCCCTTTTCGATATTTTTATTGTAGGAACAAATTTATAAAGCCATGAGAAAAGAGAAAAGATCAAAACAATGGATAGCAGCGATGTGAAAAGTTTTTGAAAAATTCCATATTGAAGAAATTCAAAGACACTGTATTGTTGCGAAGCCTGGCGCAGGATATCAATTAATGGTAGAAAAATTGTGGCTACAAGAAAAACAAAAACGACAATAATGATCGTTATAAAATCACGTAAATAACCGAGGAGAAAATTTATTTCTTCCGGGGCACCAAATATTTTGTTCAGAACGGTTCTGATACTGCTTAAAAATCCGCTGGCGGCAAAGAATAATCCAACAATTCCAATGAATCCGGCAATATTACGATATTCGATTACTTCATTAATTCTCTTGAATAAAATATTTTTTGCAAAATCGGCATAAACTGCATACGGGATAATGGTATCGATCAAATGATTTATTTGCATTTCAACTGCAGAAGACTCTAAAAAATATCCGAGGATCCAAAAAAGAATAAGGTTAAAAGGAATGATGCAAACGAAAAGTGAAAATGCAAGCCCACCGGCAAAAAGGAATAAGTGATGCTGATCAGTATTGTTGTATAGCCCAACCACATAGTATTTGGGAGTATCAATAATTTTTTTAAAATCCGGAGAGATTTTATAAAGCAAAGAGAATTTTTTTAAATATCCTAACATTACCGTTTTTTCTTACTCAATGTTGATCCATCAATTTGCTAAGTGTATTAAAATAAATATTCGATAGTAATTGAAGATTTATTTTGTGACCATTTATATGAAACGATTTCCCTCCCACTATCCCTATTTGCGAAACCGGGAATAATTTCTTAGATAAGTAGGCATCAAAGACATCTTTCTTTTCCAGCGGAACAGAAACTATAATACGTGCTTGCGATTCCGAAAAGAATGATAAGTCTTCACGTGTAGCAACATCAAGTGAAATCTCTGCGCCGATTTGTTTCTCTTCGTTCATCAGGCAGCATTCAGCAAGCGCAGTAATAACGCCTCCGTCCGAGACATCATGTGCAGAATTGATTAACTTTTGCTGTATTAATCCAAGCACGATTTCCTGCAACTGTTTTTCTTTTGCCAAATCAATTTGAGGTACTTCACCGGCAACAATTCCGTGAATTACTTTGAGATATTCACTCCCTCCGATTTCTTCAAAGTCCTCACCGAGAATGTAGATGAGATCTCCTTCATTTTTAAAATATGAAGTCATTATATTATTGCAGTCATCAATTAACCCAACCATTCCGATAACCGGGGTTGGATAAACCGAGGTGTCGGGAGATTCATTATAAAAACTGACGTTACCACCGGTTACCGGTGTATCAAAATACCGGCAGGCTTCCCCCATTCCTTCAATTGCTTTGCTGAACTGCCAATAGATTTCCGGTTTATATGGATTTCCAAAATTCAGACGATTCGTAATTGCCAAAGGAATTCCTCCGCTGCAAACAACGTTTCGAGCAGATTCTGCCACGGCAATCTTTGTTCCTTCCTTTGGATTGAGATAAACATATCTTCCGTTGCAATCTGTTTTAACAGCCAAAGCTTTGTTGGTTCCTTTTATTCGCACTACCGCAGCATCACAGCCGGGACCAACTACCGTATTGGTTCGCACCATTGAATCATACTGTTCATATACCCATTTTTTAGAAACAATATTGGGCGATGAAAAAACTTTTAAGAATGTTTCCGAAATATTTCCAGGTTGAGGAATTTTATTTAAAGGATAATTTCTCGTCTCAGCTAAATACGCAGGTTCTTTAGTCTCACGATAATAAACCGGTGCGCCACCGCCTAGGACTAATTCAAAAGCAGGTAATTCTCCTTTTTTCTCTCCGAAATACTCGATATCCAATTTGCCATCGCTAGTAACTACACCGATGGTTTCGCAGTGCAAATCCCATTTTTCAAAAATTTCTTTTACTCGTTTTTCACATCCTTTTTTAGCCACCACAAGCATTCGTTCCTGGCTCTCGGAGAGCATAATTTCATAAGCCGACATCCCATGTTCCCGAAGCGGAACTTTTGAAAGATCAATTTTCATTCCCGATTTTCCTTTGGCGCTCATTTCCGAAGTTGAACAGGAAATTCCCGCAGCGCCCATATCCTGGATACCGACAATCAAATCTTCTTTAATAATTTCTAACGAAGCTTCAAGTAAAAGTTTTTCGGTAAACGGATCGCCTACTTGAACGGAAGTTCTTTTAGCTTCGGATTCTTCAGAAATTTCTACGGAAGCAAAAGTCGCTCCGTGAATTCCATCTCTCCCCGTTGAAGAACCGACAATCATCACCGGGTTTCCCTCGCCTTCAGCAGTTGCCGAAGCCGTCTGTCCAATTTTAACAATCCCGACTGCCATCGCGTTAATGAGGGGATTGCCTTGATAACATTCATCAAAATAAACTTCGCCTGCAACCGTCGGCACCCCGAAGCTATTTCCGTAATCACCGATTCCTTTCACAACACCGTCAAACAAATAGCGGGTTCTTGCATCTTTCAACGAACCAAAGCGGAGTGAATTTAGCGATGCAATCGGTCTAGCGCCCATCGTAAAAATATCACGCATAATTCCGCCTACTCCGGTTGCCGCACCCTGGTATGGTTCAACTGCTGAAGGATGATTATGGCTTTCGATTTTAAATGCAACCGCCAAACCATCTCCAATATCAACTAAACCGGCATTTTCTTCACCGGCGCCGACGAGCAGTTTACCACCGCTTCTCGGAAGAGTTTTTAAAAGTGCAATCGAATTTTTATAGCTGCAATGTTCACTCCACATTACACTGAAAATTCCCAGTTCTGTGAAATTGGGAGTGCGTCCGAGAATCAGGCAAATTTTTGCAAATTCCTCTTCATTTAATCCATGTTCCAAAGCCAAAGCTAAATTTATTTCCGGTTCTATCATTTTCTCTTCGAATGTTAATTTTTTCTGTTTAAATATAAGGATTTAATTTAAGTTTGAATAAAGAATTAGGGGAGATCAAATGGAACTTTTATCCTTTTCATCCATCTAAACTCTAAAAGAAAGGACAGGAAGATGAAAAAACAAATTCTTTTTACTATAATTCTCGGTATTGCTATTTCAGTCGGCATGTTTGCTCAAGAGAAAGGCTTAAAGGATAAGCTAAAAAAAATTGAAGGAAAAGCCGAAAGCGTTGTTATCAAAACCGATAAAGGAACCACCACATTTTCCGGCGAGGATGCTGATGCCTTGATAAAAATGCTAAAGTCAAAACAGCATGCTAAAAAAATTGTTGTTATTGATGGGGAAGATGATTTTTCATGGGATGAGGGGAACGATGTCGATATAGATGAGCTTTCACTTCCTATACATAAGTTAAAAATCTTTCACGACAGAGGTTTGGACAACGACATCAGAATTGATCTTTCAGACATGATGGATTCTTTAGCTCCAAACAAAATCCACAAAAAAATTGTCATTCAAAACAAAGATGGGAATAAAACCGTAACGGTTACCACAAAAGAAAACGGGACTGAAAAAATTGAAATGTTTGAAGGAAAAGATGCGGATAAGTATTTGGAAGAACACAAAAGCGACACTGAAAAAGTTGACCCTTCTTCAAAAGGATTGAAAAAGAAAGTGAAGAAGATTGTTATCGAAGATGAGGATCAGAAATAGTGCAATAGTGAAATAATGAACAAAAGAATGCCGGCTTCGCGCCGGCGTTTTTTTGAATTAAACCTTTAGATACTCTTCCCAAATTTTAAACAACTTATGTGTGGCTACAATATCTCTTCCGCAGTATACCGCAATATCTTTGATTCTTCCGGCTTGATATAAATTTTGTACTTCCATTCCCGAAATTTCGTGTGATTTGGGAGTCTGCACACCAAACGCGTGACAATAAAAATCGAGATTAAACTTTCGCGTAGCGCTATAAAAAGTAAATTGCTCAAGCAGATCCACATGCAGTTTGGTATCGAACCGGTAACCCATAAAATTTTTTGACGGCTTCACTTTCAACATTGCCGAACGCATCATCAAAAAAGGAATATCAAAATTTCTACCGTTAAACGTTATCACCTGATCCGTTTTTTCCATTACGTGCCAGAATCTTTCCAGCATTACGTTTTCATTGAAGCCTTTATAAACAATCTTCCCATCTTCTGAATGCCATTCTTCTTCCGTCTCTTCACCATTAGCAGATTCGTAATAGACAAAAGATTTTTCATTCTGCACATCAAACATTCCGATAGCAACTACTTTTGCCGTGAATGGATAGAGACTTAAAAATCTTTCAGCGTCGTCAATTTTTTGCTGGCGGAGTGTTTCATCGGTTTCTTTCAACGCCTCTCGGAGTAGATATTCTTGCTGGCTTTCGGATAATTCGGTAAGTTTACAGCCACTGGTTTCAATATCAAAAACAATTTGTCTTATTTTTTTTGCTGCCATATGGTTCCCCTTTGAAATTATTTATTGAAGAACTTCATTAATTTATAATAAAATTATGGTTGTTGCTCTCTCAAAATTTTAACATCCGGTTCATAGTTTTTTACAACATCTATCATTTTTTGTTTGATCGGGATCGGCTTTTTTGTTTTGGCATCAACGTGAACAAAAACACCGCCGCCGTCAGCAACCAATTCACCTGTTCTATCTTTAATTATGATATGTTCGAAGCCGTATGAAGAATTTTTAATGAACGAGATGCGGCTATAAATAACAAGTTTTTCATCATAAAATCCATGAGACTTATAGTTGATTTCGTTCCTCACCATAAAATAAACATCGCCGTCGGTAAAAATTCCAGCTTCGGGAAGCAAGCCTAAATCTTTGATGTACTGCAAACGGGCGTATTCAAAATAGTTTAGATAAACCGCATTATTGCAGACGCCGAGCATGTCAACCTCATGAAAGCGCACGGTAACCGAAGTGCGGTGTTTATAATTTTTACTATCCATTCTTGAAAATCATCTTTCATAATAAATTAACAAAAGTCCGAAAGCAAATTACAAAGAAAAACAATTCTTCTTTCAGAGATGTCAAAAAAAACCGAAACGCTAACAACAAAAACTACTTAACTAAAAACTTCATCTAAAACTTGCTTAGCTTTTTCTATTTCCTCAAAACTAACGTCAAGATGAGTTACCGCCCGCAAAGAAGTTGCCGTTCCGATAGAAAGGAGTAAACCTTTTTCTTTACATTTTATTTGAGCTTCTTCAACAGTCATCGTCAGCGGTTCAAAGATAATGATGTTGGTTTGTACCGCTTCCATATTCACTTTTAATTTTGGATTTGCGTTAATTGCTTTTGCAAGGATCTGCGCTTTTTCGTGATCTTCTTTTAATCGTTCCCTATTATTTCTCAATGCGAATAATCCAGCCGCAGCAAGAAAACCTGATTGACGCATTCCCCCACCCCAGGCTTTACGCACACGAAATGCTTTTTCGATAAATTCTTTTGAACCGGCAATCAGAGAACCAACCGGGGCACCCAAACCTTTCGATAAACAACACGAGATAGTATCAAAATGCGATGCATATTCTGCAACAGAAATTCCCGTTGCAGCGGAAGCGTTCCAAATTCTTGCACCATCAAGATGAAAGAAGAGATTGTGTTTCTTTGCTACATTTTTAAGCGCAATAATATTTTCAATCGGATGAATTGCCCCGCTTGCACGATTGTGTGTGTTTTCAACTTCAATAACTTTCGTCCGGGGCATATAATAAGCGCTCACGGGACGTATCGCTTCCTCAGCTTGTTCCGGAGTGAAAACTCCAAGTTTTCCTTCAATCGGATAAATTTGTATTCCGCTTAATGCCGAAGGCGAACCGGACTCATAATTGAAGATGTGTGCGTTCTTTTCGCAAATAACTTCATCCCCCGGATCTGTTAAAACATTTAAACAAAGCTGATTCCCCATTACTCCTGATGAAACAAACAAAGCCGCTTCTTTACCGAGTAGTTCAGCCGCAAATCGTTGTAGCTCATTAACGGTTGGGTCTTCTTTGTAAACATCATCACCAACTTCAGCTTCAAACATAACTTTGCGCATTTCCGCGGAGGGTTTTGTTACCGTATCACTTCTAAGATCAATATATTTTTTCATTAATTATTCTCCATGAATGTAATTTTTTAATAAATCATTTTTACGAACAAACTAAAAGAACTGGGTGTTTTATATTTTTATAGGAAACCATAGATCAGTGTTTGAATTTTGCTTTAAGTTTGAATAAAATAAATAATCCGAAAACCCATAATGAAATCAAACTACTTGTAACCGGAATAAGAAAAGGATGAAGTGTGTAAAAAGTTTTCTTGCTATTCAAACTTACATCGCCAACTAAAATATCTTTAGTGTACATTTTGGTTTCGGCAATGGTAACACCAAGCGGATTGATAATGCAGCTGATCCCACCATTCGCGGCGCGAACAACACTTCTCCTGTTTTCTACAGCACGTAAAACAGAAATTTCTTTATGTTGATAAGGACCGCTTGTGTTCCCATACCAGCTATCATTTGTAACTACCGCTATCATTTCCGAACCGCGTTGAGCAAAAGCTGCAATCAGTTCAGGAAATATTGATTCATAACAAACAACTGCGTTGATAATGGCTGATGGTTGATGGTTGATGGTTGAAGAGTTTTCTCCTAATTCGTAATTCCTAATTCCTAATTTGAAATTCGTGGTATCTTTCCCTATGTTCCAACCGCCAATACCAACACCCCATTTTATCAAATCGCCAAGAAAAGGAAGCTGATCGGCAAACGGTGTGTGTTCGCCGAATGGAACAAGTTTCATTTTACCATAGGTTTGTATTCTTGCACTATCAGGATTAAAGAGAAGAATCGCATTATAGTTCGTATAATAAAAATCTCCTGCTTGACTATACTTGGCGTCCGACGGTTTTTTTTCGTTTTTCAAATAAGAAATAAAATTTGGCATCCCCGTTAGCAAAGAAACATTTGATGCCCCTACAAAATTTCTAATTGAATCTAAAGTCTCATAGTATTGTCCGGAAAGAAGATAAACGGGCAATGCCGTTTCGGGCCAAATGATGAGTGTAGCTTTTTCTGCAACTGCTTTACGGGAAAGTGAAAGATACATTCCGGTTAATTCATCTAAATTTCCACCTGCCCATTTTTCATACGGGTCTAAGTCCGGTTGGATTAATCCAACCCGGATTATTTTTTCATTTTCTTTAAATGAATTTTCTTTTATCACGCCATAAACAATAGGAAGTATTACCAGCAACAAAGCGATGGTTAATGGTACCTTGTAGTTGCTTTTTTTAACATAATGGCGGTAACTGATAAAGAAAAAAAGATTGATGAAAAGAATGATTAGCGAGAGTCCGTAGACACCAACTACATCGGCAAGTTGAATAAAGTGTAAAAATTTTGATTGTGAGTTCCCAAGAGTGAGCCAGGGAAATTGAAAATCCGTAAGCGAGTAACAGTACTCATAACAGACCCAGAAAAATGGAAAGAGTAGCATCGCTACTTTTCTTGAAAAAACTTTTAGTGCAAAATAAAAGAGGGTCGACGCAATAAGAAATAAGAGGGGATTAAAGAAAAGAAGTACAAAACCTGAAATCATCAAGTAATAATCTTTCCCAACCGTAAATCCTCCGACCCAATAAACGGTAAACAACGAAAAAATAAACGCCATAAAATATGTGGCGCGGTTTATTTCCGCAAGTGAATTTCTTTTTTCAATTACAATAAAATAGGGAATCAATCCTACAAAAATAAAATAATGAAATGGAAGCGGTGGAAAAGCTAAAGCAAGGAGCACTCCGCTTAAAGAAAGGAGAAGAATGTTTTTCCTTTTTTCAACTTTTTCATCCGCGGTCAATATTTTTTTTTGAAATAATCGCAACTTAACCCTTTCTTTTCAACATATATTTTATCAGTAAAAAAATTATTATCACAACTGTGATAATAAGAATTCCAATCGTGTACGTAGAAAAAAACCGATCGATTGCGTGTAGATTATAACCCAAAAGCACTCCCAACCCCAATAAAATAGCGTTCCATACGAGCGTGCCTAAAGAGGACAGCATTATCGTCCGGCGTAAATCCAATTCCGAAAGCCCTGCAAAAAAAGAAATGACCGCACGAATTCCCGAAAGAAACCGGTTAAACAAAATTAATGCGTACCCATATTTTGTAAACCACTCTTCAGCTTTTATTACTGCGTCCGGCGAGATGAATTTTAACTTCCCGGTATGAATTAATTTCCGATCGGTTTGCAATCCGACAAAATAAAGAATCATAAATCCGATTTCGCTTCCTAAACTTGCCAGAACAAGGGCAGCAAAAAAATTGATCGTTCCACTGGCAATAAGCGAACCGGCTAGCACGATGAGAACATCGCTTGGTGAAGGAGGAAAAAGATTTTCGATAAACGGGATGAACATTATTAAGCCATAAATCAAAACCGGATTATAGGATGACAGGGAGGTAAAGAGATGTTCAACCATTTAGGAATTTCTTTTTGTAAGTAAAACCGTGGCAAAGGCGGCGGCACCTTCTTCGCGCCCGGTGAAGCCTAATTTTTCCGTGGTTGTTGCTTTAATGGATATCTGATTTTCTTCAACATTTAAAATCGAGGAAATGACAGAGACCATATTATCAACAAATGGAAGGATTTTCGGTTTCTCAAGTAACAATGTGGCGTCAAGATTTGAGACTTCATAACCGTGCTGATAAATCAGATCGTTGACATGATGCATCAATATTTTTGAATCAATATCTTTATATTTTTCATCATCGGTTGGGAAATGTTTTCCAATATCGCCAAGCGCCAACGCGCCAAGCATCGCATCGCAAATAGCATGAAGTAGCACATCTGCATCCGAATGTCCGAGTAATCCTTTATGAAAAGGAATTTCAATTCCGCCGAGGAAAAGCTTTCTTCCTTCGACGAATTGATGAACGTCAAAGCCGTTCCCTATTCTAATTTGTTGTTTCACTATCTAATCTCAAATGATGAAAATTCTGCGTTATATGAGGTCCACATAATTGAAAACGTTTTTACGTATGCATGCGAAGGACCTAATTTCATCTGCTCAAAAAGCTCCATGATATTAATTTTTTCACCTTCAACAACTGCGAGCACTTCACCGGAGTAGAGATTTTTCACGTATCCTTTAACATTTAACCGCATTGCCGTGCGTACAACAAAATAGCGGAACCCGACTCCCTGGACAAGTCCGCCAACGATAATTTCTGCACGTGATAAATTATTTTTTATTTCTTCGGCCATAACTCTGAAGTAAGAATTCCTAAAAAGATAAATGCGGCTCCAGCTATTCCAAAGTTAGATAATTTTTCATTGATGAAGAAATATGCCGCTACTGCGGCGAAAAGCGGCTCCATTGAAAAAATAATACTCGCTCTTGTTGGTGTTACCGCTTGTTGAAATTTGGTCTGCAATGTTGTTGTTAAGATTGTTGCAAATAATGTAGTGTAAAGAACAGCGAGAATTACTTCATTATTTAAAACAATATGTATTGGTTCAATTTGCATTACCGAAAAGAGAATAACCGAAAGAATACTTAGGAATCCTGTTACCGAAATTTGGGCAAATGTTAAAAATTTATGGTTATGGTTCGCGCTGATTTTATCAAGGTATACGATATACACCGCATAAAATATAGCGCAAATAAGTGTAAGAAAATCTCCGAAGTTGAATCCTGCGCTTAGTTCCGAAAATATACTGAACAAAGAATTTTCTTTGCTGGAAAGAAAAATGATTCCGACGGTAACCAGGAGAACCCCAATAACATTCCCGATTGTCGGGACTCTCTTTTCGATTACCGTTTGGAGAATCGGAGTAAAGAGAACAAATGTTCCCGTAATAAACGCAGACTTTGTTGCGGTAGTATATTGCAACCCAATTGTTTGCACTGCAAAACCAATGTATAAAAAAACACCGAGGATAAATCCTTCGCTTAATTGCTTTTTTGAAATGGTTTTAAACAAAGGATAAGCGAAAGGCAAAAGTAGAATTGAGGCAATTGCAAAGCGGATTGACACAAACATCATCGGAGAAATAAATTCCAATGCAGATTTGATCATCACGAACGTTCCGCCCCAGATCAATGTGTTACTGAATAAAGCGCCTTCGGCAAGTAGTTGTTTCTTGTTCATGCTCAATGTTTTTTACCGTGCTGCTTTAATCGTCGCCATACCCAAGCGTGCGTAACATATTTTCATTTTTACGCCAGTTTTCTTTTACTCTTACACGTAAATCGAGATAGACTTCACGCTCCAAAAATGCTTCGATTTCTTTTCGGGCGGCGGCACCAATTTTTTTAATTCCGGCTCCGTCTTTACCGATAAGAATTTTCCTTTGAGATTCCTTCTCAACATAAATTTCCGCTTCGATGTAATCTTTTCTTCCTTCCCGTTCTTTAAAATCGAGAATTACAACTTCAGTGCTGTATGGGATTTCATCTTCATAAAACAAAAATATTTTTTCGCGAATAAATTCGGAAACAAAAAATCTTTCATTCTCGCTCGACAAAATATCATCAGGATAATATTTAGGGTGTTCCGGTAGATAATGTAAAATCAGTTTTATCAAAACATCAATTTGAAACTTTTCCTGCGCTGAGACCGCAATAATTTCATCAAACATTTTTAGTTGATGCAGCAATTCGATTTCCTCCGAAATTTTTTCTTGCGAGATGAGATCAACCTTTGTGAGTACTAATATTTTCTTTTTTGAAGTATGCTGTAATACTTCATTTACTAAATTTTCTTTAAGGATATCTTTGTGAACTCCGTGCGACGAGCATTCGGCAAGAGCCAATACCACATCCGAGTCGGCAACCGCGGAATGCACAGCTTCAACCATTTTCTTTTGAAGCAGATATTTCGGTTCGAGAATTCCCGGTGTATCTAAAAAAATGATCTGATAGTCTTCTTCAGACAAAATACCGATAATATTTTTTCGTGTGGTCTGGGGTTTGTGTGTGGCGATTGAAAATTTCACCTTTAAAAAAGAATTCAACAACGTTGATTTCCCGGCATTTGGTTTGCCGATTATACTTACATATCCTGTTTTTACACTCATCTATCCATTTCCTTTCAATTACTGCACAAACTCACCTTGCCCTGTTTACAACAAAGCGAATTAACATACGTTTCTTTTTTGAGTGGAAATATAATCTTTTTTAAGGCGACATTGAAACAAAATTGGCGATGGTTGATGGATGAGGTTTGATGGTTAATGGAATGGCTGGACAAAACCAAAGGTCAAACGATTGACAAGTTATTTATTCATCTCTTTCACCTTCTTACTGTCTCAAAGTCCCAAAGTCATTCAGTCGCACTAATGCCTTATAGCTTTATACTTTTCAATGATAAAATAAATAGAGAGAATAAAAAACAACAGTACCGTTACCTCAAAAGACTGCAGCGTTTTTTCTCCAAACAATACAGACATGAATGCTTTAATTTGTACCGACGTTTCATTGAATTGTTGAACAATTTCGTTATTGATTGAGACGGGGAAAACTTTTCCCGCCACCTCATACGCAGCATACCCGACAATTGATAAAATACCCAACCCGAAAAGTGAAACAATAAAACCAAAAAAAGTTTTTTGTGATTTGTCGTTTTTTATTTTACGCGCAATTCTTTTCATTACAAGTGTTTCAATTTCTCCCGGAGCTTTCTCTTCACGCTGTTCTTTTAATAAATAATTAACCTGGGTAAAACGCTGCAATTCCGAAGAGCACAAAGCACATTCCGCTAAATGTTTTTCTGCTGCTTCTTTTTCTTGCAGTGATAATTCATTATCTATAAACCGGTTAAATTCATTTGTGGTTAGATGTTTCATAACAATTCCTTTTCCAAATGCTTTTGAGAAATAATTTCTTTCAAAGCTGCACGCGAACGATGGAGCAATACTTTCACATTGTTCACGCTTGTATTTATAATTTTGCTAATTTCCTCACACGTCAAACTTTCCAGATAAAAAAGAGTGATGACTGCCGCATAATTTTCCGGCAATGCCTCAATCGCTAGATTTAGTAATTCGCTTTTCTCCCTTGAAAATTCTTCTTCCGGAATTGAGAGTGAAAGAGGATTCTCATCATTATCTATCGAAAGCATTTCTTGTTCAATTTTTCTTTTTTTGCCCGATAGTTTTGTAACCGCTGAATTAAAAACGATGCGGTAAAACCAGGTTGAATACTTGGCTTCTCTTTTAAAAGACTTTAAGGCAAAAAACGCTTTCACAAAACAATCCTGCAAAACCTCTTCAGCGTCCATTTCATTCTTTAACATTCGTTTTAATAAAGAGAATGCTTTATGCTTATAACGGCTGATAAGAAGAGAATAGTCATTCGCGTTTCCTTGCAGAATCGAATCAATTATCTCTATGTCACTCAAATGTTTCATATTAACTTTGACTTCCGTCTTCCGAAAAAAGTTACAACAACCGTGTAAAATTCCAAATCTTAAATGACAAATCCCAATAATCGCAGCGTTCTTTATTTTGAAAATTGAAATTTGCCTTTTGACTTTTGCATTCTGCTTACTGCAAACTGCCTTCTGCCGACTGACTCTGTAACCTTTCCCCAGCCTCGCAAGTCATAACGTTCAGAAGGAAAAGAAATTTTATTAATCACAAGAAAGGATAAATACCATGGAAGGTGTAATAGCTGTCTCTATCCCGATTATTATAACCCTAGTAGTTGGAATAATAGTTTTAACCGGAATCTACTTCGGCTCAAAAGAGAAACAGATGTTAATTGAAAAAGGGCTTTCACCGGCAGAAATTAAAGAGTTTTTGCAGAAGAAGAAGGACAAAAACCT
This sequence comes from Ignavibacteriaceae bacterium, assembly GCA_041667115.1. Lineage (GTDB taxonomy): Bacteria > Bacteroidota > Ignavibacteria > Ignavibacteriales > Ignavibacteriaceae > UBA1563. Next base: position 29,357 of record JBAYFO010000024.1, on the reverse strand, counting down.
TTTACTTAAAATTGGACTCATCACTACCTTTTTCGGTTTAGGAATTGGTTTTGGAATGTTTCTCCAAGATGCCACAACAAAAGAATTTTATGTTCCCCTTTCCATCTTCGTTTTTACCGGAGTAGGTTTTATGCTCGCCAACAAATACGGAAATAAAAAAGAAGTTGGAGAAGAAGGGAACTAATGTTTTTCTGACGATCAACAAATGGAATGGAATCTAAACACTTGCTAAGAAAAAAAAATCCTCCGCAAATACGGAGGATTTTTTACTAAAAACTCAGAACTACCCTTGCGCTTCCAACCATCGTTCAGCGTCGATAGCAGCCATGCAACCGGAACCAGCCGCGCTAATAGCTTGACGGTATGTTTTATCTGCAACATCACCGGCGGCAAAAACTCCCGGCATACTTGTGTATGTTGAACCGGGGGTAACTTTCAAATAGCCGACTTCATCCATTTCTAAAATCCCATTAAACAATTTCGTGTTTGGTTGATGTCCGATAGCAATAAACAACCCGTCGGCTTTTACTTCGGTTACTTCTTTGGTAACGGTATCTTCAAGTAGAACTCCGGTCATTTGTTTTCTTCCACCTTCTTCAGTGCCAAGAACTTCTTTAACAACTTTGTTCACCATCATTTTAATTTTGGGATTTTTCTCTGTCCGTTCCGTCATAATTTTAGATGCACGGAAAGCCTCTCTGCGGTGAATCAACACAACTTCCGAAGCGTGATGCGTTAGGTAATTTGCTTCTTCCATTGCAGTATCTCCGCCACCGACAATAAGCACTTTCTGATTTTTAAAGAAGAACCCGTCGCATGTTGCACAAGCAGAAACTCCGTGTCCCATATAATTTGTTTCGCTCGGAATGCCGAGCAGTTTAGCGGAAGCGCCTGTTGCAATAATAACGGTGTCGGCGGTAAACGTTTCGTCGTAGGATTTTACAGTAAACGGACGCTTTGAGAAATCAACTTCCGTTGCTTCTTTGAATTGACAATCAGCGCCGACACGAACCGCTTGCTTTCGCATAATATCCATAAGCTCCGGACCTTGAATGCCGTTTTCAAAGCCGGGAAAATTTTCTACTTCTGTTGTTATGGTTAATTGTCCGCCTGGCTGCATTCCTTCAAGAACGAGCGGATGCATATTTGCACGTGCTGCGTAAATTGCAGCTGTTAACCCTGCAGGACCTGAACCGATAATTATTGATTTATGATGATTTGATTCCATTAATTTTTCTCCAATATATTTTTTCTTTATCGTTTGATTACACATTTAAGAAGAAGATTCACTTTTCCGCAAAAACTCAGCGTTGCGTTTTAATCCTTTTAATTTCGTCCGTAAGATCGGACTTTCTGTAAACTTTTGTTTGAAAGAATTTTCCGTCATTGTTTCAATCAATTGAAATGGAATGTCTTTATTTCCTTCTTTGGGCTGAAATTCTGTTTCTGTTGTTTCCGTAGAAAATTTTTTATTCCAGGGGCAAACATCCTGACAGATATCGCAGCCAAAAATCCAGTTATCAAACTTGCCGGAAAGAGTTTTATCAATCTCTCCTTTATTTTCAATAGTTAAATACGAGATACACTTACTCGCATCAACAACATAATTTTGAACAATCGCATTCGTCGGACATGCATCTATACATGCAGTACAGCTTCCGCAAAGATCAGCAACTTTTACCGTGGGAGCAAGCTCATAATTTGTAATTACGGTGGCAATAAAAAACCAGCTTCCCATTTTCCGGTTGATTACATTTGAATGCTTCCCAAGCCAGCCGAGTCCCGAACGAACCGCCCAGGTTTTATCCATTACCGGACCGGTATCGATATACGTTTTTGCCTTAAACATTGGATCAATCTCTTTCAGTTTTTGAATTAGCTGATCGAGCTTCTCCCAAATAATTAAATGATAATCTTTCCCCCATGCGTAACGGGAAACCTTCCCGCTATTTTCATTTTGCGAATGCTGATGTAATGTGTAATAATTCATCCCCAACGAAATGATGCTTTTGGCTTCAGGGAAAACTTCCCGGACATCTTTCCGTTTTGCAAAATTTCTTTCCATGTATTGCATCCCGGCGTTGAATCCCCTTTGCAGCCATTCCTCCAACCGCGCAGTTTCATTTTCTAAGAGAACATAGTTCGAAAAACCAATCAAATTGAAACCAAGAGACCGGGCGGTTTCCTCCGCGATTGTATTAGTTATTTTCATTTTTCAATTCAGAAAAAATTTGAAGAGTCACCATTTCAATTCTTTCTTAATTACTTTCACCCAAATTTCATCAGCAAGAGTTTTTACCTCGTAAGCTAACAATCCGCTTTTCCCATCGGGCTGTTTACCGTTCTCAAGATTGAACTGCCAACCGTGAGCCGGACAAAAAACATATCCGGCATCTAGAAATCCGTCATAAATTATCGGCATGTGTTGATGCGGACAAACATTGGACAGCGCATAAAATTTTCCTTTTACTTTGAAAAGGGCAATTTCCTGATCGCCAACAATAAATTTCTTCCCCTGGTTTTCTTTTAAATCTCCGGCAGCGCAGATTTTCGAAAACCCATCTCTATCTTTCATAACGCTTCAAATTTTTGGTGAACAGAAAATCCTTTTTCATTCTTTGCAACAGTTGCGGCAGCATAAAACGGATCGTGTTCAAAAACCAATTTCCAGTTTTCTTCAACTGCAAGAGGAAGAAGCTTCTTCTTTTCCGAAAGCGTTACTAAAGGCTGCAAATCATATCCCATTATGTATGGAAGCGGAATGTGCGAACCGGTCGGGAACAGATCGCCGCAATATAACAACGCATTGGTCGTATCAGATATTTTAAAAAGTTGCTGCCCCATTGTATGTCCGTTTACCCGGACTAATTCAATTTCATCATCAAACAGATTTTCGTTTTCATCAAAAAAATGAAGAACTCCGTTTTCAAAGAGCGGTTGAAAATTTTCTTTCAGATAACTTCCCTTATCGCGGTCGGTGGCATTTATTCCCCATTCATAATTTTTTTTTGCCACGAAATACTTTGCATTCGGAAAAGCCGGAATGAGTTTGCCGTTTTCCAACCTTGTTGATCCTCCGGTGTGATCGAAATGAAGATGCGTGAGCAAAACATCCGTTATGTCAGATGACTCAACTCCTAACGCTCTCAAAGAATGTTCAAGAGAGAATTTAGTAAAATCAAGTTCATAAATTTCTTTGGCTTTATCATTCCATTTTTCCCCAATGCCGGTATCGATTAATATTTTGCGTGAGCCGGAGACAAGCAAAAGATTTCTTGTAACTAAAGAAATTCTGTTTAATTGATCTGCCGGGTTAGATTTATTCCAAAGCGGTTTCGGAATTATTCCGAACATTGCGCCGCCATCTAATTTAAATCCACCTGACACGAGTGAATGAATGTTGTACTTACCTATTTTCATATACAATTTTTATCCTTTGCAACAAAGTTAAAGAAGTTTATTTTAAAGAAAAAGATTCACATTTACTTTGAAGGAAATACTCCTGAAACATTCAATTAAGCTTCTCCTCATTTTGACCTTCGGATTTTTAGCGGCACAAGCCAATGCACAAGATTCAACAAAAAGTTTAGCCATCAAACCTACACAAACGTTTCGAATGCCCTTTACGCTTTTTTACCAATCCGATATTTCATATCAACTTTATGAAAATTTTATGCTCATACGGAAAGCCAACGCCGGAGATGCACAAGCGGCTCATGAAATAGGAGTCCGTTATTTAATCGGGCATGGATTTGATCCGGATACCGTACAGAGTTATTATTGGATTGAAAAAGCCGCGGAGAAAAAACTTCCCGTTGCACTTTATAATCTGGGAATCTTTCAAAATAATGGTTGGGGAACCGCATGGAATCCATACAAAGCATTCGATAATTTTTACGCTGCTGCTGAAGAAGGATTCCCGCTCGGTAATTATGTTGTCGGATTATTTTTCACGGAAAACTTGGTTGTTCCAAGAGATTTATCGGTTGCCGCTTACTTCATTAAAAAAGCCGCCGATCAAAATGTGGAACAAGCGAAAGACTTGCTGAAAGAATTGAAGAAACGAAGTCCGGCTGAAGTTGATTCTGCGTACGTTTCTGATTTATTTAAGAAAAGAGATACCTCAACTTCCAAAGACAAGAAAAATTCGGTTGCCCTTTCTTATCTTGATTTTACAGCAGACTCTACACAAGCCGTTGATGATTCCACACTTCTCTTTGATGCAGTTCACGAAAAGGAAAGTTTGGATACTGAAAAAACTCCTTCTCCTACAATAAAAACTGATTCAACTTTAATAAATAAAATGTTGGAAGAGGCAAGTTGGGGAAGACCCGAGGCTTTGGCATTGCTGGGAAGATATTATGAAAAGGGAATTTATTTCAAAAAGAATCCTCTCACTGCAGCTAGTTATTATTGCCGCGCCGTTCGGCTTGAGTCATTCAAAGCTGCAAGACTTTTATTTGATTTACTCAAATCACCGAATTTCTTCTCTCATCTAAAAAGAGAAGTTGAAAAAGGAAATACCGAAGCGCAATTTGTGTGGGGTAGTTTAATCGCTCAACAGTTCGATAATCAAATAACGGGAAATGATGCCCTAAAATTTATGCAGGAAGCAGCTAAAAAAAATTACTTACCTGCCATTATTGAGCTAGGGAATTGGAGTGCCGGTGGAATTATTGCTATTAAAAATGTTGAGATCGGGATGGAGCTCTGGCAACAAGCCGCTAAACTTGGAAGTAAAGAGGCGGAAATTAGACTTGATTTGTTGCAGCTTTTAAATGGTAACGAAATCCAAAACAAAGACAACCTATATCAAACATTGCTAGCGGGAGAAGTTGAGGGTTCCATATTGGCGCAGACAGCGTTGGGGATCTGTTTTGAAAGAGGAATAATTGTAAATAAAGATCTTGCAAAAGCAGTTACTTATTACCGTAAAGCAGCTTTTCGCGGAAGTCAAAATGCATTTTCAGCATTAAAAGGGATTTATGACAGCTTAAGGCCGAATGATCCGAGGTTTAGCGTTACAGACTAAAGTAGAAACAAAAACTATTTCTTTTTCTTTGCGGAGGAATAATTTGCAAGGTCGTATTCTATTTCTGTTTCCGGCATTGCAACTCTGTTAATTGGTATGTTTGCTATGGCAAAGAACTTCTCTGCAAGGGTATCGTGATAATCGGAGAAAATAAACACTTCTTTTACTCCAGCCGCTATTAAAGCTTTGGAACAATTTGTACACGGCATATTGGTAATGTATGCTGTAGCTCCTTTTGTGTTAACCCCGTGAGAAGAGCATTGAAGGATGGCGTTCATTTCAGCATGGATGGTTCGCACACAATGATTATCAACAACAAGACACCCTGCATCGTCGCAGTGATCATCGCCGGGGATAGAGCCGTTATAGCCGGTAGAGAGAATCTGCTTATCTTTAACCAGCACACAGCCGCAATGCATCCGGGGGCACGTTGAACGCTCTGAAACCAGCATTGCAACTTTTAAAAAATAATTATCCCACGATGGTCTGTTTCGTTTAATTTTTTTCATAGCTATAGGAAAAAGAAAAGGGCGCTTGATTGCGCCCTTTTAAGTTTTATCGGAATTATCTTCCCAATTGATCTAATTTTTCTTTTCGAGCTAATAGAGTAGCTTCATCTTCAACGCGATCCGTATCCGGTACGCAGCAGTCAACCGGACAAACAGCAGCGCATTGAGGTTCATCATGAAAGCCTTTGCATTCCGTACATTTGTCAGGAACGATGTAGAAAAAATCATTTGAAAAGAAACCGCTGTTTCCATCAGGTGAAGTATCATCTGCGCCAAATGTTTTTTCGCCTAATTTCCAATTTGCTCCGCCTTCATAAATTGCCGTATTCGGGCATTCAGGTTCGCAAGCACCGCAATTAATACATTCTTCAGTTATCTTTATCGCCATAGTGGTTCTCCTTGTAATACTTAATAGGAAAAATATAATGAGTAATTAATTTTTGTAAACTTTTAGAATACTCTGTTTTTTTTAAATCTTCTATTTCAAAAATAAGATTTTTCGTCTTCGAAACAAGATAAAAAACATCAATCTTAGAAAAATCGGGATGAAATTTCTCTAGTTTTTCAACCGATTTGCGCAGTTGGCTTACTGCACCTTTGAAATTTCCCGATACCAGATGAAACATTCCAACCGATAGCTGGACTAGACCTTGTAAAAATTCCTTTTCGCCGGTTCCGCACTCCATCCAAAGTTCTTCAAACGAATCGTGTGCAGAAAAGAAATCTCCGTTATTAAATTGCGCTACTGCTTTGTCAAATAGTTCAGACGCTTTCATTAAAAAAGAATGCTATGGTTTACCAGCTTCCGCTGGCTCCGCCGCCGCCAAAACTTCCACCGCCGCCGCTGAATCCTCCAAATCCGCCGCCGCTGCTTCCGCCGCCAAAACCACCAAATCCGCTTGATCCGCCAAATCCGCCGCCGCCGAGGTAAATTCCACGACTTCTTCCTCCACGAAAGAGAAATGAAAAAAGAATAATTAAGAAGAAAATGATTATGCTTCCGATAGATTTTCCATTCTTTTTGTTTGGGGAATCATTTTTATATTCGCCAACGGTAGCTTTAATAATTGCGCCAACACCGGCAAAAACTCCGCCTGAGAAATTATTTTCTTTAAATAAAGGAAGGATTTCATTTCGAATGATCGAACTGGTGGTTGCGTCGGGCAAAGCGCCTTCAAGCCCATAGCCAACTTCAATCCGAATTTTATGATCGTCTTTAACAACAAGAAAGAGAATTCCGTTATCGTTTTTTTTCGTTCCGATTTTATTTTTCTGTGCAACTTGATTAGCATATTCTTCAATCGGATAATCCCCAAGTGTTGAGATCATCAAAAAAACAAGCTGGTTGGAAGTTGAATCCTGGAACGAACTTAATATCCGGTTTAGCGTGAGCATATCATCCGCAGAAATAGTGTTCGTTAGATCCGTCGCCAGATATTTTAAAGTCGGAAGTTCATCCTCAGCCTTTAAAGCAAATGCAAAGAGAATAAAAAAAATGAAAAGTAATTTTTTCATTGAAACTAAAATTCTACCTTTGGAGCATTTTCAGCACCATTAACTGCCTGGAAATATTGTTTGTCTTTGAAATTAAAAATTCCCGCGAAAACTGCGGTTGGAAATTTTTTGATCGTCGTGTTATAAATCTGGACCGATTCGTTAAATTTTCTTCTTTCAACTGAAATACGGTTTTCGGTTCCCTCCAATTGTGCCTGCAATTGAAGAAAGTTTTCATTCGCTTTAAGTGCGGGATAGTTTTCAACGGTAACTAATAATCTTGACAAAGCTCCGCTTAATTGTCCCTGAACTTGCTGAAACTTTTGAAATGCCTGAGGATCATTGAGAACTTCCTTTGTAACTTGCATAGAACTTGCACTCGCCCTAGCGTTGGTAACATCGGTTAAAACCTGTTTTTCAAAGTTGGCGTACCCTTTAACCGTATTTACTAAATTTGGAATAAGGTCCATCCTTCTTTGATATTGATTTTCAACAAGGCTCCAGCTTTTGTTTACATCTTCGTTCATGGTTACGAGATTATTATACGAACGTACACCCCACATAATTAACAAGATTACTCCCAGTAATAGTGCGCCTCCGATTGAAAGCCCAATAAGTACACTTTTTTTCATTGAATCCTCTATTTTATTTAGGGTTTGGAACTTGTTACTGCATTGTGAATTATCTTATGTCTAAAATATAAACTTTCACTGATAATTAATAATACGAAGCGAAAAATTTTTTAATTTGTAAGACTCCTTATCGGAGCCGGTATCTTTCCTCCTCTTAAGACGAAAGCTTTAGAGGAAAGTTCTCTCACCGGCATAATTGGCGCTCTTCCGAGAAGTCCGCCGTAATCAACATAATCACCAACTTTTTTGCCAACGGCGGGAATAATTCTTACGGCAGTCGTTTTGTCGTTTATCATTCCGATTGCAAATTCGTCAGCCATAATTCCAGCAAGCGTTTCGGCGGAAGTGCTTCCGGGAACCGCGACCATATCAAGTCCGACCGAACAAACCGCGGTCATCGCTTCTAATTTTTCTAAAGAGAGATGCCCTCTTTCAACGGCACGGATCATTCCGGCATCTTCGCTAACAGGAATAAAAGCGCCGCTCATTCCGCCGACAGAAGAACTCGCCATCAGTCCTGCTTTTTTCACAGCATCATTTAACATTGCAAGTGCGGCAGTTGTTCCGGGGGCGCCGACATCTTCAATTCCCATTGCAATTAATATATCGGCGATGCTGTCTCCTTCAGCAGGAGTGGGCGCCAAAGAAATATCAACAATGCCGAACGGAATATTGTTTTTCTCCGCAACTTTTCTTCCGATCAATTCTCCGGCGCGGGTAATTTTGAACATCGTTTTTTTGATGAGTTCCGAAAGCGATTGAAAATCAATTCCACCGGCTGTCTTTATTGCTTCCAAAACTACACCCGGTCCGCTAATACCAACGTTAAGCGTAACTTCCGGTTCTGATATTCCATGAAAAGCTCCCGCAACAAAAGGATTATCTTCAACCGCATTGCAGAAGACAACAAGTTTGGCACACCCGATAGAATCCCGATCTCCTGTTTTTTCTGCAACTTCTTTGATGATATTTGACATCAAGTTAACTGCGTCCATATTTATTCCGGCTTTTGTTGAAGCGACATTTACGCTTGAACAAACTTTTTGTGTTTGCGAAAGAGCTTTCGGAATTGATTTGATGAGTTCCAATTCACCTTTGGTAAATCCCTTTTGCACGAGTGCGGAATACCCGGCTATGTAATCGATCCCGATTTCTGTTGCAACTTTGTCTAGCGTCTCGGCAATTTTGAAAAATTCATCTTGTCCAAAAGCATCTCCAATAATTGAGATCGGAGTAACCGAAACCCTTTTATTTGCAATCGAAATTCCGTAGCGTCTTTCAACCTCTTGCGCATTCTTTACATGATTTCCGGCGTAACGGAGAATTTTTTCATAAATTTTTTGTGTGGTGATAGCAATGTTTCTATCGGCGCAATCACGGAGACTAATGCCCATCGTAACTGTGCGGATATCAAAATGTTCAATTTCCGTCATCTTAATTGTTTCAAGAATTTCATCAAATTCGTAGGGCATGGTGTATTGTCCGTTGTTTGTTGTTTGTTGTTAGTGGTTAGTTGATTGTTGAATATTATTTTATTGAATTTATATAAGCACTTAATCTTGGACTTAGTTCATCAACAATTTCTTTCAATTTATCAATTTCATCTTTCTTTAAGAGATTTCTTTTAACAGCTCTTCTTAACCAATGTTTCGTTTCAAAGAGAGAACCCCGCGCAATCTTTGCGAATCTTTTATTATCAAGACTGCTTCCCTTTCCAGTTCCTTCAGCAATATTCGCACCGATACTATCGGTAGCTTTGATAATTTGAGTTCCGATAGTGGTTTTAGCAAATGGAGACCATGATAGAATGATTGTCCAAAGAGTATCCGAAAGTTTTTCGGATAATTTGTAAATATCTAATTTTTCAAAATTAGTCTTTTCCATTCAACCGGCAACCATCTACTAACAACCGTCAAATTCTGTGCATAAACTTAAACACATCTTCATGCTGAAGATAGATTTTTACTTTCAGTCTGTCGGCGATCTTTTTCATCTCTTCTTGCAGATCTTTAATGTCTTTTGGTGAATTTGTTATATCGATCATCATGATCATCGTAAAAAATTCCTGCATAATTTTTTGAGAGATATCGAGAATATCGCAGTGCGCTTCACTTAAAGCTGTTGATATTGAACTAACAATACCGGTTGTATTCAACCCAAATGAAGTTAGGATAACTCTTCCCGAACTTTCATTCATCTCGTCTTTTGAGAAGGCGTCAGAAGCTCGAATTTTTTCTTCAACTAATTTTTTAACCGCATCCGGGGCGGCATTCGGACCAAGTTCGGAAATAGCTTCAATGGTGAGTTCTCTTATTTTGTCTTCTGTTAAATTCACGGTTTATTTCCTTGATAATTTTTTTGTAAATAATCTAATGTTTCATTGTATAGCATACTATTTTTTTCTTCAGCAAATTTTGCAGCGTTCGATAAATTACCGTTGTAAAATCGAAGCCAAAGCATAGCCCCTATAACTACCCCGTCAAAAACCCTTTCGGCAGAAAAAGCCTGAACGGTTAAATAGCCGAAGAGAACATTCCAGCCAAGCGATAAAACTCCGCTCACGTAATTCCCGGTGTAAATTTGCCCAGCGCCGGGAAAAATAATTGAAAGACCTTTAGCAAAACTAACTGAATATTTTTTCTTTTGCACTTCTTGGCAAATATTTTTTAGTGCAGCGGCAGAATCAATTTTACCGAACCGGGCAGCAGCGTTCTGCCAGTCGTCATGGAAAAGATCATTCCACCCTCGCCAATATTGCAGAGTAGAAGAATCAGAAGCAAACCGACTGTCTTTTTCCAATTCATCTAACTGATGATTTGCCAAATAAAATGCGCGGCGCAAAATATTTATCTTGATGATCTTTATTTTTGTCGCGAAAAGTTCGTCCGCGGTATTAGCCGACATTTCCGCCTTAGTATAGTATTGAACCGCTTCGGAAAGTTTGCCGCCGTTTTTATAGGAATCAGCAATTAAGCTGTTCACTTCAAAAACATATTGTTCGGTCGAATCAAAAAAAGCTACCCGTTTTGCTTCCGTGATGGCGTCAAAATACTTTTCCTGTGCAAAAAGAGATTCGGCATAAGCCAGCTGGGTACCGAGTTGAGCTTGAGCTAATCCAACTTTTACTGAAATCACTAAAAGAAAAATAAGCCAAAGTGGTTTCACTTGCACTTTCCTTCAATTTCTTCCGGAACAAAATAATTCTTCGAACCCAGATAAGATTCATATTCACTATTTAATTCTTCTTCTTTCTCCCGGTTATAATTTCTTGCAGAAATATAAGAGCCGTACACATTCCCCCAATAGAAGAATCCCGTTAGTCCGGCAAAAATCCATGCACGGGTTGGATGCCCGGCAAGAATATTTTCATAACAAAGAAACGTAAAGAGTCCAGTTACAACTAATGAAGTAATTCCGTCTCCATAATTTTTAGTATAGATTTTACCGGCTCCCGGAAGTATAGCCGAAAATATAGCGGCGGCAAAGGGGCTCTTTCTTTGCCATCGTTCTTTATTCAAAAAAATAGTGTTAAAATCTACTTTGTCGTTTTCATCAAGAATATTTCCAAGCGAGATAAGATTTGTTTGAGTGATTCTCTCTTTAATTTTTAGCGCCATAGTTAAACGAAGTGATGCAGTTTTGTATACTTCATTTTTGAATGAAGGTTCCGTTGATTCTTTGTTCCCTTCGTTTTGCAAGAAAGCAATTTTCAACGTGAGTAATCTGCTTTCTTCTCCGAGAGAAGAATTTCTTAGTTGGGAAAAATCGTGTTTGGCTTTTTCATACTCACCCATTTTTAAGAAACATAGTCCGATTTTATACTGAAGTGAGTCGTTTTGGTTTTCATTGTTAACGGCTTCAAACTCTTCTGCTGCGCGGAGGTAATCTTTTTCGCAAAACAAATAATCAGCAAACGCTTTTCTTTTTTCGGGAGTCAATAACCCTCTTTCTTGAGCAAATAAACTTGATATGGAAATCACCAGAAGACAAAAGAAAAAATAACTTCGCATTCAATTCCCTTTAGGATGGGAATTCTCCAGCAAATATTTCTCCGGCGGATCAGCGAGTCTTCTGCTTTTTGTTACCGGGTAATTACTTCTATTAAAAACATTTATATCCCGCGTAAACCTGTCGGCAAACATTAACGTTCCTTCAATAAGGTTTGAAGCTTTTACCGATTCTAAAAAGAAAGACGAACAAGAAGGATCGAAGGGACAGTTATCACCATCCACGTCTGAAATAAAAAACCAGTATGTAACCGCTGTAGTTTTTAAAAGAAACTCAAACGGATCATCAGCGCGTAACGAATAGCTTCGCCCGGAATTATCAGTCTCTTCAACATAATTGATTTCCGATTTCTGCCAGCGCTGCCAATCCGTTTGAGCGAAAAGACTTGATGAAATAATCAAAATAAAAAGAACAATTTTCAATGGTCACTCAACAAACTTCTTGCAATTACAATCCGTTGAATTTCGTTTGTTCCTTCATAAATCTCGGTGATCTTGGCATCGCGTAAATAGCGTTCAACAAGATATTCGCGAACGTAACCATAGCCGCCATGTATTTGGATGGCTTCCAGAGCGCATTCAACGGAAATTTTTGATGCGTAATACTTTGCCATTGCCGATTCTTTAACGTAAGGTTTGTGCGCGTCTTTCAATGCCGCGGCTTGCAGTGTTAGTAATTTTGCGGCTTCAACTTTGGTTGCCATTTCCGCAATTTTAAATTGAATCGCTTGATGATTGGCTATTTCAGTCCCAAAGGCTTTTCTCTGTTTCGCGTAATTAATTGAAGCCTCAAGCGAAGCGACCGCTATTCCCAGCGCTTGCGAGGCAATACCAATTCTCCCGCCGTTAAGCGTGTTCATCGCAAAGTTAAATCCTTTTCCTTCTTCCCAAACAATATTTTCGATAGGAACTTTGCAATTTGTAAACGTTAAAGAACACGTATCCGAGCTTCTAATACCAAGCTTATCTTCTTTTTTTGCTTGTTCAAAACCTTCTGTTCCTTTTTCAACAAGAAATGCTGTAATTCCTTTATGTTTCTTGGCAACGTCAGTCTGTGCCATAACTAAATAATAATCGGCGTTCTTTCCGTTGGTGATCCAATTCTTAATTCCGTTGAGAACAAAATAATCACCTTCGCGGTGAGCTAACGTGCGTTGATTTGTGGCATCACTTCCCGCTTCCGGTTCCGATAAAGCAAATGCTCCAAGCTTTTCTCCTTTAGCAAGGGGAATCAAATATTTTTGTTTTATAAATTCCGAACCGTAGGTTTCAAGTCCCCAGGTAACCAATGAATTATTAACAGACATGATAACTCCGCAGCTTGCATCAACTTTAGAAATTTCCATCATTGCCAAAACATAGCTTACTGCATCCATTCCGGCACCGCCGTAATCGGGCGAAACCATCATTCCGAGGAAACCAAGTTCCCCAAGTTTTTTAATTATCTCGTGAGGAAATTCAGCGTTAATATCGCGGTAAATAGATGAAGGGGCTATTTCGGCTTCGGCAAACTCTTTTGCAGTTTGCTGAATCATCAATTGTTCTTCTGTGAAATCGAAATTCATAATTAATCCTTTGTGTGATTTGAAAGAAAGATTTTCTAACCGCTTGTGGCGATTACGAAAAATTATTTTTATTGACGCATCTTAAACAATAATAAAGTTTGGTTCTAAATTCTGTAATACATCCCGATATGCAGGATGTGCTACGATATTGCAATATTTTACACTCCGCTGCTTTAATGGAAATAATCTTTTAAATGTCCTCCAACAACATTTCAATCACTTCACTTAAATTTGTTCGTAGTTCTTCAAGTGTTTCAGCCTGAGAATGGGCACCTGGAAATCCAGGTATATAACCTACATACAAACCTGTATCCTGATCTTTTTCAATTATTGCAGTGTAAGATTTCATTTTGTAACCTTTTAAATTCACTTGTTAAAATATGAAAAATATTTATGTTTTGATAACCTAACCAATGTAGTTTGAGCCCCTTTTTTACCCACTCTCAAATTCGGTATATTGCAACCCAATTAATAGAAAAAAGAATGAACAAAAATAAAAGTCAATTAAAAGGATTAACGCTCGAAGAACTCCAAACGCTCTTTCTTGAAATGGGAGAAGCAAAGTTCCGCGCCTTACAAGTTTTCAACTGGATGTATAATTACCGGGTAACGAGTTTTGATAAGATGGAAAACATCTCCAAACCGCTCCGCAGTAAACTGAAAGAAAATTATTCGCTTACCACTTTAAACTTTGCCGCATCGGAGATGTCAACCAGCGGGACAAAAAAATTGATCTTTGAAACCGAAGAAGGAAATAAGATTGAATCGGTAATCATTCCGGATGAAAAGCGGAACACCCTCTGTATCTCAACACAAGTCGGCTGCCCGCTCGATTGCAAATTTTGCGCGACCGGATTGATGGGATACAAAAAGAATCTTTCAGCCGGAGAAATTTTCGACCAATTTCTCTTTGCCCAACAGCATTCCGAAAGAGATATTACAAATATCGTTTATATGGGAATGGGTGAGCCGCTGTTGAATTACAACGCCACTTTAAATTCACTTAAAATATTTTCCGAGCAATTAACAAAAGGGATCAGCTTAAAAAAAATCACGGTTTCAACCGCGGGAATTGCTCCAAAAATAATTGAGCTTGCCGATACCGGCTTAAAACCGAAATTAGCTTTGTCGCTCCATTCATGCAACGAAAGGACCCGCTCGAAGATCATGCCAATCAACGACAAATATCCGCTGAAAGAAAATCTGGAAGCAGCTTCCTATTACGCAAAGAAAACAAAAACCCGCATTACGTTTGAGTATATTATGTTGAAAGGGTTGAATGACCGGGATGAAGACATAAAAGCGTTAATAAAATTAACAAATCAAATTCCTTCGAAGATTAATGTTATTCCTTTTAATTCGTTACAACACATGCATCCAACAGGATTTTCGGCGTCGCTGTTCCCAACAGAGCCGAACCGGATCGAAGAATTTGTGCAAATCTTGCGGGATAATGATGTTACCGTAATGGTGCGTGATACGCTTGGTGATGATATTGCTGCAGCTTGTGGACAACTTGCCGTCAAGTTCAAATAATGAAAATATCCGCATGAAAAAACTTACACACGACGAAATTACGGTTAACCGGAGTACTCTTGAAACGCTGCATGAAGTTGAAAAACTCCCGGTCGTAGTTCTACTTGATAATATTCGCAGCACATATAACGTCGGTTCCGTTTTCCGCACATCCGACGGCGCACAGATCAACAAACTTTTTCTCACCGGTTATACTCCCCATCCGCCGAATAAAGAAATTTTGAAAACGGCGCTCGGTTCAACCAACAGCGTGAAGTGGGAATTTCATAAGGACGCATTAGCGGTTGTGGATCAATTAAAAAAAGAGGGATATAAAATTTGCGCTCTTGAATTAACGGAAGCGCCGCAAATGTATTACGATGTTTCTACGCAACAGTTTCCCCTTTGTTTAATTGTTGGTAATGAAATTACCGGTGTTTCGCAAAAGCTTTTAGATGAATGTGATTTCGCGATTGAAATTCCCCAGTACGGAATTAAACAATCACTAAACGTTGCAGTAGCCTACGGCATTGCGATTTTTGAGTTGAGAAAGATTTTTGATACAACTACACAGCCGAAGTAAAATAATTCTCTCCATTTTCTTTTGTATGAATGAAAAGCAAGTGCGCGCGTACCATCTTTACAAGTGTACGCGAAGCTCTCCTATCTGAAATGTTTAACAATTCACTCAATTGATTAACCGAGATCGTTTCTTCCTTTTCAAGAAAAGAGAAAACGGTTTTTTCTAAATTTCCGATAACATACTTTGTCAATTTTGTATCGCCTGATGTTGAGCGCAAAACACGGATCATTTCTTTGCTGGCAAGAACACTTTTATCATTCACCCGGACGTACACTTCAGCTGAGCTTGTTTCTAAATTATTTTTGTAATCTTGCAACCGGTGGGGTTTTTGTGTCGATTCGGGAATCTCAACAACAACAATTTCTTTGTGATCAACAGAAAAGTAAAGAAGTGAAAATGAGATGGGAGGTTCGCAAAAGTGTTCGGCAGTCTCTTTAATTAATTCCGCTTCTCCTTTTTCACTCGCCACACCGTAAATAGATTTGTCGTCATCAACACCGATAATAAGATTTCCCCCTTTTGTATTGGCGAAAGCAATGATCTCTTTGGCTATTTTTTCATGCGAAGAAAATTGACGTTTAAATTCTGTATAAAGATTTTCTCCCTCTTCAATAATTGCCAGCAGTTCTCTTTTTTTCATTTTTCCGGAAATAAAATTACGTCACCGAGTCTTCCGCGAATAATTGCAGAACGGCGCTGCACATAACCGGAATTAACATTTGGTTGGTGAACAAGCGGCGAAGGAATAACAGCCGCAAGCTTTGCGCATTCATTCGTAGTTATTTCCGAGGGTTCTTTGCCAAAATATTTATCAGCCGCTTCTTCAATTCCAAAAATTCCGTCTCCCCATTCAATAATATTCACATACTGATGTAGGATTTCCTTTTTGCTTACTTCTTTTTCAATACGGAAAGTAGTGAGCATTTCTTTCGCTTTCCGAAAAATACTTTTGTTTGTAGTATAATAAAGATTTTTTGCAAGCTGCATTGTGATCGTACTTCCGCCTCGCGCCGCGCGTCTTCTTCTTTTATTAAGTTTCATGGATTTCTCCAATTCCTCCCAATCAACTCCCTTGTGATTGAAAAAATTCCCATCTTCCATCGAAACAATTCCACGGAAAAGATTTTGATTTATCGAGCCAAAAGATGCCCAACTTTGATGCGGGTAAAAGATCATCAGATGTTCAAGCGCACGTTGCTCCATCAAGGAGGAAACATATGTAGGTTGATATTCTAGCAGAGGGATTTGCAATCCCGGAAGACTGAAGTAGAAAAGAAAAATGATATAAAGTAAAATAGAAAGAGTTTTCCTCTTTTTTATAAAGGGAAGAATTTTTTCAAAAAGAATTCCTAATTCCATAATAGTATTTTAGATGAAGGTCGTTCTTCGATTAAGAAATGTTGACAAAGTGAGCATTGCCAAATCCGTATACTGATTATTTTTTTCAAATACCTTTATTCTGCGCTCTCTTAAATAAAAACGTAACCTTGCTTCGGGTGGAATTCCTTCATCCTCTTTCTTTAAAGAATCCGGCTTTGCCGGAATCAATTTGTTCGGCTCTTCAATCATTTTTAATGAATCACTTGCATTGACTGACTTTTTCTCGAGTTCAAGCTTAAGTGAATCTTCAGTCTTCTTTTTTAGTTTCTCAAGTTCTACTTTGAGCGAATCCTCTCTTTTTAGTTTAAGTTTTTCCATTTCAATTTTTTTCAATGAATCTGCGATCGCTAATTTGATTCTCTCTTTTTCTTTTTTATACGTTTGTAGTTTTGGAGCTACCTTCTGTGCAAAAACTGTTTTCGGATACTTTGTTACCAGACTGTCATACACAACAGCGGCTGAATCGGGAAGCTTTAGTTTTTCTTCTAAAAGATAGCCGCCTGCCAGGAGTGATTTAGCCGCATATTCCGAGACAGGATAAGACTCAGAAATAGCCAGGAATTTTTTTAGCGATGATTTTATTTCATCCTTTTGCATCAATGCTTCCGCTTCGCTATACAACGCTTTTGCCGGGTCATACTTAAAATCAATTTTGGGCTTATTCAATATTTCCGCCGCGGCGTTAACAATGCTCTCATGCTGGTAATTCGTGTAGATATAGTTCAAGAGACTATCCGCCTTAAGTGAATCCCTCGATAGATAATAATTTGCAAGTGCATAAAGCACTTGTGGCTTTTGGCTTTTCAGATCGTAGTGTTCAACTAAATCATTGTAATAATAGAATGCTGAATCGGGGCGGTCGAGGTCGGTATAGAACAAATTTCCAAGTTCTATTTTGTTTTTCACTAATAAAGTTTTCAATGAATCTTCACTGATAGTGGGTTTTATTGGAGCTTTTAGTTGTGCTAACTTTTTACCATCTGCCGCTATCGCTTCAGTATTCTTTGGAGTACCAAAATTCCTGGTTCTGCCCTGTTGGGAACTTTGCTGCTGCACATTTTGTGTTTGATCTTCCAGCAATTCCTGCTTGGCAAGAGAATCGGCGAGAACAAAAGCAAGCGAATCTTTTGTAAACAATTCCGGTTCGGTCACATATTTTAATTTTTGAACATTCTCTAACTGGTCGCTGTTCAACTTTTGATATTTAAAAAAGACCAAAGCTTTGTTTTTGATTAAGGGCATATATTCTGTGGTAGAAGGAGCTGTTTGCGCCTTTAGATAATAGATCGAAGCACTGTCGAAATTAAAATAGACCTTTTCGTAAATGTATCCCATCTCGAAACGAGCTTGTCCGGCGGCAGTTGAGTTAGCATATCCTGTATCTACAATTTCAAAATAAGTGAGGGCGTCTTGATACTTTTTCTTTAACAAATACGTGTAACCGGTTTCAAAATTAAGCAAGTCAAACGAGGTTGAATTTTTATCTTTCGAAAGTAAATTCAAGAACAAGTCCAAGGCTTCATCTTCCTTCCCGAGTGAACGAATTATTTTCCCATAATTCACTTTGGCGTCTAACGCTGTTTCGAACGAAGGAGAATAATTACTTACTTCTGCAAACGCTTTAGCCGCTTCTTCTTTTTCACCAAGGAGAACGTGAAGTTCTCCTTCTTGATATTTTGCTTGCGCATTAATCTCTCCATCATCGGAAACTTTAACTAAATTTTGGAGTGACTTAATTGCTTCGGAATATTTTTCTGAGGCAATTTCAAATTTAATTTTAACAATAGTCGCGCTTACAAGAATGTCATCATTCTTATCCGTAATTGCCTTTTCCATAACCTGCGCAATAAGTTTGTCTGCAGCTGCATAATTTTTTAAGAGGAAATAGGTCTTCGCTATCCACAATTCCGTCTCCGGAACGAATTCGCTCTTTGACTGCGTGGCGATCAGTTCTTGAAACTTTCGTAACGCTTTTAAATAATTTTTCTGATAATAAAAAGATTTTCCAAGCATGAAGAGTGCATCGTCAACAAACGAACTTTCCGAATTGAACTGCAGTATCTTTGAACATTTTTCAATTACTTTGTTAAGAGAAGCGGCAGCTGTTGATGGAACATTTGGTTCGGTCAACGCAAAGATATCTTTCTGGTCCGCCTGAATAGCTGACTCAGCCTCGTCAAAGAGAGTACTGGTGTTGTAGTAAAGATTGAAATAAGTTGTAAAATTGTGCCAGATGCCGCAGCCCTGGAAAACAGAAAATGAGATCACAAAAAAAAGAGAGAACAAGATTTTTTTTGATGCGTTATTCCCTTTCAAAGCGCTTCTTCTCCTGATTCTTCGGTACGGATACGGATAACATCTGAAATATCGGAGATGAAAATTTTTCCGTCTCCCACCTGTCCGGTTTTTGCGGTACGGATAATAGCCTCAATAACTTTTTCCAATTTATTGTTTGGGATAACAATTTCAATTTTAATTTTCGGAACAAACTCAATCCGGTATTCGCTACCGCGATAGATTTCTGTGTGCCCTTTTTGTCTTCCGTATCCGCGAACTTCTGAAATAGTTAATCCTTTTATCCCTTCTTCAAGCAACGCTTCCTTAACATCATCGAGTTTGAAAGGACGAATTATTGCTTCAACTTTCTTCATAAGTTTTTCCTTGACTACTTAACCGTGACAATGTTTATATTTTTTTCCGCTGCCGCATGGACATGGATCGTTTCTTCCCACACGTTCTTCCACCCGAATGGGCTGCATTTTTCCGGCTTGTGCGGGTTGTTCGTCGTCGCCTGATCCTTTCAATCCAATACCATCTGTATTTTGTTTGGTTTCAATAATTCTTCCTCGGGCAGGTCTTCTTCTCCCTTGTAATTCTTCCGGAGCTTGCGGAAAGAATTTGAAACAGAACGAAACAATTTCATTTCTGATTTGATTGAGCAACTCAACAAAAAGAGTAAATGCTTCGCTCTTGTATTCTAACAACGGATCCTTTTGTCCGTATGCGCGTAATCCAATTCCTTCTTTGAGATCATCCATCTCACGAAGATGTTCTTTCCAGCGGTTATCGATTACAGAAAGGACCGAATATCGTTCAATGCGCGCTAGTAAATCTACACCCAGCATTTCTTCTTTCCGGGTATAGAAATCTTTTACCGCCGTTATAATTCTGTTGGAAACTCCGTTATCTCCAAGTGTTTCAAATTCTTCAGGCTCAAGTTTTATTTCGACAAGAAAATTCTGTAACACTTCTTCCTTGATTTTTTCGTCGTTGACATCTTCAAAATATTTTTTTACAATTTCTTCAACCGTCTCATGTAAATAATCCATGATATCATTTTTTAAACGATCACCTTGCAGAGCGCGGTTTCTTCTTGTGTAGATGATTTCGCGTTGCTGATTCATAACGTTATCGTATTCGAGCAAACGTTTACGAATTGCAAAGTTGTTCTCCTCGACTTTCTTCTGTGCGCGTTCAACTGATTTAGTAATTAATGAATGCTCAATTACTTCACCTTCTTGAATTCCCATCCGTTCCATAACGGAAGCTATTCTATCGCTTCCGAAAAGGCGCATGAGGTCATCTTCAAGTGAAAGGAAAAACTTTGTCGTACCAGGATCGCCCTGTCTACCGGAACGACCGCGTAACTGTCTGTCAATTCTACGCGATTCATGCCGCTCGGTGCCCAGGATAAATAAACCGCCGCGGTCAACAACACCGGCGCCAAGTTTAATATCCGTTCCACGTCCCGCCATGTTGGTAGCAATGGTTACGGCGCTCATTTCACCGGCGTGTTCAACAACTTCAGCTTCACTCTTATGTTGTTTCGCATTCAAAACATTGTGGGGAACACCTTTTCGTTTCAGCATCCGGCTAATTGTTTCCGAAACATCAACAGAGGTTGTACCAACAAGAACCGGTCGACCAATTTTGCGAAGCTCTTCAATTTTATCAATCACTGCATTTAATTTTTCACGCTTTGTTTTAAAAATCGAATCTTCCTGATCATCACGGATGTTTGGTCTGTTCGTAGGAACTACCACAACGTCCAATTTATAAATTTCATGAAACTCGCTTTCCTCGGTTTCGGCAGTTCCCGTCATACCGGCAAGTTTGTTGTACATCCTAAAATAATTTTGAAGAGTGATCGTAGCAAGTGTTTGTGTATCGCGCTCAACTTTTACGCTTTCCTTTGCTTCAATGGCTTGATGTAATCCGTCTGAATATCTTCTGCCGGGCAAAACACGCCCTGTGAATTCATCAACGATAGCGATCTTTCCTTCTTCGGTGATAACGTATTCGACATCTTTTTCAAATAACGTGTAAGCTTTTAATAGTTGATGAAGCGTGTGGATCCGTTCGCTCTGTTCAGAGTACAAATGATAGAGCGCATCTTTTCTTCTGACTTTTTCTTCAGGGGTTAGCGAGGCATCATGTTCAAACTTGCTTATCTCCGTTCCCAGATCGGGAAGTACGAAATAGTTTTTATCTCCTTTGCCGAAGCGGGCGAGTTCTTCTCTTCCTTTTTCGGTAAGATCAATCGTGTTATTTTTCTCGTCGATCACAAAATAGAGTTCATCGTCGATGATATGCATATTGCGGGCTTTTTCACGCAAATATTCCATTTCGGTTTGCTGCATCAATTTTTTGTTTGATGGATCGGAGAGCATCTTTTCTATTTTTTTATTTTTCGGCAAACCGCGGTAAGCACGCAATAAATTCACTCCGGCTTGCACTTGTGCATCCTTATCATTTTCTTTTGCGATAAGGTCTTCAGCCTCTTGAGCAATTTTTGAAACAAAATTTGATTGAAGCCGGTGAAGTTTTTCAATTAAGATTTTCATCTCGTCAAACTTCTGCTGGTCATCAACTTCAACAGGACCGGAAATAATTAACGGTGTTCTTGCCTCGTCTATTAACACCGAATCCACTTCATCCACAATAGCATAATTGTGTTTGCGCTGTACTT
This sequence comes from Ignavibacteriaceae bacterium, assembly GCA_041667115.1. GTDB lineage: Bacteria > Bacteroidota > Ignavibacteria > Ignavibacteriales > Ignavibacteriaceae > UBA1563. Next base: position 7,671 of record JBAYFO010000024.1, on the reverse strand, counting down.
GAGATTCTTGATCACTTGCCATGTTATCGCGGAGATAATCGAAACCAAACTCGTTATTAGTCCCATAGGTAATATCACAACCGTATTGGGCTTTTCTCTGGTCGGGAGACATCGTATTAAGAATTACCCCGATTGTCAATCCGTGAAATCTAAAAATTTCTCCCATCCATTCTGAATCACGTTGAGCTAGATAATCATTAACTGTAATAAGATGAACGCCTCTTTCGGTTAAAGCATTTAAATACATTGGAAGTGTTGCAACCAGGGTTTTTCCTTCGCCGGTAGCCATTTCAGCTATTTTCCCTTGATGCAAAACAACTCCTCCCATTAACTGCACATCATAAGGAACCATATCCCATTTTGTATGCTTTCCCATTACTGTCCACGATTTTCCAACAAGTCTTTTACAAGTTTCTTTTATAACAGCATAGGCTTGAGGGAGGAGCTCATCAAGAACTTCTTCATATTTGTCGTGCAGATCATCTTCCAGGGCATCAACCTGATCGTACGCGGCTTGCCTGTCGAAGTCATCATCAGTCTGCAAATGAAGGTGCAATTCCTCTAATTTCTGCCGGATTTCCGCAGTATCGTCTTGCAATTTCAATTTGAATTCCGCAGTTTTACCGCGCAATTCATCATCAGTTAAACTTTGAAGCTTTGCGAATTCTTCATTTATTTCTGCAACTACGGGAATAAGGTCATTAACTTCTTTAGTATTTTTATCGCCAAAAATTTTCTTGAACAAACTAAGCATCAAAAGTCTCCAAATGAGTTAAAAATTAACCGGTAAAATTATTGTGTACAATTTAAGAAGATTTCGCTTGGGGAAAAAAGGTAGATTTTAGTAGAGAAGGGGGTTCCTTGGCAACAAGTGAAAAATTGGCAAAATGGCAAGATTGAAAGATTTGATAATTCAGAACATTCCACCTATACAAATATCAAAACGTATTTTTGTATTTTTCATTTGCAGTTACTAATAAATGATTTGAAGATTATTCCTTGACGAAAACAGATTATCATATTTCAGATACGCTTATAAAGACGGTCGCCGGTTTTACCGTTGGCTATCTTTCAGCAAAGGAGTTGGATACGCTTCTTTCCACCTGGGAGACAGAAGCGGAACAAATTTGTTTTACAACCGGTTCCGAAAATAATCTTCTCCGTATGCTTCACTCACTGTTTGATAAAATCTATTTCCTAAAAGACTGTCTCACCCATCCCCATTATTCAAAAGCGTTTCTTGGCATTGCTTCGTTCAGCAATTACTTAACGGATATTGTTGTCCGGAATCCGGAGTATCTCTATTGGGCGTTAAGCAACGAGTCGCTTGAATCGAATCTAAACGAAAAAGCATTTACAGCCGAGACAGAAAAAACCGTTGGGCTGTTCACATCATTTAGCGGGAAGGTAAATGCCATTAAAGGAATAAAAAGAAAATATATTCTCCGTACCGGACTTAGAGATAATCTCGGCATTGCTTCGTTTTTAGAAACGACAAACGATCTTTCTATTCTTGCCAAAGTGCTTTCGAAATTGCTTTTTTCGATTTGCTATAATGAAGTAAAAATAAAATACCAGCCCGAAGAACCAAACAGAAAATACTGCATTATTGCGCTCGGCAAACTTGGCGGCAACGAACTGAATTATAGTTCTGATATCGACTTGATGATCTTCTACGATAAAAATACAACGCTAAAAAATGGAAAAGAATATCACGAACTACTCACACAGGCAACCCAGCTTTTTGTTGAACAAGCTTCGCAGGCAACCGACAAAGGTTTTCTCTTTCGTGTCGATTTCCGCCTGCGTCCCGATGGAAAAAACTCTCCTCTTGCAAGAACACTTTCCGATACACTCCGTTATTACGAAAGCCGCGGTGAAGATTGGGAGCGCCAAATGCTCCTTAAGGTAAGCTATCTTGGCGGTGACGAAACGTTGTATACTGAATTTTCGGATTACATCGCAAATTTTATTTTCCCGAAAAACTTTTCCTTCTCGCCGGTCGAGCAAATAAAAAAATTGCGGAAGAATATTCTTGATAAAGTTAAATCGGAACAAAACATAAAACTTTCCCGCGGCGGTATTCGCGATATTGAGTTCCCGGTTCAAGCGTTACAATTGTTGAACGGAGGGAAACATCCTTCCCTACGAACAGGCAACTCACTGATAGCAATTACTGAATTAACAAAATGCAACCTGCTTAAAAAAACAGAAGCAGATTTTCTTTCGGACGCATATATCTTTTTTAGAAGGATAGAACATTTCCTTCAATTGATGAACGACACGCAGACGCATACCATTCCGGAATCAGGAGAAATATTGGATAAGCTTACTGCATTCCTTGCATTTAAAGATAAGAATGCATTCCTCCATCAATTGGCAGAGACAAAAAACAAGGTCTACGCGTTTTACCGTTCGGTAATACATGAAGAGAATGAAATTGTTGAATTTCCTAATTTGTTATTCAAGGATGCCCGGGCGGCAAAAAGAAATTACCAGTTCTTAAAAACCGGTGTTGGGATTTTCGACCAAAAAACTTTTGATTCACAAACCATTTCAAACTTTGAAAGGATTGAACCATTCCTCATCGAGTATTTATCGCATGCGAAAGCTCCCGATACTATTTTGCAAACCTTCGCAAGAATTATCCGCCAGGAGAATTTTCCTTCAATGTGGTATGAAATGTTCCAGAGTAAAAAAATTTTTGAAGCATTCCTCTTCCTTTGCGAGTATGGAAAATTTTCCGTTTCTCTTTTTGCTGAGGACAAATTTTTAAAAGAATTATTTTTGTCGGGAAAAGTATTTGAAAAACTTTCCGTTGAAAGTCTTATGAACTTTCCGGTAAAGGCGGTTCATTTTTTGTTTTCTGTGCAAGTACTTTTAAAAATGATCCCGACAGAAGCAGCTTCAAAACTTCTTTCACAAGTAATAACTGCAAAGCTTCGTTACTTATGTGAGTTGTTTTTGGTGAAAGAAAAAACAGATACAAACTTTTTTATTTCTGCACAGGGAAGTCTGGCTTCCGAACAATTCACCTTTACTTCAGATATTGATCTTTTCTTCGTTTCCGGAAACGGTGCGAACGATTTTAAATTGCAGAAGCTTTTCACAAAACTTCTTCACTCACTGCAAAGAGATTTTTCACCAATCGAAGTTGATTGCCGTTTGAGACCCGAAGGAAAATCCAGCCAAATAGTTTGGGACTTGCACGGGTACGAAAACTACTTTGAAAAGAGAGTCCGCACCTGGGAGCTGCAGGCGTTGTGCAAACTTGAATTTGTGTATGGAGACAAAAGTCTTTTTAAACAGTTTGAAAAATTAATCATAACAAAAATTAAATCGCTGAATGAAAACGAACTGCGAAATGATATTCTCGCGATGCAAAATCAAATTAGCGCCTCTTCCAAATTGAGCGACGCTTCAATCAATCTGAAAAAAGGGATTGGAAGTTTGCTTGAAGTAGATTTTCTTCTTCAATTTCTTTTGTTGAACCATTCTTCTCTTTACAAATCATTTCGGAACAAATCGCCCAAATTGCTTTTAAGAAAGTTTGAGAAAGAATTCATCCTTTCCGAAAAAGAATGCCAAACACTTTTATCTACGCGCGAATTCTTCCGTCAACTTGATATCTACTCTTTTCTCCTGTTTGAAGATAAAAAGCATCAACTGAATTTTCAATCGGAAGAATTTCTCATCCTCTCGGAATTTCTTAATTTTGTAGAGAGGAAAACATTACAAACCAGAATAAAAGAAGCGCAAAACAATATCCATACGTTATTCCAAAAATATTTATACAAAACATGATGATAAATTTTCTGAAAAAAAGTTACGGTGTTCTCGCGGGCGGGCTCGTATTTATCCTTTATCTTTTTACGCTTGCTCCAACGGTCATTCAACTTGATGCGGGCGAATTAACAACGGTGCAAGCTTTGCTGGGTATCGCTCATCCTACCGGATATCCTTTATTTACTATGCTCGGACATCTTTTCCTCCTTCTCCCGCTCCACTTTTCTGTAGTTTACCGCGCAAATTTACTTGCGGCTTTGTGGACAGCCGGGTCAGCTTCGGTTTTTATTTACACGGTTAAACTTGTTATTGACAACATCGTTCTATTCAAAACAAAAAAGAATGATGACGAAAAGAAAAAGAACGGCAAACAAAAAAAAGAAAAAAAGATTTCAACCGTTCTTCCGCAGAGAATTATTATTCCCGAACTTGTAAAATATTTATCGGCACTTTTAGGGGGATTATTATTAGCAACATCAAAAACATTCTGGTCGCAGAGCACTTCGGTAGAAGTTTATTCGCTTCATTTATTTTTTATTTCCGTTATCATTTACACACTTCTTTTGGCATTTATAAAATCAAATAACGTTGAAACACCGAAACATTTTTATTGGTATTTTCTTGCAATAGCTCTTGCCTTTGGATTTTCCAATCACATGACGACTATATTGATTCTGCCTGGAATAGCATATCTTTATTTTAGAACATTCGGCTTTAACTTTGCTTCGTTCAAACGCGTAGCAATAATGCTGGCAATCTTTTTCCCTTTGCTAATTTCGTTCTATGCTTATCTGCCGTTACGTGCCGCACAAAATCCAACCCTTAATTGGGGCAACCCGATTGATCTCGAAAGAATTTTGCGCCATATTTCAGGGAAGCAATATCAAGTATGGCTTTTCTCTTCAACTGAAGCGGCGAAGAAACAACTCGCTTATTTTATTGAGAACTTCCCGGCTGAATTTAATATCGGACTGATTCTCGCTTTCATCGGATTCTTTTCCGCTTTCGTGCATGGAAAAAAATTCTTTCTGTTTACTCTTCTCACGTTTCTTACAACCGTTTTGTATTCAATCAATTATGATATTAACGATATCGATTCCTATTTTCTCTTAGCTTATATCTGCGTTGCCTTTTTTGTTGCGTTCGGAGTAATGCAAATATTTTTGATGCTAAAGGATAGGCATCTTGGCTACAGCCTTCCCATTCCATTGCTCATAATTTTTCTTTTGGTACAGTCCTACATTTCGTTTGGTAAAGTTGATCAGCACGATGTTTACCTTTTTGAAGATTATACCAAGTCTGCGTTACAATCGTGCAAGCAGCAGGCGTTAATCATGTCGTACCAATGGGATTTTCTTGTTTCCCCCGCATATTATGTTCAGAAGGTTGAAAACTTTAGACCGGATGTTCATATAGTTGATAAAGAACTTCTCCGCCGTAGTTGGTACTTTAATCAGTTAAACAAAAACGACAGCAGCATCATTTCAGGAATTACTCCTACGATTAATCAATTTAAAGAAGCGCTCGTTCCGTTTGAGCGTGGAGGAGAATTTGATCCGGTGTTGCTTGAATCGCTTTATCAAAAATTGTTGAAAGGACTCATTGAAACCAACATTGATAAGCGTCCCGTTTATCTTGGCGCCGAGTTAGTGATGAATGAAATGCAAAAAGGTGAATTCAAGCTTCCGGAAGGTTATACTCTTGTTCCCGATATTTTCTTTTTCAAAGTAGTGAAGACAAATAAATACGTTCCGGCAGATAATCCGAATTTTCATTTAAGATTTCCGAAACAAAAAAATTATTACGTCACCTTTGTTGAAGATATGGTTGGTTCAATGCTGGTAAGACGCGCCTTGTACGAAATGCAATTTGATAACCGGGAGCGGGCGAAAGTTTATATCAAAAAGTTAAAAGAGGAACTCCCCTATTTTGCTATCCCCGCAGGGTTGGCGGAGGTGATTGAAAAGTAAAGCTTCGCTGTATTTTTTTTTGGATCTCATTGTTTTTTGTGATTTTCGTGTAACAATATTGAAGGGTTGGTAAGTGTTTATTCTATTAGAAAATATTTTAGAAGGAACATACATGTTCACTCTCTTTCTTGCTTCTTCTATCTCTTAACAACACAATTGTTGCCTAAACAATTGGTAGATATTCAAAATGTATCTAACTTTGACTAGTTCATTTTCAGCAGAATTAAGTAGTGTTCTAGCTTATATTTAACAAGCCTAAATATTAATTGGGATGGTAATATGAAATTCGGGAAAGCCACAAATCTATTCAGTTTACTAATTGTTTGTCTCTTTGCATTTATCGCTATCTCATGTAAAGAATCTTCATCACCTACCGAACTACAAATCAAAATTTTAAATGCAGAGACCATTGAAAAGCTACAAGCTGCCACCGATCAAATAATGATGAATACTCAAACTCCAGGTCTGATGGTATATATCAGCGTAGAAGGAGAAGGTGAATTATATATAACCCGCGGCGTCTCAAATTTAGTTACAAGCGAACCGATGAATGTTAATGCCTATTTTAGAATTGGAAGCATTACAAAAACATTTACTTCGGAAGCTGTGCTTATATTGGCAGACGAAGGCAGAATTGATCTGGACAATTCAATCTCTTTTTATTTACCGGAATTGAACATTCCAAGTGGTGATAAAATCACTATTCGAATGCTCGGGAATATGACCAGCGGATTGTTCGACTACACAAGTGATATGAATTTTTGGAATCCTTTAAATAGTTCGAATGGACAGGCAATCTTCACACCGGAAAAACTGCTAGATATTGCTTTCACTCATCCCATACAGTTTGAACCGGGCACAAAATACAACTACTGCAATACCAATTATATTTTGTTGGGTTTATTAATTAAAAAAGTAACCGGGAAAGAGGTAGTTGATGTTTTTAATGAAAAAATGTTTCAACTGTTGGGAATGAAAAACACATTATGGCCAAATACAACTTACCTGCCTTATCCATATAATCATGGTTATGTCTCTTCAGTGGATGTTACAAACTGGAGCCCGTCAGGTGGAGACGCTGCGGGAATACTTATCTCAAATTTCTCCGACCTTAAAATATGGGCTAAAGAATTGAACGAAAGAACCCTGCTTTCAAATAAAATGAAAGATGAAAGAATTGCGTGGATTGCGAGTTCATTCCCAGGCTTTGAGTCGGGGTTTGGTCTCGAGAAGTACAATGAATGGGTGGGTAAGGATGGTTCTATTCCTGGTTATAACGCCGAAGTATGGTACTATCCAAGTAAAAAAATTACAATGATTATTAATTCGAATTCATGGGATGGTGATCCCGCCCTCAAAACATTTTTTTCTTTTGTTGACATCTTAACGCCAACTAAATAAACTTGCAGTATGAAGATTCTTTAAATATTAAATGAAAGGGAATAAAATGAAATTCTGGAAATTCACAAATCTGTTCAGTTTACTAATTGTTTTTCTGATTGTATTTATTGCTATCTCATGTAAAGAATCTTCGTCGCCGACCGAACCACAAGTAAAAATTTTAAATGCAGAGACCATTGAAAAGCTACAAGCCGCCGCAGATAAAGTAATGATGGAAAACCAAACACCGGGCATGATGGCTTATATAAGTGTTGATGGAGAAGGTGAAGGGATATACATCACGCGGGGCGTAAGCAATTTAGCTACCAGCGAACCGATGAATAGTAATAATTCTTTTAGAATAGGAAGCATAACAAAAACAGTTACTACCGAGGCAGTTCTAATATTGGTAGACGAAGGCAAAATTGATTTGAATAAACCAATATCTTTCTATTTACCTGAATTAAATATTCCAAGTGGTGATAAAATTACAATTCCGATGCTCGCAAATATGAGCAGCGGTTTATTCGACTAT
>JBAYFO010000023.1:0-52052 GCA_041667115.1 Ignavibacteriaceae bacterium | reverse complement strand
CTTTTGAAAATCTTTCCCATTTCGTTTTTCAATTATATGGCATTTTTCACATTTCACTTCGCTATGTTTTCCGCTTAAGTGGAATGCCGTTTTGTTGTGATCGAAAGATTTTACCGGTTTAAATCCTTCGGGTGAATGACAATTTGAACATTGCGTACCAAGCGTGCCAAGATGCACATCGGTATGACAACTTTTGCAATCATTTGACAGTCCTAAGAAAGTATTTTTCCGCTTTGCGAACGATTTATCAGAAATAAATTTTGCTTGATGACAATCGCCACATTTTAAATTTTTATGCTTTCCTTCTAATTTAAAAGTTGTTTTTTGATGATCAAAACTCTTTTCGTTGAAGCGAATAATCTCAAAAGTCGTTCCGTTATGATCGCTGTGGCATTTGAAACAGTCCTTCCCTTTGACATCGGAAGAAGCGTGGTATCCCCGGTTGTTTTTTATTAATGCGTTGATTTCCTTATGGCAGACTAAACATTTTGAGTTAAGAACTTTATCACCAAGTTCGTGGCATTTGCTACAGTTTGATAATCCCTCCAAGTTCTGATGAGCCTGCACAAGTTTGCCTGGAGATATTTGAGCGGAAACGGTTGCCGTCAAAATAATTAAAAAAACAAATTGAAGAATGCTATTCTTTTTCATCAGTTTTTCGTATGAGATAAAATTGTTTCACCGAATTTTTTTGTAATACTAATGCCCATCTTTTCCAGGAATTTTGTCGGTAACTCACCTCCTGCAAAAATATAGACCAAATCATTTCTTAAAACTTGCAGTTGATCATAGCCCTCTATTGAAAGATGAACTTCCGTATCGGTAATTTCATTTACAATTGATTTAAAGAGGACACTAATTTTATCAGAAGCACTATACTTCTGAATCTTTTCTAAATTCCCGGGTTTTATTCGAGCGAAATTATCTGACCGGTAAGAAAGTGTAACTTCGTTTCCTTCGTCGGCAAGAAGTATTGCGGATTCAATGGCAGAATCTCCACCGCCAACAACTAGAATTTTTTGATTTTTGATATGTTCAGGTTCCAACAACCGGTAATAGACTTTTTCTTTTTCTTCTCCCGGAATATTCAATTTCCGTGGGGAGCCTCTTCTCCCTATCGCAAGAATAATTCCAATGGTTTTGTAACTCCCTTTTGATGTTTTCACTTCAAAATAATCGTCAATTTTTTCGGCAGTTTCAACCTTTTCTTGTTGATTGATAGTAATATTATTTTTGGTTAATACTTCGTTCCAGAGAGAAACTAATTCATCTTTAGAAGTTTCAAAAAATTTCACTTTTCCATACAACGGAAGTTCCAACGGCACGGTCATAACAATTTTTGACCGCGGGAAATGATACACGGTTCCGCCAAGTGTTTCCTGTTCGATAGTAAGAAATCGCAAATTATTTTTTTTGGCTGTTAACGAAGCTGCAATCCCTGCTGGTCCCGCACCAATAATAATTACATCAAAATCTGCGTTTGCAGATTTTGGTAATTTTTTTGTTAAATATTCGGTTGCTTGTTTTCCCTGTTCAACGGCGTTTTTAATTAATCCCATTCCACCAAGTTCTCCTGCAATAAAAACCATCGGAATGTTCGTCTCAAATTGCTGACTGATATGAGGAAGTTCAACTCCTCTTTTTTCTGTGCCGATACATAATGTTATTGCATAAACCGGACAAGCATGAAAACAAGCACCGTGTCCAACACACCTAGAGGTGTTGATCGTTTTTGATTTTCCGTTAACCCAGCCAAGTATATCTTTTTCCGGACAAGCTTCAATGCATGCACCGCTACCGATACAACTTTCTGCATCGATGACAGGATGAAGCGATACCGGTTCATGAAAACCAAATTCTTTAGCTCTAATAATTTTTTCTTCGGTTTTTTGTGAACGTTTTTTCGTCTTTTTTAAGTAAATGAACATCACTAAAAAAACGATGCCGAAGGTAATACCATAGATGACAATATTTTCAATGAGTACTTCCATTTTAGAATATCCACTTATATCCAAAAACAATAGTTACGGCAACATGAATTACCATGATCACAAACATAGCGATTGCAAAAGGTAAATGTATGATGTGCCAATAATTAAAGAGCCGCTGCATCGTGCGCAGCAATCCGATTTTTCTCGTCAAACTAATTTTTGTTTTGAAGAGTTTGATAATTTCTTTAATCGCGTGTTTGTTTGTTATTCCGGATTCACGTAATGATTTTTTCAACTGAGGAATTAATTTTTGCAATGAGAAATAGTCTGTTAACATAATGCTGAAGCTTTTAGAGAGAGAAAGTCCGGTATATTTCTGAATCATAAAATGATGTTCAAAAGAATTGATTAGTGATGCAGAAAGTTTATATTCGTCGCTTAATCGTATAGACAATTCTTCGTCCATTTTTTGAATTCCTTTAAAATCCAGTTCCTGCCCTTCTATTGACCTGGGAATTTGAATATAAATAAATCTTCCGACGACACCACTTATAACAACCGCTACCATACTCCAAAAACTAACTGCTACAAGTCCGCCAAATTTAAATGCTGTATGGAAAAGAACAAAAATAGGACCTAAGGTGCAGAGGAATATGTGAAATTCGAGCCAATTTTTCAAATACCCAAACTGAAATAATTTCCGTGTTCGCTTTCTTATCATATAAACAGCAACGCCAAAAATCATCATCAAAGTACCAAGAATACCGAGCCCGTGCCCGACCCAACCGCTTGGTTTGAATAAACTGTGGCTGCTTGAGAACACTCTTTCTGTTAGCGGTAAGGAATAATAGGAATAGCTGTTGAAGACCAAGAGTGCGACAGACGAAATTCCAACGAAATAAAAGAGTCCAATATAAAGCCGATGAAGAGTTTTATTCATTATGACTATCGATTTTTTTGAATTATTTGTTAATTGGAAACAACTGAAAACGGTGAAACAAGATACTTTTCATTTTATCTTTAAAGAAATACCAAAATATTGCGTGTGATTAATGGCACGACTATAAAATTAATCTATTACAAATCTTACCGGAGTTTCAAGTCAGGGTACAGAGAGAGGAATACAGCGTAAAAATAAAAAAGGTTATCCAATAGCTTAATCATTAAAAATGAAAAACTTTTGAATAACCTAATTTTAAGAATTTGGAATTAGATTAAAATCTTTTTCTTGGTCCGCCGAAACCACCGCTGCCGCCGCCACGGTTTCCACCGCCGCCGCTACCGCTGCCGCCTCTAAAACCACCTCTGCTGCCGCCACCGCTGCCGCCTCTTCTGTCATCAGTTTTAGGGCGAGCTTCGTTAACGACCAATTTTTTACCTTTGACTTCTTTGGTATTCAATTCGTCAATGGCTTTTTGAGCTTCAGTAGCAACAACCATCTCAACAAAACCGAATCCTTTGGAATCGCCGCTAAAAAGGTCTCTGATTACTTTCACTGATTTGACTTTTCCGTAAGCTGAAAACTCCGTCATTAAGTCTTCGTCAGATACTTCACGTGATAAATTACCTACGTAAATGTTCATAAATAGTACTCCGATCAATTTGTTTAATAAATATAAATAAAAGCGAGAACTGTTTCTTTAATGAGGTAAACAAATCAGAGGAGAAAAAAAAGCACATGCTCTTGTTTATCAACGTTCAATAAAAGAATCCCGCAAGTGCGAGATGAAAGTAATGGTTTCGAATGTGTTTTGAGTATTTTGCTTCCGATTTGGCAGAAGTTTCGATCCTAAACTTAACAGATACCCATCTTTTCAAAAAACACAGTTAAATATATGGTGAATAACTAATATATCCTATTAAAAAAAATTATTTCAACAGCAGCATACTTTTTGTATGTAACCGGTTCCCGACCTTTAGCTGATAAAAAAAGACTCCGCTTGAGAGTGGTTTGTTGTTAGTTGTCTGTTGAGAGTTGAAGAAAACTTGATATACTCCTGCCGGTTTTTCTTCATTCACTAATGTTTCAATTTCTCTTCCCAGCACATCAAAAACTTTTAGTGTAACAAAACCACTGGAAGAAAGTCGATAGTTAATTGCCGTCTCCGGGTTGAACGGATTTGGATAATTTTGGTAAAGTGTAAAATCTTGCGGAGAAGTTTCATCTTCAATGCCACTAATTGTGTATAATCCCGACGAACCGAAAAGTTGAATCGATCCATTAGCACTACTATCCTCCCAAATAGAGTATATATAATTCCAACCGTTGTCGTATTTAACTAATTCAGTTGTGATTTTTGGCTCTTCAATTTTAATTGCAATTAGTGAATCCCTCGTTCTACCTGATGCATTAAAATAGTCCGGTAGCAAAAAATTTTTACCTTCTTTTCTTATTTGATAAATGCTTTGTCCGTAACCATAGTTTGACTTTTTAAAAGATTTTGTTACTTGTGGAACTGGTTTCATAGAAAAGTTAAATGTCTCATAGCTGGAATCAGAAATTGGTGCAGCATATTCAGAGTTGACACCATTAAGCGAGGTGGAAAATGCCATTAATATTCTTTTGCCAAACTTTTTCGTTTCAAAAGATAGTAAATTTCCCGCGTGTAGACTTGATATAAATTGGGGTGATGTTGTAGTTATTGTTGAATCATATAAGAAGTTTTCGTCACTCCATAACTGAGTGTATTCATCCTTTGTTTTGAATACGATTTTTCCGTCCCCATTCTGATATTTTTTTACAGCGAAAGCAACACCAAAATATTTTTCAAAGGGAAACTGAAAAGAAATTACCGCAAATCCGTTTTCATATTCAAAAGAATCTATTCCAGATGCATCAAATATTTTTTCGTTAATTAAAGAGCTATCTCTCAACAGATTTAAATAAATCGATCCAGCTTTTTCATAAGTAATTCCAAAAACATAATTAGAATTATAATATGGAATTACTAGTCGCGGATTAATTTCATCAAGACTATCGGATGCAATGAACATAATGTTTCTTAAAGTGTCACCAGAAATTATTGCTTGTACAATATCCCAATTCCCCCTTTCGTTAGTTTGCCAAACCATTTTTTGCATCATTGTAATACCTCCCACATTAGCTAGTAATCCTACTGGATTAATACAGCTTCCTTTGGAAGAAGTAAGTTGGGTGGGGTTGTAGAAGGAATCATTCTCGGCATCATACTCTAACGAAAAAATTTGCGGTTTTGAAGTGTCTTTATAACCTTCAAATAAAAGAGCTTTGGCATTTCCCCATCGATAATCTTCATAGTCGGTATCTAAAGTTTGTATAAACGAAGGATTTCTTGCATCGAAATCAAGAAACGAAATTTGTTTCTTAAATACCGGTTGAGCAAAAAGTGAACATGAAAAAACAAAAGCGAAAAAAAACAATAATGCAATTTTCATAGAACCTCCCTTTTGAAATTTACAGTCTTGGGTTTTTAACAGCCCAATCTTTTATGTAATCTATCGTAGCGGTAGTTGTGGCTCCTGGCGTAAACAACTCGCCAACTCCAAGTCCTTTTAATTTTTTAATATCATCTTCGGGAATAATTCCGCCGCCGGTTAAAAGTACGTCATCCATCCCCTTTTCTTTCATCAAGGTAAGGATTTTCGGAAAGATCGTCATGTGAGCGCCGGAAAGAATACTGATGCCGATAGCATCAACATCCTCTTGCAATGCGGCTTCAACTATCATTTCGGGAGTTTGCCGCAGACCGGTATAAATAACTTCCATTCCGGCATCGCGTAATGCGGCGGCAATTACTTTTGCACCGCGATCATGACCATCAAGTCCGGCTTTTGCAATTAATACTCTGATCTTTCTTTCCATAAAAAACACTCCGATTATATAAGAATAGCTGATTTAATTTTCTCTGCGATTATATTCATTTCGCCGTTACCATATTTTTTCAAATCCATTTTAAATTTGTACCCGTCGGTCTTAAAGCGCGGAATGATATGGAAATGGCAATGAAAGACCGATTGCCCCGCGGCTCTTCCGTTATTTGATAAAATGTTATACCCATCCGCTTGAAGCCCATTTACAACTCCCTTGGTAAGTTGTTGCACAACCGAAAAAATTTCTCCAAAAAGATCACTTGGAACATCGAGAAAGTTTGCATAATGAGTCTTCGGAATTACCAACGAATGTCCAACATTGAAAGGATTGATATCAAGGAAGGAAATAATTTTATCGTCTTCAAACAGAATTTCTGCTTTGGCTGTTTTTTGAACGATATCACAAAAGATACATTGCATATGGATTAATTTTTCTCTTCAAAATGTAACAAATATTTCTTCCTTTTGGAAAACACTCCGTACAATCCGCCGGTATGAATAAACAACGTTTTTGAAGTTTTCGCGGATAAGAAATTATCTTGATACGCTTTGAATGCCTTGCCGGTGTAAGCCGGGTCTAATACAATTCCTGATTGTCGGGCAAACTTTTTAATGAGTGAAAGTTTATCATCACTGATCTGTTTATAACCTTCGAGTGAATAGCCGTCTAAAACCTCCAATTGATTTTCGTTAAGGTTCACCGGTAAACAAAAATTTTTAATTGCATCCTCTGCGAGTGATAAAATTTTATCCCGTATTTCACTTTTCGGATACAACACATTTACCGCAAAGATTTTTAATTTCGCTTTAAAAAGAAGTGAGCCTACCAGCAATCCTGCAGTTGTGCCACCGGAACCGGAAGCAGTTAGTACCGCGTTACATTTCTTAAATATATTTTGCTTCTGCATTTCTTCAATCGCATGAATGTATCCCCAAATGCCAAGTGGAGAAGAACCTCCTTCATGAATCAGAAAAACTTTCTTCCCTTTTTTCTCAAAAGATATTTTTTCTTGCGCCATTATCTCGTTTGCGTTTCCGAATTCATTTTTAGAAAGGAAGCGGAACTCACAACCGAGAACTTTATCAAGAAATAAATTTCCATCAGCGTTTGGTGAATTTTTCCCCCAGAGAAATAATTTGCTTTTAATTCCTAATGATGCCGCGGCAAAAGCTGTTGCGCGCGCGTGATTTGATTGTTCACCGCCGCAGGTAAAAACATAATCGGCTTTTTCTTTTTGTGCTTGATAGAGAAGATACTCTAGTTTGCGAATCTTATTGCCCGAAGTTTCCATCCCGGTAAAATCATCCCGCTTTAAATAAAATGATTTTCCTTCAAATGAAGTTTTTTGAATTGGCGTAGGAATATTCGCTAAGGCAATTCTTTGGGGAAAAATCTGCGTTTTCACTTTTCTTTTTTCTTCAAATATTTTTTATAAAATGTTTTTGCATGCTCCAAATCTTCAAGTGTGTCAACAGAATAACTATCAAATTCCGTTTCCACCACTTTAATTTTAATACCGTTTTCGAGCATCCGCAGTTGTTCAAGTTTTTCAGTTTGTTCCAGATCCGTTGGCTGTAATGAAGTAAACTTCAATAAAGCGCTTCTGCGGTAAACATATAATCCAACATGTTTGAACATATTTACCATCTTAAGACCCTCAGCAAGCGTATTAGCATCACGTACAAAGGGAATTGGCGAACGCGAAAAGTATAATGCAAAACTTTGATAATCGAAGACAACTTTTACTACCGATGATGACTTAAGTTCGGCGAGAGAAGAAATTCTCTTCGCCAGGGTTGAGACCATAATTTCAGGATCGAAAAGCAACGGTTCAATCGCTTCGTCAATCATTCTTCCGGGAATGAACGGTTCATCTCCTTGAATATTGACGATAATTTCGGCTGAGGGAATTTTCCTCGCAACAAACGCAATCCTATCGGAGCCGGTCGCTATTTCTTTAGGAGTGATTAATACTTCAGCGCCGAATGATTTAGCAGCCTCTGCAACCCGTTCATCATCCACCGCTATAATTATTTTATGAAGTAAATTTGATTTTGAAGCCGACTCATACGTGTGTTGAATCATCGGTTTGTCGCCGATCATTGCAAGTGGTTTTCCGTATAACCTTGATGACGCAAAGCGCGCCGGGATAATGCCAACTATCATAAAAATGTAAATTGAAAAATCATAATGAGTCTTCGCGTAATTTATTTGCTAAAATTTATTTTATCAGATCACTTTTGGAACTTTGAAAAATTCTTCATCTTTGGCTGGTGCATTTTTCAACGCTTCTTCCCTTTTGATCGATTCTTTCAATTCGTCCTCACGAAAAACATTTTTCACTTCTATTGGGTGTGAGAGCGGCTCAACGTTTGAAGTATCAAGTTCGTTAAGTTTGTCCATGTGATGAAGAATCTGATTCATATCTTTTGTTAAATGCTCAATCTCGTTCTCGTTAAATTCAAGACGAGCCAATTCGGCAATTTTTTCAACTTCTTGTTTAGTAACTGCCATCGGTCAATCCTTTTTATTTGCAATAATAATTTGTCTTACTTGTTCCATCAATTCCTTTTCTCCCTGCCTGCCATTCATATGCTCTGTATTTATCGGGGTATCGTAATGAACATGAATTGTTCCCTTATTTATGCGGAGTTTTCCTTTCGGCATGATTGCAGCCGTTCCACTAATTGAAACTGGAATTATAGGATAACCCACCCGCGCAGCCAAATAGAATGCGCCTCGTTTAAATGGTTGCACTTCACCGGTCTTGCTTCTTGTTCCTTCCGCAAACACCAATACCGAGATTCCCTTTTCAACGATCGTTTTTTTTGCGCGATCCAGACTTTCCATTGCCCTGTCGGCTTTCTGCCTGTCAACCACAATATACGGTCCTAATTGCAACGCCCATCCGAAAATTGGAATTTTAGCTAATTCCTTTTTAAATATTATAACCGCATCATTCGGGAATGAAGCCTGCATTGCTAAAATATCAAACATGCTGGAATGGTTAGAAACATAAACATACGGCTTTGATGCGTCGATATTTTCCAAGCCGCTTGTAGTTAGTTTTATTCCACTTAAAAAGAGACCTCCGTTTGATATAAGTCGTGAAACCCAAAAATAAGTTCGATTGCTTCTGTCAAAAATGGCACTAAGCAGCGCTAGAGTAGAACAGAAAAAGATATATAATCCAACTACGAATATTTTAATATAAGTGATCATGTTTGCTCGTTTTTATTTTTTACAAATGAAAGAATTGCGTTTCTTCTTTTGCTAATTGAAGGATGACTATAAAAGAACCATTCAACAAAAGGGTGTGGTGCTTTGTCGCCAAGATTTTGCTCGGTTAATTTATCAAGTGTTTGCAAAAAAGCTTCGTGTTTTCCCGTAGTTTCTATCACAAAAGTATCCGCTTCATATTCGTATTTTCGGGAAACCATATTTGACAGCGGCTGGATCAATAACGAAACCAGCATGCCCCACAAAGCCAACACAGGCAAAGCATATATTTGCGCTGGCGTTTGCGCGTGAAAATAAGGCAGAGAAAGCGAATAAAGTTTTGCGATTAAAAACAAAGTGAAAAAGCTAAAAAATGTTCCAAGAAAAATATTTTTAATGATGTGCTTTTTTTTGTAGTGACCAAATTCATGCGCCAATACTGTTTCAACTTCGTCAAGCGAGTAATTTTCAAGCAACGTATCACCGAGTAAGACCCGTTTCGACTTGCCTAATCCGGTAAATGCGGCATTGGCTTTTTTCGTTGTTTTGCTCATATTAAAGGTGAAAACATTTTCAACTTTAATATTGGCAATTTTCGCAAGACGGACAATTCTTTCTTTCAAGTCTTCATTTGCCAGAGGAACAATCTTATAAAAAAGTGGAAGAATAAATACAGGGACAATCCTGGCTAAAACTATTGAGACCACAAAAAGAAAAACCGCAAACGGAATCCACCAATTTTCTCCATAGTGACGGATCATAAAAAAGAAAAAAAGTAAAATGGGTAATCCAATCAAAAGAGAGACAATAATTCCTTTAGTCCCTTCCCATATCCATTGGAAAAATGTTTGATTTGAAAGCTTGTACTTGTGTTCCAAAATAAAGCCGCCATAAAATGAAAAGGGAGAAAATAGTACAGCGAAACCTAGTCCGGTTGCGAGAACAAAGAACAAAAAGAGTAAATACTCGTTTTTTGCGTAGACCGACAAAAGACTTTCGAAAGAACGGCTCAGTCCACTCCAAACGAAGAATAAGAGGAGCAGAAAGGTTAACACACTTTCGCTAATGCTTAAGAAAAGCTTAGTATTATTATATTTTTTTGAATTCATATGTGAAAGATAAAGAGAGGAGGAAAGGATTGCAAAAGTAGAAAAAAGTGGTTTCAAATTTTCTAATGAAACCACTTTATCAAATTATTTAGAATCAGGACAGTCTTTTTCTGCTCTATCATCGCAGCAAGATTTTTTTTCTGACTTTTTCCCGGTCTTTACCTTAGTTTTTTTGGACTTATTCTCTTTAGCTGTTGTAGTGGTGGTTGCAACTTTAACATTTTTCTTTTCAACGGATTGAGCCTGAACACCTAACGAAACAACAAACAAGAATACGAGACTTAAAACAATATTTTTCACAAGGACACCTTTCTTATATCTTAACTGATAGTTGAACTTTTTTATCTCAATTTTTGATGTTCTAATTTAATGAAGAAATCAAATAAAACAAGAAGAATAATTTAAAGCTAAATGATCCCCACTGCTGAAGAATCCAGCCAGCCGATTTTCCCGTCAGAAAGCCGGATCTTATTCCATCCTTCCAATTTATCTTCCACTTTTACCTTAATTCCTTCGTGAAGAATAAACGCATCCGAACTTTTTTCGTCGGGGGAAGATTTTACATTCACAACTTGCACTAAAACAATTCCGTACTTATAATTTTCAAGCTGATGCCGAATAGTTAAGAAAAGAACAATACTCACAACAAAAATAATCAGGATTGAGGCGCCGGTAAAAAATGAATATTTTTTTGTGGAAGATTTTTTTGCAGTAAAAAATATCCCAACTGAAAGTAGCAACAGCAGATAAACAATAAACATAAAATCCCTCCATCCATCAGGATGAAATAGATTTTGCAGTGCTTCCCACCAAGCAAATAAAAAGAATTTTGGAACGACATCAACTTTATCTACTATTTTTGAATTAGCGATTACCAAATTATGCTGGATGTCTTCATCGCCTGAAGAAAGTTGAAGAGCTTTTTCGTAATACAATATTGCCAAACCAAATTTCCCCGACCGGTAATAGGCATTCCCTAAATTATAAAAAAGTGATCCCCCGTGATAACCATCGTGGAGAGCAGCTTCATAACCGGTTATTGCTTCTTTATAATTCCCTGATTTATAAAATTGGTTTGCGAGTTCCAATTTTTTTTGAACGGATTGAGAAAAACCCATAACGGCAAAAAGAATAAAATAAAGAATGACAAACTTTCTCATTTTGTTCCTCCCTTCGATGAAACTTTTTCTTCTAATAAAGCAATCAATGAAGCTGTCCGGCTATATAATAATTGCATATCCTCCAGAATATTCTGGGAAGGAGCAAAACGGATGAATTCACATTTCTCTAAAATTAATTTCATCTCATCGATCAACTGCTCATCCACTCCGTTACTCTCAAGTTTCGTTATAGCGGCTTCAACTGTAAAGTCAGCTTTGCTGATCGAAAGCTTATCTTCAAGGTAACCAAAAATCGCCTGAGAAATTTCCGTATAAAAGAATGAATCGTTCTTCTCGGTGAGATATTTAGCTGCTGTTTTCAATCTAGCTTTTGCAATTTTTTCTGCACGCATATTTTTCAAGAGCGTAATATTTCCGGAAAGCTTCTCTTGTTTTTGTTTCCAAAAGAGAAACCCTAGTAAACCGAATAATGGAAGAGAATAGAGACTTATCACAAAAACAAGTGAATCTTCAGTTGCATTTTTGACTTTTGCCACATCACTAAAATTAGTTTTTATATAACGAATATCCTGACCGAGAATCTTAATCTCCTCTTTAGATAATCCATTCCCTCCACCGGTATACTCAGCACTTCCTTGTTCAACCGTAATAGGATATGAAGGTGAAGAAACGGTTTGATATGCTCTTTTCTTCGGATTAAAAAAAGTAAAATGCATTGCGGGAATTTCAAACGATCCGGCTACACGAGGGATAACTAACAATTCAAAATTCTTTTTCCCACTTATTACGCCGCTTCTGACAACGTTAGATGAAATCTTTGGCTCATATTTTTCGAATCCATTGGGAATTTGCATTTGCGGCGGATCTAACAAATTGATGTTCCCTTCACCATTCAGCGCAATCCTTAAGGTGATTGGTTCGTTCTGCTTTACAACTTTCTTATCAACAGATGTTTGAAGCGTATAGTCACCAACCGCTCCTGTAAAGGTTTGTAATGAGGTCTGAGGGAGAGGCAAGACTTTTACTTTAACCGTATTCGACTTCGCTGTGTATTCTATTGATTCGGTTCTTCCGAAAAACGGATCATCAAAAAAATCATCAAACGGACTATTTGATTTTTTCTTCCGTTGAATAAGAACCGGTATTTTTAATTCAAATGGAGTAACCGATAATTCTCCTGTTTGTGTTGGAAATAATGCCGCCTTTTTCAACGTAGCAACGTTGAAAACTTTTCCATCATAATTTTCGCGTGCGAATGCAATTTGATTTGATGTTTCAATTTCTTCAGACCAAAATCCTTGATACGATGGAAGCTTCGATATTTGGGGAGATTGAATATTCAACCGTGTATAGAGCTTATATGTTACGGTAACTTGTTCTCCTTGATAAACAGAATTTTTGTCAACAATTGCACGAATAAAAACATTATCGCCAATTTCCTTTGTCGATACGTCTTGATTCCCTTGTTCCTTTTTCGCTTGTTGATTACTGCTCCCTTTTACAACTTCAATTGAAATTGGTTCTGATTTTAATGTTTGCCCTTTAACGGAAACAGAAGCGCTGCCAATTGTGAATCTGCCGAGAGAACGAGGCTGCAAATAATAGGTGAACGCCCGCGATCCGGAAACCGCTCCATTGATTATTTGCATGTTTGACGATTGATTCGGTCCGGAGAGGACAAGAAAGGAATTTAAATTCGGAGGTTGGAAATTACCGATTGAATTCATTTCTGTTCCCGAATAGGTAAATGTTACTTCAAACTGTTCTCCCTCACCAACCTTGGTACTACTTGCCGTAGCGGTAAAGGATTGGCTCAACACGCTCCCGGAGACTAAAGTCACCAATAAAATAAATGGTATAAATAATTTCTTCAATGTCATTGTTTTTTACTTTTTACTTCTACCTTTTCCATTTACCAATCTTTTTCGACCTTAACACGCTCGCCAACTTTCTTTCTCAATTTTTTTTGCATGTTCTTTTCATTATCCTTCAATGCATTCAATATCTGTTCAGCTTGCTCTTTAGAAATTTTCTGCTTCTGATTTTGTGGTTGTTGCTGCTGTTTATCCTGGTCTTTTTTATCGTTCTTATTTTGATTCTGTTGATTTTGTTTATCGTTTTTGTCTTTATTCTTGTCGTCTTTGTTTTGCTTATCGTCTTTCTTGTTCTGATCTTTATTCTGTTTGTCTTTTTGCTTATCGTCCTTCTTATCCTGTTTCTTTTGGTTTTCTTCTTCCCTTAATTTTTTCAACGCGTAAGATAAATTGTACTTTGCTTCCTCGTCCTTCGGATTCATTTTTAGCGAGTTTTTATAAGCCTCAATACTCTCTTTCAGTTTATTATCATCGAGCAGGCTATTCCCAATGTTGTATAAAGCCTTTCCTTTTAGTTCTTTGTCTTTCGTTTTCGAAAGAGCTGTTTGATACGCTTTCATCGCTTCGTCGTATTTTTTCTGTTTGTAGTACGAATCTCCCAAGTTGAAATAAGGAACACTTGCAGAGGAATCTTTTTCAATTCCCTTTCGAAAATTGATTTCCGAATCACCATATTTTTTCTGGTTGAACTGGTCAACACCGTCATTGTTTAATGAACGAAGTGATTGACTATACCCGCTACTGCAAGCAGCGAGTAAAAGAATAACTACAAAATAATATTTTAGAGCAGCAAAATTCATTTAGACATTTCGTTTTAATATTTGCATTAAAAATTTTGATTTTCGATCCGTAAGGAATAATTCAATAACTAAGAACAACAGCGCCGGGATCAGAAAATAAAAATATTTGTCGTCATAATCGGTAATCCGTTTTGAGCCGTATTCAGTTTTTTCAAGTGAAGAAAGATCCTTGTAAATCATATCCAATTCATTTTGGTAACTTGAAGACAAATAATATTTGCCACCACCTTTTGACGCAATTTGCTGTAGCGTTGTTTCATCAAGTTTAGTTAATACAGTATTACCGTTCTCATCTTGCTTAAACCCAACCTGATTATTATTCCCATCAAAAACGGGAATCGGAGCCCCGGACGGCGAACCCATACCGATGGTATAAATCATAATATCTTTATCTGTCGCATCTTTTACCGCACTATCGATATCGCCTTCGTGATCTTCACCGTCTGTAATAATAACCATTACCTTTTTCGTCGCCGATTTAGCATCAAAAGATTTTGAGGCTAAACTAATTGCCGAAGCAATTGCTGTTCCTTGCTGCGGAATAGAATTTACATCCACCGTTGAGAGAAAAAGATTTGCAGCCGAATAATCTGTCGTGAGCGGAAATTGCACATACGCATCTCCGGCAAAAATAATCAATCCAATTCTATCTCCCTGCAATTTCTTGATGAGCATTGCAATCTCATTTTTAGCTTTTTCTAATCTACTTGGTTTGATATCCTCTGCTTGCATACTGGCGGAAACATCAAGCAGAATATAAACATCAATCCCGATTTGTTTCACTTCCTCAACCCGGTTACCAATTTGCGGACGGGCTAAAGCAAGGATCAGCAATGCTATTCCAATAACTACAAACCCAAATCTGATCGATTCCATATAAAAACTTTTTATTCCGAATAATACATCATGGATTCGTTCATCCGCAAATTTCTTTAAGAGCGATTTTTTCTTTTTCAGGTAAAAGAAATAGAACACCGCCAATACCGGCAAGAGGTATAAGAGGTGTAAATATTCCGGATAAGCAAATCGAAACATAGAAGTTCTCTATTCCTTTATGGTAATTTTCTGAAAATTGTTTTTGATAAACCTACTTCAAGCAATAAAAGAAACAAACCGCCCCAAAGCCAGGGGAAGTAAAGTTCTTTTCTGTTTTTGTAGGAAGTCACTTCAAATTTTGTTTTTTCAAGTTTGTCAATTGCCTGATAAATTTCTTCAAGCTTTTTATTTCCGGTTGCACGAAAATATTTGCCGTCTGTTGTCTGCGCAATTGACCGAAGGACGCCTTCATCAATTTCAACCGGGACCATTTGATAACGGATTCCAAATGGTGTTTGAAACGGGTACGGCGCCTGCCCAATAGTACCAATGCCGATTGTGTATATTCTTATCCCATAATTTTTTGCAAGTTCCGCGCCTGTTAACGGGTCAATTTCACCAGCATTACTAACACCGTCTGTCAGCAGGATCATAACTTTACTTTTTGCTTTGGAATCTTTTAGACGATTGACTCCGTTCGCAATCGCATTACCAATCGCTGTTCCGTCTTCGATCATCCCGCTTTTAACTTCTTGCAGTAAATTTTTAAGTACCGCATAATCAATAGTTAACGGACATTGAGTAAACGCATCGCGTGAAAAAATCACCAAGCCAATCTGATCCGACGTTCTTCCTGAAATAAAATCTTGAGTAATTTTTTTTGCGGCTTCCATTCTGTTCGGCCGGAAGTCTTCGGCAAGCATGCTACCGGAAATATCAAGCACGATAACAACATCAATTCCTTCCGTATAAACATTCTCTCCGCTTGAAAAACTCTGTGGTCTTGCCAATGCAATTATCAAAACGATAAACACCAGCATGCGTAAGTAAATCGGCGTATCGGAGAATTTTTCTTTCCAACTTTTCTTTCGCTTATCAAACATCGCAACATTCGAATAAACAATCGCCGGTTCTACAGTTTTCGTTCTTTTGTAATAAAGAATAATAAACAACGGCACCAACAGCAACAGCCATAAGACGAGTGGGTAGGCAAACGTAATCCCGAGATTAAACATTTTGCTCTTCCTTTTTTTGTTCCGACTCACTAACCGGAATAGTTACAGTAACAATTTGTCTTGCTTGCTTGAGCATCGTTTCATTAATTTCATTAAGCGGAATGAACTTTGCAAATTTTACCATATCCGCATTTTGTAGAAAATCTTTTGTGAGAGAAATAATTTCCGCAGTCTCGCTTTTTGTTTTTAAAAGTTCAACTGTTTCTTCCGTAGTTAATTCTAAAGCCGGCAGCACAAAGCGTTTTTCAAAATATGCGCGGATGATTTCCGTTATTTCTGTATGGTACTCTTTAACTTTTCCGCTCTGCCAAAGTTTTTTCACTTCCAACAGATCAAGCGCATTTAATGCAATCTCATAAGGCGGTTTTTGAATTTCAACTTCTTCTTCGCTCTGTTCTTTTCGTTTAATAAACTTTTTATAGATGAAGTAAAAGAAAGCAACGACAATTGCAATACCCGCTATCCACAACAACAATTCCAACCAATTAAATGGAATGATGATCGGTTCTTTAATATCTTTCGCTTCTTTTGTTGTATCTACCGGAAGCGTATGAATGACTAGGTTAATTGAATCTGTTGTTACTATTGAAAAACTTGTATCTTTTGGAGTCTTAAATGGAATTGCGTATGATGGAATTGTAGCCTTACCGGAATCATACCCTGCTAAAACGAAATGATAGAGAAAAGTATTTTTCCCGTTCTCTTCTTTTTTCTGAAGAGGAAGCTGTTCAATGAGTTCAAGTTTGTTTAGCGAATCTTTAATTGACGGAAAAAAGAATTCCACATTCTTTGGTGCCGAAAGCTCCACTAAATAGTTGATGTAATCGCCAACCAAATAATTTGTCGAATCGACCGATACTTTACTTTTTACTTGCTGAGAAAAACTAAGAGAAGTAAAAAGAAGAAGTAAAAAGATTAACCTGACCCGCTTTACCATCGTTTCTCGCGCATTCTGAAAAAATTAACTAATGGTTTAATATATGATTCTTTCGTATTTATAGTAATTCCGTCAAGTTTGCTCAAAAGAAAAAGTGATTTTTGCTCATTACGGAATTTTTCTCTTTGATGATGCATCCAGAATTGAAATGATGCATCACTAGTGTCCAAGGTTTTTTCTTTTCTGGTTTCAGGATCAACAAAACGGACTAGTCCCATCGGAGGAATTTTTTGTTCCCGCTCATCTATTAAAGTAATGCCGATAAAATCATGTTTCTTCCCTACCATGCGTAAGATTTTATCGTAACCCGTATCTTGAAAATCAGAGATAAGAAATGCGATGCTTCTTTTCTTGATCGCTTTATTAAAATACTCTAAAGCTCCGCGAATGTTAGTCCCTTTGCCTGAAGGCTCAAATGAGAGGACTTCACTGATGATCCGCAATGTATGAGACTTAGATTTTTTCGGTGGAATAAATTTTTCAATTTTATCTGTAAAAAGAATAAGTCCGACTTTGTCGTTGTTCTTCAAAGCTGAAAAAGCCAAGATCGCGCTGATCTCAGCGGCTATCTGTTGTTTCGTTGAAGCCGCACTTCCAAAATATTGAGAGCCGCTTAAGTCAACGATCAACATTACGGTAAGTTCGCGTTCTTCCTCAAATATTTTGATAAAAGGATGACCGAAGCGAGCAGAAACGTTCCAATCAATATTCCGAACGTCGTCGCCGATCTGGTATTCGCGGACTTCTGAGAACTCCATTCCTCTTCCTTTGAATACCGAATGATATTCACCGGAGAAGACCTGGTTCACCAAACCTTTGGTGCGGATCTCAATCTGTCTGACTTTTTTAAGAAGTTCTTTTGTTAACATTTTTTGTTAGTTGATGGTTGTTAGTTGTTAGTAGACTAATTCTTTAATTTCAATTAGTCCATTAAGGTACTTCAACTTTATTCAGAATTTCACTGATAATATTTTCAGAAGTTATTTCTTCGGCTTCGGCTTCGTACGTTACCGCTATTCTGTGCCGTAAAACATCATAAGCGATCGTTCTTACATCTTCCGGGATAACGTAGCCGCGCCGTTTAATGAACGCCATCGCCCGGCTTGCAATTGCCAAGTTGATCGATGCTCTTGGAGAAGCACCGTAACTAATCATATCGGTTAATTTATCAAGATTAAAATCTTTTGGCGTACGGGTAGCAAAAACAATGTCAAGAATATATTTTTCGATTTTCTCATCCATGTAAATTTGCTGTAAAAGGTCTCTTCCCTTAAGAATATCTTGTGAAGTTACGACCGGATTAATTTTATTTTCAATCCCTGAAACATTTTGCCGCATAATTTTTATTTCTTCATCTCTCTGCGGATAAGTTATTTTCACTTTCAACATAAATCTATCTACTTGCGCTTCGGGGAGTGGATACGTTCCTTCCTGCTCAATCGGATTTTGTGTTGCGAGAACTAGAAACGGTTCTTCAAGTTTAAATGTTGTTTCGCCGATGGTAACTTGCCGCTCCTGCATGGCTTCAAGCAGCGCGCTCTGTACTTTGGCGGGGGCGCGGTTAATTTCATCAGCTAAAATAAAATTTGAGAAGATTGGACCTTTACGGATGAAAAAATTTCCATCCTTTTGATTATAGATTTGTGTACCAATAATATCTGCAGGAAGCAGATCCGGAGTAAATTGTATGCGTTGAAACTTTGCTTTCATTGCGGAGGCAAGTGATTTGATCGCCAGCGTTTTTGCCAGACCCGGAACACCTTCCAATAAGATGTGTCCATTCCCAAGTAAGCCGATCACCAATCGTTCAACCATTGCTTTTTGCCCGACAATGACCTTCCCGATTTCCACCATTAATAAATCAACAAAAGCACTTTCTTCTTTAATTTTTTCGTTCAAAACCGATATATCCAATTCGACACCTCATTCGTTGAAATTTTGATTTATTTGAAGATTAGACGAACACTAAATTAAAAATGTTGCAAGAATATTAAAAAAAAATTTTACCCGGTAACTTTGAACACTGCAAATTTAAGATATGAAGTTTCTTCCATCGCCGGGAGTTTAGGATGATCCAACGAAGCTTCGTTAAAATGAATGAGCTGAATTGTTTTATTAGCTTTATTGGCGGCTCTGGCTACAACGGCAATAAAATCAGCTTTTTTAAGATGAAAAGAACATGAAGAAGTTACAAGAAAGCCTCCATTATTAATCGTTTGCATCGCTAACCTAT
This sequence comes from Ignavibacteriaceae bacterium, assembly GCA_041667115.1. Taxonomy (GTDB): domain Bacteria; phylum Bacteroidota; class Ignavibacteria; order Ignavibacteriales; family Ignavibacteriaceae; genus UBA1563. The sequence continues at coordinate 32,927 of JBAYFO010000023.1, read as the reverse complement.
TCAGTTTTTCATATCCCTTTTCAGCCGTTTTAAGAGTTTTTTTGTTTTTTGCAAATGCCGGAGGATCAATACAAACAAGATCGTATTTTTTATTGTTGGCGACTTCACGTTCAAAGAAATCGAAGACATCAGAAGTAACAAATTCAGTTTTACCGGACAATTTATTTAGTTCTAAATTCTTTTTGACTTTTTCAATTTCAGTTGCCGACGAATCAACAAACGTAACTTCACTAGCGCCCGCTTTCAAAGCGTGCATGCCGAAGCCTCCGGAATTACAAAAGGCATCTAGAGCCGTTTTCCCGGAAGAAATTTTCTCAATAAAAAATCTGTTGTCCGATTGATCAAAATAGAAGCCGGTTTTTTGCCCGTTAGAAAAATTTATTTCAAAACTTAGAGAGCCGTCTGAAATAATTTCATCTTCAGCCTTACCCAAGAGAATTGTGTTCTCTTCCGGGAGTCCTTCCAATTTTCTAAAATATGGCTCGTGTTTTGTGAAAATATTTTCCGCCGAGAAATCTTCCTTTAAAATTTTGGTGATGAGGTCAAGTTTTTTCTCCATCCCTGCAGAATAAACTTGCAAGACAAAAGTGTTGTTATACTTATCAATTACCAGTCCGGGAAGGAAATCACTTTCACTAAAAACCATTCTAAACGCTTCACGATTGGGATAAAGCGTTTTTCTTAAGTCATACGCTGATTTCATCTTTTCACTGAGGAAGCTTTCCATATCGTTGATTACTTTACGCGAAAGCATCCGAATTGCAATAAGTGAATTTTTGTTAAAAAACCCGGTCCCAAGTAAATTATTTTTCACATCGTAGACCTCAACCGTATCACCGCTCTGAGGGTCATCTTCCATTTTATCTATTTCGTTGCTAAAAACCCACAAATGCCCGTTTACAATTCTATGTTCTTCGTTTTTCTTGAGAGATATTTTTTTCAATTCACTTAACCGATCATATTTTTTTAAATAAAAATGCCGTAGCAAACCTATGAAGATTTTTGGCTACGGCAAAAGTAATAATTCTTGCTCTTAAAGTTTTTCAAGCACTCTGGCAATTCGATCGGCAATTTCGCCTGCAATTGCTGCTATTTCGACATTCCCGACTGCTTTCATCGATTCAAGTGGATTAACGGCAGATATTTGAACTTCACCTTCTGCTTTTTCCTGGACTATAAAATTGCAAGGGAGTAAAACTCCAATGTTTTCCTCAGCTTGCAAGGCTTTGTAGGCAAACGGCGGATTACAAGCGCCGAGAATTTTGTAATTGCGAAAATCAACATCTAATTTTTTCTTTAAGGTTGCTTTCACATCAATTTCAGATAATATTCCAAACCCTTCTTTTTTCAATTCCTCTGTAACTTTTTCAATCGCCTTATCGAAAGGAAGAGCGACTATTTTGGTATTGCAGTAAGACATAATTTCTCCAATTTTTTATTGATAAGATGTAATAATCAACTTAATGATTCATTTCCCTCAAGAACTTCCAACAATTTCCCCTCGCGCAATGAATAATCAGATAAATAAAGCTCTGAAAGATTTAGGGTGGAAAATATTGTTTGCAGAATTAATGCTCCTGCCGGAAGGATATCGGCTCTGTCCGGTTCGATACCCGGAATGATTTTTCTCTCCTCAATTGTTTTGTTAGATAATAGCAAGTTAACCGTTTTGTTTAACTCTTCTCTCGTTAATATTTTTTTTTCTTGACACTCTAAATTGAAAACCGAGTGATTTGCCAATGCAAGCGCTTTCACAGCATAAATAGTTCCTGAATTGCCTGTAGCAAAATCTATCTTCACAGTTACTAATTTTTCAATAACAGGCTCAATAACCTGGTTAATAAAACCGCTGCATGCTTCTATTTTATCTTGGTCTAATTCATCATCAGGAAAAAACTGTGCTGCTAAACGAACCGCACCGAGTTTCATGCTTTCAACAAAAAGAATTTTACCATTATTGCCCAGAATACATTCCGTGCTTCCTCCTCCAATATCAAGGCAGAGAATGTTTTTAGAAACAGCCTCTTTATAATTATATGCCACTGCTTTATAAATTAGAGATGCTTCATTCTCACCGGAAAGCAATTCGATTAACACACCGGTGGTTTTTTGAATATGTCCAAGGTACTCGTCCTTGTTAGAAGCTTCGCGGACCGCACTGGTAGCTGTTGCGGTTATTGTACACGAGTATTGAGAAACGATTTCCTTAAATCCTGAAATAATTTTTACTGTTTGAGCAAAATCCTCGTCGGATAAAAATGATTTCCCGTTTTGTTTTTGAAGCGCCAAGCGATAAACAATTCTTTTTCGAAAGATCGTTTTAAAAGAATTGTCGCCGGTAATTTCATAAACAACAAAATGAAAGGAATTAGATCCAATATCAAGAATAGCTTTATGCATGGGTAAAGTCATGGCAATCTTTATTCATCAATTGGATAAAAGTTTCCGGCACAACGAAAATACTTCTTCTACGGTTACATCATTAATGAGATCGGAGTTGCGAAGAAAATATTTTTGTTTCCCAACCGGAGCCCAATTAAACGGATTAGTCGGACCGAAGATCGATATTTGTTGTGTTGGGGTGGTTCCGGCAACGTGCATAATACCGGTATCATTCGTAACAAAGAGATCACTTTGGGCTACAAGCGCTGCTACTTCGGGAATTTCTTTATTTAAAAATAATTTTATTTCGGAAGAAATTTCCCGGCGGATGATTTCAATAATTTCCAAATCATCTGAACTGCCTGTAAGATAAATACTCGGGTGATAGGTTTCTTCCAAAAGATTTATTAATGAAATATAATTTTCATAAGACCATCGGTTTGGAGGTTTTCCCGCACCAACGTGGAGTCCGATAATCTTTCCCTTTTTTCGCGTAAAAGACTGAATAAATTTGGTTGATTCCGCTATATCTTTAGCATCATAACATATCTCGGAACTAAAATTATTTGTTGAGATGCCAAATGGGCGAAGAATGTCAAGGCTGAAATCTGCAACATTTGCATCGGGATGTTCTTCCCAATTCAGGTCAATTCTTCTATCAAAAAAGAAGGCTGAAACATTTTCTTTACCGCTTAATGATTTCGGACCAATTCTAATTTTAGCTTTAGCAAAGCGGCAGAGTAAATTGCTCGTGAAGGAGATGGAAACCGTTACCGGAACAACGGCAAGATCATAATCTTTTCTTAAAAAATGAATCAATTTCTTTATGTACCCAAATGAAAAGATTTTGCCTTTATCAAAGACTAATAGGTCATCAATAAATTTACTTTTGTGGAGCGCATCTTTGTTTGCTGGACTAACAATTACTGCAACTTTAGCTGATGGATATTTCTCCTTGAGTGCTCGAAAAACCGAAACACATGCAAGAAGATCGCCAAGTTGATTATGCTGACGGATGACAAGAATTTTTTTCGGTTGACCGATCTCGCGGCTGAGGTTTTCTTCCAATCCCCACAACCGTTTTAATAATGAATAGATTATATTTTTCATTATAAATAACTACTGATCATTCCCGGTAGTTTTTTTATCATCTTTGATCTCTTTGAAATCTACATCGATAATGTCTTTTTCGTTATAAGATTTTTGACGAGGTTCTTCATTCTTTTTTTTTACCACTGTTGAAGAAGAGATTGCTCTAACAAACCGAATAATTTTTAAGAAAAAATAAATGAGCAGTGAATAAATAATTAGTTTAATAAACATTATAAAATCCTTTTAGCTTCAGGCTGAAAATACTCCGTGAAACCTCTATCGTTTCGGAATATCGCCTGAAATAATTCTTCAAAATCTTTTTGATTGTTCACAAAATCCATTTCGGTAGTGTTTACAATTAATAGCGGTGTTGTTGCATACCGGAAGAAAAAATCGTTGTATGCCTCACTCAATTCTTCGATATAACTTCTCGTCAAATTGCGTTCTATCTGCCGACTCCGTTTTTTAATATTGTACATTAGACGGTCAACACTCGATTGGAGATAGACGACCAGGTCCGGTTGGCGAAGGTTTTTGAATAACAGCGGAAAGACCGATTCATACAATTTTAATTCTTCGCCGGAAAGATTGAGATATGCAAATATTTTGTCTTTTTCAAAAATATAATCGGCGACCATAAATTCCGAAAACAAATTTTCTTGATGCAACGCCTGTTGCTGTTTATAGCGGTTCACTAAAAAAAACATTTGCGTTTGGAATGCGTATCGGGCTCGCTCGTTATAAAATTTTTCCAAAAAGGGATTTACTTCGAACTGTTCAACTATTAATTGTGCGTTTAACCGCTCTTTTAATTTAACAGCAAGAGAAGTTTTACCTGCGCCGATAGCGCCTTCAACCGCAATGTACCGGACATCTTTTTCATTAGGCAACGCCATAAGATTCCTTTAAACTGTTTGGAGATGAAAAAACATTTATCACATAGTGTTCATTTTCCTGCAATACAATATCGCAAATACTTTTATGCAATTTAGGGTGAAAAAATCCCGGTGCAATTTCACAAAGCGGCACGAGGACAAAATCCCTCACCGGAACATACGGATGCGGGACAGTTACTCTTTCATCCGAGTAGACAAGATCATCGTAAAATAAAATGTCTAAATCAATTTCCCGGCAATCCCACTTTTCCCGTTTTCTTCTGCCGAGTTGCTGTTCAATTCCCTTAAGAAAATCAAGCAACGCATGAAGTTCAAGTCCCGTTTCAACTGCTATTGCACCATTAAGAAAGTTTCCCTGATCTTTTATTCCGAAAGGTTTCGTCTCGTAAACCGATGATATCTTAACTATCCGGCAATCAGGAGAGTCTTCAATAAGCTGCACCGCTTTTTGCAAATAAGAAAATCTATCGTCGAGATTCGAACCAATTCCAATGTAGCTAATATGTTTTTTTGCAGCACCCATTACAATTTCTCAACAATCTCATTCCATTCATCGCGGGTTTTCACAACTTCCACTTCAACACAATCAACAACTCCGCCAATCGGAGGATTATTTTTCCTAACGCGTAAACCGATCTTATAAACGGCAGGGAACGTCCTGAATAATTCGTCTATCATCGCATTCGATAAGGCTTCGATCAAATAAAACTTTTTCCGGAGAGCAAGATTACTCATTACATTATACACCTGCTCATAGTTGATGGTTTCCTGCAACTTATCCGTTGTAGCTGCGTGGATAAAATTTGTGTAGAGATCAACATCGGCTTCAAACTTGCCGCCTATATTTTGTTCTTGTTGAAAAACTCCGTGGTATCCGTAAAAGGATGCTTTTTTGATTCTAATAATGTTTAGCATAATTCAATTTGTCTTTATAAATTTTTGTTTCAAACTTGATAAATTCGCTACCAGCAATCCGATCAACACAAAGGTACTTCCTAAAACCTGATTGGGCAACAGCATCTCGTCCAGAAAAATCCAACCAATTAACAAAGCAATAATTGGAGTTATAAACGCCGTAAGTGAAAGTAAAATAATATTAATTCTCTTCAACAGCCAATAATAGGCGGTAAAAGTAACAACGCTCCCGATTATTCCCAAAAATAAAACCGAAGAGATGGCTTTAATATCGAACTTTAATGTGGAAGTGTTTTCAAAGAATACTCCGATAAGAAGCATCCCGGCTCCAGCAATTGCCATCGGGATCAAATTCATCGAAAGCGCATGTAGATGCTGTCCATACTTTTTAATTGACACCGCGATTGTGGACTGCAAAAATCCGCTTAATAAAACCGCCACCATTCCCAAAAAGTAATTCATTCCAATCGACATAAGATTTTCTGAAAAGATAACAACGATTCCTGCAAAGCCGAGAACCATCCCAACAATTTTAACGATACCGATTTTTTCCTCGGGAATAAATATCCTTGTAAAAAGAGCGACAAAGAAAGGATAGACTGCAAAAAGTACAGCAGCTAAGCCTGATGGAATGAATTGCTCTCCCCAATAAACTAATCCAAAAGGAAGAATAAACGAAAAAATTCCCATAAAATAATAGAGCCTCATGGAAATTTTATCTCTTTGAATTGAAATTGACCGGATCCGCATAATAAAATAAATGATAACTGCTGCAACAGAAAAGCGTAATCCCGCAGAAATAAAGGGCGTAAGCGAGTCCAAGCCTAATCTGATTGCAAACCAGGTTGAACCCCAGATCAGACATATTAGAATATAATTTGAAGCTATTTTAAAATTAGAATCCAAGAATTAACCTTTCATCGCAAGTACGCCAAGCGTTCTGCCGGAATATTTGCCATCTCTTCTATATGAATGGAACAATTGGTTCCAATCAAAACTGCATAAAGTGGAAAGCTGAATATTTTCTTTCTTTACATCAAATTTACACAAAATGTCGTAATTAATTTTAGCAACGTCGAGCAGGAATTTCCCGTTTTGGGGGAAGAGATATTCTTCGTCAAAATTCCGCGCAACTTCTTCTCCAACTTCATAATTTCTTTGGCTAATTGAAGGACCCAGATAAGCAATAATTTTCGCGGGATCAGCATGATATTCTTGTTCAAGCGTAAGTATTGTTTTTTCCAAAATTTTATGTAATGTGCCGCGCCACCCGGAATGCACTCCGGCAATAATTTTCCTTTTGGGTTCGTAAAGAAAAATTGAAGTACAATCAGCAGTGCTGATTGCCAACCCAAGATTTGGCTTGTCGGTTATCATCGCATCACTTTCACCTTGATCGCCGGGGTGATCAACGAAGATAATTTTATCTCCATGCACTTGATGTTGTGTAGCCACACTATTGCCAAGTGCAAGCGATTTGAAAAATCTTTGTCTGTCCCGTTCAACTCTATCGTTATCATCCCCTACTGTTAAGGAAAGATTAAACCCGAACGGAGAAGTTGTATGATCATCAATTTTTGTCGCTAATCCGAAAACAATATTAGGAAAGCTGTTAAATAAGAGAGATTTTAGTGTTACCATAAAAGTTAGTAAGAATAAAAGAAATACTTTATTTTAGGAAAGAAAATTTAATATGCTTTTAAATTCCTTTCCCAAAGATATTAAATTATTCCCTCGACAGATATAATTAGTAAAAGAAAAGGATAAATTTTTGAAGATTCTTATTTCAAACGACGACGGAATTGACTCACTTGGTATTTTTCATTTATATAATGCTTTAAAAGAAGTCGGCGAGGTTACGGTGGTTGCACCGTTGAGCGAACAAAGCGCAGTCGGGCACGCAATAACCATGATGCATCCTTTACGTGTTATAAAATTTTATAAAGATGGGACTTTTTTTGGATACGCAGTTGATGGAACTCCCGCTGATTGTGTAAAAATGGGTGTAAGAAATATTCTCGGATTTCTTCCCGACGTCGTTGTTTCAGGCATTAACCACGGGTCAAATACGGCAACAAGTGTTATTTATTCGGGGACTGTTTCAGCCGCCAGAGAAGCGGCTATAATGGATATCCCGGCAATTGCTATTTCCGTTACAAGCCATAATGTTTCCCATTTCGAAACAGCTTGCGAGTCCGCAAAAAAACTTGTAAAGCTGATCGGTGAAAAAGGATTGAAAAAAGGAACACTGCTCAATGTGAATGTTCCCGATATACCCGCAACTGAAATAAAAGGGATGTACTTGACAAAGCAAGGAAAATCAAAATGGGATGATGTCTATGAAAAGAGAGTCGATCCTTATGGTAAAGAATATTTCTGGCTCACCGGAGACTTTATTGAAACTGATGATAACTTAACCTTGGACCAATTTGCGGTGAAACAAAAATATGTTTCGGTAACACCGATCCATTTTGATTTAACCGATCACGAAACTTACAATGAAATGAGCGGGTGGAAAATTGATTCTCTGCTTTAATAATTTTTTTACGTTTAGCGTTTGAATTTGAAATGAATATTTCCTTTCAGATCAATGGTATTATTCTAGTAGGGGTTGCTTTACTGCTCGCCGGATATGCTTTTTTTGTTTACCGGAAGACTGTTCCCGACATTTCCCCGAAGAAAAAAGTTCTGCTTACGGCGTTAAGAATACTCGGTTTGATTTTGCTTTTTCTGGTGATCTTTGAGCCTCTACTCAAAATTGAAAAGAAAAAGATCATCCAGCCGGTACACTATATTTTTATTGATAATTCAAAATCGTTAAAACAATTTGAAGATAAAGCTCCTTTCATTTCTAATTATTTACTACCGGAAGTAAAAAAACTCCCCTCTGGTACAATTAAATTATTTTCTTTCGGAAGCACTCTCTCTAAAGAAGTACAACCGGATTCCGCTAAATTTTCATTTACCGAACCGGCGACGAATTTTTCAAAAATATTTACTTCTTTACAGAAAGAAGAAAATATCGCTTCCGTTACAATTGTAAGCGACGGTATCATCACGGAAGGAACAAGTCCGCAATATCAAGCCGAGAAACTCAACGTTCCTATTTTTACCGTTGGAGTCGGAGATTCTACCACAAAAAAGGATCTCTCAATTCAAAACATTCTTCATAACGAATTTCTTTATACCGGAACAAGTACACCGTTTATTGTTTCGGTTGCTCAACACGGTTTTAATGGCGCTAAATCAACGCTTTCCCTCTTCGAAGATAATTTTCTAGTAGAAACGAAGGAAATTACATTTACAGAAAGTGAAATACAAAACGTTGAGTTCTCGTACAAACCAAAATCACCCGGCGAAAATAAAATCTCTTTCGTTCTTTCTCCTTTACAAAATGAATACTCGATTGAAAACAACCGGCAATCCGTATTTGTGAAAGTATTGGATAGTAAACTTTCTCTCGTTCTTTTGGCAGGCGCACCATCTGCGGATGTTACCTTTATAAAAAATTCTTTGCAAGCCGATACGAACAATTTTGTTCAATCGTTTACTCAAATAACTGCAACGCAATACCTTGAAAAGAAACTGCCGGAAAGCGCTCTAGAAAAAGCTGATGTTCTTTATCTTGTAAATTTTCCTTCTTCACAAACATCTAATCAATTAGTGGCTAAAGTTGCTCAACTGATTAAAGATAAAAATCTTCCTTATTTTTTTCTACTAACTTCCACTGTTGATCCAATTAAATTACGGATGCTGCAAAATGAATTACCGTTTAATTTTAGTAAGACCGATAAATCAGTGGTTGAGGCGCAGCCGATAATAGCAGATGAATCACTGCGCAATCCTTTATTGCAATTCAGCGGAAAAAATATTCTTGAACAATGGAATAATCTTCCTCCGGTTTACAAACCGAACTGGGAAATTACAGCCAAACCGGAAAGTGAAGTTCTGGCAAAGACGAAGATTAATAATATTACATTAAACTCACCGTTCATGCTGTCGAAACGGCTTGGCAGTAAACGGGCAATCGCTGTTTTGGCTTCCGATATCTGGAAATGGAAACTGCAAAAAGCAACCGCACAGATTGATCTTTTCGACCGCTTTTTATCAAATGGCACAAAATGGCTTCACGCAGGTGAGCAAAAAAAACAAGTTAGCATTACTACCAATAAGAAATTTTATTCGGTTGGAGAAATAATTTATGTTAGTGCGGAGGTATATGATGAGGCTTTTAATGAGGTAAATGATGCCGATATTAAGTGTTCCGTGAAGAGCAAAGAAGGTGATACCCCCGTTTCATTTTCAAATATTGGAAACGGTTTGTACGAGGGAAATCTTACAGAACTCGGCAAAGGTGATTACACTATCTCAGGAGAAGCGTTCATCGATCACAAATCGCTCGGAAAAGATAATGGAAGATTTACAGTTGGTGAGATTGATTATGAACTTCAAAACACAACGATGAACAGCGACCTGCTCAAACTTTTAGCGAATGAAACTAAAGGGAAATTTTATTATAATGCAACCGGAAATCTTTTTGACAAACTGGAAGCGATAAGCAAGAGTTCCAGCAGAAATAAAATTGAAGTTAATGAGTACCGGCTTTGGTCAAACGAACTTCTTCTCGCGCTCATCATTTTATTATTTGCTGCCGAATGGTTCGTGAGAAAACGAGAAGGTCTAATGTAGGCTGTAATGAAGCTGTTTCCCGCCATATTTGATTTTATCCTTCCCCGGTTCTGCCCTTCGTGCAAAAATAAATTAACTCTCAACGAAAAATATATTTGCGATTCTTGCCGAAATACTTTTGTTTATACGGATGAGAACCTTCTTCTTTATGAATATGGAAGAAAGTTTTCAGAGTCCAAAATCATTACTGATTTTTATCCACTGCTAGTGTTTGAGAAAAGTTCGTCATTGCAGGAAATTATTCATCAAATAAAGTATCAAAAAAAATTCTTGCTGGCAGTTGAGCTCGGACGAATGCTGGGTAATTCGATAGTTGAGAAAAAACCTGGCTGGAAAATTGATTTAATTCTTCCCGTTCCGCTGCATGCATTAAAGAAAGCCGAAAGAGGATTTAATCAATCATTTTATATTGCTAAAGGAATAAGGCAAGTGACGAATTTCCCGGTTTCTCAGTCAATCTTAAAAAGAAAAAGATATACCGAATCCCAGACGAAAAAAAATTTAATCGAAAGGGCGGAAAATATGTCGGATGCTTTTTCCGTGAGAAATGCAAAGGAAATTAACGAGAAAAATATTTTGTTGGTTGATGATGTAATTACCACCGGTGCCACAATTCGAGAGTGTGGCAAAATTCTTCAGGCAAGCGGAGCAGCCAATATTTATGCGGCTTCAATCGCCCTTGCCGGATAAATTACATCCTCTCGGGAGCCGATACGCCTAAAACACTTAATCCGTTTTTCAAAACAGTTTTGGTCGCAAGTGCCAGAGCAATACGCGCTTCGGCAAGATTTTTTTCTGTTCCCAGTATTCTACAAAACGTATAAAACTTGTGGAATGAAGCAGCCAATTCTTCCAGATATGTAGCAATTCTGTTCGGCTCAAAATATTCTGCAGCAAGCAAAATTTCTTCTTCAAATTGATGAAGTTTTCGTATCAATTTTTGTTCTTCATCTGCCGACAAGAGATTCAAATTATTTGTTGCGGCTTCCAACTTTTCATTTTCTATTGTTCGCATGATAGAACATATTCTTGCGTGAGCATATTGCAAATAAAAGACAGGGTTTTCATCCGAATGTTTTTTTGCCAGCGCCAGGTCAAAATTCATGTGCGTAGAAATGTTCCGCATATTAAAAAAGTAACGCACAACATCAGCACCGACTTCATCGGTCAATTCATCCAGCGTAACGTAATTTGCTTTGCGGGTTGACATTTTTACAATCTCGCCGTTCTGCGTAATGGTTACAAATTGATGAATGAGCACTTTTACTTTACTTGCATCATATCCAAGCGACTGCAAAGCAGCCATAACATCGGGATACGTAGCGTTATGATCCGAGCCAAATAAATCAACTATGAGATCATAGTTTCTATCAAACTTCGTGATATGATAAGCAACGTCCGGCAGGCGGTAGGTCGGTTCGCCGGTTGATTTCACAATTACTTTATCCTGCTCGTTTCCAAGCTCAGATAGCTTCAGCCAAATAGCTCCATCTTTTTCATAAGAAAGATTTTTATCGGCAAAAGTTTTTAAGAGATTTTCAATTTTTTTCTCTTCGTACAAACTGTTTTCGTTAAAGAAATTTTTGTGCTTAATGTTTAACCGTTGAAGCGTTTTTTCGATGTCGAGAAATATTTCTTTTTCAGCTTTCTCTTTGAACTTGCCTTCAGCTCCTTCATTTCTAAGTGCATCACCAAATTCATTTCTTAAACTATCGGCAATAGTTTTTATATACTCGCCTTGATAGTAATCTTCAGGAAATTCTACCGCATCACCGAGTAGTTCTAAATAGCGAAGCCGGACAGAATCTCCAAGTACGCGCATCTGTCTTCCGGCATTATTAAAATAATATTCGCGGTCAACTTCGTAGCCGGTCCATTCTAAAAGATTTGCGAGCGTATCGCCGCAGACTGCGTTTCTTCCATGCCCGACCGTTAGCGGTCCGGTTGGATTTGCTGAAACGAATTCAACATTTGCACGCTTTCCGGCATGCTTATTTGATTTTCCGAATGCATCTTTTTCATTAAGAATTATTTCAATTTTTTTTGCTAGAAATGCCGGATGAAAGAAGAAATTGATAAAGCCAGGTCCGGCAATTTCCACTTTCGTAATTTTTGTCGTGTCAATATTTAATTGAGCTATAATTTCATTTGCAATTTCACGGGGATTTTTCTTCAGAATTTTTGTAAGCAGCATTGCTGCATTTGAAGAAATATCGCCGTGAGCTTCAACCTTCGGGCGGTCAAAAGTAATTTGAATTTCCTGCAAATACGGCAATTTTTCAGCGGCTTCGTTAAAAAGCGAAGTCAAATAATTTTTCAACCGATTGCTCCTTTGGTTTCAGTCTTTTTCGTTTTGGGTTTTACTGCGCGAACTTTTTTCGGTTCGGCTTCAGTTTTTTCAACTTTCGGTTTTACCGTGCGGACTTTTGCCGGTTTGGTTTCAGCTTTTTTTGTTTTCGGTTTTGCTTCGGTCTTTACTGCTTTCGTCTTAGCTGCACTGATTTTTTTTGGTTTGTCTTCGACCGCAACGATTGGCGCATCACCCCAAAGTTTTTCCAAATTATAAAAAGCTCGAATATCTTTCTGAAAAACGTGAATAACAATGTCAACATAATCAAGCAAAACCCATTGGAGTGCGAGTGTCCCTTCCTTGTGCCAAAGCCTAACGCCTTCATCCCGAAGAGATTTATCAATGTTATCGGCAATAGCTCTTACTTGCGTATCGGAATCAGCCGAGCAGATAATGAAATAATCTGCAATTGTGGAAACCGTCATTAATTCAATGACTTTTACATCGCTTCCCTTTTTTTCAAAAATAAGTTGCGTGATTTTTTTTACTAGTTGTTTTGTTGTCAAAGTTTCTCCTTTGATTCTTTTATTTGATAAAAATCTTTTCCGGCTAAAACCGTTATATCTAAAAATAGTGTTTTATTAATTTGCCGGATAATTTGTTGCTCAGGGACTCCAAGTATTTCCGCAACTTTTTTTGCTTTCATCATATCGCCTGATCTATCGATAATGAGCGTTTTATCAACATTAAATTGATAGTAGTTGCCGGATTGGATAACATCAATTTTATTATTTCTTAGCAATTCAGTAAGCTTTTCTCCAACCCCTTCAATACCACAGCCGTTTTTTATTTCAACTTTGATGGGAACAAAAGTTACATTTTTGTTTTTTATTTCTTCGCCGGGGAAAATCTTGATGATTTTTGCATAAGCCGAATAGCCCAAATATCCATTTATTGAAAGAAGCAGTAAGGTCGCTAGTAAAACAGCCAGAAATGAGGCAGTAACTTTTTTATGTATATTTTTATTTTTCGATGTATCTCTCAAAAGCGAATGTTCTTAGTTATCTTCCGAATAAAAAGTTTTCGTATAACCCGCCGCCAAACCGGTCATATCCGTAAAAGTCGTTGTATAAACCACCGGGGACACTTCTATACTGCACACTGATGTTAACATCTTTCCATGGTTGATAATTCAGTTGGGCGCTGCTTAAATAAATTCCGCTTATTTGATCTTGATAATTTTTTCCGAATGAACTATAGGGTGAATGAACCAAACTCGCATCAACCTGCATATTAAAATTATCCGCAAATTTATATCTCATCGTATTTGTATAAACACCGAGAGCTAAACCATTTTTCCCGGATGCGGTATAGGACATGCTATAGGAATGAGACATTGAAAAATTATCCGGGTTGAAAAATCCCAATATTAACGCAGGGGCGTTATCATTAATCATTCCTTCTTGAATAGAAGGTTTAAAGATATTTTTGTCTTTGAACTGCGAAAAGCAGTTCATTGAAGCTGCTACCAATACGATCAAAAGAATTTTTTTCATACTATATCTACTCTTAATTTCAAAAAAAATGATTCCTTATTGAATCCGTAAAGAGTTAAATCATTCTTCTCTGCAAATATAACCAGAAAAGAAGGCGTGATGCAACACTAATTAGTCGCTTTTTCCATGAGAAAGTTCCATTTGGAAGATAAATCCTTTAAAATAAGAAAAGCCGCATTTCGGCGGCTTTTCTTAAAAGAACAGAACAATGAATTACTTCATCAAGATCATTTTCTTGGTTGAAGAGAAATCATTTGCTTTAATGGTATAGAAGTAAATACCGCTGGTTAAGTTGTTCGCTTTGAACGAAACATTATAAACACCTGCAGTTTTTTCTTCGTTTACTAATGTGGCAACTTCTTCACCGAGCGTATTAAATACTTTTACGGTTACAAAGCTTTCTTTTGGAACGTTGAAACGAATTGAAGTTTCAGGGTTGAATGGGTTTGGATAATTCTGTTCGAGCAAATAAGCTGTAGGAACAGTACTTCCAACTTTTTCAACTTTAGTAACATCTGTTGTATGAATTATTCCGAACGTATCTACAACAGTTGTATTTGCTGAAAATTTGCCAAGAATTAATGTCTTGTCAGAACCGCTAGCGGCTTCATTATCGTTTTTACCACCATTCGTTGATAAACCCCAATTTGCTCCATATTTATATTTTACTTTTAATACAGAGTATTGTGGGAAAGTAACTGTTGTGGTAAAGATCTTATCTCCGGCTACCGCATCACCATTTGTTCCGTCATCGGAAAGGAAAATAACTTTGCTGGTATCAGAATTCGGCCATCCACCGGTTGGCCATTGGAGCGGAGAGTTAGAACCTGCAATGAAAACAGTTTCAAACGTTGTGTTCGCCGGTGCGTCCATAATTGATCTACCATTTGTATTACAGGTAAATTTAACGTTAGCCGGTACATTTAATACTGTTTCTAATGAACCGTTATTGAAAGATGCTTCAACAACAGCAGCTGCATTGTCATAATCAGCTTGCGTAATAACGTAATATCTATTACCCTGGGTGTTATCAGTCAAATTGTCTTGTTCCCAAGTTTCAGGATTGTTATGCCAAAACTTGAAACTAACTTTATCACCAACAGAAACCATAACAGGTTGAATTGTTTCGTAGATATCTACATTTGTCGCGCTTGCAGTCATAGCTTTACCAGGACCCCACCCAAACAGATCGCCACGAAGTTCAACAGTACCGCCAGTTGCGTCAAAAAGTCCTGCTAATTTTTCAAGTTCCATATTAATGGAGAAAGCCATTTGAATTTCTTTTGCAGTAGCTGGAATAAATGGAACATTCCAGAAAGCAGTGAAAGTATTAGTGCCTACCCGTACGGTAAACGATCTGTTTGAAATACTTTCCCAATTATCTGTACCACCATGGTTGTTAACAAACTTGAATTCAATGCTAGCCCCGACATTAATACCGGCAGTAACAACGCCAGTATAAACCGAGTCACCATCAGGGTCAGTTAATTCATTGTCGTACCCTGCCCAACCGTTAAATGCACCGCGAACCCAAACTTTATCACCAATTGAGAAATTTCCCGCTTTAATTTCATCACTCATGTTACAGTTGAACACGTTTGTTGTTTCCCAAAATGAGGAGAAAACATTAGTACCTTCCTTAACAACCAATACTCTGTTAGGAATAAGGTTTTCCCAATTATCTGCGCCACCATGGTTGTTGACAAACTTGAATTGAAGAGTATCACCTACAGTAATACCTGAACTAAGTGTATACGTATAAATTGAATCACCATCGGTATCAGTTAATTCGTCGGTTGTACCTGCCCAGCCATTAAATGTACCGCGAGCATATACTTTATCACCAACAGAGAACTCTCCGTTTTTCATTTTATCACTCATATTGCAATTGAATGTAACCGTAGCCGAGCCAGCTACTTTTGTGTATTTTCTTACTGGATAGGTAGTTCCGCCAAATACACCTAAATAAGCTGTGTTACCATCTGGTGAAAAACCAATCGCTCTTGGTCTTTCATTTGCATTTTTATCTACATAGTAGACCCAGTCCATTTTTTCACCGGTAAGGGTTTCTGTATTCGTATCAAATGCATACCAAGCTGATGTATCATAAGCTGTCACAACATCTGGATTTCTATTCGGCATATCAGTGTAAGAGCCAGAGCTTAGCCAAAGTTTACCGGCAGTTGCAGGATCCCAACAAATAGATTCGCAATCAAAACCTTTCAGAATTTGAGAAGAGACAAACAGTGATAGGTCATCCGGACGATGTAATTTTTCAACATAGTGCGTCGTATAGCCAGGAGTATAAACAGTAAGACCATCTTTTGAGACGTCACATACTCTAGCAAAACCTGTTGTTACATCAAGAGCGTTTGATGAGAACACACCGTCTTTATCAAATATTTTAAGTGGACCGCCGCCAACTACAGCTCTTACATAATAGTTACCGGCTGCATCAATACCGGGTTTTACAACACCGCCAACTCCGGCAACAAGTCTATTCATTAAACCGGCACCGGTTTTGTAATCGAACTTAAATAAGTAGTCCCAATAACCGGCAACGACATTTCCACTTTCATCCAATGTCAATCCACGTCCGGTGTTTGCACTCCATACAGGAACTGTAATTGAATCTGTTCCAACCGGGTTTAGAATTTTCTTGAAGGTGGTTTCACCGCCAAGGGTATCTTTTGCAACACCACCGACGGTATTAAAAAGAATTGGTGAAAAACTAGCCTGGGTTCCGTCAGGATTAAAAACATAAAGAGCACGTACGCTTGCTTTAACAGTTTTTAAAGCACCGGTAGTTGCGTCATAGCCGGGAACTTGGATAGAATCCTTTCCATAAGCATAATACGCCTGGATCCAGACTTTTCCGTCAGGGTCTACTGCTATTCCGTGAATACCATTATTCATGGTACTATCCGCCGGAAAAACAGATGCCATTTGCCAGGTTTGAGCCTGAACATTAAAGGCTATCGCCAACAATAACGACAGCGCAAAAAAGAATCTTTTGAACATAGTAGTCTCCTTTTATATGAATGAATTATTTACAATAAGTTACCAATTAAGTTAGAAAATGTCAAATGTAGTCTCCTACTTTGGGTTAATTAAAACTAAGTATACTCTGAATTATCTTCATTATCAATGGATAAAAGAACATCACTTTTCTTTGCTTACCGGCAAGAAAAGAATCTAATTAAATTTCTGTCCGAAGATAAAAAATAATTCAAAAACTTTCTATGCGGTTTATCAAATCTTTTAAAGCCTACATCATAAAGCCTTCCAGATTGAAATTACTGAATTCCGTAATAAGGGGCTCCTCCCAAATTATTTAATGTATTCACTTTAATGATCGCCTCCGGCGGACTTGCTGCATCGTTTAGGTTAACTGAATGTCTTATAACATACATATAAACGTCTGACCCGCTCCAGAAGAAAGAATTAAATTTACATTTATTTGACGGGTTTAACACACCGCTAAATAAAATTTGAGAACTTTTATCTGGTTTAATTTTAACTATCATTTCGACGCCATCTGTACCAACATACAAATCACCATCGGCAGAAAAAGTGATTTCTCTAATGGTACCGCTGGGATAAGCCGCCTGATAATTAAAGTAAAGTTCGGCGGTACCCAAACTATCCGAATTAATAATCGGGAAGCGCCAAATACTTTCGGAGCCATCTTTCAAGCCTGCAACATACAGATAATTGTTAAATACTCTTACTGAACGAATGTTAGCAGTAAATGAAAATGGTTTTACATTTTTCGTTTGTGTAACCCGGTAGACTGCTGCATTATTTCCACCTGCCCACATATTACCGTTTTGATCGAAATCAAAATCTACAATGGTGCCAATCCCGTTTGAAGAGGTGACCCATGTTGTAGCAATTGCATTTGGTGCTACTTTAAAAATTCCTTTTACTGATCTTGCTGTATAAAGATCGCCTGATTGCCCGAACTTCATACAAGTCCAATAGGTTTCAGCTCCTTTTGGTGCAAAATCTGTCACAGAACCATCAGGCGCGATTTTTTTAATCCCTGTACCGGCACTGTCAATGGTATACGAAACGTATGCATTCCCAAGCTTATCAAATGTGAGTGTGTAGGGAGTATCATTGAAGGGAAATTCCTTAAAAACGATTGTCGCTGAAATCAATTTATACGGAAGACTGTTACTTAGTTTATCAGCACTAAATTTACTGATCTTGATGCTGATAGTGTCTTTAACAAGAAACGGAGCTTTCACAACTATCTTGTTCGTATCGGCGGAGATAATCTCAGCCTTTACATTATTAAAATAGACAGCCATTTCAGTAGGCACGGTCGGGAAATTATGCCCGGTCAAGGTGATTTCATCCACACCGGCAAATGCACTGTCTGAAGGAGATACAGAAACGATCTCCGGAACCACGGTATTTGAAAACACCGGATTATAAAGTGGTGCAACATTATCAGCTTCATTGCAGCCCCAGAAGAAGAGCACAAAAAGAAATACAAAAGCTGCAAGTGCTATTGAAGTTTGAGGAAGTTTTAAATAATTTTTTTTCATAAGTATTACCAAAATTTTATTAGCTGTTAAATTCCAAAATGGATTGAGAATTTATGAACATCGGAAAAAGTTGTCCATGGGATGTAGGCATAATCAAGTCCAATATCATATCCTGCAATTGATTGAGAAAACCCAATACCTGCGGTCATTTTGTATTCATCTTTTCCTGATAAATAACCACCCCGCAGAGCGAGCGAGTTCATAAATTTAAATTCCACACCGCAGTCAACCTCTTCAACATTATCACGCGGAACAACAGAGTCGAACGCTAGTTGAATTGAGTATTCGGATTTATCAAGTTTCAACATATCGCTTAAATTATAAGCTAATCCAACGCGGAATGTTAAAGGGAGTTGAAATTTTTCCTGATCTCTCTCTAATTGAATATCTTTTGAGAAATTTTTGATCGAAGCTGCAAAATCTAGACTTTGAATTCCCGTGTGGTAAAGAACTCCAAAATCAAACACTAAAGAATTTGGGTTATAATAAGTTTTTGTGATTTCGGCATCTGTAATGTTTACAATACCGGCTGTTAAATTTTGTAGAGCATACTTTACAGAACCACCAATTGAAAATTTATCATTCAATGCTTTACCGTAAGTAAGACCGATAAAATAAGCATTTGGATTAAAAATGCCTGTTTCAACATATCCCTGATTGTTACGAATCGTTCCAATCAAGTCGCCGTAATTCACATAAAGAAATGAAACACCCAACACGCCATAACTTCCATTTTCGGGTGCAAAAGTAACGCCGCCGGTATAATATTTTATATCAGCTATCCAGTTAACTTGACCGGTAGTCGCGTCAACTAAATTAGTTTGTCTTGCTATAGACGCAGGATTGGAATAAAGCCCATTTGCTCCAAGATTATCAAGGGCAGTTACGGCATCTCCCATACCAGCCATTTTTGCGTCGAGCGAGACTTGAAGGAATTTCATTCCGGTTTGCGCTAACTTCTTTTGGGCAAATCCGGAAGATGTTAGAAGTAGAGCAACAATTGAAACAGTTGTTAATATTTTTATTTTCATAAAGTTTCCCGTGCCTTTATCGGATTATTACAAATTTTTGAATTTTCGTCTCACCGGAATCATCATCTCTTAAGACTGCGATATAAATTCCAGAGACGATAATTTGATTAGCATCAGTATTTAATTGAGTCCAATCTACCTTTTTAGAACCCTGAGTAAACTCCGGGTCTTTATCGGTAAAGGTTTTTATTAATTCCCCATACTCGGTATAAATTTTGAGAGTATGTCTGTCCGGAATACCATAGAAAGAAAGTCGCTTTTCCGAACCACTTGTTCCTAAAGATGTTGAATTAGCAGCGGAAATAAATGGATTAGGAACTACTCTAAAATCATTAAATACTACTACAGGTCCGGGAAGAGCCGGATTGTACAATTGTGAATAGAATCTATTGCTCTGAAGTTTTCCGGCAGGCATGTTCAATGCAGCGTCACCGGCAAAATTTTGCCCGATCGTAACAATGTAGTAAAACGAATTGATGCTTGAAGGTGCTGAATAATCATTATAAGAACGAACACCTTTGTCAAGTTCAGCGATCTTATGATAGATACTATCGACTCTACCAATAGCTCGCCAGATCTCAAATCCAGTTATATCGGGGTCGTTTTCATTGTACAATGACCACTTCAAGCCAATACTCCGGGGTGCGGCACTAGAAGAAAAAGAACTGACTGGTGCCGGAGTGCCAAGTACCTCAGGGCTTTGCCAGTTAGCATCATAATTTTCTTTTGCGCGTTTGAAGGTTTGGAATAAAGAATCTTTCCCGGTAAAAAAAGCAGTGTTTTTTACTAAAGCATTTTTATCCGCTTTATATTTTCTTCCAACTTCAACGGCTTTATCATAACTTATGCCTGCAACTGCTTCAACAAATACGATATGAATGCTGTCGCCATAATTTAATGTGTATGGACCATATCCATTTCCAATTGAATAACCTCCGCCGGTTCCTGTTGCGGGGTCTTTTGTCGGTAAGATTGGATTTGTTTCACCAATTTTATCCAGATGGCGCTTATCATGTCCGGAAGTCATAAAGGCATATTCAGCGGTCATTTTTGCGCGGCTAAAAGCATCATTTCCTGATTCAAGCGGACCATCCGAGTCAAACGTATTTGTTGTCGAAGGTTGATTTACATCATCAGCTTTATCTGAGGCTGACTTATCAGCATGTAATGTTAGTATACCGGCAAACTGTGGAGAACCTAAACGACCTGTTGTATCACCGGCGGGAATAAATGTCGCAGCTTTCCAAATCGGTCCACCAAGGTTGTCATATCCGCCGGTAAAGCCTGGAAACAAACCATGCCAAACATATTGAGCGCGGAATTGATTTTCTCCCGGTTTTTCCCATCCGGCAATAGTACTGGTATTTCCATCTCCGCGTGCATCACACGTTGTGTTCATTCCCCATCCTGTAGCATTTCCTATTTCATTTCTTGTTAACTGACAAGGCGCTAAACGATACTGTAAAAAAACAACCATGTCTTTTATGACACTGTCTTTTCTTTCGATGGTTTTGGGATCACCATCTGTATCTCCGGTATTTTTGAATACATAATCATTCACAATATAATTTTCATGAAATTGATTTTGGAATTGAAAAATTCTTCTGGTCATCGTCACACCGATTTGCGTTCCAACCACATTTACAATTTCTCTATCCCAGGGCATCGTTGGGTCAACTTCATCTACAGTAAAAGGCTTGCCTTCGGTTTCAGTTCCATTAACCATAAGGCTTGGTTTTTCATATTTACTTTTCATATAAAAAGAAATAGGAAATACTTCTCCTTTTCCAAAAACGCGCGGACCAACGTGTACAACTTTTTCGTCTACCATCCCGCCCATTTTAGCGTCGAAGAAATCCTTCACACCAATCCACATTCCCTTCCATGCCTGAATATCTTGATAATTATAAATTGCTGGCCACTGCATTCCATCTTGTTGAGTTTTTGCAGGTCCGGCAACTTCAATTTCAGAACCTATATCAGAATACCAATTATGGAGGGAACCGACCGACATATATTTAAGTTCTTGCGAGAAAGCAAGAGCATTTACCAAAATCATAAGTATGAAGGCTTTGCCCAGAACATTCTTTAAAAGTTTGTGATTCATATTTTTTCCTTCTACTTTAATTCAACTGAAATTTTAAGACCCCAATAAATATTTCGGGGATTCAAGAACGAAGCCCATGCCTGGTTCGGCATATCAATATATTCCTTTTTATCGAATACTTCTTTCAATCGATCATCGGGAACAGGCATCCAGGTGCCTCCCTCAAATTGTAAATAGTGACCGTTTTCAACTAAATAATAAATCGCGTTTTTGTTAGGTGAACCCACATTAGAAAAATTTGTTACCGTTACAATCGGAACAAATGGTCCTTGGCGGTAATCACCCGGTCTATCTTCTCCATTAATATTCGCATATCCAAAACTCCCTTTTGATTCATCAATAGAGGCTGCAGGAAGGTGGAGTGATTTCATATAATCATAGTAATCGTTCGCATCAATAAAACCATATGAACTTAAAGTTTTAATATTCAAGGCATTGTTGATATCTGCAAAGACCTGAACATTCACCGGACCGAATTTCATGCTTTTGCTAATTCTTAAATCTAACCCATAAGAATCTCTCCACTGAACATTATTAGAAATTCCCGGTATTGAGCCGGAGCCGCCAGTCCAGGTAGTGTAAGAACCGGAACGCCAACTTCCTATCAAACTTAATCTCCAATCTGTCAATACTCCAATTCCTTCAAAGGCCGGTCCAAAGTCCTGACTCGGAGTAAAGAGATCAAGATTCACTCTTGCATAAGGTTGAGGGACAGGTTTGGATTGTTCTCCTTCTTGAGTTGTGGTTAAATAATTTAACATCAACTGAGAGTTTTGGTATTCAGTGGAATAATTAAAATATCCGCTTGTAGATATAGAATAAGTATAGTTTGCAAATCCCTGGAACCAGTTTCCTCTATTTTTTGAAGCCGTTATTTCAACACCACGAATGTCTTCATATGCATCATTCGCCGGAGCGTAATAGTCAACAGAGTTATCTTTACTTATATAATGCACATACCGTTGTTGTTCGGATATATTTTTATAGTAACCTGCAACTCTTAGGAGGTACTCGTCAAATAATCCTTGTTCATACCCTAATTCATAAGCAATTGTTTTTTGCAGTGGAAGGTTTGGATCTGAAAGTCTGTCGATCCTTCCGGTATATTGATCAACTCTTACCCGATAAAGGTCTTCAGGAGAAGGCATTTGGCGGAAGAATCCATAGTTAAAATAAAGCTTGCTGTTTTCCGTAATTGGAAAAGCTACGCCAAGTCTGGGGCTTACATTCACTCTTGCAACCGCAGGTACTTTTTTATCAATTTGATCAATAGACGAAGCATTCTTAGCAGTTAATGCATTATCAAATTCACTTGTAAGGACGTACCAATCTGAATTTGGATCAGAATAATCAACCCGAACACCGAGATTGGCGATCATCCCTTCGAATTCAATTTTATCTTGTACGTAGAATGCCCCACGAAGTGGTTTAGTATGCCATTTTGTAACCGAATTATTTGAAGGCAAATATTTATCATATGAACCGTAATTGATAAAATTATCCGTCATGTTAAATTCAACACCGGTTTTAATGTTATTGTATTTATCTATTTGATTAGTATAATCAAAACGTAGATTATAAGTAGTAACTTTACTAGTATCACGCGCATTGCTCATACCAACACCCATCCGCATACCGCTTCCAATTCCGCTCGCCGAGCTATCTTCAAATCCGAATGGTGCTTCATCAGTAAACATACCGGGAGCGTATTCATAAATTTGCGAGTTATCTCTGGCTCTACCAGGATACGTGAAATATTGTGATTGGAAGATGCTTAACACGCCTTCTAAAAACGAAGTCTGCGATAAAACGTTAGTATATTTTGAACCTAACATTCTTCTTTTAATAATACTTGGATCCCAATAATCAGTAGAAAAAACTCTTGAATCACCATAAGTTGTTTTTGAATAATAGAATCCATTTACAATCCCCGCTGAAGAAGTAAATAATCCCGGAGACCCATCTCTGTTTGCAGCGGTTCCATCGGATTCACTCATCAAACCTTCAACAGTAAGTTTTTGAGTTGTTGTTAAATCGGCTGTAAATTTAAGGTTCCCCGTATAATCCAAGTAGGCATCGGTTGCAAGAGGAACAATATACATTGATTGTGAAGCTCTTAATGAAGCCAAGAAACGGAGGTTGCCTAAAGATTGACCGCCTGGAACTGGGCCCGCTATAGACATATCTAAATCATAGTCAGGTCTAAGAATCCGCATATCTTTTCTGTGTTGAAATAAGAAAAGTCTCTGAGCAGCTTCCGGGGTTAAATCGTTGTTAGGATTGTTATCGCTTAATAATTTTTGCGAGACTGAATTCCATCCTTCAAAAGTCGGATATTGCTTTTGAGTAAATTGATCCCATCCACCATTGGTGGTTCCTGTCCATGCTACGTCATTATCTACAAAGGGACGGATCCAATAGGCATTGGGTGAAGAAGGACCATCACCAAAATATTTTTGTCCCGCCGGTCGAATTCTCGAAAAAACATTAATTGAATATCTGTCTGTCTTCCCTTCTTTAGTTACAATATTTACTAATCCGGAACGGATATTTCCATATTCAGCATTAAAGCCACCGGTTTGAATTTGAATCTCTTCCACTGAAGTAAAACTTATACCTGTAAATGGAGTATTGTTCCGTTCGTCCCGCATAACCATCCCATTCAGCATGTAACCGGTTTGGCTTGCGTAATCGGTATTTGACGAAGAACCACCACGAAATGCACCACCAACAATACCTGCCTGAAGCCCTACAACAGAGGTTACATTGGCAATAGGCATGTTTTCAAATTGTTCTGTGGTAACATTCACAACACTATTGGAAACATCTTTTTGTACAACCGGAGCCGTTGCAACAACAACAACTTCTTTTGCCTGAAAGGATTCTTCTTTTAATGTGACATCAATGGTTGACGTTTGGTTAATATTCACGCGTACATTTCTTAACAATGCAGATGTGTATCCAATCATGGAGACTTTGAGAGTGTAAGTTCCAGGTGGAACATTCAGGATGGAATAAAACCCATCTAAATTTGTAGCAGCACCTGAATTCGTTCCTTGGATCATCACGCTGGCTGATATTAACGGGTCACCGGATGCGGCATCTTTTACTACCCCGGTAACTTTTCCAGTTTGCGCTTGTATTAAAAAAATTGGAATGAATATGAACAGAAAAACAATTTTGTAGCGAGATTGCATATTTCAGCTCCTATTTTTACTTGCCTGCCAGTTGGCAGGGTAGGACATAATTTTCAATTTGAAAAATTTTTTCAGTGAAAATTATAACATCTCCCGTTTAAATCAAAAAATAATTAAGAAATAATTATTAAATATTTCTTGAATATTGAAGAAAGATAAATTAAGTTTTAAAAAGGAATAAAAATTTACTTAGGAAACCAAACCATGAAAAAGCTACTTTTTTTTCTTGTCCCGATAACGCTCATTCTCATGTCATGTAAAGATACAAAATCAACTGAAACTATAACAAGCCCCAGCGGAACGTTTACTTTGCAATTATCTAATCTCCCTGCTCTAGATGATTCGTTGGTTTTAGCAGCATGGATATTAGACGATGCAGGAAAGATTGTACATTCATTCGGGAAGCTTTCTTATCCAATAGGTGCAACTTCATTTATAGGTTCATTCCCTTTAACATTAAGTGATTTCCAGGCGAATACAAAGAACCAATTTGTCTGTATTAGCGTTGAAGATCGTGATTCAACTTTAAATGATACTACTTCATCAAATGTCTTTTTACTGATTAGCAAAATGAGAATGAATGAAGCCCAGCTAAGTGTTGTGCCGAAAAATCCGGTTGGAATTGCATTCGGAAGCGACTTTGACGATCAAAAGTATTTGGGTACAGATACTGCATCTGCAGTTCCACCATCATTTATAACTGCGACGGGGAAATACACGGTTTTTACACCAACCGGTGTCAATCCAAATACAAATTCCGGTATTTGGTTTTTGAATTATAAAAGCGCCGATGTTTATGAAACCGGATTACGTTTACCTGAACTTCCTTCAGGATGGGTGTACAAAGGTTGGGTAAAAGTTAACGGGAAATATCTTCCGACGGGAGAATTTAAATTGGCTGCCGGAAACGATGCACAGAATCTTTACGTTGGAACAAAACCGATGCCTGCTTTTCCTGGAGAAGATTTTCTGCAGCACGATACACTTGGAGTTGCTTACCCTATTGATTTAGCCGGTCAAGAAGTGATGATCAGCGTAGAACCTAATGGATTTAACGGATATAACAAAAGTAAACCATTCCCTCTCTTCCTTTTAAAAGCTATTATCCCAACTTCCGTAACTAACACAACCTCTATTTCATTGCAGAACAATTATTCAAGTTTTCCTACAGGAACGGCAACGTATAAAGTAAACATTTATTAACGTTTCGGATTTTTAAAAGAAAAAAAGGATGTCAAGTTGACATCCTTTTTTTTATTAAATAATTCGTCAAGAATTTTTCAGATAAGAAGCTTTCCTTTTTTCATCATCAATTTATCATCCAGATACACTGTCGGAGTTTTTACAACACCGTCTAAATGCAATGCAACACCGATGCTGCCTCCCATCGATTTATTATTTCCAAGGGCAATATGAATTGTTCCTAGAACTTTTTCATCTTCTAACAAAACACCGCTAAGTTTTGCTGCATGGTTTGTTCCAATACCAAACTCAGCGATATTTCTCGCATCGTGTCCGGCTGCATCAAGCATCTTAACGAGTTTCTTTGCCATCTTTCCGCCGGTTATTTCTGTTGCATAACCATTTTCAACTTTAATTGTAATGTTGGTGTTTTTTACCAAACCCAATCCCGCCATTGATCCGTCAACGACAAAAACGCCGTTTGCTGTCCCTTCAACCGGGGCAAGAAAAGTTTCTCCGGTAGGCAGGTTTCCACTCTCTCCTTTTGCGTGAAATAATCCCTTGGAGGCGTATGAAGTTCTTCCTTCAATTGAGAAGGAAATATCGGTTCCAAGTTTTGTTGTTACCCGAATATGTTTCCCTTGCTCTAAAATTTCTTTCAACTTTAAAGAAAGTTTCGATATTTTTTTATAGTCTGCATTCAATCCGCGAATCATTACTTCTTTGGTTATGCCGGGAAACGTTGCAATGCGCGCACCCAACGCGGATGCGCTTCTCCTGGCGTCTGTATGCGTAAGCGAGGTAGAAGTTGGACAGAGAACTACATCAAATTTTTTCATTAGTTCGGCTATCTCTTCCGAGGGTTCTTCTCCATTCACCGTGCCAGGAATCATTTCTACATACAGAGATTGATGGCCTAGTCTCTTTGCGTTTTCAAAGAGTGATAAACCGATATCTCTTTTTTTTGCATCGCTGATAACTAAAACTTTTTCGTTTGGCATCGTTCCCATGCAATCTTTAATTGCAATAATGGCTGCTTTATCAAGCTTTGATAATTTCATAATACTCTCACAATGGGAAATTTAAATTTAATTGAATTATTCCGGCAAGTCCGCCGTTATCTATAGCCAAAGGCATCGGTTGATCAGATTGTTCGTTCACCGTCAAGAGTGTTCCATCCTCTTTCTTCAATTGTTTAAACCGGAATAGGTTATACCCGGCGCTTGCTTCAAGACTGATATAATTTCCGATGAGGTAAACAACAAATCCGGTTGAAATAGAGTACCCGATAGTTGCTCTATTTGATTTGTAATCATCTTTCTTTGTTAAAACTCCGGGACGGTCCTCAGACTCAATAAAATCAGCCTGCGAAAAGGTAACAGCAGTTTTTAATATTTTCCAGTTTAACATTTCCATAATGGGGGTACCGAAATCGACCCCAAGACCAAAAGTGGTAATCTGTACTTCAAACGTCTTCGCAATTTCTATTGTTCCCGACTTGATGATAGCTTTGTTTTGTTGTGAAAGTTTTTGGTAAAATCCTTTAAACGAAAGGTTGAAGCCGGAGAAATCTTGATTGTAAAAATTTATACCGAAGCGGTAACCCGCCGCCTGCCCGAAATTTTTAAGAGGTGAATCGAGCGAATCTTTATGCGCAGCATTAAAAAAATCAACTCTTTCATTAATGCCTTTTACCTGATACGTTTGAACCCCATAACCGGCAAAACCGCCCACAAGTCCTAGGCATCCAAAGCCTAAATCTTGCCCATGAAGATTGGCTGAGATAAATAATAATATGAAAAAATATTTTTTCAATTCTATTTCATTCCTTGTTCCAACCCGTGTTTATTAGGTCCCATTTCATTCATGCGCAGCATAAAAGAGAAAAAGAGACCAAAGAATCCGAGCAGAGAAAAGATCCACATTCCCATATTATAACCTGATGGATTTGCAGCACTCGCTTTGGAAATGTCATTAGCATATCCAATCAACAAATTGAATCCGAATAAACCAATGTTTTGGATCATCGTCATTAAGCCGTAAGCGGTACCGAGCTTTGAGGAATCAACAACAAGCGAAACCGAGGGCCACATTACCGCGGGAACAAGCGAGAAGGCTATTCCCATCAACGACATTGGAATTAAAAGGTAGATCGGTATCTGCGAATGAATATCAAAAAAATCTAAATTGATCGAAAGCATTCCATGCAAACCAAGCGGAGATGCGAGATCAATTTTGTACGCCATGATTAGATATACCGGTACAATCAAGAGCGAACCAAACATCATTAACAAAGAGCGTTTGCCGATTTTATCTGCAAGTAATCCAAATAGCGGAGTGAAAAACATCGCCGCTAACGTTAGCATGCTTGAAAGATTACCACCAACTTCACGTGTTGTTCCGTGCGCATCCTGAAAAAATTTTATTGCAAAAGTCTGGAACGGAAACATCGCCGAGTAAAACGTAACACAAAGCGCCGTTATATACCAGAATGATTTTCCGAAATTAAAAAGTTCTTTCAATACAATTTTATCTTGCTCACCGTCTTTCGGCATTTTGAATTTTTTAGTCGCCTGTAAATCGAGAATAAAATAAATTAGAATGAATACAACTGCAGAAACTCCGGCAAATACAGAAATCCAAAGAGGTGTTTGCCAATGTGTATAAAAACTTTTTCCCCATGAAGGAGAATTTAATGCAAGGAATGAACCAAGCCGTGCAACGGTTAAATTCAAACCGAATGCAAAAGACAATTCCTTTCCTTTGAACCAACGTGCAATAATAGTGGTGATGGCAACAATCATCGATTCAGCGCCAAGTCCAAAGATCAACCTTCCGGCAGCCATAAAAACAAGGCTTCCGCTCATTGCTGTTATAACCGCACCGATAAAAATCAGCAGCGTAAAAATAACAACGGAAATTCGCGTCCCGATCTTATCAATGATTAATCCACCAACTAAAACCATGATGATATTTGGGAAACTATAAATAGCCTGAAGTAACCCGATATCGGAATTAGAAAAATTTAATTGCTTAGAAAGAAGATCCGCGAGCGGACTGATGCAATCATAAATGTAATAATTGCCAAACATCGCAAGGCTGACAAAAATGAGCACCGTCCAGCGGAATAATTTGGTTGGTTCCGGTTTAAGTGAGAGAGTTTCTTCCAATTGATTTCCTTATTCGTAGTATGGAAAAATCGTAGAGACTTGCCATGGCAAGTCTCTACGGAAAGTGAACTTTTATTTAGTTGGAATATTGCTTAATACATTCGCGAGTAAATCATAGAACGGTTGAACCGAAGGAATGTTCAAACGTTCGTCAGGTGAATGCACACCAAACATCGTCGGACCAAAAGAGATCATATCCATGTTTGGATATTTTTCACTGATGATTCCGCATTCCAAACCGGCGTGAATAGCCGCTACTTCAGGTTCTTTGCCGTTCATTTTTTGATAGACCGTTTTAAATACCTTTAGAATTTCCGAATGGACATTCGGTTTCCAGCCCGGGTACCCATCTCCGTGTGAAACTTCTGCGCCTGCCAAATCGAATACCGAATGCACCATATCAACTGCATCTTGATTTTCGGTTGCAACAGAACTTCTTTGGCTGGTAACGATATCTACTTTGTTTCCTTCAGTAATGATCGTAGCGAGATTGGTCGAGGTTTCAACTAATCCGGCAATATCGGGTGACATTGTTATAACACCGTGAGGACAAGCATAAAGAGCATTCAATAATTTGGCGGTTGTTTTTACATCCATCACCTTTGCCGGTGCGGAAAAAACTTCTGCTGAGACAATTAGATTTGGTTCGTTTGTGGTTAATTCTTCTTTGATAGTCTTATTGTAATTTGTTACTGAAGAAAGAAATTCAGCTTTCTTTGCTTTTGAAACGGTAACTACCGCAAACGCTTCACGAGGAATAGCATTGTGTTTATTTCCGCCTTCAATTTGTGCTAAACGAATTGCTAACTCATTCGTTGCATTCCAAAGGAAACGATTGAGTATTTTAATTGCGTTTCCTCTTCCGGTATGGATTTCAAGACCGGAATGACCGCCTTGTAAACCGGCAACTTTAATTTCGTATGCAATTGAATCCGCCGGAACATTTTCCGGAGTAAAAGTAAATTTAGCTGCTGTATTTTTTCCACCGGAACAGCCGATGAAAAAAGTACCGAGTTCTTCCGAATCAAGATTAAGAAGAATATCTCCTTTGAGAATTGTCGGGTCTAAACTTGCGGCGCCGGTTAAACCGGTTTCTTCATCCAAAGTGAATAGGCATTCGATTGGTCCGTGTTGAATTGAACTATCTTCCAGCACTGCCAATGCTGCGGCAACACCTATTCCATTATCCGCGCCGAGCGTTGTTCCTTTTGCTTTTACAAAATCGCCGTCAATATAAACTTGAATCGGATCGTTATCAAAATCATGTTCAACATCGCGGTTCTTTTCGCAAACCATATCGATATGTCCTTGAAGAACAACGGTTTTTAAATTTTCTTTTCCGGCAGTAGCAGGTTTGCGGATGATGATATTTCCGAAAGTATCTTTTACGGTTTCAAGATTTAATTTTTTGCCGACTGAAAAAATATATTCAGCAACCTTTTCTTCATGTTTTGAAGGACGCGGATGCTGACAAATTTCCTCGAAGTATTTCCAGACCAAAGCTGGTTTTAAATTACCTAATACAGTTCCCATAACTACTTTCCTTTTTCTTGAATTTCTAAAAATGTAATTAATCTTTGTTCATAAATTCCGGTGAAGTATCTTGTTAACCTTTCTTCAACCGGGTGAATTTTTTCACCAAACTTTTTCACCAATTCATTCGCAATTTCAGTAACGTTCCTCTTCCCATCAATTAACAACCAGGTTGCCGATCCAAATTCATCAAGTTTAATTTTAAAAAATTTATACTGCATATAAGGTAAAACAAATCTGACTGCAAAACGATTATTAAATTTTGGGATTAACACCGTAACCATCTCGTGTTCGTCAACTGATTCACCATAATTTCTTATTGGACGTACGTCAAGGTAGTTTAGATTTTTTAAAACTGCCCGTCTTTGAAAAAAATTCATGCTTGATCTTTCTGAAAAAAATTGTCCCGGATTTTACACCGGGACAATGTGAAAACAATTATTACATCGATACGTGTGGAGGAAGCGGATCATCCGGTTTTCCGGCATTCCCGATCGGGATTTTAATCAGCATGTATGCAATTACAGCAAGCACAACAACGCTGATGATAAGTGAAAATGGAGAACTCATATCCCAAATAGTTATTTCAAAAAACGCAAGACCCGCAAAGAGCAAGCCTATCAGTGCCTCACCGGCTATTAGCCCGGCTGCAATGAGCACTCCATTATTTTCGACTCTCGATTTTTGTCCTTCATTAAATTTCTTCTTCTCATTGATTCTTTCAACAACACCTTTAATTAAGCCGCCGACAAAAATTGCGAATGTTGTCCCCAGAGGAAGATACATTCCAACGCTAACGAGCATCGGGCTTTTAACATTCATCATAATAAAACCGACACCCATCAACATGCCGGTGAAAATAAGAATCCATTCCATATCGCCGGCTACAATTCCTTTAGATAAAATTGCCATTAAACTTGCTTGTGGCGCAGGTAATTGATCTCCGCCGAATCCTGTTCCACCGGCTTTAATATTTCCTTCATGTAAAATTAAAAGTGGAATAAACATAACCGCGGCAGCTACAAGCACCCCGATCAAATCTCCAAGCTGCATCTTCCAGGGAGTACCGCCAAGGATATGTCCCGCTTTTAAATCTTGTAACATCTCACCTGCTACTGCTGCGGCAACGCAAACAACCGCCGCTACACCAAGAACTGCTGCAACTCCTTGAGTTCCTTTCATTCCAAGTGCAACCATTAATAAAGCGGCAATAACGAGTGTTGATAGTGTTAATCCGCTTATCGGGTTATTACTTGATCCGATTATCCCAACTAAATAACCGGAGACCGCTGCAAAGAAAAATCCTGCTACGATCATTACTAACGTAGCAACTAAAGCGGCAACAATATTTTGAGCAAAATAATTATAGATAAAGAAAGTTGCTATGGAAGCAATCCCGATACCAAGCATTACATAAGTAAATGGAATATCTTTTTCTGTCCTCTCGGTAGTTGATTCACCGGAGGCTGCTTTTTTTACATCACTAACGGAACGTGAAATTCCTGTAGCAAGATTTTTTCTCATTTTCCATAATGTGTACCCGGCACCAACCAGCATACCGCCAATTGCGATTGGTCTTACGTAATCTTTCCAGACTTGCGTAATTTCTTTTGCCCAATCCAAAGTTGAAGGATCAACGTTGCCGAATTTGAAATATGCAATGATCGGGGCTAATAATCCCCATGCAAGAACACCACCACTGAAGTTTAATGCGGCTAAACGGGGACCTATGATATACCCAACACCCATATACGCAGGGCTAACATCGGGTGATTTAAAAAGAATATTTCCTTTCCCGAATGAAACTAATTTGTCCGCGCTTGTAGCAAAGAGTTTAAATTGCCCTAATGCCTGAATGAGCGCACCAACGCCCATTGCACTAAACAAAAACTTTGAACCCGATCCGCCATGACGACCGGCTTTGTGAATTTCTGCTGCTGCGACCGATTCCGGGAATGGAAGTTCAACATCCTCAACCATTACGCGTCTTAACAATGCAACGAACATAATTCCGAGTACACCGCCGGCAAACATGATTGCCGCCGAGATTGCATAATGACCGGGAGTAAAAAACGGGTTCCAAATTCCTGCAATAAAGAATGCAGGGATTGTAAAAATTGCTCCGGCGGCGATTGATTCACCGATGGATCCAACAGTACGTGCAAAATTTTCTTCTAGAATTGTCCCCTTAAATAACTTGATAATAGCCATTCCGATAACTGCTGCAGGATACGTTGCCGCAATTGTCATTCCGGCTTTGAGTCCCAGGTACGCATTTGCTGCACCGAGAACTACTGCCAACACTAACCCGATAACAAGCGCGCGAACGGT
>JBAYFO010000022.1:0-52447 GCA_041667115.1 Ignavibacteriaceae bacterium | reverse complement strand
AGAAACACGATGCGCAATTTATTGCTTCGTTAATCCCGTCGAAGCCAAATTCACCCCCAATGGGGGAATTCAATTAAATGGGTTTTTCCCATTTTTGATCCGGAATTTCAGCAGTTTTGTTTTCAACCCGTGAAAGGACAAACAAAAGATCTGAAATTCTGTTAACAAAAATAACAATATTTTGGTTGATTTCCTCTTGTTGAGACAATAATACTACTTCACGCTCGGCTCTTCGGCAAATTGTCCGGGCTACGTGCAGCTGAGCCGCAGATTTCGTTCCACCGGGAAGAATAAAATAACGGAGTTCTTCCAATTGTTTATCGAAAAAATCAATCGCCTTTTCTGATTCGGAAATATCCTCTTCCGATACTCGAGGGATAGAAATATTTTTTGATTCGACTTCCAGCGGTGTTGCTAGATCAGCTCCAACAACAAAAAGTTGATTTTGTAATTTCCTCAAAACGGATTTAACCTTTTCGTTTTCAACATAACAAAGAGCCACACCGATAACAGCATTCAACTCATCAACTGTTCCATAAGCATTAATGCGTACAGAGGATTTTGGTATCCTTTTTCCACCGAAAAGTCCAGTCTCCCCTTTGTCACCGGTTTTAGTATAAATTTTCAAGTCGATCTAATTTTTAAATGGTAACGAATGAACACTTACTAACAATTCTTCTTTAGAACTCTTTCCTATTCCTTTCAGAATAGTATTTTCTATTATGAAATCTTTCTTCAGGTAACCCAATCCGATTGTCTTTTGCAATGATGTTGAAAACGTATATGAAGTGATCACTCCAATTTCATTATGTGCATCGTCTACAATAACAAATTCATCATGCGCGGCAGGAGAACGGCTAAAAACAAATCCACACAAAAACTTCTGAACTTTATCATAAGTAGCCAGCCGGGCAATTATTTCCTGCCCGATATAACATCCTTTTGTGAAACTGACTTCATCTAATAATTTTGCTTCGTGGGGATTATAAAGATCGTTCAATTCTTTCTCTGCCGGAATACCTTTTTCAATTCGATAGACCTCATACGCATCTTCCCCTATCAACCCGAAATCAAATATTCCTTTATTCTGCAAAGCATATTGAACAAGTTTAACGGAAGCAGTTTGTGTAGCGATTACAAAAAAACTTTCTTCTTTCGGATTGCCAATATTAGGAATAGCAAAAAAAGAAAAATCTTCAACAGTCAGTTGTCGAATTTCATCATTGCTAAGTTCCTTACATTGTTCACCGCATAGAAGAGTCATAAACGATCTTGCTTGCGGACCAAAAATTTCAAAAACCGAATACCTTTCGCTTGCATTTAAGACTTTAACATCATCCATTATAATGTAACGTTGAATCCATAAAAACAGTTTTTGTTGTGTTCCGCTGTTCCCTATGAGGAGTAGTTTTTCCCCCAAATTTAATACAGAAACTCTATCGAGAATTCTTCCTTTTTCATTCGTGAAAATCGTTTTTTTGAAGTGGTTAACCGGTAAAGTTTTTAAGTCATTGGTAGTTATACGGTGAAGAAAATCAAGTGTGTCGTTTCCTTGCATTTCGAGAAGAGCTGAAGGGAGTAACCTGCAGCCAACTCCTTGAGTAAGTATTCTATATTCTTCTTTTTCAGAGGAATACTTATAAAAGTGAGCTTCACCGTTTCTTTGTTCAGGAAGAAATCCTAAAGTTTCAAAATATGTTCGCACCAATGAAGTTTCAGGATGTTCAAAATTAGCCAAAAAAATCTCCGTTAATTCTATTTAATAATATCTAAACTGTTTTGGATTTCGTGTGTTAATATAACACGTATCTTTCCAGATGAAAGTTATCGAATCCAATATAGTAATTTTATCGCCGGTATCGAGATATTTAAATTCGATATAATCCGGGTATTTATCTCCGTTTGCATCAGTCATTATTCTTTTAAAATTAATTCCTTCATATGTTAAAAGAAGATGCGGTGGTTTTAGCATTCCATCAACGAAAAAGAAATTGTAATCAAAGTGACCGATTCCCTGTCCGTAATGGAAGTCGGCTTTAATGTATTGAATATTTTTCTTTGCCCATTTTTCAAGAGTTAGATTATTGAAACCTCCATGACTAGGAATCCCTGCTTCCCAAAGTGTATCGAACGTATTTTCATTACACTTGAAAAGCGTCAAATAAAAAAACGCCGTTCCTAGGTCCGTACTATCCAAATCAATAAAACTTGCATCATACCCAACAATGTTTTTCATTTCAATCAATCGATGATCGTTTGACCATGATTTGGCTATGAGCCCAAAGACATATTGACCATCATTCGTTTTTTGATAAATAACCGCCGACTTAGGAATATTGTAGGTAAACGTTCTATCAAAATCAACTAAGTACGTCCCTTCGGGATAATTATTCAAGACATATTCCATAAGAGCAATAGTATCACAAGGGAATCGGACTGTCGTTAATTTTTTCCGTTCCTGGATATTATATTCCTGAATGCTCATGTCCCTAGGAATATCTTTAGATACATCATAATTGTCAGCTTCCCCTCCACCTTGTCCCTTATCAACTTTATCCTCTCCACATCCGGAAACAATAAATGCGAACAAACTAAATAAAAGAAAAACAGCTGAACCTATTTTATTCATAAGGAACTCCGTCCCGCTTCTGCGGGATATATTATTTTGAAAATTCTTCAAAAAAATATGCTGAACTCTGAATACCTAATTGAAAATGCGTTAAACTAAAATGTTCGTTGGGCGAATGAAGATTTTCCGAATTCAAACCAAAGCCCATTAAGACTGAAGGGGCTTTTAATAAACGCTGAAAGTCTGCAACGACAGGAATGCTTCCGCCTTCACGCATAAAAATAGTCTTTTTCCCGAAGGCTTTTTCCATTGAAATTGCAGCAGTCTTAATTGCTTTTCCTGTTAATGGAGAAAGAGAAGGATAGGCTCCATGTAGATCAGAAATTTTAACGTTAACTGATTTTGGCGTAATTGATTTAATATATTTTGTAAATAATTTCGCAATTTTTTTAGGATCTTGATTCGGCACTAGGCGCATACTGATCTTCGCGGAAGCCTGGGAAGCGATTACAGTTTTTGCTCCCTTCCCTGTAAATCCGCCGATAATTCCGTTACAATCCAGTGTTGGGCGAACCCAAAGTCTTTCGAGTGTTGAAAATTTTGCCTCCCCGGCTAATTCCTTTACACCAAGTTCTTTTGCAAAACTTTTATCGGAAAAATTAAGTCGCTCAAAATTCTTTTTTTCTTCTTTTGTTAACGGTAAAACATCATCATAAAAATGAGGGATTGTAATTTTTCCATTTTTATCATGAAGTTTCGCAATCATTTCGGCAAGAACATTAATTGGATTAGCAACTGCCCCACCAAACGAGCCTGAATGTAAATCTTTGTCCGGTCCCGTCACTTCAATTTCCATATAAGATAACCCGCGTAAACCATAGGTTATCGTTGGGACCCCAGCTTCGTAAAGTGAAGTGTCGGAAATTAACACAGCGTCGCATTTTAGTAAATCTTTATGCTGTTCAATAAATCCGCCAAGATGTTCGCTTCCGATCTCTTCTTCCCCTTCAATAATAAATTTTACATTTAACGGAAGACTTCCATTAACTTTAAAAAAAGCTTCAACACTTTTTATATGAATGTACATCTGCCCTTTATCATCAGTGGCGCCCCGTGCGAAAATTTTATCGCCTTTAATTACCGGGTCAAAGGGAGGATTATCCCATAACTCAACCGGATCAACCGGCTGAACATCATAATGCCCATAAATTAAAACTGTTGGTTTCCCGGGCGCACCAAGCCATTCTCCATAAACAATCGGATGCCCTTCCGTCGGAAAGATTTCGATCCGGTTCAACCCGGCTTTTTTTAATTTTTCAGCTACAAAGGTGGCACAATGCTTCATATCTTCATTGTTTTCTTGTAACGTACTGATACTAGGAATGCGTAAAAATGTTTGCAATTCCTCAACATAAAGGTTGTGGTTATCTTTAATGAACTGAATAATTGGTTTCAATTGAAACGCCTTTCGTGTTAATTGATTACTTTAAATTTATAAATAATCGGGATGAACTGATTAAAATTTGCTACCGTAGCCGAATCTAAATTTTGCAATGTGGATTTTGCCGGAATAAAAACTTTTTTCCATGGGTCATCAACTAAATAGAGGTTCGCGTTATTATCCATGGTTATAGATTCCAATGCGGCTGCATAGCTATAAGCTTTGTATCCTGGAATAATCCCTTTCGCATCATAATATTTTACTTCTTTAATATCAAGTTGATCGTTCAATCTCATTCTGAAAATTTTTGCGTTGTTTCTATCTATACCCCAAAGTGTATTGTTCCCTTCACAATAGAGTCCGCAAATAGTCTGGATTTTATAATGCCGTGTACTTAGTTGTTTAATTATTCTCTTACTATTTTTATCAACGATAAAAATCACTGTACTGTCTGAGAAACCCGACCTGCTCTCGAATCCCTCTAACCCTAAGAACAAATATTTTTCCGAGATCGCTAATCCTTCGTACCCGATATT
The DNA here is from genome assembly GCA_041667115.1 of Ignavibacteriaceae bacterium. Classification (GTDB taxonomy): domain Bacteria; phylum Bacteroidota; class Ignavibacteria; order Ignavibacteriales; family Ignavibacteriaceae; genus UBA1563. Next base: position 47,901 of record JBAYFO010000022.1, on the reverse strand, counting down.
ATTATCAACATATTTTAGAAAAAGTTTTTGAGGATAAATTTGCACTTTTTCAAGACTCACAATAGTATCGGCAAAAAGATTATCTCCTGCAAGTTTTAGTTGATAGATTCCAACATATTTTTTTACTTCAGGCAAATTTCCTTCAATTGAAACAAAGAGATCGCCGGTAAATTTATCGTAGACAATTTCTTCAAAATCTTTTTTCGGAAATTTTGCCAGATCATTTTGAACCGACTCGGAAAAAATAAGTTTTTTAAAATCAAAAATTGTATCCCGTGCAATACTAAAACGCCAGAGATCACCAATATCATCTGCCAGAAGAAAATTCTTTTTGCCGTCAGCTTCTTTTAAGAAAGTAATTCCACTCGTTTGGTCCGAATGCGCGTCAACTGTTTTTAGCCACCGAGGATAGTGTTTATCCGGTTTTAGCGGAAGATCGTCCCCGAAGAAAAGCAGTACGTGCAAACTTCCGAAGATTAAAATAAGTACGGCAAAAATATTTAGAATTTTCATAACTGTGGTTCAAATCTAATCATTTCAGAAGAGATTCCAAAGATTCCAACGAAGCCAAAAGGGTACGTTTGTCAAGCTATGAAATGCTTCATATATTTGTTTTATGATTTTATTCAGATACATATTACGAAACCACGCAGCACCGTTTCTTTTTTCCATCACTACCCTCATGTTCATTTTCCTTTTTCAGTTTTTAATGAAGTTTGCTGATAGACTCGTTGGAAAAGGATTGGATACATGGATTGTGATTCAATTAATTCTGTACAACCTGGCGTGGATGGTAGTATTGGTCGTTCCAATGGCAGTACTGGTAGCAACGTTGATGGCCTTCGGTGCAATGGCGCAGAATAATGAAATAACGATTATGAAATCGTCTGGAGTGAGTCTGTATAAAATGATTGCCGGACCCTTGGCTGCAAGTGCGGTTGTTGGTGTTCTCTTAATATTTTTTAATAATGATGTCCTTCCGGATGCAAATCATCAAGCAAAAATATTGATGATGGACATTCAGCAAAAGAAGCCAACCCTCTCAATTGAACCGGGTGTTTTCTCTCAAGAGGTAGATGGGTACGCAATTCTCGCCCGTACAATGGATCAAAAGAAAAACAAAATGTTCGGGGTTACCATTTATGATTACACCAATCCATACAAAATAAATATTGTTACCGCAAAAGAAGGACTCCTTTACTTCTCGAAAGATCAAACGAAGTTGTTGATGGATTTGAAAAACGGCGAGATCCACGAAAGCGGAGTTTCAGATACAAAATTTTACCGGAAACTTCTTTTTACTCATCACCGTATTGCGATGGATGCACAGCAATTTTCATTTCAACAGTCCGGACCCGGAGTTCAGCGCAGTGACCGTGAACTAAGCGCCACTGATATGCTGGCCATTGTTGATAGTTTAAAAAATATTCGGCTTCGTTATTTTGGGGGCTTCCAAAAAGCTACAAGTAAGTTTTTCCTTGGCGATAGTCTTGCAAAACCACTTCAAAGAAGTATTACTCAACCGTATGCCCAGACTACCAATTACAGCAATATAATTGAACGTGCAAAAAACATTAAGAATGAAGTACTCTCATCGTTCCTCCAGGTTGATTTTGTTGATAAGGAGATCGACAAGTTTATGGTTGAGATCCATAAAAAATATTCAATTCCTGCTGCGTGTATAATTTTTATTTTGCTTGGAGCTCCGCTTGGAGTTATAACCCGTAAAGGAGGATTTGGAATGGCGGCAAGTGTCAGCCTCTTCTTCTTTTTGATTTATTGGGCTTCACTTATCGGGGGAGAAAAACTTGCAGACCGCGGATTGATGACTCCTTTCTGGGGAATGTGGAGCGCAAATATCCTCATGGGAGTTGTAGGAATATTGCTCACAAAGAAAGTTGCAAATGAAACTGTTACGCTTGATTTTTCATTCTTCAAAAAATTCATTCCAAAAGTCTGGCAAGCGCCTGAAGAAATAACACCATGAAACTAATTGACAAATACGTTGTTAAACAATTTGTACAGACTATCTTTTTTGCCTTGCTGGCATTCATTGCCATTTTTGTAATTGTTGATTTGATGGAAAACCTTGATGATTTTCTTGATCAGAATGTTATAACACCGGTTATTCTTCAGTACTATCTTTATTTTATTCCTGAGATCGTAAAATTGATAACGCCGGTTGCGGTGTTATTTGCAGGGCTTTTCACGGTTGGGAAAATGTCCAACGTTAACGAATTAACCGCGATCAAAGCTAGCGGGGTGAACCTCTATAGGTTTATGTTTCCGTTGGTGATCGTTTCATTTCTGGTCAGCCTGTTTTCTATTTATTTCGGCGGATACGTTGTCCCGAAAGCAAACAAGGCGAAACTGGCAATCGAGATTAATTATCTAAAGAAGGGATATTCTTTTTCCGGCAGCAATATTTTTTTTCAAGACACAAAAAATAAAATCGTAAGTATTTCTTATTACGATGAAACCAATCTTATTGCTCACCGGGTGAGCGTTCAGGAGTTTGAGAAAAATGATATTACGAAAATGAAAAACCGGATGGATGCCCAGCAGTTAGTTTTCGACAGTACAAAAAACATGTGGATTGCAAAAGTAGGCACTTATAGAGTGTTTGGTGATCTATCCGATAGTCTTGAAAATTTTTCGCTAAAAGAAATGCCTAGGTTGCAATTCAAACCAAATGAACTTGCCTTTAAGCAGCAAAAACCGGCGGAAATGAATCTTAGTGAATTAAGAACTCTAATCGCCGATAAGAAAAAAGCCGGTAATGATCCTACTTCAGTAATGATTGAATATTATACGCGTTACTCGTACGCGATGGCAAGTTTAGTTGTAGTGTTATTCGGGATACCTCTTTCGGCAAACAAAAGAAAAGGCGGCTTGGCGCTTCACTTTGGAATTAATATTCTCATCACTTTTATTTATTTAGGATTGATGAAAATTATTGAGGCATTTGGTAAAAACGGCGCGCTTGACCCGGTACTTACCGCGTGGCTTGTAAATATTTTCTTCTTTATCGGTGCGCTCATTAATCTTTCAAGAGTAAAACAATAGGCGGGGCGGAAGAAAATATTAGTTGAAATCGGCATGTTACTGTACTTACAAAATTTTGGCGACCCTTTGTAAATTGACTTTTCATAATGTATTTTATAGAGAACAAATAATTGTTAATAAATAATCCGCAAGCTACAACGGATGATGTTTGATATTTTGTCATGAAAAAACAGATACTACCGTCTCAATTTTTTTTTCTTCTTTTAGAGGATAAGGCAAACATGTGAAAAAAGAAGAACTCATCAAATATTGGATTGATGCCTCTGAATTAGACTTCCGGGCGATGGACAATCTTTATGCTTCTAAAGATTATGTTTGGTCTTTATTTTTAGGGCATTTAGTAATTGAGAAATTACTCAAAGCATTTGCAGCCAAAAATAACCTGGCTGCCATTCCTAAAATTCACGACTTAAATAAACTTGCTAAGACAGCCGGACTTAATTTAACCGAACCACTAAAAGATTCTTTCGATATTATAACTTCATTTAACATTGAAGCCCGTTATCCTGACTACAAACATTTATTTTATAAAAAGTGCAACAATAAATTTACTTCAAGCAACATTAAACGAATTAAAGATATACGAATATGGCTCTTAGAACTACTAAAGAAATAAGTGAAATTGTACGAAGATACCGCGCCATTCTTTTGGAAGCCGGGTTTCCATTGGAAAGGATTATTCTTTTCGGTTCATTCGCCAGCAACAAACAAAAAGTCTATAGCGATATAGATGTAGCCGTCGTATTAAAAAACTATTCAAGCGATAGATTTATTGCCAGGTTAGAATTAATGAAATATTCCCGTGAATTTGAAGAGGTGATCGAACCGCATCCTTTTTTAACAAATGAATTTGACAAATCCAATCCTTTTGTTTGCGATATATTAGAAAATGGAATTGAAGTTTCTGCTTAAGCCGGTAAAAACGGCGCGCTTGATCTTATCCTTACCGCGTGGCTTGTAAATATTTTCTTCTTTATCGGATCGCTCATCAATCTTTCAAGAGTAAAACAATAACGTTTTCACTTTTGCTTATTTGCTACTCTTTCCAAGCGTTTCAATAAACAAACTATAATCGTATCCGGACGCCTCCGACATTGTTCTTACTTCCTCAATATATTTCAACATATCATCTACCTGTTTAACGTAAAAAGTTTTATTTAGTTGATCCGCAATTTCTTTTTCCGTATTAATTGATTTCTGCGTCTTGTCGTAGAGATATTTTTCAGTGCAAGTAACTAAGGAAAAAGTAAAGCTCCAGTGTAACAATATTTCCAAATTCTCTTTACTGTAATATATTTTTCCCTGGTACTCATTTACATTCAAGAAATTTCTTAATAACCCTTTTCGTAAAAGTTTTATAAGTTTTTCAAAATCACCTTTTTTAACAAATGTTTTCCCTTTCGGAATTTTAGCGTTTTGCTTCGGTTTTGGCTTCGGAACCGGGAGAAATTCAACCGGAAAAATATTATCTTCTGCTGGAAGAATCTTTGCCAAACCGAATTCTTGTTTAATGGTTTCAAATGTATCGCTAAGATGAAGGAGCCCCTGCCACAACGGTTTATCAAGCATTAACTCGTTGTAGAGATGGAGTAATTCTTCATTCCCGCTGCCGGATTTTGCGGCTTCGAGAAGAGCTAAAATAATTGTATAAAGGATAAAGAAATCTTTATAGGCTGAATTTCCATTGTAAAAGACTAAGGCGTGCCTGAGACTTTCACGTACTTCTTTTTTCTTTCGCGAAGCAATAAAAAGATCAAGCGATGAGAGGATAAGGAATCTCTGTTCAATAGTATCCAGTATGCTTTTTTCAATAAGCGGAATAAACAAAAATGTTTTAACTTCGTTTACTAAATTTAGAATTTTTGTCAATCCATAGCTTGTTATTTTTTCTACTGTTCTCGCTTCGGTTTTAACTGCGGCATGTTCGTTAAAACCACAAACGGCACGGAATTCTTTAAGTAACTCCCTGTTGCATAGATTAATTACCGCTTCGTGCAATGGGAATAGTTTAAGTTCTTTCAACGATTGGGTTATTGATTGAACACCCTTTCCGTTTAATAATTTATGCAATTCGTAATAGTTGCCTACTTCATCTTTCAGTTCGATAAATCCTAAAAAGACATGATACTGGTAGCCATTTAAAAGAACGCTGATCCCCTCATCAACCAGTTCCTTTCCGTTACGGAGAAATTCTAACTTTGATTTGTGATCTTTTAGTAAATAGAAGATATCCCCTTGAGTTTTAAGATTCAACGCTTCAGATACTTTTTTGCGTTGTAAATCGTTACTCGTCTCTGATGAAACTTTACCCGTTGAGAAATTGATTTTCCCTTTTGCCTGCTCGTAAGAATTGTTATATAAAACAAGCGTCCGCTCATTGCCAACCATATTTGAAAATGCAAAAACATTTTCATTCACATTGCCGGATTCATCAACGAAATCATAAAATTCAAAATTTATAACCTGACTAAATAAATATCTTTTCTCCAGCAACGGAAAAAGTTCTTCTTCGTGCCTGCGCACTAAATTATCATCAATAAACTCGTTGTAATAAGCGCGGTAATATTCCATTCCATACTTTTCTGTAAATCCTTCAACTTGTCCATGCGCAAACATCGGCAACCCCGGCAGCGTTATCATCATTACGGCAACACCGAAATATTTGTCCCCTTTTCCAAATTGATTAACCGCAGTTTCCTCATCCGGGTTACTCATAAAATTTACATACCGCTTTAATATCTCCGGATTAAACTCAAGAGTGTTGGTAATTAAATCACGGTACTTCCCATTTTCTTCCTTCATAAACATGTGCATAAAGGCGCTGTTATATACGCGATGCATGCCAAGTGAACGGACAAAATATCCTTCCATTAACCAGAAAGCTTCCGCAAGTAATAGTGTATCCGGCATTTCGTCATTAATTCTGTCAACAACTTCGCGCCAAAATTCCTCCGGAAAGATTTTGTTGAATGCTTCGTTCGACAATGCATAATCCGAACGGGAAGGAATTGCTCCGCCGTGTCCCGGCTGGGGATACCACAATCGTGAAAAATGTTTTTTCGCCAATGTCATCGCTGCATCAAACCGGATGATCGGTGTCTTTCGAGCAACATGCATAATTGTTTGGATTAATGATTCGCGTACTTCCGGCAGTAATAGATTAAGCTGCGCCGTATCATTCCACGGCATATTTGTTCCATCGTTCCCGTGATAAATGTAGCGAGTTTGCCCCGACCAATTATCGATCAACTGAAAAACGACTGCTGCATCTTGCTTTGAATAATACTTATCTTCAATTCTAATTTGATAACGCAGGTCATCTGATAAATCGGGACCCGTAAAAGTATAACTTGGAAAAGGAGAAACCGGGGCTTGAATAAAATAATCAGGGCGTTCTAAAACCCATTGAGAAAATATCCCGGTATGATTCGGAACCATGTCGCTTGAAAGCCTGATATGTCTTTGAGTACAACGGTATTTTAAATTTTCAAAAGCTGATTCACCGCCGAGTTGATCGGCAATTACATAATCATAAAGCGAATAGGCAGATGGCGCCGCTTCGGGATTCCCGCAAAATTGTTTTATTTTTTTTGAAGCCGCACTTCTTTCCCAAAGACCGATGAGCCATAACGCATTGATATTCCAACTTGCAATGCGGTCAAGTTCCTCATCGGGAATTTGGTCCAGCCGGTAGATATCCTGCTGATATTTTTTTGAAAGCTGATCCAGCCAAACAAAAATATTTTTTGCGAGCATTACTACGCGGGGCATCCAATCAATATCTTGCGTGAACTGTTCGGGTTCAAAATGATAGCTTAAACCGGTATCTTCGAGTGAACCCTTTGATTTCTCATACTCTTTACGAACGCGTTCCAATTCGTCATCGGTTAGTGTAAGTTGATATTCCGGCACCGGAGGTGTTCCAACTCCGCCGTGTTGAACAAAAAGTTTAACGTCTTCGCGGATCAAGTCCTCTCCGCTTAATATTTTTTCGAGAAGTTTTTCATCAAGAAGTACTTTCCACTTCTCCCGAATGTAATCAAGCTGCGCTTCAAGATTAGTCAAATTAGAGAAGATCGGTTTTTTCAAAGCGGAAAGCAGCGAGAGGTTTTCTATGCTTAAAGGCTTTTCCTGCTCGAAGAATTGTTCTGTTATGGTAAGAAAATTTTTATATGGCGATTCATCGGAAAGTTGTTTATCATCAAATAACTCTTTCAGATTTCTAAATGCGGGATTGAGATTTTCAAGATGAAGAAGAATAATTTCTTCAAGAAGAATTTCTTTGTTCGGTTTTCCACCGGTAGTTCCATTTAAATATTGGTCTACGGTTGTTATTCCTTTATGAACTGAAATCGGCGGAAATTGTTCAATAAATTTTCTTAAGACGAGATCAACTTCATTCAACCCCAAAGTGTTTCTCAAATAGAAAATGCTTCGTTCAAATACTCCGGGATTTTCTTTTTCTTCATAATGTCTTATTACGAAATGAAAAATTTCGTGCAACAAACCGGCAGCATTTAGCTGTCCGGGAGTAACGTACGCATCAAATATTTTTTCCTCTTCCCGTTTGCTGTTGATCTTTTGTGAAAGAAGACGGGCTTGATAAAAATTTGCGATCAGAACATTTCCCTGCACGGAAAAAAGCGATTCATCAAATTGATATTTAACGCGTACCTGTTTTGCAACATGAAGAGTGTATTTCACTTTTGAAGCGATACTTTGTTTCAAGTGAACTCGCAATTGTTCCATTTCCAATCCTAAGAAAAAATGATCTGATGGTAAATATTCAAGATTTCTTTAGCTGAAATATAGCAAAATTTTAAGAGTAGTATGCGAAGGATGGGTGGAAGTAATCTACCGAAGTAAAATCATTTTTCTTGTTTGAACAAAATTCCCTGCACGCAATTGGTAAAAATAGACTCCACTGCTTAATTCCGATTTCTGACTTTTGAGTGCAACCCGGTACGTTCCTGCTTGCTGCATTTTATCAACTAACGATATCATTTCATTCCCAAGCATATCATATATCTTCAAACTGACTTTACTGAATTCTGATAGCCGATAACTAATTACTGTTTCCGGGTTAAAGGGATTTGGGTAGTTTTGAAAAAGTTCAAAGGCAGAGGGTCGCTCTTGTGCCGCTTCTTCTACGTCAACAAGTTTTCCCAATTCCTTATCCATCCAAGAAAATCTTGTCGTTATCCAATTCTTGAAATACGTTATCTCATCATCATAAGTTTTCCCTATGTAATAATTAGGCCAAACATATATCCCAAGAATTGGCCAGCGTTGATAATTCCGTATCCGGGCTTCATTGGCTACCGTTTTAAGCGAATCAATAAAATTGAAAATAGTTGAAATACTGAATTCATTCTTCCGCAACACAACCCATCGCTCTGCAAATTGCCGTTGAAAATTATTATCGGCATAAAGTTTTTTCCACCAAAAAGGAACCTGAAACTGATCATCATGCAAGAACGAGACAGTGTTACTTAAATATGAAATATGCCAGCCGGAAGTAAGTGAAGCATCATAATAATCGGAATTGCCCCAAGCTAAATTATAATCCCAGACAGGTCCCATGAAAAGTTTAGGATTTTTAGAATCTTTATCTTTGTACAGAAACGCACTAAGCCTGTAGGAATCAACATTCTTACACATTTCATTCAATAAAAAGTAATCGGCAAAAGTAGGGACATCAATAATTGAAGAATAGCCGGTTAACGAATCTGCATATTGAGGGTTGTACATTACCGTTTCAAAATCCTCAATAAACTTTTGGATGTAAACTTTTTGCTGCGGAATAATATCTTCAGGTTTGGGATAATGGTATTGCCAATAAATTTTTTGTGTGGCATTTAGATATGGCGGGAAAATGGATTTCCATCCGTCATTTCCCGAGCCATCTTCTTTGTCAATTTTCAAGATGTACCCGCCGGTAAGATTATCACCGGTGGAATCGGAAGCGGATATTTTTGAAATGTTTACACGGTTTTTATCACGTTTGATTTTCTCGAATAAAATATAGACACCCATATATTCGCCATTTAACACAAGCTCACAAAATTTAAATCGCGAAGCATAATGCCCGATCTTAGCAGAAAGCCAATACGTCAACACTTCCCGGAAGAAAGTTTTGTCAGTGTAGGGAGCCGATAAAATCCAATCTGCTTCAGATGGCAAGCCAAGCAGCGAAACTGATGTATCGGCATCTAGACTGGTTCGTAGTTCAACCGCATATTGTTTCTTGGGAAATTGTTGAGAGCTTGAGCCGCGAATCTCAATTCCAACTTTTCCTTTATAATTATTTTGCGCATCGGTAACGTTGTTTCTTATCCCTTCGCCGTTGTAAATGATTCCCATATCAATAGTTATTTTAGGTTCGTTCTGAATCGTTTGTCCGTGAGTTTCAAGAATAACTATCGGCAGGTTGGAAGAAGTGAAGACAACTTCGTTTTTATCCGAACCATGAATTTTGTTTTGGCAATTAAGCACCATCAAAAATGCAAGTGACATGAAAAAGATAAGAAGAAAAGATTTCATATTTATAAACGAAAGAAATTGTTAATCGAAAACTACCTGTTCCTCCGGATTTTCCCAAAGATGAAAAAGCATAGAAATTTGTTCCGCTGTTATTCTGGTTTCCGAAAGTGGTGGAAGTTTTTCTCTTGAGAAAAAATTCACATCGGAAGTTTCCGTTCCCGATGCAATAGTATCTTTCAACAATTCACAATGAATAAATATTTTGTAGATGTGAAAAGGAGATATCGGATAATCATGTTTAAGTTTATCAACAATAGCCAGTAATCGTACCGGTTTTACATCGGCTCCGGCTTCTTCCTTTGCTTCTTTACTTGCAATCTCGGAGGGAGAAAAACCGATATCCGCCCATCCGCCGGGGATTGACCATCTGCCGTCAATCTTTTCTTTTACCATCAATATTTTATTCTCTTTAAACACTACCGCACGAACATCTACTTTTGGCGTTTGATATCCAACTTCTCCAACAAAAAGATTTTGAATCTTTTCTAACGGTGTACCGGAAATTTCCGCCAATAATAATAGACTGAGGTTTTTCAAATCTTCGTATCGTTCTCTATCAAAATCATTTTCACAATATTCTAAGCCGGCAAAGGCAATGGACTGGATCTTTTTGACAAGTTCAATTGAATTTTTCATTTCAGAAACAACATTTTTTTTGTTTGCATAAATGTACCGGCGTGCAGTTGATAGAAATAAATCCCGGAAGCATAGGATGAAAGTTGAACCTTAAAGGTAACATCATGCGCACCGGGTTCTTGATATTCATCTACAGGCGTTGCAATTTCATTTCCTAACACATCAAAAACTTTTAAACTGACTTTACTGAAATCTGACAACTGATACCTGATAACTGTAGATGGATTAAACGGGTTTGGATAATTTTGCGAAAGTTCATATTTCGGTACCGCAATATCATGGCTGCTTAATCCTGAAACGATAAATCTTTTTTCGATCGCATTCCATAATTCCGTTCGGCTTCCATCATAACCCAAAGCCCACATTCCGATCCCTTTTAAATTATTTGTTTTCGCTAAATCGTACTTAAGTCCAAGGCTCGAATCATTATCAAACCAGACTTGATACCATGTCGTATCGTTCAATTTCCATCGGTACCAGGGAGCCTTTTCAGTATTCTCCCAGAGCAATCCGTAACTTTGTGATTGTCCAACATCATTGGAAAATCTTGTAGAATTAGAGTAACTAACAACTGCAGTATGCGGTTCTTGCGTTTTAGTTCTCCACTTATTTCCGTAATACGGAACACCGAGAATTAATTTTTTTGGATTACTTTTTATAACATCAGCATACTGCTTGGTTACCGTATTTGTAATATTATAAGTCCCGCCTAACAACGGGGCGTTTGAATCGGTGTAGTCGCTCCAACTGCCTGCAAAAGCATAACCCATAATAAAGATATAATCACAGGCATTAGCCAGTCCCGCAAGTTTCCAGCCGCTCCAATTTACAGCAGGACCCGCAAATGAAACTTCACAATTTGGTATTGCAGCATGAAGAGAATCTGTCAGTCCTTTCATAAAATTATTTAAAAGGTCGCCACGGTCAGCAGAATAATATTCTTCAAAATCAATATTCACACCGTCAAGTTTATATTTTATGACCTTGTTCTTCAAGTTGGTAAATAAATTTTGCTTTGCAGAAGCCGAGTTTAACAATTGCCGCATTTGCGATGCTTCAAAATTTGTTGTACAAAGAATTACTTTTACTCCATTCTGGTGAGCTTTATCTATCACATCCGTCCAGGGCCAGTATGGTGGATTATCAAGATTACCGAGACTGTCGGCGGCAAAATCAAACAAGGCAATGTGTGTAAGCAGATCATAGCGCAAATAATTTTTTGCGGTTGGGTATTCCCATGAGGGGAGATAACCGAAGACCGAAGCTGTTAAACTTGATTTTTTAAATTGAAGAGGAATGATTTCCGATGCGTTTTCATCTGAATTTGATTTCAATAAACCAACGTTCCCGTATGTTTGCTTATCTGTATAATGAGCCGAATGCGACTGAGAAAAACCTTTTGAACAAGAAAAGATAAAAACAAAGATGAGGAGATATAATTTCATTGTACTGTTTTAAACCCCGAAAAGTTTTTTAAATTCTTCAGTTTGATTATTGAGTTTATTAATTATTCCGCTTTCGTTTTCCGGAGTTTTTGATTGCAAAAACTGTTTTGCGAACACTTCACTTTTTTTTACTTCACAGGAACAGGTGCGTGCAAAACTTCCTAATGCAAAATCAGAAGTGATGACTACTAAATTTTTCATATTCTTTGCATGCGAAATATCTTCGCGGATAATATCATCTGCGGTCTGGTTTTGTGAGTATTTTATTCTAACATAATCGGAAGCGATAGCGGTTGATTGAAAGCCGTCGTAATAGACAACGCATTTATTTTTCTGAAGCTTAAAATATCTCTCCAGCACAAAAATCAATTGCTCGCGCGAAGCTTGTTTATCTTTTTGTTGAAGAGCAAAAAGTTTTTTGATTTTTCCGATGAGATTATTGCCATCAATTAAAAACGTTTTCATATTAACACTATCGTCATCTTCCGCTAAAGAAATTTTCGGTCTTGGTAACTTTTAGATCTTGAAGCTGCGGAGCCTTTACTCTAACTTCTAAACGGTACCCGGTGTAGGTGCCGATTGGGTTCCACGTAAAATTCAGTAGCCAGCAATGCAAATCCCGGCTGATCATTATTTGCGGTGCGGAAAATTGTTTGCCGGTAATATCGTAACTGCCGCTTACGCTTATCTTCCAGAATTTTGTTAAACTGATATTTGCCGAACCGCTTACCGTTGAATAGCGGGAAGGTTTGTAGGGATTATAACGTGATTCACTATAATTATAGTTAAGCGAAACACTCCACGGTATTGAGAAATCCGGTTCTTGCGAATCATAGATCCCTTTATACATTTTATTATCTTTCTGAAAAGCTGCTTCCTGTTGACGTAGCGAATCTTGCGTTTTATCCTCTTCGCTCGATTTTAATTTATCACCTGAAAAAGTAGTCGAAAGAGAAAAGTTAAAACTCCTTAACCTTAAAAATCCTTTTCCTTCTTCAATTAAAAATTTATTGATTGCATCTCCGTTTGCATTATAGTCGTAAAGGGAATACGTAGATGAACCGGAAAGACTTAACAAATCGCCAACTTGCGTGCGGTAAGAAACATTTAAGTCTGAAAATTTGAGACTATCGGCTACAAAATTGTATCCCATGCCGGCATTCAAATTCAACAACTGAATTTTGTTTTCCTTTGACGTCGTATCCGTTCTGTCGACCATTGTTTTCATTTCAAAGATATTTCCGAGAGAAAAATTCAAACTCTGCGATTCACCGGAAGAAGCGCCGCCATATATTTCTCGTTCATATTTACTGTATCGTACCTCTTCCCCTTTTGAGTTGGTATAAGAATCATAGTATCCCCATTTTTTCTTAGAAAAATCGGGTTGATAGTTGTAAGAAATCGACGGAAGAATTGTGTGTCTTATTGCAGCAACTCCGAATTTTTCCGGCTGATAAATGCCGTATATTTTTGTTGATGCTGAAACGCCAAGACTAAACGTTCTTACAAATTGAAGTCCTTTTACATCTGTAATAATTGCCGAATCCACCCCTGTGTAAGGCGAGACCATATTTTCTTTTTTTATTCTTTTATTGTACCAAAGTTCGTGATAGCTGACATTTGGGGAGATATTAATATATCCAAACTTTGGTGCTGCGCCAATGTTTAAGCTATGTTGAACTCCACCGCGAATGCCGAGTTGCCCATCTTTTTTAATTCTTCTATTCTGAAATTGGTTGTTGTAATTCAGTCCAATGAGTTCGTACCATTTTTGTTCGCCGACAACCTTTTTTCTTTTAAAGGGATACATCTGCGATTTTGAAAAAGAAAACGTCGGGAGATATTCTGTTATGTCTCCGCTTTTTAAATCTTGATTTCTACTGTAACTAAGTGAAATACTGTTCCCGGATTCTTCCCAGCTTTTATAATAATTTGCGTTCGACACGATTTCCTGTCGCAAGAGTTGACTATAATCGGCGCTGTTTTGCTGAAAATAATTTCCCGACATAAATTCCAAATTAACATCAAGCCGTGATGAAGGGGTGATTGTCTGGTTGTGTACCCATCGAAGCCGCCAATTCTTCTGTTCGTTATAATCGGGATCGGTTCTTTCACCTTGATGCAGATTTGAAAATGATGTTTCTAAATTGCCGGTGAAATCATACCGTTTAGTGTAGCGAAAACGGGAATTTAAATTGTACCCTCCCTTGGTATAATAATCTGAAGTTAAAACCAGGTCCATATAATCATTTATCGCCCAAAAATAACCGAAGCGTGAAAAATATCTTCCGTAACCTGCACGCTCACCAATCGCCGGGGCAAGCAGCCCGGAGCGTCGCCCCGACTCCAAAGGGAAAACAACAAATGGAATTGGAATTGGAAACGGAACATCGCCAAACGCCAACCAGATCCACTTGCCGATAAGCTCCTGCTTCTGGATCATCTTCATTTCGCTCCCGAAAAAATAGTAATGGGGATGTTCCAGTGTACAAGTAGAGTAAACGCCATTCTCTATGAAAAAAGTTTTTTTATCAACTTTTTTAATTTTTGCACCGGAATAAGAAGCCTGTTCAATTTCAGATGCTGCGTAAGTGATATATCCCTTCGTCGTTTTAAAATTATACCGCATGCGCATCCCCTTGTACTCTTCTCCTTTATCTACAAGCATGGGCGCTTCAATTTCTTTTCCGGTTGAATCTTTCCCTAACCCAAACGATTCAACATTGGAGGTTTCAAAATCAACAATAATTTTCCCGCTTTTCAAATCTGTATCTTTATAGCGCATATCACCACTGCCGTAGATATGCATCTTCTTTTGGTCAAGAAAAAAGATGATAGAATCTTTCGCGGAAGAGTAGATAATGGAATCGATGTCGGTACTTTTTTTTGTGGAATCGTGTAACACCAAAGAATCCTGAATGACGGTTGACGAATCGGGAAGAAATAATTTTAACGAATCAGTTTGCCCAAAGCTGGTACTTGCAAAAATGAAAATATATAACAGAAAATATTTCATCGGATGAATACTTTTTGACAAATCATTTTTTTTGTACTTTCAATCTAAAAGTTATATTGAATAAAAAACAAGTGATGATGCCCCTTTAATGCCGGCTTCATTTTTTAATTTTGCCGGAAGCACTTTGCACCGCGGGACTAGCGATTTAAGAACTCTCTGCTTCAAAGAAATTTCAATAGTATCCAAAAGTAATTTACCGAATCCTGCAACGCCGCCACCAATAATATACGTGCTCACATCAAGCAAATTGGAAACTGATGCAAGCGCGAAGCCGACATTTTTCCCAAGATTTTTTATTACTTCATTGGCAAAGGGGTCGCCCATCTCTGCTGCGGTACAAATCACCTTGGGAGTTAATAGATTAAAGTCGTCACTAATTAATTCCACGATTTTGGAATCTTGATGCGTAGTTAAACCTTCCTTTACGTTGTTAATTAAATATCCGTTACCTGCGTATGTTTCAATGCAGCCATAGGAACCACATCCGCATTTTGGACCATTAATATCAATAGTCATATGCCCAATTTCACCGGCAGCACCAAAATCTCCGCGGAATAATTTTTTGTTTAGAATGATTCCCCCGCCAACACCGGTGCCAAGCGTTATCATAACAAAAGATTTATGACTTTTCCCGGCGCCAAAAATCAATTCACCGATTGCCGCTGCATTCGCATCATTTTCCACAAACGTTGGAAGTTTATATGCTTTTTGAATGAGATGCCCGAGCTGTACTTTCCCCCAGCCCGGAAGATTGGGCGGGTTTTCAACTGTTCCTTTTTTCTTTGAAACAATTCCCGGTGAACCGATTCCGATTCCTTCAATTTTAATTTTATCCGGATCAAGCAATTCTTTCAATCCTTTTTTCATCTGCTTAATTACAGTGCCGGGACCACCATCCGCTTTTGTGTCAACAAAAGATTTTCTGATAATTTTTCCTTTTTCCGTAACAATACCAAACTTGATATACGTACCGCCCAGGTCAATACCAATTGCATATTTTTCAGATTTAGACATCTCATTCTCTACTGGTTTTTTTTCGTTTTAATTACTTATCTCTGAATTCTTTGTCAATTATTTTTAATTCACCGGGATACGAAATATTTCCAAGAACTGTGCTAACCGTTGGTTTAGTATAAATCGATAACCGGGAATTTCCGTTTCCGGTTCCGGCAATATTAAGAGCGAGATTAACTATCGATTCAAAGCCGTGATCTTTAATGTTCTTTATTAAATCAAAATTTATCAAGAGAGGAATTGCAGTTGCTTCGCCGGTTCCCGGGATAGTCACGGGCGAAGAAATATTTCCGGTCAAAATTTCTTTGTCATCAACAAAAAGCCGGTACGGAAGAGAAACGATTGAAGCGTTCGTTGCTGCGTATCCGCCGGTTCCGTCATTTGGATTTTTAACATCAATATTCAAAATGAATGATATTGGAAGAGCGCCTCTTGAAATCGCCGAGGTTAATTTTATTGCATCCATCGGAGAAAAATCTTTCAACTTTGTTTTCCCATTTAGAGAGATATCTGCAAGCCGCACATCGTTTACTATTCCAAGTTTAAATTTCAACCGTGAAATATTCACAATCGACTTGTAAATACTGCATGAAGTAAACACAAAGGTCAACAACATAACGAGCAAAATACCTTTTCTCATAACTTTACCGCTACTCTTGTGTTAATTTTATTAAAGATTCTTCAATTTTTTTTATGATCAAATCGGCAACTTTTAAAGCACGCCAACCGTCTTCACCGGAGACCACCGGTTTTTCTTTTTTAATTACCGATTGAAGAAATAAATCCAATTCATATTTCAGCGCGTTCACTTCAACTTGTTCCGGCTGTTCGTAAATAACAAATTTCTTTTTATCGCCTACGCCAATCTCTCCAAAGTTGATATGCGCTTCTTCAACTTTTTGATCCGAAGGAACAAGGCGATAGACTTCCGAAACGCCCGTAATAAAATCAAGAGAAAGATATCCTTCTCTTTGGAAGATTCTCATCTTGCGCATTTTTTTCTGCGAAATTCTGCTTGCAGTTACATTAGCCACGGCGCCGTTTTCAAATTCAATTCTTGCGTTGGCAATATCTATATTATTTGAAACAACAGCAACTCCGCTTGCCTGCACGCTTTTAACTTCACTTTTTACGAGGCTTAAAATTATATCAATATCATGGATCATTAAATCCAAAACGACCGCCACATCTGTTCCCCTCGGATTAAATTGCGCAAGTCTATCACTTTGAACAAAAAGGGGATTTAGATTATATTTTTCCAATGCCAGTAATGCAGGATTAAATCTCTCGATATGTCCAACTTGCAAATTCATTTTGTTTTCGCGGGCAAGAAAAACTAGTTCTTCAGCTTCGTCAAGTGTAGCGGTAATCGGTTTTTCTACAAACACGTGGATTTTCTTTTCCAGACATTTTTTTGCTAATTGATAATGCGCACTGGTAACTGCTGCAATAGAAACCGCTTCAACTTTGTTTATCAGATCATCCATCTGCTCAAAAGCAATTGTATTATTTTCTTTTGCAACGGCTTGCGCGGCTGAGAAATCAGCATCGTAAACACCAACAAGGTCAGCATTTTGTAGTTGCGAGAACATTTTAGCGTGAAGCTTGCCCAAGTGTCCGGTACCAATAACTCCTACTTTAATTTTTTCCATTTTCCACCTTTGTTAAAATTGTGAATCGAGAAAGTTTTTGAATGCTTCTTTGTCGGGGCAAAGATAATAATCATTCAAGAATTGACGGGCTAAAACTTTTTCCCCGGCATTTACATAATTTATGTACACCGTTGCAACCGCTGATTTTATTTCTTCGGAAACTGAACAATCTTTTGAAGAACCGCCCCATGAACTTTCAATAAAAGAAATTACGGGTTCGTTTTCCTGCAGAAAAACATCATACACCAGATCATCAACATTAAATAATTTGCCATCTTCTAACTGCAGACAGGTAACGGCTGAAAAATACTCTTGCTCAAAAGCGGAGCAAAGAGAATCAAATTCCGGTTTTCCGGTAAGCAACAACGTTCTTGCAATTTCTTCGGAATAAAAAGGAACAGGCTCATAGACCCCGGAATAAACTGAATCAATTAAATAAAAACTATCCGTGATGCAATAGATAAACGCGTAATATTTCGGCTTCCCCTTTTCATTTATTTTGTCCCTGATTAGATACTCGGCGTTAGGACCGTTGCTTAGATCAACAAAAAATTCTACCGGTTCGGTAAAAGATTTTTCAAAAATAATTTTCCCCGCAACATCTGTAACCGTTAATTTCCCTTTTTCCAATTTTGGCTCGAAAATATTTTTTCCGCTGTTCTGTCCGAACCCAGCCACAACCAACAGCAAAAAAAGACCAAGAATACGTATCATTTAATTATTTCAATTTCTTTTCGATAATTTTTAGAAAGATTCATCATATCGATTGAAAAAGCGGCTAAAAACTGCCATCATTTATAATGAATTTTTGCTTATTTTTATATGCAAACATAAAGATTTTCTTAAACTTACTGAAATACCCATTTATGAATAAAATAGTTTCTGCTGAGTTTCTTGCAGCCGACATCAAAAGGTTTGTTATTGAAGCTCCAAAAATTGCCGCAAAGCGGAAAGCCGGACAATTTGTAATCGTCCGTATTGACGAAAAGGGGGAAAGAATCCCTCTCACCATAGCTGATTCAAACAAAGAAGAAGGAACGATCACCATCATCGTTCAAGGAATTGGAAAAACAACAAAAGAAATTAATAACCATGTAGCTGGCGACTCTTTTTTAGATGTGGTCGGTCCGCTTGGAAAACCGTCACACATAGAAAACTTCGGAACCGCAATAAGTATCGGAGGAGGAGTTGGAACCGCAATCGCCTTTCCTACCGCAGTAGCTTTGAAAGAAGCCGGGAACTATACTATTGTTATAAATGGTGCCCGTAATAAAGATTTAGTTCTTCTAGAAAAAGAAATAAATCTGGTTGCAGACGAAGCTTACATTACGACCGACGACGGCAGTTACGGGTATCATGGCTTTGTTACACAAAAATTACAGGAATTGATTGATAGCGGAAGAAAAATTGATTTCGTTCTTGCGATTGGTCCAATTCCGATGATGCGTGCGGTTGCCAACACAACAAGACCCTACGGAATAAAAACGGTTGTCAGTCTAAATCCCGTAATGGTTGACGGAACCGGAATGTGCGGCGGCTGCCGTGCAACGGTTGACAACAAAACTGTTTTCGTTTGTGTTGACGGACCTGAATTTGACGCTCATCTTGTGGATTTTGATTTACTAACGAAGCGAAACCGAACATATAATAAAAGTGAAAAAGAAGCTTTAGATAACCACCTTTGTAATTTAGATAAAGCTTTTGTTGAAGCTGTTACTACCGAACCCTTACACCAATAACGAGATTTTTTTATGCCCCCACTGTCAAAAAAAGAAAGAATGAATATTCCGCGTCAGCCGATGCCGGAACAAGCACCATTAGAACGAAACAAAAATTTTTTAGAAGTTAACTTAGGACTAACAGAAGAACTTGCCCGGATGGAAGCCAACCGCTGTTTACAATGCCCAAAACCGGTTTGCATTGACGGTTGTCCAGTAGGTGTACAAATTAGAGATTTTATTAAACTTGTCGGCGAAGGAGATTTCCTTGGTGCAGCCGCAAAAATAAAAGAAGATAACGCGCTACCGGCTGTTTGCGGAAGAGTTTGTCCACAGGAAGAACAATGCGAAGCAAAATGCGTTGTAGGTGTTAAGCACGACCCTGTTGCGATCGGAAGATTAGAAAGATTCGTCTCTGATTATGAACGTGAACATGTTGGAATCAGAACCCCGAAAGTTAAACCAAAAACCGGAAAGAAAGTTGCAGTTATCGGCAGCGGTCCGGCGGGGCTTAGCTGTGCAGGTGATTTGATTCAGCTTGGCCATGATGTAACCGTTTTTGAAGCGCTTCACGAAGTCGGTGGAGTTTTAATTTATGGAATCCCTGAATTCCGTTTACCAAAGAGTATTGTAAAAGCCGAAGTTGATGCATTAAAAACTCTCGGGGTTGAATTTCAAACAAATGCAGTGATCGGGTTTACCGATACCATCGACGAACTTTTTGAAAACGGGTACAGTGCAGTTTTTATTGCCGTCGGTGCGGGTCTTCCCTACTTTATGAACATTCCGGGAGAAAATTATAACGGTGTTTATTCAGCTAATGAATTTCTTACACGTGTAAATTTGATGAAAGCATACAAGTTTCCCGAATATGACACTCCGGTTTTTGATTGTAAGGATAAAAACGTAGCGGTCTTTGGCGGAGGAAACACCGCAATGGATGCCGTTCGCACGGCTAAACGTCTCGGTGCAAAAAATGCCTACATTATGTACCGTCGTTCCGAAAAAGAAATGCCCGCGCGTCTTGAAGAAGTTCATCACGCAAAACAGGAAGGAATTGAGTTTATATTTCTTACAAATCCTTTAGCATTTCTTGGAGACGAAAACGGATGGCTTCATGGTGTGAAATTACAAAAAATGGAACTCGGCGAACCCGATGCTTCGGGCAGAAGAAGACCTGTTCCAATTCCTAATTCAGAATATATTACCGATTTAGATATGGCGGTTGTTGCAATCGGCAACGGTTCAAACCCGATCATTCAAAAAACCACACCCGATTTATCTTACAACAAATGGGGTAATATTATTGTAAACGAAGAATCAATGAAAACTTCAAAGAAAGGTGTTTTTGCCGGTGGAGATATTGTTTCAGGCGGAGCAACGGTCATTCTCGCAATGGGTGCCGGGAGAACCGCTGCAAAAGCAATCGATATCTTTTTAACCAACACAGAAATATGGTAAACAATGCCCTGGAAAGATTTACTAAAAAAATATACCCAACCGGAGAATTTTTTTAACCGCGATCTTAGCTGGATTGAATTTAACCGTCGCGTTTATGATGAAGCGTTAAATCCAGATATTCCGTTGCTGGATCGCATTAAGTTCATTTCCATTTTCTTTTCCAACCTGGATGAATTTTATATGATCCGCGTTTCCGGTTTGAAAGAGCAAATAGCAGCCAACGTTGCCGAACCAACCATTGATGGGTTAACTCCAAGAGAGCAAGTGCAGAAAATTGAAGCTACTCTGAAACCAATGTTGGAATCGCTTGTTGAGCTCTGGAAAAATGAAATCATCCAGGGATTAAAAGAGAATAAAGTTTTCATTTACAATCTTAACGAACTGACTAGTGAAGAGAACAATTTATTAAATGCCTATTTCAAAAAAGAAGTTTTTCCGGTATTAACACCATTGGCTTTCGACCCCGGAAGACCCTTCCCATATATTTCTAATTTAAGTTTAAGTTTAGCCGTCGTTTTAAAAAATCCGAAAGGTGATAAACATTTTGCCCGAGTAAAAGTCCCGAACGTTCTGCCCCGTTTATTGCGGGTGGATAACATTCTTGATCCGCTCAAAAAGAAAGCCGATGGAGAGGGATTTACGGCTAAATATATTTGGGTCGGAGATTTGATAAAAGCCAACCTTCACCTTCTCTTTCCGAAAATGGAAATTTTAGAAGCGCATAAGTTTAGAATCACGCGCGACACAGATATTGAAATTCAAGAAGATGAAGCTGATGACTTACTTCGTGTGATCGAAGAAAATATCAGGCAGCGGAAATTCGGAAATGTCGTTCGTATTGAAGTTGAAAAAGACATGCCCGACTACATGATTGAAACCCTTCTGGATAATCTACAGATCCATGAAAACGATCTCCACGTGTATGACGGTCCTCTTGGGTTAAGCGATTTAATGATTTTATACGATCTTCCTCTTCATCAATTAAAGGAAAGATCTTTTTATCCCGTAACACCAAAATGGTTTGAGGAAGATGAAGATATTTTTTCTCTTATCCGGCAAAAAGATATCCTTCTGCAACATCCGTATGAATCTTTTAAACCTGTTATTGAATTTATTAAACAAGCCGCTAACGACCCCGATGTATTAGCGATAAAGCAAACTTTATACCGCGTCGGTTCAAATTCTCCAATTGTAAAATATTTAATTGAAGCCGCCGAAAGGGGCAAACAGGTTGCCGTTCTTGTTGAATTGAAAGCCCGCTTCGATGAAGAAAATAATATTTTTTGGGCTAGAGAATTGGAAAAAGTTGGCGCTCATGTAGTTTATGGTTTGGTCGGATTAAAAACCCATGCGAAAATGACTCTAGTGGTGCGAAAAGAATTCGAAGGACTCAAACGCTATGTTCATCTGGCAACAGGAAACTATAATGCTACTACCGCAAAAATTTATACCGACCTTGGACTTTTCACCACAAATGAAGAACTCTGTTCAGATGTTTCTGATGTTTTCAACTTTTTAACCGGGTATTCCAAACAGACGGAATTCAACAAACTTATCGTCGCTCCTTTAAATCTGCGAAATACTTTTCTCAGATTAGTTTTCCGCGAAATTGAAAATGTTAAAAACGGCGGTGAGGGAAAAATAATTTTGAAGTTAAATGCTATTGTAGATCCGATTTGTATCGCCGGACTTTACGAAGCATCCAACAACGGAGTAAAAGTTGAACTGATTGTTCGTGGAATTTGTTGTTTAAAGCCGGGCGTTCCCGGTTTAAGTGAAAATATTACAGTAAGAAGTATTGTCGGAAGATATTTAGAACATAGTAGGATTTTTTATTTCTTTAATACCGGAAATGAAGAAGTCTTTCTGAGCAGTGCGGATTTAATGCAAAGGAATCTTGACGGACGTGTCGAAACCACCTTTGGAATTGAAGATGCAAAACTTAAAAATGTTTTAATCAATAATATTCTGCTACCTTATCTAAAAGATAATACGAAAGCCAGAAGGTTAAATGCTTCGATGGAATATACACTGATTCAACCCGAAGAACATGAAAAGAAATTTAATATTCAGGAATGGTTGATGAAACACTCTGAGAAAGCAGCAAGTAAAATTAAAAAAGCAAAATGATGTTTTTAAGTAAATCAGTAAAGGAATGAAAATGCAAATTACGAAAGAAGGAATTCTGAACGCTCTAAAAAGAGTGAACGACCCCGACCTTCACAAAGACCTTGTAACGCTAAAAATGATTGACAACATTCAAATAGATGGAAACAAACTTTCGTTTGATGTTATTCTTACAACTCCGGCTTGTCCGTTAAAAGATAAAATTCAATCCGATTGTGAACATGCGATCAAACAAGATTTTCCCAACGTATCGGAAATAAAAATAAAAATGACCTCAAATGTGGCATCGCATGCTAACGAAGTTAAAGATGCAATTTTGCCGGGTGTAAAAAATACCATTGCTATTGCAAGCGGAAAAGGAGGCGTTGGGAAAAGCACCGTTGCCGTTAACCTTGCCGTTGCACTTGCAAAAGATGGAGCTAAGGTGGGCTTGATTGATGCAGATATCTACGGACCGAGTATTCCGTTGATGATGGGTATTAAAGAAAAGCCCCGCGTTTATCAAGATCAAGAAACAATGAAAATGCTTCCGCTCGAAAATTTTGGAATTAAGTTAATGTCTATCGGATTTTTAATTGACGATAACGCACCCGTTATTTGGCGCGGACCAATGGCGAGCGGTGCAGTAAAACAGTTTTTATCAGATGTTGCCTGGGGCGAACTTGATTATTTAATCTTTGATATGCCTCCCGGAACAGGAGATATTCAATTAACCCTGGCACAAACTATTCCGCTAACAGGCGCGGTAATTGTTACTACACCACAGGAAGTTTCTTTAATTGACGCGCGTAAAGGTTTAAAAATGTTTCACCGCGTAAATGTTCCGGTGCTTGGTATTATAGAAAACATGAGTTATTTTATCGCACCCGATACCGGAAATAAATATGATATCTTCGGAAACGGCGGCGGAGAAAAACTTGCAGAGGAACTTGAAGCGCCATTCTTAGGCGGCATTCCTATTGATCCCCGTGTGCGAATCGGCGGAGATAAAGGTGTCCCGATTGTTTTTGATATTCCTGATTCGGTTCATGCAGACATTATTTATTCAATTGCAAGAAATTTAGCCGCTCAGGTTAGCATAAGAAATGCAAGTGCCTCGGAGACTAAAATCGAAATTGTGATGGAAAATTAAAACAAGAAATTTTTATGGAAGAAAGAATAAAAAAAGCACTTGATAATGTTCGCCCGTATTTACAAGCCGATGGCGGTGATGTAGAACTGGTAAACGTTTCCAAAGACGGAATTGTTCAAGTGAAATTAATCGGTGCTTGCAGCTCGTGCCCGATGTCTCAAATGACTTTAAGGGCGGGAGTTGAGCGGGCATTAATTAGGGAAGTCCCCGGTATTCGACGAGTAGAAGCGGTTTCATAACAGATGCAAAACGAAGCAATCATAAAGCGGAATTATTTATTTCTCCTTCTTGTTTTGCCTTTGTTGTTTTTCCTGATTTATTATTTGTTAGATGTGCTCATACTTTTAGCGCTCTCGGTACTACTCGCTTTTATTTTTGATCCCATCATCTATTTTCTTGAAAAAAATTCTTTTAAAAGATTACATGCCATCCTTTTGGTATTTCTGGTTTTTGCACTGGTGGGGATTGGGATTTACTCCTATCTGATCCCCACAATATTAAGCCAGCTTAACGCGCTTTTTGTAAAATTGAATGTCGGCACAATTAGAAGTCAGTTTGTTTTACTTGAAGACCACCTGTTAATTTTTTTCCCTTTTGTAACGAGAGAAATTATCTCCCAGCAGGTTGATAAACTTTCATCCGGCATAGTAGAAAATTTATTCAATCAAATTTCTCCCTTTTTAACAAATATTTTTTCCTTTTTTGCCGTCATCGTTATCCTTCCCTTTACAACTTTTTTTATTTTAAGAGATAAAACCCTAATCATCAAAGGATTGGTTTCTGCTTTACCGAACCGGTATTTAGAAATGTCATATTGGGTTATAAAAAAAGTAACTCATCAGCTCGGAAGATATGTCCGGGGATGGATGCTGGACGCGCTGTTCATCGGGCTGGCATGCGGTTTATCATTTCAATTAATTGGTGTAGACAATGCGCTTGCATTAGGAGCGCTTGCAGGGGTTGGTCATCTTATTCCCTATTTTGGTCCGATCATCGGCGGAGTCCCGGCTTTGCTTATTTCTTTTCTGCAATATGGTGACCTGTCTAAAGCGCCTATCATAATAGGTTCACTCTTAATCATTTACGCTTTAGATAACGGTGTTGTTCAACCATTCATTTTTTCGAAAAGCGTCCACATGCATCCGTTGATAATAATATTTTTGATTATTGCAGGGGGACAGTTGTATGGTTTATTAGGGATGCTTCTTGCGATTCCAACCGCTACGGTAATTAAAACGGCAAGCATGGAATTTTATTTCGCGTGGAAAAATTACCGGATAACCAGAATCTAAGTTAAAGTTCCGATATTTTTTTTATCACTTCAACCGAATTAATTCCCTCGGCTTCGGCATTAAAATTTGTAATAATGCGATGCCGTAGAACAGGAATCAGAACGGATTTAACGTCATCAATATTCGGGGTAAATCTTCCCTGACAAACGGCTTTTGCTTTTGCCGCCAATATCAAATACTGCGAAGCTCTTGGACCCGCACCCCAGCGAAGCCATTCCTTAATAAACTGCGGAGCTTGTGGATTATCCGGGCGTGTCTTGTTCACAAAATTTACTGCAAAGGAAATAACATTATCCGCAACCGGCACACGTCTAACTAACTGTTGAAAATGGACCAGTGTTTCGGCTGAAACTATTTTATTTAATTCAGGAAAAAATCCGCCCGTTGTGGTTTTTACAATTTCTTTTTCTTCTTCAAGTGAAGGATAATCAAGCCAAAGGTTAAACATAAATCTGTCAAGTTGGGCTTCCGGAAGCGGGTAGGTCCCTTCCTGTTCAATTGGATTTTGTGTTGCTAACACAAAGAATGGTTCATCAAGCGGATACGTTTTACCCGCGATAGTAACCTTATGTTCCTGCATCGCTTCAAGTAATGCAGCTTGCGTTTTAGGAGGAGTTCTATTTATTTCATCAGCTAAAATAACATTGGCGAAAATAGGACCAAGAATAAATCTGAAGTCCCGCTTCTTTGTAATACTGTCTTCTTCAAGAATTTCAGTTCCGGTAATATCGCTTGGCATTAGGTCGGGAGTGAATTGAATTCGATTAAATTTAAGATCGAGCACGTCGGCTAACGTTTTTATAATCAACGTTTTTGCCAATCCCGGAACACCGACAAGCAAACAATGTCCGCGCGAAAGAAGCGACAAGAGTAAGTGGTCAACAATTTCATCTTGACCGATAATAACTTTTGCAATCTCTTTTTTAATCGACTGAACCGAACCGGCTAATTGTTCAACTAACTGAACGTCATTATTTTGATGAGTAGTTTGCAAGCGAATTTTCCTTCTTCAGCTTTCTTGTTATTCTTTAATTTCCCAAAAGATTTTTGTTTTTAATTCTTCTAACCAAGCCGCGTACAATTTTTGCTTTTTATATTCATCGGAAAGTTTTTTCAACTCCGTGTAATCAACATCAATATTCGGTTTATGTTGAGGAATTCTTTTCTCCAACCAAACGATATGATAGCCGTAACTATCTGCGGCATAGTTAACGCGCTTTGGATAACTGATTTCATTTTCTTTCAACTTGCTTACAATTTCCAACAATGATTTATCAAGCTGGTTGAGATAAAAAGTACCAAGCTGTCCACCAAGATTTACTGTTTCTTTATCATCGGAATATTTTTTTGCAAACGCAGAGAACGTTCCGACTTTTCTGACGATGCTGTCGCGAATATCCGTTAACAACTGGATCGTGTTGAGGTCGCTTTCATCATCAGCCTTAATTTTAATTAAGATATGACGGGTGTGAATTGATTCGCCCCGTTTTTCTAATAGTTGAATAATATGAAATCCTACCGGTGATTCAATCACCTCAGAAAGTTGATTATCTTTTAGTGCAAACGCAGCTGATTCAAATTCGGGATAAAAAACTCCGCGCTTAACAAATCCCAGGTCACCCCCTTGCACAGCGCTGCCGGGGTCTTCAGAATATTTTTTAGCGAATTCGGCAAAGTCGCCTCCGGCTTTTATCGAATCCAATATTGCCTGCGCTTCTGCCTTATATTTTTCTTTCAATCTTGATGATGTTTGCGGATTCTTAAAAATGTGAGATAATTTTACTTTTTCAGGAATCACCCCGAGGCTGTCTTTAAATTGAGCAAAAAAATCTTCCACTTCGCGGCGTGTCGATTCTACCTGTCCAAACTTTTTTTCCTGCGTTTTTTGGATCATCAAATTTTTGCGGACATCGTCGCGCAATTCTCTCTTTATCTTTTCAAGGTTCATGTTATACATCTGCTCAACACGCTCCTTCGAGCCGTATTGCTGAATCAGTTGATTAATTTGATAATCAATTTGTTTTCCAATTTCATCTTCCGTTACCGTAATGGAATCGAGTCCCGCTTCGGCATAAACTAATTTTTCATCAATCAGCATCTTCAAGACTTGATCTCGCAGCGCCGGAGTTGCCGGATCAATTTTACGCTGAGCCGCAACCATATTAATTTGATAATCCAATTCGCTCTTTAGAATAATTTCATTATCAACAACCGCTATTACCTTGTCTACAGTTTGTTGAGCAACTAGCTCAGGAAATATAAAAAGTAAAAGGAAGAGAAAATACTTCTTCATGTTTGTCCTATTTTTTAATATCGATATCATTTTGTGAATATAATTCCTTCAGATGTTCCTCGATCAATTGCTTCTGTTTTTCTTCTCTAATAGTTTTTTCAACTTCTTTTCGGAGCGAAACGAAAGGCGGAACTTCATCTTTTTTTAATTTTTGAAGCAAAAGTACAACCGTAAACAGATTGTTCTGCAACGGTAACACCAGACTAACCTCATTCGGTTGAAGTTCATTAACAATATTTAATAAGCTACCGGTTCCTATCTGATAATAATAGACCAATGCAGCTGTTGATGAAGCCACGAGCGACGAATCATTTGAAAATGCTTTCAGCGTTTTATTCCAATCGCTTTCCAGAAGTACATTTCTGAACTTAATGGCTTTATCATATTGATTAAAGTAAACCTGATTCAATATGACCGCATCTTGGTGTAGTCTAAATGCTTCCGGTTTATTCTGGTAATAAGCTTCTAATTCTTTAGAAGAAAAAGCAATCTCTTTTTCTTCTAAATATTTTTTGATCCAAAGCGCTTTTAATATTTCTTTGTTCGCTTTGCTTGAGAGTTCCCGATACTCATCACTTTTTTCAATGTCATTCTTCCGTGCTTCTTGAGAAAGCAACTCGGTTGTAACCCAGTTCCGGATAAACTCATTTTTGTAAGCACTATTCGTATCGGGAGAAAAGGTAAAATCCTTTTTATAAAGATAAGCATCGTTCACTTTTGCAACATACCCGGTAGCCGGCTTTTCTTTTGCACAGCCGACAAAAAGTAATGCTACAAAAATGAACGATGCTTTGAAAAAATTATTCACTCTTAAAGGCTTTTGATAATTCTTCTTTATTGATTTCCGGTTTATACTTTGCTCGCAATAATTCAACATATTCGTTTTCCAAGCGCTTGCTTTCCGCTTCCTGAAATGAACCGGAAACTTCAGCTTTTGCTTCTTCAAACGTTTTTGGACGGGCAGCCTCTTTTTGATCCAATCTTAACAACGAAAATCCGTTTGCATTTGCAATTGAAGGAGAGACATCTCCAACTTTTTCAAGTTTATATGCTTCCTTCGCTAGTTGCGAGCTATTAGCATCCATCATTTCATACTTGCCTCCCTTGGATTTCATTCCGGCTCTTTCGGTATACTTGGCAGCCAACGAATCAAAATCCATTCCTTGTTTCAGAAGATCCTGACAAACTTGAATAATGGAATCTTTACGAGAAAAGATTTCCGTAAAAGCTGCGCGGTCAGTCCAATTATATTTTTCTTTAGTCTTGTTGTAATGTTCTTCAAGTTTTGCATCGTCAATTTTTATTTTGTTCCAAATTTCATCTTCCTGCAATTTGAAAATAAAAATTCCGTTTTTATATTCTTCCATCAAGTCTGCGTATTCCGGGTAACGGCTATCCATCGAAAGTGTTTCGAGTTCTAGAGCAAGATCGCCGCCAATTTTATTTGCTGCTTGTTTCAATACTTCGCGCGTAATTACTTTATTCATAAATTCAGCTTGCGTAAGAATTTTATTAAGCACGGTATCAAGATTAAAAATTTCTCCATTTAATCTAAAAACTTCCGTTTTGCCAAAATTCGTTTGCAATTTGCTGTCAAAATAATCGGGACCGACTTTTATAGAATCATTTGCAGCGTGAATTTTTTCAATTCCGGTTTCGCTAAGTTTAAAATTATATTTGTTCTTATAGAAGTTTAACAAGGTATCGTAATCGGCATTATATCTTGTTTGTTTATAGATTTTTTTCAATTCTTCTTTTTCATCGGCAAAACTCGGATATGGTTTTCTATCTGTCTGTTTGATAATATGATACCCATAGTTGGTTTTAACGATGTCTGAAACTTCACCAACTTTTAAATTAAAAGCGGCTTCATCAAATTCTTTAACCATTACACGTCGCGAGAAGAAATCCAGGTCTCCTCCCTTTTTAGCGGAACCCGGATCTTTTGAATATTCCTCTGCAAGTTTTGCAAAATCAGCTCCGTTTTTAAGGGCAGTTTTGATGCTGTCGATTTTATGAAAAGCCGCTAAGGTATCGTTTACTCCTGCTTCATTGGCAAAAGGAATAAGAATATGACTTACCCGGATCGAAGGAATTCTTTCCCGTTTTTCCGTCACTTTAATAATATGATACCCGAATCTCGTTTTTACTACTTCCGGATAGACTTTCCCTACTTCTGTTTTGTAAGCCGCATCTTCAAATTCAGGAACAATTAAACCTGCAGTGATATAATAAATATCTCCGCCTTTAGCTTTTGAGTATTGATCTGCTGAATATTCATTTACTAAACTATCAAAACTTTCACCGGCAAGCGCTCTTTTTAAAATTGCATTGGCTTTTACTCTTGCTGCTTCATCACCGGTTGAATCAGGGCGGATCATAATATGGCTAACACGCAATTCTATTTTTCTTTGATCATATAATTTCTTGAGTGCAGGTTCAACGAGTTCTTTATCTAAAAGATAGCTGACGCCAACTTTCTTTTTGTAATCGTTTAATTCAGCCAACAGCTCAGGATTTTTATCGTATCCTCTTTCGTAAGCATCTTTAATTTTTAATTTAAAATTAACATATAAGTCTAAGAATTTTTGATATTGTTCAAGACTGTCTTTTTTTGCGGCATCAACACCGCCGGAATTTTTAGCATATGCTTTTTCAAATTCACCAAGAGTAACATTTCCTTTATCATATTTGGCTAAAACAATTTCCCCCTGTTTCGGAGAACAAGCCGAAAACAAAAGGGCTATAGAAAATAATGAAAAGATCAAGAGACGTTTTTGCATAAAGATAACTCCGATTTTTTGCTCATAATTGAAATTTTAGTTAAGAATTTTAGTAAACGAACCTTAGAAAAACAAGGTAAATAAAATTGAAATTTTCACTTTTTCTTTATCCATGCTGCTTTTCTCGTAAATGACCCATTAACACCATCACTTTGCTCTCGTACCGTTCGGGATTGAAGAATCAACGTTCAAGAGATGAAGTTTTCCATCTCCTTCAACTGCTAAGATCATTCCCTGAGATTCCATTCCCATCAATTTAGCAGGTTTTAGATTTGCAACTATTACTACTTTTTTACCAACGATATCTTCCGGCGAATAATGTTTGGCTATTCCGGCAAGAATCTGTCTTTCTTCTGTTCCCAGAGAAACTTTTAATTTTAACAGTTTTTCACTCTTTGCAACTTTTTCCGCTTCGAGAACCTCGGCAACTTTTAGATGAACTTTTTGAAAATCCTCAATCGTTATTGATGTGTCAATCACTTTGGGCTTCTCTTCTTTTTCCTCAAGTGGGGGAGCTGCATCAAGATTAGCTAAAAAAGGAGTTAGCTCCTCATCTTCAATTTTTTTGAAAAGAATTTCAAAATCATTTAATTGATGTCCGGCGGTTAAATGCTGGTTGCCGCATAAATCCCATGCTACCGGGCGTGTGTTCAACATCGAAAATATTTTTTGCGATGAAAAAGGAATTATCGGTTCAATTAATTCAGCCAAAGTGAAAATAGTTTGCAGACAAATGTTCAACGTGGTAGAGCATTTTTCTTTGTCTGATTTTATCGTCTTCCAGGGTTCGGCATCATTAAAATATTTGTTAGCTGCTCTAGCAAGATTCATAATTTCCAGAACACCGTCTTTAATTTTATAATTTTCAAAAAGAGCCGATATCTTTGCCGGATAAGATTCTAAAAGCAAGATCATCTCCTGGTCAATTTCCTCTAACTTAAATTGAGGAGGAACTTTTCCTTCAAAATTCTTGAATACGAAAGTAAACGTCCGGTTAATAAAATTTCCAAGAATTGAAGAAAGCTCGTTATTATTACGCGCCTGGAATTCTTTCCAATGGAAATCGGTATCGCGCATCTCCGGTAAATTTGCCGCAAGCGTATAACGAAGCGGATCGGGAGGAAATGCTTTCAAGAAATCGATAACATCAATTCCCCAGTTCCTACTTTTTGAAAATTTC
The DNA here is from genome assembly GCA_041667115.1 of Ignavibacteriaceae bacterium. GTDB lineage: Bacteria > Bacteroidota > Ignavibacteria > Ignavibacteriales > Ignavibacteriaceae > UBA1563. The sequence continues at coordinate 16,543 of JBAYFO010000022.1, read as the reverse complement.
TTTCCTTCAAAATTATAAAACTCATTTGCGGGTACATTTTGCGGAAGAACATATTTATCTTCCCTTCCGTCATTCCACGCCATTAACATTGCCGGGAAGAAGATCGTGTGAAAAACCACATTATCTTTTCCGATAAAGGCTACATATTTTGTGTTGGGATCCTGCCAGTAATTTTTCCAGAGATCAGGTTCTCCCCTCTTTTCAGAAAGTTCTTTTGCTGCGGAAATGTAACCGAGAACCGCTTCAAACCAGACGTAAAGCACTTTCCCTTTTGCATCATCAAGTGGAACGGGAATGCCCCAATCCAGATCGCGTGTTACGGCTCTATCTTGCAAGCCGTCTTTAAACCAGCTTCTGCAATACTGAAGTACATTTTCTTTCCAATGATATTTTTCATCCATTTCTATTATATACGCTTCAAGCCGCTCTTGAAATTTTCCCAGAGGGAAAAACCAATGTGAGGTTTCCTTCAAAATGGGAGTGTTGCCGCTAATCTTACTTAAAGGATTTTTTAACGCGCTTGGTTCATAAAGCGCGCCGCAAGTTTCACACTCATCGCTTCGAGCACTTTCATTTCCGCAGTTGGGACAAGTCCCTTCAACATAACGATCGGGTAAAAACATATTTGCTTTTTCGTCGTAAAATTGAAGCGTCTTTTTCTCGTTCAATAATCCTTGTTTATGAAATTCAAGAAAAAATTCTTTGCCGGTTTCGTGATGGATAGGAAGACTAGTGCGGGAATAAATATCGAAACTCATTCCGAATTTATCGAATGAATCCTTGTTTATGTTATGAAATCTATCGATTATGTCTTTTGGTTTAAGACCTTCTTTATCGGCGGTAATGGTAATAGGAACCCCGTGTTCGTCGGAGCCGCAGACAAATAAAATATCATTCCCTTTTAAACGGTTGTAGCGGACAAAAATATCAGCAGGAAGATATGCGCCTGCTAAATGTCCAAGATGAATAGGTCCATTTGCATAAGGAAGGGCTGCAGTAACAAGAATTTTTTCTTTGTTCAAAAAATATTCCGTAATTTTGTTAAAATTTCGCTTTAAATATAAGCATAATTTTTCTCTCTTTAATCGAACAACCCCCGTTTCGGGAAGAATGCATATAAAATTAAATCATTGAGGCTGTCTTGGAGTACTTTTTATTAGCAACGGAAATCGCAATTCTTATTGTCCTATTTATCCTCTATCAAAAAATCTCTCAGAAAAAAGAAGAACTTTTGCTCCCGGAAATTGAAAAGAAATTCCGGGAAGGTTACGACAAGTTAGACGAACAAGTAAAAAAAGAGTTTCAGCGCAACCGTGAGGAAACCGGACTACAGCAACGTAATTTGCGGGAAGAAGTTTTCTCTTCGTTCAAAAAATTTGAAGATTCTCTTTTCCATCAATTCACTACTTTCTCCGAACGGCTCGAAAAACTAACACAAATGAATGAGAAGAAATTTGAAGAGCTTAAAGAAAAGGTTGAACAAAAACTTCAACTGCTCCAGGAAAACAACTCTCAGAAATTAGAAGAGATGCGCATTACTGTTGATGAAAAACTTCATTCAACCCTTGAGAAAAGATTGGGAGAATCTTTCAAACTGGTTAGTGATCGGTTGGAACAAGTCCACAAAGGGTTAGGTGAGATGCAAACTCTGGCAATAGGCGTTGGTGATCTGAAAAAAGTTTTGACCAATGTAAAATCACGCGGAACGTGGGGAGAAATCCAGCTGGAAAATTTGATTGACCAGCTATTAACTCCCGATCAATTCGCAAAAAATATCGCCACTAAAAAGGGAAGCGGCGATAGAGTTGAATTTGCAATTAAAATGCCGGGACGCGGAACGGATAAAAATGAAGTTCTCTGGCTTCCTATTGATGCAAAATTCCCGATGGAAGATTATCAACGCTTGCAGCTTGCACAAGAAGCGGTTGATCTAGCCGCTATTGAAGAGGCTTCCAAAGCACTTGAGAACAGAATTAAAGGAGAAGCGAAAACTATTTTTGATAAATATCTCGATCCCCCGAACACAACGGATTTTGCCTTAATGTTTCTTCCGGTTGAAGGGTTGTTCGCTGAAGTTTTACGGCGTCCCGGGTTGATTGAGAAAATACAAACTGAATTTAAAGTCGTGTTAACCGGTCCGACTACGATAACAGCGATCTTAAATAGTCTGCAAATGGGATTTAGAACGCTGGCAATAGAAAAACGTTCAAGTGAAGTATGGAGCCTGCTCGGTTCGGTTAAAACTGAATTTGGAAAGTTCGGCGATATTCTTGAGAAGACACAAAAGAAGTTAGCCGAAGCCAGCAACACTATTGATGATGCTTCAAAACGCTCCCGCGCAATTGAGAGAAAATTACGGGACGTTCAAGAATTGCCGTCTGCAGAAAAGCCGGTTGGGTTTGAATTAGATGAATAGTAAGTAATGCGGAACTTTTAAGCGCGAGAAGTTTTTATTTATCAGATTGGATGAACATCTCCATTCTTCTTCCCCCCATAAAACGTTGATTATAATAGCCTTCTTCAAGTGAAGAAACAACTACACCAAGTTTTGAACTTGAATGAGCAAAAATATTATTCCCCAAATAAATACCTACATGCCCGGGACTAACTCTTCGTCTTGTATTAAAAAAGACCAGGTCACCAAATTTCAAATCTTCCGGGTTATCAATGTCTTCCCCTTGCGTAAATTGTTCCCGTGCGGAACGGAGAAGATCAAAATTTAACGAGCTTTTAAAAACGGTTTGAGTAAAAGCAGAGCAGTCGATCCCGTGTTTTGAATTTCCCCCATACTTATAAGGAGTATTTAACCAGCGGATTATTTCCATCAACATTTTTTCTTTTGAAGTTCCGAAGTCGTTATCAATTGCGTTTTCGTTCAGCGTAAACTTTTTTAGAATTTCTTTCGAATCAAATCTGGCGGAATCAACAACATAATCTTCCAATTCATCTTCGTCATCATTTACAAAGGTTGTATCGGGTGAAGAAGTATTTTTGAGTGAATCTGCCTCATGATTATACCTGGTAGCAACGATCGGTTCTTTTTCTGTTTTAGGATTTTTTGAATACCGGGTGGTCTGAGATATGGAAGAACAGCCGGTGCTAAATAGTACACCGGCTGTTAGTAAAAAGAAAGCAATAACAGTTTTGTTTGTCACAAAACTATCCGAGATAAGCTTTAAGATTTTTACTGCGGGATGCATGGCGCAATCTTCTGATCGCTTTTTCTTTGATCTGGCGTACACGCTCGCGGGTTAAGTTAAATCTTTCTCCAATTTCTTCAAGGGTTAACGAATGTTCTTTATTTAGTCCGAAATAAAGTTTAATAACTTCGGCTTCACGTTCCGTTAACGTTGAAAGCGCTCTCTCGATTTCAGCTTTTAAAGATTCCGTCATTAATGTCTGGTCAGGTTGCGGATGCTGGTCGTTCTGCAAAACATCAAGGAGTCTATTGTCTTCGCCTTGCGCAAACGGTGCATCCATTGAAACGTGTCTGCCCGAAATTTTAAGTGTGTCTGCAACCTCGTTAACATCCATTTCGAGTTCGGTTGCTAATTCGGCGGCGCTTGGTTCGCGTTCATATTCCTGCTCAAGATTACTATACGCTTTTCCTATTTTGTTTAACGCACCAACACGGTTTAACGGCAAACGCACAATTCTTGATTGTTCAGCTAACGCCTGTAAAATGGATTGACGAATCCACCACACCGCGTACGAAATAAACTTAAATCCTCTTGTCTCATCAAATCTTTTCGCAGCTTTTATCAAACCAAGATTTCCTTCGTTGATTAAATCCCCAAGCGACAAGCCTTGATTTTGATATTGTTTAGCAACGCTTACCACAAAGCGGAGATTTGCTTTTGTAAGTTGCTCTAAGGCAAGTTGTTCCCCTTTTTTAATACGAATGGCTAGTTCAATTTCTTGCTCGGGATTAAGTAGACTAACTTTACCAATTTCCTGCAAATATTTATCGAGAGACTGGCTCTCACGATTAGTATATTGCTTTGTTATTCTCACGTATGTTTCCTCGTAATTAATTTGCTAAATTTATAGTATCAACAATTCCAACAATTGAAGCATCAACCGGTGCAAAATCAACCGGAAGCGGAATGACTGCTTCACTTGCGGTAATATAGATAACAATTTCTCCGGGACCTGCGCCAACTGTATCAACCGCTATTATCGGTTCTCCTAAATTAGTCAGTTCCGCAGATATAGGTTGGACGATCATCATTTTTAGGCTGAACATCGCTTCATACTTTTTTGTAGCCCAAACATTTCCAATAACTTTTCCGAAATACATCCAATATCCTTTTGTTTTAGAAGGACTTTAAAAAAGACTTGCGAATTTACGGTATTTCGACCGCATTATCAACCTAAATAATCGTCCCTTTTCTTCTCTCTTCGCTTCAATTTGAAGCGATATCCAACTTATCAACAATCGCCATAACCACAGCGTCAATTGGGCGATTCTTTGTAGTCGTTGTCTGACGCGCGGAACTTCCGGTAGCGACCAGAACAATTTCTCCCTCACCGGCTCCTACGCTATCAACAGCAACAACAAAATTTTCTTTTTCCTTAAAATCCAGGCTTAGCTGTCTTACAATTAAGAGCTTCGAGCCGACTAAATTTTCATCTTTTTTAGTTGACCAAACCGTACCGATAACTTTTCCTAAAATCATTTTAGTAACTCTACTTTTGTGATGTTGAATCTTTTGAATAAAGAACTTTTATTCATTTAAAAAACTTTTCCCTTTTAGCGAATTTTCAATTTTAAAAAACTCGGCGACGGTTTTTCCGGCATCGGAAAAGGTGTCTCGAATTCCTAAATTTTTCCCGAATTTATTATTTCGGTAAAACAAAAGGGGTACATATTCACGTGAATGATCTGTGCTTGGAGTTGTCGGGTCGTTTCCATGATCAGCCGATAGAAGCAGTACATCAGAATCATCTAATTTTTCAAGTAAGGATGGGAGATAATCATCAAATTCTTTCAACGCTTTTGCAAAACCGATGGAATCATTCCGGTGCCCAAAGTAAACATCAAAATCAACAAGATTTGCAAAAATAAAGCTATCTGAAACTTTTGACGTGTAGTTTAGAATTTTGTTACAGCCTTCTTTATTTGATTTCGTCGGATCCTGAATTAGAACACCTCTTTTATTAAAAAGATCATTTATTTTTCCCACACCAACAGTTGTTATCTTGTTTTCGTACAATACATCTAAAACTGTTTTGTCTGTTGGATCGATTGAATAATCATGCCGGTTTGTTGTTCTTGTAAAATGTCCTTTTGAACCAAGAAACGGACGTGCGATCACGCGTCCAACCAAATAGGGGGAAGAAATAACTTTTTCACGGGTAATATGACAAATTTCATAAAGTTGTTGCAGCGGAATAATTTCTTCATGCGCAGCAATTTGAAAAACGGAATCTGCCGAAGTATAAATAATAGGAAAACCGGTTTTAACATGCTCTTCGCCAAGTTCTTGAATGATTTCCGTTCCGGATGCCGGTTTATTCCCGAGATAACCTTTACACTTGGTATATTCCAAAAATTTTTTTAACATCTCATCAGGAAAACCGTTCGGGAAATAGGAAAAATCATAATCGATTGAAATTCCGGCAAGTTCCCAGTGCCCGGTTATAGAGTCTTTCCCTTTAGAGATTTCTTTAAATTTTCCATACGAAGCGGTTGGAACCGATACCGGTGGAACTCCATCAATTTGCGCAATATTACCGAGACCAAGAGCCTGCAAGTGAGGCAAATCCAAACCGCCTACAGCCTTAGCCATGTTGGACAAAGTGCTGCTTCCAACATCACCATAAAGATTTGCGTCGGGTAATTCTCCGATTCCTACTCCATCCAGTACAATAAAAATAAAATTATTAATTGTAACCTCAGTTTATATTTCTGACTTTATTGCCGCCGCTTTCGATTGCTTTTTCCAAAGCAAGATTCGCGTTATAGAGCACTTCTTCAGTGTCGGTTTTTCCTTTAGCTGAAGCAACACCAACAGAAATTGTAAATGTTGTTTGCCGGGCAACTACCGAGATCGGCTGCCGGGCGACTTTAACTCGCAATTTTTCAGCCCAGATATAGACATCTTTTGAAGAATAGTTTATAAAAAACACTGCGAACATTTTGTCATCAAGTCTACCGAACAAACGGTAGGGACTCATTTCGGAAAGGATCATTTCCGAAATGGAAGCTAATATTTTAGTAAAAGGGTTTCCGTCGAATAATGATTCTTGCTCAAGAAACTCATCAATGCGAATTAAAGCGAGAGAACAATCTAAATTAAACTCTTTCGCTTTTATTAATTCTTCCGAAACCCGCTCGTTAAATGTTTTTGGATTTAACGCTTTGGTTTCGATATCAATCGCCAAATAACTTTTCAGAACACTTTGTGTTGCAAAAGAATAAATAATAAAAGATAGAATTCCGACTGAACTGAGCAGAAAATCTATATCCGCTTTTGAGTAAGCATTTTTGCGCAAGCTTTCAAAACAAAGCGCGCCATAATTTTGATTTTGAAATACAAGCGGAATAACAACAAATGAACCGTCGAAAGTAACGTCTTCATTTTTTGAAAAACGTTTATAATCATTTGCCGAAGTGTCGTCAATCTTTACAGGCAACCCTGTTAAGATGCTTTTGCCGGCAAGTGTTCCGTTGAGGTCAACTTCTAAATTCTCACCAACATATTTTAACGATGTTTTGTTTCTCACCCGCATCGTCTTGAAATTTTTTGCCATCGGATTGTAGTAAACAAACACAAAAGCATCCCACGTTAATAAAAAATCAATTGATTTTTCAAGCGCTTGCATAACATCTTTTTCATGCTCAAATGAGGATGAAGGCGTTATCAAGCTAAGTAAACCGTGCAATCTCCTCTGCGAAACAAATTCTGAAAATTTTTGTTCAAAGATATTAATCAGTATTGTAATTAAGCGGACAAATCTACCGAGCGAAAAAATTGTTTCAATACCGAAACTGTCATTGGTTTTAGAATCGATTGCCAGAACGCCGATCAATTCCTTCTCATAAAAAATTGGAACGCCGACAAAACTTTTTATTCCTTGAGGAGTATTATAGTAGCGGATAACATCAGCTTCGGCAGTTTTTGAAATATCGGAAAGTAGTTCCGGATCTCCGGTGGTAACAATTTTGCTAAGGATGTCATCCTCAATCCCCAATTTACTTTTGGTAACCTCGGTTGTATTGGAAACATATTTTTCAACGGAAAGTTTTTCTCTTTTTTTATTATACCAGAAAAAAATGGCGGTATTAGAAGCATAGGCTTCCTTGATTACCGAAAGAATTTTTTCTAAGATAAAAGAAAACTGTCCGTCGTATCCTATTTCTTTTGGTAGTTCTTCATTAACGATTTCCGAAAATCGTTCTTTTAAATCCGGCGGTTTTTCCAGAGAGAGAGGAGTTTTTACTTTAAAATAATTTGCTTCGGTTATTATGTGAGAGCTTGGGTGTTTCGCAATAATTTCAAATGAACTATCTTCATCAAGATCGAGTGAAGGAGGCGCGTATTGCTTTTCCGGAACATCGGGTTCATTTGTTTCGGGATGAAGATCAAAGATTGGCGTTTTACGAAAACTATCTCTAAGAAAAAGAATGGACCCAACATAGATGACGGAAAGGAGAATGGCAATAATTCTGATTGCTACATCCTGCACAAAAAAAGTAATGGAAAGCAAAACCGGAAAAATTAAAAAAAACAGGAATCTCTTCTTTTGTCTCTTATCCATAGCCATTGCAAATGTTTAATTAATTTTTTGCTAAATATAACCTTAGCCCGGTTTATTAGCAACTTTTGAATTCAATTTAACTTGTTCTAAATGACCGTACAATTGCTTTTCGATCTCTCTCTTCCATTTGCTATTCATAATTGAATAGAAAAAAAGATTTTTACCAAAACTATAATCCGGGAAATAGGTTGAAATCATTTTTTTTGCAGAAGCCATCTGCGATTGATTCAGTTTATCAACTTTGCTTAGAATTATGAAATAGGGCAGTTGATAAAAAGAAATCATTTTAAAAAGATCCAAATCACTCTGCATCGGCTCATGGCGGCTATCAATAAAATGAAAGATCAAAACTATTGATTTTGTCGCACGGAAATAATCTTCAATCAGTTTTCCCCAACGTTTTCTTTCTTCCAGACCTATTTTCGCATAGCCAAATCCGGGAAGATCAACAACATAATACGATTTGTCGATCTCATAAAAATTTAACGAACGGGTTTTCCCGGGATCGGAACTTACTTTCGCTAAATTTTTTTTACCATAAAAAGAATTTATAAATGAAGATTTACCAACATTAGACCTGCCGCAAAGCACTACTTCCGGTAGAATTTCAATCGGAAGTTCAGAAATTGCAAAAACTGATTTTTTAAAAATTAGGTCTTTGTGCATAAATAAAAAAAGAGTAACCGGTTAGCCGACTACTCTTTTTTCTCCAAATCATTTAGAATTTATTTTTTTTCTTTAACGGTTTCTTCAACTACTTTCGCATCTTCAACCGCATCTTTAGAAGCTGCTTTAGCTTTTTTAGCTTCGCCTTTAGCTTCCTTCTTTTCTTTGCTTTCAACCGCTTTTTGGTTTGCAACTTCGTTGTAATCAACTAATTCTATAATAGCAATTTCTGCACCGTCACCAAGGCGGCGTCCAAGTTTTACAACCCGGGTATAACCACCTTTACGCTCACCAATAGTAGTAACAATAGTGCTGAAAAGTTCTTTAACAACTTCTTTGTCCTTAATTGAATCCATTACAAGTTTCTTATTATGAAGATCCCCGGTAATTGCTTTTGTAAGCAGTGGTTCAACAAAAGCGCGAAGTTCTTTGGCTTTTGCAACTGTTGTTCTAATTCTTTTATGTTTGAATAATGAAGTAGCTAAATTACGTAATAACGCAGATCTGTGACTTGCTGTTCTTTTTAATTTTCTACCTTTAACACTGTGTCTCATAGCTAAACCTTTTTAGGAGAATTAGTTGTTTTCGTTTTCGTCTTTAATGTAGCTGTCAATATCCATCCCGAATTCCAAACCTAACGTTTCAACAATTTCGGTTAATTCGGAAAGAGATTTTCGTCCGAAATTTCTAAATTTCAACATTTCAGCTTCGTCACGTTTTACCAGTTCTGCAATATTTTTGATATTTGCAGCTTTCAAACAATTGTGTGCACGTACGCTTAATTCAAGATCATCAACATTTGTCAACAATATTTTCTTAACTCGCTCTTTTTCAGAATCGCGTTGAATTTCAGCTTGTTTCTCTTCAGGCTCTAAATCAAGATTGATGAAGAGTTGAATATGATCTTTTAAGATTTTGGCTGATTGCGTTAATGCGTCATCAGGAGCAATTGAACCGTCTGTCCAAATTTCGAGTGTAAGTTTTTCGAAATCGTTTTTATCTCCAATACGAACATTTTCTACATCGTATTTAACGTTTCTTATCGGAGTATAAATAGAATCTATCGGAATAGTTCCTAATGGAAAATCAGGAGATTTATTTTCATTCGCTGGAACAAAACCTCTGCCTCTGCCAATACGAAGTTCAAGATCAAACTTTGCTGATTTATTCAGGGTGGCAATGTGTAATTCAGGATTTAAGATTTCTATTTCAGCACTCTGTTTTTGTATATCGGCAGCCGTGAATTCTCCTTCACCGCTGAAGGTTAAATCAATCTTCGTCGGTTTTTTGCTAATATGTTTCATTCTCACTTGCTTCAAGTTAAGAATAATTTCAGCTGTATCTTCAACAACGCCCTGTATAGTGCTGAACTCGTGGAGTACATGTGAAAATTTTACAGCGACAATTGCCGCTCCAGGCAATGATGATAAAAGAACTCTTCTTAAAGAGTTCCCTAAGGTTACACCATAGCCTCTTTCAAGCGGTTGTAAAGAGAATTTACCATAATCATTTGTGAATGTGGCTTCATCTAAAACAACCAGTTCCGGCATTTTAAAATTTACTAAAGTCATTTCTATCCTCTGTCATACTTAAAAAAATTATTTAGAATAAAGTTCAACAACAAGCTGTTCATTTGCATTAAGAGGAACATCTGCTCTCTCAGGTACTTGCAAAAATGTGCCGCTTAAAGTGGCTTTATCAATAGACAACCAAGCATACACGTTATCTTTTACTCGCTTTAACGAGTTGTGAATAAGATCAAGTTTTTTACTTTTCTCACGAACTTTAATAACGTCACCGGCTTTAAGAATATAAGAAGGAATATCAACCAATCTATCGTTAATCATTACATGTCTATGTCGAATCAATTGTCTTGCAGATTTTCTGGAAGAAGCTAGGCCTAACCGATACACAACATTATCAAATCTGCTTTCAAGCATTTTTACAAGATTGTCTCCTGTAATACCTTTTTGGTTGTTAGCGGATTCAAAATAATTTCTAAATTGAGTTTCAAGAACTCCATACTGTCTTTTAATCTTCTGTTTTTCACGTAACTGAATTCCATATTCGGAAATTTTTGCACGACGGTTTAAACCATGTTGTCCCGGAGGATAATTCTTCTTTTCAAGAGGACATTTCTCCGTAAAACATTTTTGTCCTTTTAAGAACAACTTCTGTTTTTCGCGTCTACATAATTTACAAACAGGACCTGTGTATCTTGCCATTTACTTACTTCTCCAATAATAAAATTAAACTCTTCTTTTCTTAGGAGGTCTGCAACCGTTATGAGGGATAGGAGTAACATCTTTAATTTGTGTAACTTCAATTCCTGCAGTACTTAATGCACGGATAGCAGATTCTCTACCAGAGCCGGGACCTTTAACAAATACTTCAACCCGGCGTAACCCTAACGCATACGCTTCTTTTGCTGCTGCATCCGCCGTAACTTGTGCGGCAAATGGCGTGTTCTTTCTTGATCCTTTAAATCCGTTTCTTCCGGCAGACGACCATGAAATAGTATTACCATAAATATCTGCTAACGTTACTTGAACATTATTAAAGGTCGCTTTAATATGTGCAGTTCCGTTAGAATCTACTAAATTTTTCTTTTTTGTTTTTTTTACACTTTTAGCCAAGATTTAGCCTCGCCTTTAATCTATTTAATTATTTCTTAGTTGGAGTTTTTTTCTTACCGGCAACTGTTTTCCGTTTACCTTTACGCGTTCTGGAATTAGTTCTTGTGCGTTGACCTCTCGCAGGTAAACTTCTTCTGTGTCGAAGACCACGATAGCTGCCAATATCCATTAAACGTTTAATATTTTGCTGAACTTCAGAACGAAGTGCACCTTCAACTTTATAATCTGCTTGAAGCACGCCACGAATTGCGGCAACTTCGTCTTCGGTTAAGGCCGAGACTTTTTTGTCGCGATCAATGTTTGCTTTTTCTAAAACTTCTTTTGCTACTTGTTCACCAATACCAAAAATATATTGAAGACCAAAAAAGACTTTTTTGTTTTTGGGTAAATCAACTCCAGCTATACGAGCCAACTATGTATCTCCTTTATTTTAAATTAACCTTGGCGTTGTTTGTGTTTAGGATTTTTGCAAATCACTCGCACAACACCTTTACGCTTGATAACTTTACAGTTATCACAAATTTTCTTTACAGACGATCTAACTTTCATATTTTCTCCGCTTATTTATATCTGTAAGTAATTCTGCCTTTTGTTAAATCATAAGGCGAAAGTTCAACAGATACTTTATCTCCAACCAGTATTTTTATAAAATGCATTCTCATTTTGCCGGAAATGTGAGCAAGAATTTCGTGACCATTATCCAGCTGCACTTTAAAATGTGCGTTTGGTAATGTTTCGGATATTACTCCATCAACTTTTATTGGACCTTGCTTTGCCATATTAACAGACTGTTAAAATTTCCGGTTTCCCGTTAGTTACTAAAATTGTATGCTCAAAATGTGCTGACGGTAATCCATCTTTTGTTAGGACTGTCCAGCCGTCATAACCTAATACGACTTCTTTCTTTCCCATGTTTACCATCGGCTCAATTGCCAGCGTCATTCCGCTTTTCATTTTCGGACCAGAATCTCTTTTGCCATAATTAGGGATTGAAGGATCCTCATGCAGGCGTTTTCCAACACCGTGCCCGGTTAATTCTCTAACAATTGAAAAACCATTTTCTTCAACGTAAGATTGTACAGCATGAGAAATATTGTGCAACCGTCTATTTTCAAGTGCTTCTGCAATTCCTAAATAGAGTGATTTTTCTGTTACATCCATCAATTTTTGAATATCGGCAGAGATGTTTCCAACAGCCACAGTTAATGCGGCATCACCATAATAGCCGTTCTTATTTACTCCAACATCAATTGAAATAATATCGCCTTCAACTAAAACGGTTTTTGCAGGAATACCATGTACAACTTCACAATTTCTCGAAGAACAAATCGTTGCCGGAAAAGGATTGCCATCACCTTGAGAGTATCCTTTAAATGCCGGCTTAGCACTTTTTGATAAAATAAAATCTTCTGCTATTATGTCCAATTCTTTTGTTGTAACACCTGGATGAACATGGCTTTTTACCAGTTGAAGAGTTTGTGCTACAATCAGAGAACTTTCTCTTATAAAATCAATCTCTTTTTTTGTCTTAATTAAAATCAATTTTTTTTAAGCTCTTCGGCCTTTGATTTTTCCGGATTTCATAAATCCGTCGTAATGTCTCATCAATAAGTGGGATTCAATTTGTTGCAAAGTATCTAATGCAACACCCACAATAATCAACAAGCTGGTTCCGCCAAAGAATTGAGCAAATCTTCCTGATACACCAAAGCGACCAACAAATGCAGGTAATATTGCAACGATTGCCAGAAAGAAAGATCCGGGTAAAGTGATTTTAGTTAAAATATTATCGATAAAATCAGAAGTATGTTTTCCCGGTCGTATACCAGGAATAAATCCACCTTGCTTTTTCATATTATCTGCAACGTCTTTCGGATTAAAAGCAATTGCAGTATAAAAATAAGTAAAAAAGATGATCATCAAAGCGTACAAAAATGAATAAACCGGTGAAGTATAAACAAAATAACTTGAAACACTTTGCAGCATTTCATTATTCGGGAAAAACGATAACACCGTATTCGGAATAAACATAATTGATTGCGCAAAAATAATAGGCATAACACCGGCTGTATTTACACGTAATGGAATATATTGTGTAACTCCGCCATAAACTTTTCTACCAACAACTCTTTTTGCATATTGAACAGGAATTCTTCTTGTTCCCTGGGTGACTAAAATAACTCCGGCAATTACTAAAACCATAAAAGATAAAACAACAATTTCAACAACCAGACTTCTTGTTCCTTGAGAAATCATTTGATATTCATCTAGCATAGCATAAGGGAACCGGTCAATAATACCAATGAAAATAATTAAAGAGATACCGTTGCCAAGTCCTCTCTCTGTTATTTGTTCACCGAGCCACATCATAAAGACAGTACCGGCAGTTAAAATAAGAATTGTCGATAAAACCCATGCAACGCCTTGTACTTGTGCAGGAATAATTGAAACACCCTGAACATTAATATTAGCTAACCGAATGGTAATACCCCAAGCTTGCATAGCAGAAATCAAAACAGTTCCATACCGGGTTAATTGCGTAATCTTTTTTCTTCCCTCTTCGCCTTCTTGCTGAAGTTTTTGGAAATAAGGAACAACAGCACCCATCAATTGAAGAATAATTGAAGCAGAAATGTAAGGCATGATTCCCAATGCAAAAATTGCGGCATTGTGAAAAGCACCGCCTACAAATAAATCATAAAGACCAAACAAGTTATCACTTGTTTGATTTTTCATTGACTGCGCTAAAAGCGTAGCATCAACACCGGGAACCGTTACGTGAGCGCCAAACCGAACAATCAATAATACAACTAAGGTATAAATAATTCTCTGGCGGAGTTCCGTTATCTTAAAAATATTACGAAAGGTATCAGTTATTTTCGACATTTATATCCGCATTAAACTAGTTTAATTGAACCGCCAACAGCTTCAATTTTGGCTTTAGCTGATTGACTGACGGCATTTGCTTCGAGAGTTAGTTTAGCTTTAAGTTCACCGTTTCCTAAAACCTTTAAAGGAAGTTTTTTAGAAGAAAGTAATCCATATTGTTCAAGCACTTCTACCGTGATGACCTTAGGTAAAGATATTCTATCAGCTAATTTCTGTAAATCAGAAACATTAATTATTTGAACTTCTTTTTTAAATATGTTTGTAAAACCGAACTTAGGAATTCTACGTTGCAACGGCATTTGACCGCCTTCAAACCACGCTCTAAATTTTGCACCGGAGCGCGAATGCTGTCCATTCATACCTTTGGTAGATGTACCACCATGCCCGGAGCCTTCTCCTCTACCGATTCTTTTTCTGTTTTTTCTAGAACCTTTAGCATATTTTAGATTACTTAAAACATCCATAAAACAAACCTTTTCTTTTAAACTATTCAGTAATTTCTTGAACTGAAACTAAATGGGGAATTTTTTTGACCATTCCTCTAATCTGAGGAGTGTCATTATGAATGACCTGATAATTAGGTCTGCCCAGACCTAACGCTTCAATTGTGCGTTTCTGTCTTATCGGTCTATCAATAATACTACGTGTCTGAGTTATTTTTAATTTCTTTGCCATCGTCTTCTCACTTATGCGTTAAACAATTGGTTAATTGACATCACTCTTTTAGCAGCCATTGCTTTCGCACTAATTAAAGATTGTAATGCATCTAAAGTGGCTTTTACCTGATTATGAGGATTGCTTGATCCTAAAGACTTCGTAAGAATATCCTGAACTCCGGCAGCTTCCAAAACGGCTCTTACTCCACCACCGGCGATTAGCCCGGTTCCAGCAGAAGCAGGTTTCAATAAAACTTTACCGGCGCCAAATTTACCAATAATTTCATGCGGAATTGTGTTTTTGTGAAGCGTTACCGACACTAAATTTTTCTTAGCGTCGTCAATTCCCTTAGAAATTGCATCTGTAACTTCATTTGCTTTTCCAAGACCAACACCAACCGTGCCTTCACCGTTACCAACAACAACAATAGCATTAAAACTGAACCGGCGTCCACCCTTAACCACTTTTGCAACACGGTTAATGTGAACAACTTTTTCTTTCAGTCCGTCACTTGGTTCGTTCGATTTAACATTTTTTTTCAATGAATACTCCGTTTAAATACCTTACATGAACTTTTATGCTGCCGAGGGAGGATTCGAACCTCCGCAGACGCCTCCAAAGGGCGTTGTCCTACCATTAGACGACCCGGCAATCATTTTATAATTTTAATCCGCCTTCTCTGGCGCTTTCGGCTAAAGCTTGAACTCTTCCATGATACCGATAGCCGTTTCTATCGAATACCGCTGCAGTAATATTTTTTTCTAACGCTAATTTTGCGATATGTTTACCAACAACTTTGCTTTTTGCAATTTTGCCTTTTGCTTGTTTGATGGTTTCCGCTAAATCTTTCGTAGCATCTGAAGCAGAAACAAGTGTTGTACCGGTTACATCGTCAATCATCTGCGCATAGATTTTACCAAGGCTACGATAGACTGTTAAACGAGGTCTAACTGAAGTACCGGAAATCTTTTTTCTAATTTTAGTTTTTGAACGTTCTCTATTTGCTTTTTTTACATACATCTTTTTCCAAAGCTCCTATTATTTACCAGCGGTCTTTCCGGCTTTTCTTCTTATTACTTCAGTTGAATATTTAATACCCTTGCCTTTATAAGGTTCAGGTTTACGTATAGATCTAATTTTTGATGCCACCGCACCGACAAGCTGTTTATCAATTCCTGAAATAACAATTTGTGTTTGAGTTGGAGTTAAGAACGTAATTCCTACCGGAGGCATAAAATAAACCGGATGAGAATATCCAATATTAATAAGTAAATTATTTTCTTTTAACTCTACACGGTATCCAACGCCAACGATATCTAAAGTTTTCGAATACCCATCGCTAACACCGATTATCATATTTTGTATTAAAGAACGTGTTAATCCGTGTAACGCACGATTTTCTTTTTGATCGTTAGAACGAGATGCGATAATTTCATTATCTTTAATTTCAAGCGAAATATTCGGATGAAACGTATCGTGCAATTCCCCTTTCGGACCTTTGACCGAAAGAGCTTGACCGTTTAATTTAACGGTTACATTTGAAGGTATAACTACCGGTTTTTTTCCAATTCGTGACACTACAAAACTCCGTTAAAAATTACCAAATTTTACAAATAACTTCTCCACCAACTGCTTCACGTTTTGCTTGTTTATCTGTAAGCAATCCTTTAGAAGTGGAGATAATTGAAATTCCATATCCGTTTAATACCCTGGGGAGCTCTTCCTTCTGAGAATAAATTCTCAACCCGGGTTTGCTAATTCTTTGTAATCCGCTAAGCGCAGAAACTCCGTTCGTATAACGGAGAAATACTCTTAGAATATTTTGTTTATCGTCTTCAACAATTTGATAATCGACGATAAAATTTTGTGCTTTTAAGATTTCAACAATACTCTTTTTTTGTTTTGAAAAAGGAATATCAACTCTTCTTTTT